>CAZAXD010000045.1:0-2560 GCA_964489015.1 uncultured Sphingobacterium sp. | reverse complement strand
CACGGATTCGCTGCGCCTCTGGGCTGAACTGTTGACCCCCCCCTGGCCTGATGATTTATGGCTTAGATTGGAGACGGCGGCTGAGCACCTGCCGGCAGAAGCCTGGGAAGCGCTTTTACGGGCGGGCCCTGAGCGCCTCTCGCCCCAGCGTTATCAAAAACTAAAAGCCCTTGCGCAGACATTATACCCGCTTTCTGATATATGGCGCGGCTTACCCTGATTATTTCGGGACTGCTACTCATGGGTTGTCCCCGAGCTGCCAAGAAGCGAGTAGCGCGTCTGTCGACTTCGGTAGAGATCATTTTAGCCCAACTCATGAACCAGCGGCTTGATTATTCTACGCTAGCTTGGCGGGCTCACGCTACGTATCTCGGTACACGCCGACAGATTTTTACCCTAAGGGTTCATATTCAAGCGGATTCTCTAGTTTGGGCCTCCGCCGGCTTGTTAGGATTAGAGGGGGCGCGTTGCCTTCTGCGGAGAGATAGTGCTTTTGTGCTTATGCGCCTGCAGAAGCGTCTGTACCTTGGTCCTGTTGATTCGCTCTGGCAACGGCTGCCTCTAAGCCTTGGGGATATCGTAGACCTGCTTATCGGCCGGTGGCCTATGGCGCTTTCTAACTATACCTGGCGCTGGGACCCGGCTTTAGCCCAGCTATCGACTTCTCAGCAGCAGACCAAGATTCAGGTCGAAATAAATCCCCAAACCGGGCAAATTTTACGCTGGCAGGCTCAGTTGTCGGATAGCCAAATGATCGAGCTGCGTTATACGTGGAAGGGCCTGCTTTATCCAGCTCAAGTAGAAGTTTTTCTACCAAATGGCGATCAGCTTCGGCTCAGCTACATGGACTTTCAGGTAAATCCGACGGATCTACGCTTTCCGATGGGCTGGTCCTCGGAGATTGCGCACTATCCCATAGAGGCATTATGGCGGTAGCACCGCTAAGGATAGGGATTAGCCCCTGCCCCAATGATACGTTTATCTGGGCTGGGCTTGCTCTGGGCAAGGTCTCCGCTCCTATCCCCTTGGAGTTTGTCTATGAGGATATTGAAGCCCTCAATGTGCTGGCCCAGCGGGAGGTGTTAGATTTAGTGAAGGTGTCTTTCTTACAGTATGGGCTGCTCCCCTTTAGGCGCTATCAACTGATGCCTGTGGGCACGGCTTTGGGGTATGGGGTGGGTCCGATAGTGGTGGCCCGTACGCCACTCAGCTATGCGGACCTAGTCCAAGCTCGAATTGGCATTCCAGGCTGGCACACGACGGCGCATAGCCTATTTCACTTTTATGTGCCCGAGGCCAATCGGCGTTATGTGTATCGGTACGATCAGCTACTACCGGCGCTACTGGCTGGTGAGATTGAGGCGGCGGTCATCATTCACGAGCTACGCTTTACTTATCAAGCGTATGATTTAGTCCAGATTGTCGACCTGGGTACGTGGTGGACAGCGCGTCATAAGATACCTATCCCCTTAGGCGGCGTAGTTCTGCATTGCAGGGCAAAGCGCTGGCAGCGGGCTCTCACGCTTGCGGTTCGTCAAAGCCTCTCATGGGCTAGGCGCAATCCCACAGCTTTGTGGACTTTTGTACAGAAGCACGCAAGCGAACTCGATCCGCAGGTTCAAAAAGCCCATATTGACCTATATGTCAATCGGTTTTCTTGGAGGCTAGGGCTGCTGGGTCGAAAAGCTATCAGATACTACATAAACCAGGTCCAGGCGATGACCCCTTTCCTTTCCAGATGCGTTTAGAGGGGGTTGAGTGGTAAAGGCGCTGCCCTGAGTGGTGAGAAGGTTTGCCCGAGCGGTCAAGGAGCGGGTGCATGGTTTTGGGCAGATTAGGACTGAATTCGTACCTTTACGCTGTGCGCCGATTATTCATCCTCCTCATTGGCTGGGCTAGCTTGGTATATGCGCAGGATCCCTGCGGAGATGGACGTATCTGGTACGTAAGACCAGGCGGTTGTGCTGGCGGCCCGAACTGCGGCTCTCGGTCTAATCCCGCTGATATCTACTGGGCACGAACTCAGGCCTGCGCCACTGCTACGCCCACGGCTCCTCATGTGATACGGTTAGCTATAGGAAACTATACCCTCAATAACACGCTGGAACTCTGCTCCAACGTTTACTGGGAGGGCGGCTATGACGAGTCCCAAAGCTGGAAAAAGACCAACGCGTCTAATACGATTCTTAACCGTACCACAGCCAACCCCGAGACGGGATGGCCTCCACGGTTGATCGGTATCAGGGGAGTGAACATTACCAACTTTCAGCTGCATGATCTTGTGCTTAACGTAGCGGGCTATCCGGGGTTAGGGCCGACTAATCATGGGATGTCGGTATACGGTATTTATCTTGATGGCTGCGGCAACTACCGGATTGTACGCGTGGAGGCCAATGCAGGGCGGGGTGCTAACGGTGCTAACGGGCCTAATGGGGCGGCAGGCGCTAATGGGGGTGGTGGCTGTCGGGGTGGCGATGGAGGCGAGTCTGGTGGCATTTGCAGTGCATTCGGTTGTGGCAACTGTGGTGCCGGCTCAGGGGGATGTGGTGGTGGAGGAGGG
>CAZAXD010000044.1:0-2721 GCA_964489015.1 uncultured Sphingobacterium sp. | reverse complement strand
TAAGTCCCATAACCGCCATCGCCCCGTACAAGCCCCCCATCTCATACTGCAGTTGGTATCCCACTACGTAGATGGGCTTGCCGATGTTTTGCAGGAGAAACACCGTTAGGCTCCAACGAACGGCTTCCCCCGCTAAAAGACTTAGCCAAAAATATAGGGAGTATTTGCGCCGACGACTGGCCCAGTAGCCCAGCCCCACCACCAAAAGCCCCCATAAAAACCCTACCCCTAACGCTAACTTGAGAGCCATATGATTTTAAGATTCATTAAACCGAATCCGAAGCCAGACCGCATCGGGAGAAATTTTTAAGTAACGCATAACTCTTGACATGAAGGATAATATCCTTTTAGCTGAGGCGCCCCCTAAGAAAATCAAGGGCTCCCCATAGGCTACCTGCTCGAAGGATCTAGCAAAAAGAGGGCTGTACTGCAAGATCATACTCCTGCCTTGCCGTCGCCACTCCTCCACCGCAGGGGTATATGGAATAATATACCCACCAGAAGGCTCGCGTAACTTTTCTACAAACGTGGAAACCCCCTTTCCCCACTTCTCGATGACGTAGCTGTAAAATTCTCTGGCCACGTCACGCCACTTAGACACAGGGACCTCGGTTTCCTCCAGGCATAAAAGCACTGGCTTGCTAAAGCTAGGGTCTATCTTGTCTCTATCGTCTTTACATGGAAAAATCTCGTGTTCACCTTGAAGAGAAGGCGCCTTATATGCCCTATAATTGTCGCGGACTCTATACTGGCCACCCCGTTCTAAAAATTTTTCAGGATGGTACACCAGTTCCCTAAGCGCCGCCTCTACCCCTCCATCCAAGATAGAAGATGAATAGCGGTATTGCCCTCCCACCTTCGTAAAAAACCTCCCATGGGGATTGAGCATGACATATGATCCCTCAATGAGCTCAACCGGCTCCGGCACCAACTCAACCGAGTGACCCTGTAAATAGGTTTGATTCCTCTCTACGTAACCCCAAAACTCCTCCTTTGTAATACGAACTTTTTCGTACACTTCATCATTCTGCCCTTCTACTCTCATAACCTGTAGTACCTTCCAACGGCGAACCCCGGTCTCGACTATAAATGGCGCCATAATCTCGTGTTTATTGTAAGCTAGAACAAAGGTATTGATCTTTAGGGAAATGCCGAACTCATGACACGTTTTAGCCATTTGACGGACACTCTCGATGGACAATAAAACCTTTTTATCGTCATGGCGACCGATTTTTAGGTTGATCTCAGGGTCCAGGCTGTCGATGCTAAGCGCCAAGATGTCTAGCCACCCTGCTAAATCCCTTAGCCAGTGCTCATCAATTAGACTGCCGTTGGTAACTAAACTCACCTCCTCAAAGCCGCACTCCTTGGCATGCCGAATAAGTTGCGGCAAATGCTTCACCAAAGTTGGCTCGCCACCAGCAAAGTTGATCTTTTGTAAAGTAGCGACTGCTTGCTAGCGCTTCGATTAGTCGCTTCTGCCTGTCGAGGTCCAAAGTCTCCTTGGCCGCCAAATCTTGCGCATAACAGTGCTTGCATCCAAAATTGCAAGCTTCAATCAAATGAAAATTTACAGTTGTGATACGAACTGGACGATCTGCCAGATTCCGCAGCGGGTTTTTCATCATGGCGAATCTAAAGTGCCCGATAAAACGTACCCCAGGCTAATCATTACTTACACCGTGCGGCCGTTATTCGGAATTCCCGTGACATGGATAACCAAAATTACCCATTTGCGTCCGCCAGCAGAGGGCTGGGCTTTTTTGTCGACGAGCAGCGCCGAGGCCCTTACGCTCTATGGCACCACGAACACCACTTTACAGCTGAAGGACAAGCTACCCTCATGGAAGACATCGTACACTATGAGCTTCCACTGGGTTTTCTGTGAAGATCGATACATCCATAGCTGATAAAAACCAGATTGGAGCGCATTTTCCAATATAGTGCGCATATAATTGAAAAAATATTTTGATCTGAGCCGGCCCATATCCGCATTGCACGCCTATAGGGTCGGCGTGGTTGAGGACGCCCAGTTTCCTTAGCTCCACCAGATGGGTGTTTAGATGAACCGCTATGCCTAAATTCGGCCATGGAGGCTTTAGCAACTGAGATTTTAGCGTGTGAGCGGTGTGCTCGGCTGGTAGCCTATCGGGCAGCTGTAGCTCAAAATCCCCCTCGCCGTTATCGGGGCCAGAAGTACCACGCTCGGGGCGTACCGGGCTTTGGAGACCCAAAGGCAAAACTCTGGATCGTAGGCCTGGCCCCCGCAGCCCATGGCGCCAACCGCACCGGTCGCATGTTTACAGGCGACCGCTCGGGCGAGTGGCTATATAGGGCCCTCTACGAAATGGGGTGGGCTTCTCAGCCAATCAGTCAGCATCCCGAAGACGGCCTAAAACTCAGCGGCGTATTCATCTCCGCAGCCCTCCGGTGTGCACCGCCCACCAATAAGCCCACCCCACCCGAGCTAACTAATTGCCTCCCCTTCTTAAAAGCCGAGTGGGAAAGCCTCCGCCCCCATCTAAAAGTGGTCATAGCCCTGGGACACATCGCTTACCAGCAACTGCGGCGCCTATGGAACGTAAAAACATGCTCCCCCTTTAGCCACGGGGTCGTGGTGAAAGGCCTGCCAGCCCCCCTGGTGCTATCGTACCACCCCAGCCAGCAAAATACCTTCACTCGCCGCCTCACGTGGGAAAGGTGGATAGAAGTTTTTCACAC
>CAZAXD010000043.1:0-3001 GCA_964489015.1 uncultured Sphingobacterium sp. | reverse complement strand
AAAAAGCCCGCAAATTCTGCTACACTCGAAAAGCTATTACACACATTTAGCCCGATACCGGGTGCCCCGCCTAGACCTATGGGCTGCATGGAGACATTTGTAGCGCCATTCTGCCCCGGCTGTCCCGCTGGTGCATTAGCGCCATTACAGAGATTCAGGTCGAAGCAGCCGGCAGGGCCACGTCCTCCCCCGATGGGAGCGCCGTTACCACCATTTCCCCCACTCTGAGTCGCGCCCGACCAGCTACTGCCCCCCTGGCCGCCTTGATTATTATCGGGCTGCACACCGGGCTGGCACTGCCGGCAGCCATCAGCGCCTTTCGCACCCGGTGCCCCATCTCGACCATTAGGCACGGGATCACCCGGCTTGCCATCGGTCGCATCGCCAGCATGAATCCGGCACCGAACGATCTGATAATTCGAGCAGCCATTCAGATAAAGTCCATACGTAGAGCAGCTCGGCCCATCAGCCGTATAGCTAGCATCCTCTACTTCGATATACAGGTCGTGCAGTTCAAACCCGCTTTTGCCAATAGCTTGAATGGCTACGAGACGACAGGGATTAGCTTCAGGCGAACCGCTGAGGCGTCTGAGGCGGGTAATACCATCCGTGCGTTTCACCGGTACAGGACCACTCAGGTCAAAGCCTCCTTCTAAGATGACATTGTCATCCAGCACCAATGGCGCCGTCAGGGGATAGTCTCCAATCGCTAAGCGAATGTGCTTTATCGGGCCTGCGGCCGCCTGTGCTAAGGCCGCCGACAACGACATAGGGGAAGCCGGTGTGCCATTTCCACCCACTGCTGTCGGCGATACATACCAGTAGCCACAGCTCTGGGCCCACACAAAGCCCACCGTTAGCCAGCTTAGGTATCTCATAGCCCTTTGATAAGCTTGTAAGTCCATGGTCCCGCTTGTAAAAAGTACACACCCCTGGGCAGCGTCTCCGTATGAAGCTGATGGAGCCCCTCTTCCGCCTCTAGGCTACTCAGCAAATGCCCTGTTCCATCATACAGGGCTAAACGCAAGGCCTGGGGCAGTCGTATATAAACCGCGTCGGAAAAGGGATTGGGGTAAACTTGCACAGCCTCTCTTTGTAAACCGATAGGCAAAGTCGCCGCAGGAGTATTTAGCTTAATCACATAATCAGGCTTTGTCAGAGTATCTCGACAACCGTAGAGGTTTTCCACGATAAGGGTTACGGTGTATTGGCCCGGCTGCGCATAAAAGTAGCTGGGGTTAGGATCCGTAGAGGAGGCACCCGGATTTAGCGGATCTCCAAAGAACCAGAGCCAACGGGTAGCACCCTGACTCTGCGAGACAAAGTAAGCAGTGTCCCCTTCGTACAAGATGGGGGGAAAGACCGAAAAATCTGCCACCGGAACCGGGTACACAACTACAAACCGACTAAAGGTAGCCGTATCGGCTCCACCAGCGGCTATAGCCTGCAGCGTGACGGCATACTCGCCACTAACCGAATAGGTATGAGTTGGGTTTGCCGCGGTGCTCAGCGGCGAACCGTCGCCAAAATCCCACAGGTATGCATTTGCGTAAGCACTAAGGTTTGTAAAATTCACCGTGAGGAGCGGGCAACCCTGGATAGGCGTGGCACTAAAATCGGCAATCGGCCGATAAGCGATCGTTACAGAGGTGTCACAAGCTACGGAGTTGGTACTTGTGCAGCCATTGGCATCGACGACCGTGAGCCGGATCTGATACGTGCCTGCCTGCGGGTAGAGGACAGTGGCTGGATTTCCGACAGCACCCCGGCCATCCCCAAGGTCCCAGTAAAACGTATACGGGGGCGTGCCACCGGTCGCTGTCGCAGAAAGGCTAATGAGCTCACCCGGGATGAGATTGCCTTGAATGTCAAAGCACCCCGTAGCGAGCGGCTGAATGCTCGGCCTTGGATAAACTGTAATCGTGAGGGTATTGGAAGAGATGGGTTGTCCCCGAGAACAGGGCGTATTGCCGATAGCGACAGCCTGGACCGTAGCACCGTTGGTAGGATTATTCCACACAAAAGAAGGACCGGTCCCAACAGTGTTCCCGTTAACGTACCAATTAATTGCGGGCGTGCCAGCGAAGTGCGTAAGCTGAGTCGTAAAAATAATGGGCTCATCCGCACAAGCTTCTAGCTGGCCTGACAAGGTAGAGATCGTAATCTGCGGAGCAGGATCCGGAAGAACGACGAGGGTATCGCGAATCGGGTCAGACCAACCGCAGCAGGACGAGTATGTCTGATGTGTTACGACAAACCGCCCGGGCGTGCTAAAAGGAATCGTGACAGTACCCTGCAAAGGTCCCGAAACAGGTGAAGCCCCCCCACCAAAGTCCCACAGATAACTAGAGGCCGTAGTCAGACTGCTCGTGAAGGTGACCGAGCCTCCCACACATACCGTATCCGCACTCATGCTGAAGATCGGTACCGTGCCAGTGCCATCATTGCGAATGTCGATATACTCGTAAAAGACGTGGGTTTGGCCATTGACGATGACGGAGAGGTTTTTCCGACCTTGGGTAGTGTAGGTGGTAGTAACAGTATCCCCGATAGCTGTAGGGGGTGTACTTCCGGGTCCGAAAAACCACACAATATAGCCGGCTGCATCGACCCAGAGCTGGACCGTTCGCTGGGTGCAGCCGCTCGAGCGAATAAAGACCTTAGGCTCATCAGGCGCTTGAAACGTGGCTGTCGTAGGCGCTATGCCATCTATGTAAAAATCTTGGGCGAGGCCATTGACGCCGGCCCCGCCATTACCGCCGTTGCCGCCGTTGCCGCCGCTGCCGCCATTACCGCCATAGCCGATATCACAAGCGTTGGGTTGGCCAGAACAGCCCCTAGCCCCGCCACAGCCGCCTGCGCCCCCGATGCCGCCGATGCCCCCCAAGCCCCCCTGAGCGCCCGCACCGGGAAGGCTAGACTCAGCAATGACATCTACGAAGAGCCCATTCGCGCCGTTGTTGTGCAGATAGATGCCGAAGCTTCCGCCCCCGCCACCGCC
>CAZAXD010000042.1:0-3115 GCA_964489015.1 uncultured Sphingobacterium sp. | reverse complement strand
TAACTCTCCGGAAAAGTCACGATGGCGTTGGCCCGTTCGCTGCGAAGATTGCTATGCGTAAGGCTAACCCAGACGCGACTGACAGCGATAGAAGATTGCTTCTGGACCTCAGCTAAAGCCCGCCGAATCGCCGATACCATCTGCTCGATATTAGCCACCCCCCGACTATCTACGACCCCGCGTAAGTCTTCCCGGGTGAAACCCAGTACACTCAACCCATGACGCGGGTCGTGTTTAGCAATAGCGACACGCATCCAGCGCGTCCCGATGTCAAAAACAGTATATAGCTCGCTCATAAACTTATTGTTTTCTACAGACAATCTGGCCTGGAATGTACAAGAGCACTTTTTTGCAAGTAAGAGCCCCGATTCGTGGCTGCAAGCGCTCTACGTACACTCGCCACTGACTGATCGCCGTCGCCAGATCCTCCGTACGCCCCAAAATAAAGGTCTCCGGAAAAATCTGCCCAAACCACTGCCACAGCCCGTCTGGCCCCTGATACACATGGCTGGTAAGAGCATAAGCCAACGAATCACGATACCACCAGGCCAAAAAAGTGGCGACCGCTAAGCTATCCCAGCGTGGCATCTCCAAAACCGGGATAGCCATCAGTCTCGTAAACGGCAGACGCTTCCCCGCCTTATCTACATAAGCCAACCCGCCAGGTAGCTGAATGATGGCCATAGGCGTGCGGGTGCGGGCTTTTAAGCGATAGCCCCCCCGCCCTTCATAAGAAAGAGCTAAGCGCTCAAAAAGCCCCTGCCGAGCAAAATCAAACCATAACCCCCATAGGTCCCACCCACGGCCCCGCTCTCCATGCGCCTCAATATGCCGGACGACCCAGGCCGAATCCCACAACGCCCCCTCCCCGACAATAACCCATTCCCCGCGCCTGAGTAAGCTATCGTAATACCAACTAGCCCCGCCCCACGTAACCAGAACAAACCCTATTAGAAGTCCTTCCCTCATAATCGCTCAAGACAGGTAATCAGCGGCTCCCAGCCTAAGTATACGTCCCCAGCGCCCATCAAGACGACGACAGAAGGCGGCCTCAGCAATTTATCTAGCATACTCATTCCGCACTGCAAATCTAGGGCTAGCTCTGCAGAGCCGCGCATGTGTTGATAAATAAGCTCAGATGAGATTTGTGGTGTGAATGGCTCCCGAGCCGCATAAATGGGTAGCAGTATTGTGGTATCTGCTAAATCCAGCGCTAGCGCAAAATCTTTAGCAAAAAAAGCTGTTCGACTATACAGATGCGGCTGGAAAAAGACGATAATCTGCCAGCCCGGAAAGCTCTCGCGGATGGCTTCGATCGTGCGCCTAATTTCTGTGGGGTGGTGGGCATAATCCAGCATAGCCACGCGGCCCGGGGCTACGAGCTGCCAGTCCATCCGCCGAAAAACCCCTTCAAATCCGGTCAGGGCTTCTGCTAAAGCAGAAAAAGGAAACCCCATAGCTTCTAATAAGACTAAAGCCGCTGCGGCATTCTCTGCATAAACTCGACCTAAAATGCGCCATGATGCTTCCCGTCGCCCCCCTGCCCATTCATAGCTAAAGCGCACTGCTCCCGGTGAAACAACCTCATACCCACTAAGCTGGTAAGATAATGCGGGGCGTCCCAAAGGCGGTACCGTCGGCCCCGTCACACAGATTCCCGTTATCTGATGACAAAAGGTCCGGTAAGCTTCGAGTACCGCCTCTGTACTGCCATAAATCTCGAGATGGTCCGGCTCCGTGCTCAAAATAATCCCGTGCGCTGGGCTCAGCCGTAGCATCGCCCGATCATATTCATCAGCTTCTACGACGGCATAGGAGCCTGAGCCTGGTACATAGGTACTACCAAAATTGCGCATCAACCCCCCTACAAAAGCCGTCGGCGACGCACCCACCCCCTGCAAAAGCCATGTCAGGACAGCAGCGGTCGAGGTCTTGCCATGTGCACCAGCCACCGCCAGAACCTGATACGACGCCACCGCCATCGCCAACGCTTCTGAACGCCTGTACAACGGCAGCCCCCGTTGCAATGCCCATTCCCACTCTGGAAAATCCTCGGGAATAGCCGGTGTGTAAATAATAGCCTCCACTTCTGGCAGGGGCTCGCTTCGCGGTTCATAATCAATCTGAATTCCCAAGCGCTCTAGGCGCTTCGTTTGGGGCGAAGGCTCCCGGTCGTACCCTGTCACAAAGTGCCCCGTGCGCTGATAGTGCTCGGCCAGCGCACTCATACCCACCCCGCCGATCCCCCAGAGTCGTACATGTTTAGGTAGCATACGTAAATTGGTAAAGGGCTTCTGCGATTAGGTCAGCAGCATGAGGGCGGGCGAGCTCAGCGGCTCTTGCAGCCAGATGCGCCTGTCGCCTCTCATCCCGCAAAAGATCCAGGACCGCTTGAGCCAAAGCTTGAGGCCCAGCCGATTCCTCGAGGACAAGCGCTGCCTGGGCTTTCGCCCAGTAACGGGCATTAGCCCGCTGATGGTCCTCCGCCACATACGGCGAAGGCACCACTACCGTGGGCTTTCCCCACCAGGCTAGCTCACCCAAGGTGGAGCCTCCAGCCCGACTCACCACCACCGTCGCCGCCTGGTAAGCCATCCCCATGTCCTCCACAAACGGACGCACCTGTACCGCTGAAGGCCATGAAGGGCTGTCCCAGCGCCCCACCTGCCAAAGCACACTGGCCCCGTTCCTAACCCACGCTTCAACCGAAGCTCCCACTAGCTGATTGAGCGTAGAGGAGCCCTGACTGCCGCCCAAGACTAAAACTACAGGCTTATCAGCGGCTAAGCCCAACTTTTGCCGAGCCTCCGTAACGGTATAACGGCCTCGATCAGCCTCTGAAAAGCGGACAGGAACCCCGCTCCAGACCAAAGGCGTGCTGGCCGCCAAACCTTCTATGGTCGGAAACGCACTAAAGACTCTCGCTGCCCGCCTCGCCAACCATCGTATCACACGACCCGCCCGAACGTTTAGCTCTAAAAGAACTAGCGGAATCCGCCGATAACTAGCCACAAACCCCGGAAAGAACCCCGGGTATCCGCCTGTAGAAAACACACAGCCTACCTCCACTCGTCGAAATAGCTGCTCAGCACCCCACCAGCCTGCTGGGATTTGA
>CAZAXD010000041.1:0-4043 GCA_964489015.1 uncultured Sphingobacterium sp. | reverse complement strand
ACCGAAAGCGGGTGACAGCCCTCCGTAGGGCTAGCCAGGATCTGAGGCGTGGGTAGAGTATCCACATAAATCACCGTCCTAAACGTGTCACCCCCACAGCTATTGCGTGCAATGACCATAAAGCTATAAGCACCCGTCTGCGTATAGGTGTAGGTTGGAGAAGCGACGTTATGGGCCTCAGCACCCACCGGTCCAAAATACCAGTGGTAATTATTCGGCGGGCTGACGCCCGTCGCACTAATGCTAAAGTTGTAAGTCTGCGGCGCACAGCCGGGATTGGGATTGATGTTAACAGCATTGATACGAGGTCTCCCTACTACTGTGATCGGTCCTTTGATGGTAAAGGTAGAACCGCAAGCATTCGCCGCATATAAGGTAATTTGATAAGTGCCTGTATTAGTATAGGTGTGCGTAAAAGAGGAAGTATTAGGGGGACTAACTGTATCTCGCTGCCCATCGCCAAAATCCCAAATAAAATAGGTCGCGTTGGTATAGGAAATATTTTGAATAGTCACCGTATGCGGCGCACATCCACCATAACCAGTGGCCGGGACATCAAACACAGCCGTGACCTGCACCGGTTGAAAAACGACATAGATGGAATCCTTATGGGTACACCCCCCTGGATGAGATACAGTCAAGTAAGCCCACCACTCACCAAAAGAAGTATAGGTATGGGCCTGCGGCATGTCGCTAGTCGTCACAATCGTTGGTGACCCATCCCCAAAGTCCCAGGTATAGGTGCATCCGCCGCCCGGACAATCACTAGCACTCGTAAAATTTACCGTGTAGGTGGTGGCAGGGTCCCCAGGCATGACACAATACTTGACTGTATCCTGAAGGCCATCTCCCAGGATATCCGCCAAACCACCGGGCTGAACCGTGACCACAGCCGTGGCAGTATCGGGACACATGCCGCCATTACGCACAATAAGCCTAATCGTGTAGGTGCCTGGATTAGTATATCGGTGACAAGGATTAAGCAGGGTGCTTGTCCCACCATCCCCAAATTCCCAGTAGTAGGTCGTGCTCGGTCCCGTGCCAGTCGAGGTGTTAGTTAGGCAGATGCGATGCCCTCGACAAGGATTCGCCAAACTCACTAGAAAGCCAGCTGTAGGCCGCGCATGTACGACATAGTTTTGGGTGGCGCTATCCCGACACCCGACGCTGTCAGCCACTACAAGCTTGATGGTATAATTTCCAGGTGCCGTGAGGGTATGTGTAGCGCTAGAAGTCGTGGCCACTAGGGTCCCATTGACGTACCAGCTAAAAGTCTGACCTGGATCGCTGGCGGTGGTATTATTGAGGTTTAGCGTAATAGGCAGATTTCGCTCACACTGCGGACTAGCCGGATTGATACTAAAGCTTACTGGACGGGGATTACTGATGGTGTAGCATTGGATGAGACTATCCCGACAACCACCAGGTCCGATGACAATCTGCAAGATTTGCCATACGCCACTCGTAGTAAATGTATGCTGCCCTGAGCCAGGGTTAGAGATCGCATTCCAAGCTCCAGTCCCTTGCCGCACGTAATAGACAATGGAGCTGATTCCGCCCCCCGTAGCAGTGCTGTTGAGGGTTACCGTCAAAGGCAAGGCTTGCCTACATTGAGGAGAGGGCGGGCCTACCACGAAGCCTGGGGTGATCCCACCGCAGTTCCCTCCTGTGTAACCGCATTGACCGTATGCTAAACTCGCCACCAGCCAAGCCCATACTCCCCCAAAAACCAGGAACCGTAACATATCAATTACAAAGATGTGGCTAAATTCAATTGACAACTCACCATAAAATGACTAAAAAGTATAGTCTGAAGATACCCTCGCATGCCTTCAAGAGAGTTACCAGAATGGAACTATCGTCCCAAAATGTATAGTCTCAGTTTTGTCTGCAAAGCACCAAAGCCCAAAGTCTGAGGCAAGGGCTCTAAACGCACCCCTTCTGGCTGAATAGGAAATAAATGAGGGCCGCGGCTGATAGCACGCACGAGGGGGATTACTGGAAAGACTGAAGCTTCGGGATTCCACTTCTCGATGTCCCGCTGGATCAGGAGACGCGCATGAAAGGCCGCCCGTTCCCAATGGCCACTACTCATGAGCCGCAGCACCCGCAGGAGGCGGATCCATCGCCGATCTTGCTCATGATACCGCCGCCATAGCTGGTATAGCCGGTAAACTTGATAAGGTGGGATTCGCTTTTGGCCGTCAATGTATGCAGCATACCAGAGCAGGATCTCGTGCCAGAGCCGCTCTATCTCTCCCTCTAGTTTCTGCGGACTAATCCAGTCTTCCACCTGCGCTAGCCAGTCACGAAACCGTTTTCTATCATTCATCTGTAGTAGAAACCAGCCACAAGCCACGGCCACGCCGAAGCGAAGCCCGACGTTCTCAACGCTCCTAAAGACCACCTCGTGCATCTCTTCCCAATACCGGAGTAGAAAATGATACCCCTCTACCCAGGCCCCCGTTTGCATATAGCGGGCTAAACGCGTGGAAAGTCCTAAACGATAAAGCGCCCGAAACCGCTCCTCAGCTGGGAAAAAGCCCCGCTGCCAAGCCTCATCCCACAAATCATACAGGACCTCAAACCCCTCTTTGGCTCTTACATTAAGGAGCATAATAAGGATGTTATTCCAAACGATAGCTAGATGAAAACGCTGATACCAGTACCTCCCCGATAGACCTATCAAAATCTCGGTCATGCTGATAAGCTCTCTTAGCGCCTCTAAAAAGCGGCCCGCCATCACAGTCTGAAAAACCTGCGCATAATGCGCAAAGTACTGGGCCCACGGATCAGCATGAGGCAAAGGCGGAAGGCGTAACGTCCGTCCCCGTGAAGGAATGTAGTCTTCTAACGCCTTAAACTTGTGAGACAGGCCTTCGTAGCGGCTCTGTAGCAAGGTTAGTATCTGTCTAAGCCATGCCTCTAGATTTTCAGAAGCACCTAGCCAATGCAAATCCCGGGCATAAAGCTCTAAAAAAGAGATTCCAAGCAGGGCTACTTCATAAGCGCCTTCTTCTACAGCCATTTTCATGGCCTGCTGCCATAGCACAAAGGCGATCTCATACTCACCCTGCCACCATAGCGAAAAAGCAGCCATCATACGCCGATAAGCCCGCCACGTCTCATCCCGTTGACCCGCTAACTCGGCCAAATGCGCCTCCAACACATCCCATAACTGGCGCTTATACACCCGAAGGAGCGATACCTTCGTCTCCGGAAAATCTTTCAGGAAACGAGCTTGAAGGCCCTTCGGATCATACTCCGGCATCTCCCGCAGCACACGATACAGCCATCCCAGACGATTCTGCTTCAGTCGTATCAACATACTACGATGGGCCCCCGGATCTAGACGACGGACCACTCGCCATAGCGCCTCAGGCGTGCGATACTTATATCGAAAGGGCTTCATTGTACCTAAGGTACTACACTTTACTTTGAAATAAGTGCTAAGCAACCTTTGGGGATACCCTGCCAGCAAGAGGCACCTTAGCAAACTATACATTATGCTGATTTTACGACTCTAACTGTCACACCTCTTTCCGTCATAAGATTTTATTTTGGGGTGATGTACCGTTCACATTTGCTTGGATGGCTTAGCTGCGGCTTGCTTAGTGCCTTATGGGCTCAAGGTAACCTCGGGATTGGAACGAACACCCCTACTGAAAGACTAGACGTGGAAGGGGGCCGCCTTCGAGTACGTGCGTACAGCGGCATAGGAACGCGATTAGCTACCGTAGATGCCACTGGTGTATTTGGCACCTTAGCTGGCAATGCACCGGGTGATGTCTTGCAATGGAATGGCACGGCATGGGTATCAGCTGCCATAACTACGGGAGGCGATAACTGGGGTACCCAAACCGCCGTCACCTCCGCCCCCATCACCGGCAACGGCACCGCCGCTAACCCCATCGCCCTCCAAGCCGGCACCGCCCCAGGCCAGGTCCTCACCTGGAACGGCACAAGCTGGGTCGCCGGCCCCGTCTCCGGCGATAACTGGGGTACCCAAACCGCCGTCACCTCCGCCCCCATCACCGGCAACG
>CAZAXD010000040.1:0-4275 GCA_964489015.1 uncultured Sphingobacterium sp. | reverse complement strand
CAAGTGCGTGTGAGAGTGACGGCGGTTTGGAGCTGGACTAAGGAGAAAGTTCTTCAGGTCTTTCCTCGCGGGCGGTTCGCCCGGAGTGTCTCGATACTGGCCGGCGGAGCCGCGCTCGGGCAGGCCATCACCGTCCTCGTCTCGCCTATCCTCACGCGCCTCTATTCCCCCGAGGACTTTGGCGTCTTTGGCGTCTATGCTTCCATCTTAGGGATCGCCGCAGTGATAGCCTCCTTGCGCTACGAATACGCTATCCCTCTCCCGGAGGATGACGAGACCGCGGCCAATATTCTGGTCCTTTGCTTTGGGCTACTCCTCGGGATGGCCACGCTATCGTGGCTTGGCATCCGGGTCTTGGGAAGCCAGATCACCACCTGGGCGAATGTCCCCGGCCTTAAGCCCTACTTATGGCTCATCCCCTTGGGGATGCTCGGAGCTGGGACCTATCAGATCCTGAACTACTGGGCGGTGAGGAAGCGAGACTTCTTAAGGATCGCCCGCACCCGGATCAGCAGGGGTGTAGGTCGGGCTGCCATTCAGGTCGGCGTAGGCTTTGCAAGTGCCGGTCCACTTGGGCTTCTCTTAGGACAGTTGGCGGGTGAGACGGCTGGAAGTGTGTCTCTGGGGTTAGCCGCTTGGAGGAAAGATCGTGCCCCTTTCAAGGCTGTCAGCCTGCGAGGGATACGCAGAGCTGGAGCAAGATATAAGCGTTTCCCTCTCCTTTCCAGTTGGGGAAGCCTTCTTGATGCCTTAGGGACCAATGTGCCTCAGCTTCTCTTTGCAGCATTTTATGGGGCTCAAGTGGCAGGCTGGTTCGCCTTGGGTCAGCGGGTGATTGCAGCCCCGCTGAACATCGTGGTCGATTCGGTGGCTCAGGTCTACTTCGGTGAAGCGGCCCGACTGCCCCGAGATGATCCTAAAGCTATGCGACGGCTCTTTCTCAAGCTAACCGGTCGGCTCGCCCTCATCGGGGGGCTTCCTATAGCGGGAATCTGTGCCGTGGCCCCTTATTTCTTCACCATCGTCTTCGGTCCGGGCTGGGAGACAGCCGGGAGGTATGTGCAAATCCTGGGGCTTATGTTTGCCGTTCGGTTTGCGATAGTACCACTGTCACATTCCTTGAACATCTTGGAACGACAAGACCTGTTTTTGGTTTGGGAGGGCACACGGTTGACCTTGGTTGTTGGAGGCCTTTTTTTAGTAGGGCAAATATGGAGAGCTTCACATGTTATCGCAGTAGCCGTTTATGGTTTAACAATGCTGGTTTCGTATATATTTCTATGGATTATTTCATGGCATGCGCTGGTAAATAAGTCGGTGAGGAGGGACATTTCATGCCAGGACAGCTAAGACCGTGGGCCTACATGCTTCTATGCTTATTGGTGCTCCTACTCATAGGTTGCCAGCAGCCTGACAACAGTAACAACAGCACTTCGGCTCTTATAGAAACCCCGGAGGTCCTTTACTTGGAAACTCTAGCCCTTTTCGATGAGCGTCGCCCGGGCTTTGGGTTGGACACCGGTGTCTCCGATACTCCGCATGAGTATCCGATGGCGTACGCGCTTTATGCCAGCGCAGAAGCAAGGCGTTTCCTTACTACCCGCGACCCGGCGGCTTTCGAAAATGCCATCCGAGCAGCTGAGTGGCTCATTGACCATCGAGATTTGGCAGGTAACGGTGACGTCGGATGGGGACTCCCCTGGCCGTGGGATGCTTTCGGCGACGGTACGACAAACCCGCCTCACACCGTCTACACAATAACTACGGCTCTCGTAATTGAGGCATTATTAGACGTTTTCGACGCCTGTAGGTGCGCTCAAGTAGCTAATAAAGAACAGATCTGTTCCCATTTAATAGGAACTGCTCTCCAAGCTGCCGATACCTTCCTTGAGGGTCACTTCGACTACTATGAGAATTCGGATGAGGTTGTGTTTTGGTATTCGCACTCGCCCGAGGATAGTTACCATGTCCTGAATGTGACCTCAATGTTTGTTGGCGAGCTGCAGCGTCTCTCAAGATATGTTGAATCACGAGAGAAACGGATTGTTCTCGAACTGATGGCAGATCGAGGCGCACGCTACATCCTGAATAGAACGAATATTGATGAAAAAGGAAATCCATTTTGGTATTATTTAGGCGACAAGCGGCCATCAAATGCCTTTGTCAGACCCAATGATCTCGTGCACGAAAGTTATCTGGTTTATGGCCTTGCGAATTATGCTATATACGGAGGCCGTTTGGCGACCCGTATAGACCTTTTCAAGCTCTTACTCAGCCTGAATCGATTCCTAGATGACGAGAATCGGGCATATGAGTTCCCAAGGAACTGGAATCCCAGCCCAGATAGAGAAGAATTGAGGCACCGACCAGCTCGGCTGTGGGGAGTTGGATATGCCCTGTTCGTCTCAGCTTACATCGAGGATTATCTCGGCCTCAATCCTTCACTTTCTGTGCGGCTCCTGTATGCCCTCCGTCCCTATTGGTCCGGGCAAGGATGGAGCTTCAGGCCAGGGGAGACATCTCCGTTCTACCCACGCCAAGTAGCCCATGTTCTTGTCGGGCTTTCGAGTTTGTTATTCCCAACTGTGAAGGCACCAGAATGTGGTGAGGGGGACCGGAAATGAACGGACAGCCAACGTCGAAAAAAGGAACACATGGCCGCGCTGCACGGGCTATGTTGGCGGCCATGGCTGCACTTCTTCTACGGGCTGCTCTTGACTTCACATATGTTAACTGCGTCGATAAGTTCTTCCACGAGTCGCTTAGCGCTGGAGTCTTTGCTTCCACTGAGATCGGTACTCTCCGGTTATTGGGATCATACGTCATTGTGCTCATTCTTAGCATTTGGCTCGCAGCTTCTTTCTATTGCCGATGGCGGCCAAGCGGCATTGCTCTTTGCCTTTACTTTACCTTTGTTATCTTGCCCTTGTCTTCGCTGTATGGGCTGACAGATACTTCCGCGTCTTTCTTCTACTCGTCAGTAGCGAGCTTCGCTGTTCTGATAGCAGTCATTGAGCTACTGCCGAAGCTGAAAGTAGTTCGTCCCGGCCGAAATTTTGTCTATCTGGGCTTGACTGTGTTTCTTGGGATTTCCGTTTATGTTTATGGCTGGCTGCTGCTTACGGGGGGGCTTGGAAGGTTCAGCCTTAATTTGCTTTCAGTATACGAGGTTCGCACCGAGTATGTTCAAGCGCTAGGACCGTTCCTTGGCTATTTCATTCCCTGGCAAGCAAATGTTATCAACCTCCTCCTGCTACTTTACGCAGTCGAGAGAAGAAAATACTGGTTAGCAGGACTGGCACTTGCGGCTCAGCTCGCTTTATTTGGTATGACAGGCCATAAATCTTTCTTATTGGCTCCCGTGCTGGTTGGAGGGGTTTATGTTTCGTGGGGTAAAAAACATACCCTTTTTTGGATACTAGGGGGCGCCGCTCTAGTTGTAGCAGGTTCTTACACGGTCTTTCTCCTTACTGGCAACCACTTGGCTCCCTCACTTCTCATTCGTCGGTTATTCTTTGTCCCAGCCGCAAACCATTTGATTTACTACGACTTTTTCTCACAACCTAAACATCCATTTGTGATGTTGTCGAATTCAATCCTGGCGCCGTTTATTCGCTACCCTTATGACATGCCCATAACGAGAGTAATATCTTGGGCATATTGGGGTAGAGATTTCGGTCCTAATGTTGGATATCTGGCAGATGCTTTTGCCCACTTTGGGTTTATGGGCATGTTTCTCTTTTCGATAATTTTAGGATTCTTCCTTCGCGCTGTAGATAGCGTAGGATCGCGAATGCCAACTAATCTTGTGGCAGCGACCATAGCAACACCTGCTTGGGCTTTGACGAACTCAGCTTTGTTCACCTCGCTACTTACGCATGGCTTGATCCTATCCGTGATCTTGCTCTGGCTACTTAGAGGTTTTGAGGAAAGACGGTCGAGTGCCAGAGAGGCAAAGAGTGTTCGTGTTCAAAGACAGGGCATGCAGACAGAAGTGAAGGGCAGCCCTAATGAGAAAGCCACAGAGCTTGGAGGGGTTAATGGCTAATTGTAGGGGTAAGGTTGTTCAACTTACTACTGTCCATCCACCCTTTGATACACGCATCTTTTACAAGGAGACAAAGACTTTGGCACGGGCAGGGTATGAGGTGATCCTGATTGCCCAGCATGACGGGGACAAGGTAGTAGAGGGGATAAGGGTTATAGGGCTAGCTAGGCCCAGGAACCGCTTCGCCCGGATCTTTGGCCTTACCTGGCAGGCCTTTCGCTTGGCCC
>CAZAXD010000039.1:0-5530 GCA_964489015.1 uncultured Sphingobacterium sp. | reverse complement strand
AAAACGGTCAAGCTGCTGAAAAGCCGGCGCCGAAGCTCGTCCAGGTGCGCCCAGAGGGGTAAGTCCCGTTCTTGGTCGAGCGGCATTAGAAGCGGAAGTGGAAAATCTGATAGCCGTTTTTACCGGGGCGCGGTAGGGCTAAGCAGACGCGGTCGGTCGGCGTCAGCACCGCTAGGCGTCCGGGTAGGATCAGCAGGTCGCCCGCTGTATTTTGACCGAGATCTTTTGTGAGGGCCTCGCCCGTCTCGAGGTTGATCTGATACACGCGAAGGGTGCCTTTGCCTGTGCGCTCGGTTAGAAATAAAACCTGAAGGAAGGTTGGCGTAAGCGCATAGAGGGCTCCGATGGCATCGGGCGTTTCTTCCCGCTGGCGCTTCTCGATGCGGTAAAACCAGCCTAGGCCCAGGCTATCGCCGGCTAAGTCCCATCGGGCCACCCAGAGGTCATAGCCCAGGTGGGCACCGCTTCGGACCCGGCGATCTTCCCAGATGATAAAGGCAGTGGAGTCTTTGAGGATAAATGTTTCAGATAGCGTAGGGCGTATGGGGTCTTTGTAAGTAGCCAAGAAGGGCTCGGGCAGAGGGGCGCTGCCGACCTTGGGCGTAGTCGAGTCTGAGAAGGCCTGCGGGAAATAAGCGAGCACGGCGGCCCCTATGGCACCATGCTCGGTGGGGATATTTTTTTCAGCGGGACGGAAGGCTAAGACCCATGCCCCGCGAGCTGTCAGGTGCAGATGCGGATACAGCCACAGCGTATCCGTCGTAAGGGGCCAGGTGCGGCTTTGCCGGCTTTTGGGGTCATAGAATAGAAGTTCAGGTACCTGTTTGCCAGGCGGTAGGCGCAGTGCCCAGATTCGAGCCCGATTATCGGGCTGTGCAGCGAGGAGGATACCCCCTGAGTTCCAGTCTTTCTCTTCGCCGACCTTGCGGCCGTTTTCACTCCAGATCGTGTAATAAGTCTGGATGGGACGGCCCTTTTTATCGACCACCTGATGCAGCCATAGGAGGTACGTACTGTCTGGGCTTAGGCTAAGCTGGCCTTCGAGCGGAAGGGCGCGATCATAATTAGAAATAGCTGTCCATTTAGGCAGGATAGGCTGCCCCCTCAGGCTAAGAAAACGCCCCACTTCTTGAATGACGCCCTTTTGGAGGGGATCTGCTTCCTGAGAGATTGCTAAAAGGGCTCGGGCCATGCGTACCAGACGCAGCGGCTTGCCTTGTCCCGCTGCCGGTATGTCTAGCAGCAAGCTCCAGCGCTCATTGTAGTCGGTATCCAGGCATTCTAAGTAATAACTGGCTTTGGGCTTGAGTTTGCCCGCTGCAAAGTACTCCACAAAAGCAAACTGGTTAGGCGCTATGCCCACGGGACTCTGCGGCAAGCCGACCTTCTCGACCGAGTAACCCTCTACCTCGATCTGGATGCGACTCACAAGCCGTTGGGCCCATAAAGCCGCAACGACCCCTAATAGCCCTAAAGTCCGCATCTCTCAAAGGTACACAAACCCCCGCCCATTGCCGATCAGGCCCATAGAAGATATTCAGCATGCACTCTAACGCCGTAACTTTGCAGCAAATCCTTCTTCTCATGAAGGATAGCCCATCCTCTGAGATCGAGCTGTGGCAACCTAGTCAGATTCAGGGTATCACCCTGCTGGACTTAGCTGCCAAGTACGGAACTCCCCTCTACGTTTACGATGGCGAACGGATTGAGGCACAGTATCGGCGCTTTTTGGAAGCCTTTGACCCAGCCATTGCGCTTTCCGTTAAGTTTGCCTGCAAGGCGCTGCCTAGTTTGGCGATCATTCAGCTACTGCACCGCCTGGGCGCTGGCCTGGATGCCGTGTCGATCGAAGAGGTACGGCTGGGGCTGCGGGCCGGCGTGCCGCCTGAACATATCACGTTTACGCCCAACTGCGTGAGTTTCGAGGAGATACGTGAAGGGGTCGAACTCGGAGTCACGGTCAATATCGATGATTTGTCCATCCTAGAGCGCTTTGGGCATGAGTACGGGGCTAAGGTGGGTTGTGGCATTCGGATCAATCCCCACCTGACGGCCGGTGGTAATCCGCACATTCAGGTCGGTCATATCGACTCAAAGTTCGGTATTTCGATCCTGCAGCTTAGGCATCTGCTGCGCATTGTGGAAAATTACAACCTACGGGTGATAGGTCTGCACATGCATACGGGATCAGATATTTACGATGCGGCTGTTTTTGTGGAGGGGGCGCGGGTGCTCTTTGAGGTGGCTCAGCACTTTCCGGATCTACAGTTTATCGACTTAGGTAGTGGCTTCAAGGTCCCCTACAAGCCGGGCGATGTCGCTACAGACATTGGTGAGTTTGGCGCTGTCATGAGTGAGACGTTCAAAAGCTTTTGTGATCAGTACGGGCGGCCTTTAGCGCTGTGGTTTGAGCCTGGTAAATACCTCGTCAGCGAAGCCGGTTATTTGCTAGTTCAGGTAAATGTTGTCAAGCAGACGGTTTCTTCTCTGTTTGCGGGAGTCAATTCTGGGTTTAACCACTTGATTCGTCCCATGTTTTACGACGCGTATCATCACATTCTGAATCTATCCAACCCGGCTGGCAAGCCGCGGATTTACTCGGTCGTGGGTTACATCTGCGAGACGGACACTTTTGCTTGGGACAGGCCCATTGCGGAGATTCGGCAGGGTGATATTCTTTGCATTCTAAATGCTGGGGCCTATGGGTATGCAATGAGTTCAAACTACAATGCTCGCCTCCGGCCAGCGGAAGTGCTCCTTTACCGGGGGCGTGACTACCTAATTCGTCGTCGGGAGACGCTGGATGACCTTTTAGCTACGCAGATTGTACCGGTTTTTTCCTAGGGCTCTCGCTTTGCAACTTTAGTCCAGCTTGTAACGTATATACTATACCTACGGCAAAGCGTAGTAAAATTGATCCGAAGGACAACCAAGCCAACATGCAAAATCCCAACAAGGGAACGTCCGGTACCAATCGTCAGTACGATCAAAACCAAGGTAATCGCGGCTGGCAAAAGAATCCGCAAAACCCAGCTAACCGGAAGAGGAAGACCTAGGCCGCTTATAGGTAAGGTTTGGGGGGGTCCTTAGGCGGGAGTGGTAACGTGCCCGGAATGCCCAAAAGCGGGAATTCCTTGCGCAGGGGGTGATACTCGAAGTCCTCAGGCAGGTAAATGCGCCTGAGATCGGGATGGCCTTCGAAGCGAATGCCCATCATGTCCCAAGCTTCGCGCTCGTGCCAGTTAGCAGCGGGCCACAGGTCGGTTACAGTCGGGATGACTGGATCCGCCTCTGGCAGGCGGACCTTGACCCGTAAGCGCACTCCCAAACTCAGGTTCATCAGGTTGTAGAGGACCTCAAAGCGATCGCCATCGACGAAATGGTCAGTCGCTCCGATGTCGACGAGGTAGTCAAATCCGTATTGGTTTCGCAGCGCCTGCATGAGGGAAAGAAAGTTGTCTCGGCTTACGATAAAGGTCGTCTCTCCGGCGTAGGTACGTACCTCTAGCAGTGTAGGCTGGAGGGCCGCCGCGATCTCCTGTAGCTTGGTCATGGGCTAAAAGTACGACTTATAGGCCAGTGGTGAAGCGATCCTGCCAGTCTCGCCGTTTGGTGATCCGCAAATCCTGCAGCTTAGGGGAGCGAGCCGAGATTGTGAGAAAATAACTCTGGCGTGGCCCGAAGGGAATCCAATTAAAGCTAAGCTCCCAGCAGTGTAAGTCTCGGTAAATATTCACGCTGGTGAAGGAGAGTCCTTTATTGACAAAGTCATAGCCGGAGCTGACCTGGGCGCGCCAACCGTAAGTGAGTCGTACCTCGGCGGTGAAGTTGAGCGTTTGCACCCAGCGGTATGGCTTAGGTTCTGGAGCGTACTGACGGATGCCCACGAGGTTATAGCTGAGCTGCAGCTGCCACGGCACCGAGAAGTACACGTACTCGGCGGTGGGATACTCTCCGGCGGGCTGGACATGGCGGGGGGATAGACTGCTAGCCAAACCTAGGTTCATTTGGGTGATGGTGCCGAGGCGGCGGTCCTGCTCCCAGCGGTATTGACGAAGCCGCTGCCCGGTGCTTGTATAGGCATAGGGGTCTAGGGTCGCGACGTAATTGAGATTGAGCCATTGCCCGAGGAGGTTTGTGCGGGCTGTGAGGCTAATAGGGGCCAGTCGAAAGCTATCTGCGGCGAAATTATAGCTCGTGCTGGCGCCAAAGTTGTCTATCAGAGTCAGGTACCAATAGCGGGGTTTAGTGCTAGGTGGCGAAACGGGGTTAGGCTTTTCTTTGTAGCGCATCTCGAGGAGGTTATTGAGGCTTAGCTGGAGGGCTTCTTGGCGGCCGGCGGTGGGGCTGCCATAAAAGCCGCCAGCTAGGGGGTTGTAAGGGCGCCCGGCTACTTCTTGATACAGCCCCCAGCGCGGGTGAGAAAAGTCCGGTTTCCACTGATAAGCCAGGGTAGGGATTAGGGTGTGGCGGATAGCGAAAGCCCGCGCACCCCGAAAGGTACGTATCCCATAGAGGCGAGTCGACAGCGCTACGGTGAGGCTAAAGTCCCGAGCCGTGTGGGGCCTTCGTAGGCGCTGAGAGCCTACTACGCCACTGGAGTCCACTACATACGTTAGCTGCTCCGAGTACAGGTACTCGTTGTAGCTAACGGTAGGCACGAATTGGAGGTAGCGTAACAGGGTGTACCCTGCGGCGACCTGAACGCTATGCCGAAGGCCCCACCGAGCCGTATCGCGCATAATTGGTGTAAAGAGCAGACTTTCCGGCACCTCGATAAGCTGCTGCGCATCTAGGCGATAGGTGTAGCCTATCCGCTCGTACCATCTGGGCTGTCCAGTCCCGCCGCGCCGCTGAAAGGGGAAGACCCGATTCTGATAAAGCGCTAAGACGGGCAGTTGAAAGGCCCAGGTCCGTTGGATGAGGTTTTGGGTGTGATTGGCGCTAACGGTTAGCTGAAACGGGCTATGGGGAAAGCTTTTTTGGAAGGCTATGCTAGACTGGAGGTTGGTGGAAAGGAAGTCGCCGGCGTTGTAGCTCTGGCGCCGAAGAAAGGTAGAGGAGCCACCCTGTACGCTGGCGCTCAGGTTAGCAGTGGGGGAGAGGGTCTGACGATGTTGCCACCGTACAAACGTCATTCGCGTTTGCTGGTAGTCGGGATCGCCCGGCTCGTTGAAAGACTGGACACTGTATTGGACCGACAGCTGACCGTCGTACCAGTAGCGCTTACGATAGGTCCAGAGTAGCTCGCTGCGAAAGCCCCCTCGCGTAAAGATATCGCCCACCAGCCGCACATCCATGTAGCGGTTGATCGCCCAGTAATAGCCTAGCCCTCGGAGAAAGAAGCCGCGGTCTGCTGCCTGTCCAACGAGCGGAAGGAGTATACCTGAGGTCCGTCGATCAAGCAGGGGAAAGTACCCAAAAGGCAAAAATAGGGGCAATGGCACATCACCGACGACGGCATACAGCGGCCCGCTGACAATGCTCTCGCCGGGATAGAGTTTCATGCGGGTGGAGGCAATGTAGAAAT
>CAZAXD010000038.1:0-9458 GCA_964489015.1 uncultured Sphingobacterium sp. | reverse complement strand
GCCACCTCCTGCGCCACCATTGTTCTGCTGGTCTTGATCACCATTTCCCCCAGCCCCTCCGGCGCCGCCATTGTAGCCATTTTGACCAGGGGTTCCATTGAGCCCAGCACTGGCATTGCCAGACAGCATCTGGCAGCGCACAAACTGGTAGTTAGAACAGTTAGAGAGATAAACGGCATAGGTCGAGACACCGCGGCCGCCGGCGCAGCCGGCACTAGCCGCCGGGGCATTGTCTACCGTGATGGTGATATCCTGTAGCCGGAAGTTGGAGGCGTTTGTAATCTGCAAAGCTACCAGGCGGGGCGCATTGGAGCCGTCGCTACAGCCCTGAACGTTGGCGGCCGTGCGACGAATGGTCGTTGCACCGGCTTGAGAGGTCTTGCGCCAGCCCGTCGCAGGATCAAAGCCGCCCTCCAACGTGATGTTACTGGTTATGGTGGTAATGGGGTTATCAAACACGTAGGTGCCCACGGCCATTTTGATAATGGCATTGGAGCAAGCAGCGCGATTGAGGGCCTCGAGCAGATTGGTGGGGTTTGCCTGGGTGCCCGCAGCCGTTGATGAGCCGGTTGGCGTGACGTAAATGACGTTACAGGTGTTGGTCGTGGGGGGAGGAGCAGTGGAAACGGAGAGATTGACAATGTTGCTAAAGCAGCCGTTAGGGGCTTGATAGCGGATTTGATAGGTACCGGGGGTAAGATTCATGGGGTTGGCAGTACTAATCCAGCCGGAGCCGTTATTGTACTGCCACTGACCACCCGGGATGTCGGTAGTGCCCGTAACGAGCGCCGTTCCGCTGCATATGACAGCGGGATTGGGCGAAACGGAAATGGTGGGGTTGGGGAGCAAAGTAACCGAGTGACTTACCGATCGCGTGCAACCCCCGTAGGTAATCGAAGCCGTGTAGGTGGCTGCCCCCGAGGGAGAGACGTTAATAGAACTGGTTGTAGCCCCCGTATTCCAGCTAATCGTAGCGCCGGCGGGAATACCACCAGGCGTATTGACGGTAAGGAGTGCTGTACCCCCAGCACAAATTTGTGTGGGGCCGGTGATAGTAGGTGGGGCTAAGTACTGAAAGGAATAGCCGCCCGTTGCTAAGGAGTTATTACACTTGTCAAGAATGGTATTGCCGTCGGCGCCGGTCTGCACCGTTAGCGTACGTACGCCGCTATTGAGTGTACCGGAGAAGGTAATCACCACCTGATTAGTAAATGTGCCACAACCCACCCCCACAGCGCTCGTAATGGTGATACCCGCCCCTAAACTAAAATCGGAGGAGGAGATGCTACTACATCTTATCGGCTCGCTAAAGGTTATGGTGATTTGATTGGGATTGGTGCAGCTTTGCTGAATACTCGTGATGGTCGGGGCGACGTTATCAAAGATCTGAGCTGTGCCGGTGAAGGTAATGATAAAGCCCGTCGCGTCCCCAGTCCAATTGTCTACAACAAGCACATAGGTTTGGCCAGCAGTGACATTGATACCAGGCATAATGGGCGGTTGGGAAGCATTCCATTGCAAGGAGCCCGGCTGCGGATTACTGGCATCAAGGCCCGTATTGCCATACTGGGCAGAGTAGTTACAGCGAATAGGTGTAGCAGTACTTGTTCCCCCGCAGCCACCCATCGCATCGTAGTCAAACAGCGCAAAGTCGTAGTCATAGGTGGTGTTGATGATAAAGCCAAAGCTGCCGGAGTTTTGAACGGTGAAGATGAACCAGGCCGTCTTCTGCTCACGCATGAGCAAGCAGGTGTTGTTGCCAAGCTCCTGGGCATTACCGTAATCCGGGGGCGACGCCGTGTAGGTGTAGGTTTGCTGGCAGACGGGTATGGCATTGGCACAATCGGACTCAGGCAGGCCTAATGGGCGCGGCACATAAGCGGGCGGCGTCAAGAGCCCAAGCTGCCAAAGCTGATTGAGGCTGTCCGTAATTCGCCTTTTGCGCTCGGCTAGCTCTTGAAGGGTTTGACTCCACCCTATAGCAGTAAGTAGGAATCCGATAGCAGCGATTCTGACATAAAAAAAGTGGGGCAGCATATTGCAAAGTTAGATAGGGTAACTTAGAAAAAAAATCCTGCCAAACCTACTTAGGCAAAAGCGCAGCCGGACCCGCGTAAATGCCCGCCCGAGTGGTAATTTTACGCCACTAAACGCATAATCCTACCTTTGCCCGGGTGGAGGCACAGTTTAGTCAAATGCGATTTGTGGTGGTTGGGGATGTGATGGTCGACCGGTATTTATACGGCCAGGTGCGACGCATCTCACCCGAGGCCCCCGTGCCAATTTTAGAGCTGGATCGTGAGGAGTATCGATTGGGAGGAGCGGCTAATGTGGCTATTAACCTACGAACCATAGGCTGCCGAGTCGAACTCGGTGGCGTAATTGGTAGAGACCAGTGGGGTGAAGCCTTTCAAGAGGAGGCATGCCGTCATGGTATTGAGGTATTTGCTCTGGTGGAGGACCCCGCTCGCCCTACTACGACCAAAACCCGCCTTATTGCCAAAAGTCAGCACCTTTTGCGGGTAGATCGCGAGATAACTAACCCAATCACTCCAGAACTGAGTGCGAGTTTGTTGGAAAAGGTCAGAACGCTTTTAGCACAGCGCCCCCACGGCTTGATTTTTGAGGACTACGACAAAGGAACGCTTACGCCGCAGCTCATTAGGGCCCTTACCGCTGAAGCACAGGCTCAGGGCGTACCCGTCCTGGTGGACCCCAAAAAGGCGCACTTTTGGGCCTACGAAGGGTGCACGGTCTTTAAGCCCAATTTACACGAGCTTAGCGAGGCCCTAGGTCGCCCCATTGACCCCACGCCAGAAAGCTGGAAAACGGCGCTTCTTGAACTGCGTGCGCGAATGCCGCATCAGTACACGCTCCTTACGCTTAGTGAATACGGCGTTTTTGTCATGGACGAGCGGGGGGAAACCCACTACATTCCGGCCCACCGGCGTCAAATCGTAGATGTGTCCGGAGCTGGGGATACCGTAATTAGCGTGCTGGCAGTGGGGCTCGCGCTAGGCCTGCCCATTTCAAAGGCAGCGGCTTTGGCTAATCTCGCCGGCGGTCTCGTGTGTGAGTATGTCGGCGTTGTGCCCGTGCCAAGGGAACAGTGGCTAGCCCAGGCTCGTGAACTTGGTCTACTATAGCCATCATGCCCCCAGAAGAGCCTCTGCTAACTGCTCCAAAAGCGCTTCGCTGTGGTTAGCATGGAGGCTAACCCGATACGCGGGATGCGTAACTGTGGGCGGCTCTAACCGCTTGAGATGAAAGCCGCGTGGAGCTCGATACACCATGCCAATGGGACCCATGAGGCCGGTGTACGCAATGCCTCTCGCCTCGAGCAGCTGCCGAAAGTAGCGCACGAGCTCCTGCAGACGCACTTGCCGCGCGCGCCAAGCTTCGACCCGAGCAAAAACCTCATAAACCGCTGCTACTACCAAGGGAGGCAGAGCCGTGGAGTAAATAGCCCCAAAAGCTCGGCGACGAAGGTACTCCCGCAGAAGCGACGGTCCTACCACTGCTGCACCTACAACCCCCACGGCCTTCCCAAACGTAGGGAGCAGCACCAGCGGCTCAAGCCCGTGCCGCTGGGCCCAGCTCTCGCCTCCCGGATACAGCAGCGTGGTATGTGCTTCATCTACCACCAGGTGACAGCCATAACGGGCTTGCAGGTACCTCAGGGCCCCCGCATCCGGCATGTCACCCCGCATGGAGTATAGGGATTCCACCACCAGAAAGGTTTCACCGCTGGCCCGCCTCAGGCGCTGCTCAGCCTCTTCCCAATCATTATGCCGAAAGCCCCAGCTTTTGGCTAAGGAGAGGCGGAGCCCTTGCCGAATCGAGGCATGCACCTCCTTGTCGTAAACGATAGTGTCTCCCCGTTCGCCTAGGGCCTCCCATAGACTAAGGTTGGCGACAAGCCCACTTTGAAATAGAAGCGCCTCTCCCCCATAGCGCTTGCCGAGGAGCGCTTCCAGCTGACCGTAAATCGGATGATCACCCCCTAGATAGCGAGAGGCGCCCGCCCCGCGCCACAGTTCCGTCTCAAGGCTCCGCAGAATGTCAGCTATGATGCCATCCGCTTGCAGGGCCAGGTAGTCATTCGAAACAAAATCAGCATCTTCGGGAGCTCTCCAGAAAGGGCGCACGGGTAGCCGCGCTAGCGCCCTTTGCCAGCGAGACTCAAGGCTCATAGGACACAATTACCCCCGCTGCAGCACCGCCAAACCCAGCCCCTAAAACAGCCAGCCTCTGCATGGGCTTGACTAGCTTAGCAACAAAACCCTGACGAGTCGACCATGCTGGAGTCGAAGCATCCGGCGGTGCTACACTTATACCCTCATCGTTGAGGAGCCAGGCCTGCCTTTCCAAAAGCCAAGCTGCCAACTGAAGCCCCTGTAAGCCCGAAGCGCCTACACTGTGGCCCGTGAAAGTCTTGAAGCTAAGCAGCGGACAAGCCCCCCACACCGCTTGTACTTGGTTAACTTCGGCCAAGTCGCCCTGACGCGTGCCAGGGGCATGCAAGAGTACGCCGTCCAGTTGAAACCCCTCTAGCTGGTGTAGGACATGCTGGAGGGCACGCACACTGAAAGCCGTATAGGTTTCCGCGGGCTCCACGCTGAGAGCGACAGCCTCTAAACGAAATGGACTCGGTCGCGTCGATAAGCGCCCTAAAACAACGGCTTCGGCTAACGCCAGGGTATTGGCAGCACCGAATGGAATAGTAAAGGGCCAACTTTGCCGCTTAGTGTACAACCGAAAGTGCTGAAAGCTTTGGATAAACAGGGGATGAAGAGGCGATTCTACGGCGCCAAACACAGCGGCTTCGCCGCCACCACTCAGAAGAAAAAGGGCTGCCATGTAAAGCGCGGCCAGACCGCTAACGCAGGTTTGCGACACGGTAAGCGCCGGCCCAGCTAGGCGTAGCCTTCGAGCTACATGGCTGGCTAGCGCACCGTGGCTTGTCTGCGCAAAGGACCGAAAGTCAGGCATCTCGCCGCTGCTAGCCTGCTTGGATACAGTGAGAAGGGGGGATAACGCCCCCCGCGCCGTGCCGAGAAAGACCGCCTCAGCTCCGACCTCAGGCCATTCGTCCAAAGCCCTATCTAAAAGCGCCAGGCAGTCGGTGGGGCTAGCAGGCGCTAAGCGCCGCTGGACAGCACCCGCCTCGAGAATCCAGCCCTCCGAGGGACGTCCGAGATACACCTCCGGCGCGGGAAGGCCCACCAAATGCGAGATAAAAAGCGGTCTATCGAACCGCATAGAGTGCTTGAAGCTTCTCCAAAAGGGGACCCACTTCGGATAGGGCTAGCATCGTATGCGCATCACTCGGTGAGGTCTCAGGGCGAGGATGCACCTCCATAAAAATGCCATCGGCACCGGCCACGATACCGAGCTTCGCATACAGGGCCACGTACTCACGAAGGCCTAAGGTTACACCTGCGCCGGTATTGGGCTGCTGGACGGCGTGCGTCGCATCCATCAGCACGGGATAACCGCCGGCTTGCATACGGCTGATCGACCGAAAATCCACCACCAGATCCGTGTAGCCGAAAAAGGTCCCCCGTTCCGTCAAAAGCACCTTGGGGTTACCCGTAGCCCCCACCTTCTGGGCTGCGAATATAGCCGCCTCAGGGCTCATAAATTGCCCTTTCTTGATATTGACTACCCGGCCTGTAGCGCCGGCAGCCTGCAAAAGCGCTGTTTGCCGAGCGAGAAACGCTGGTATTTGTAAAATATCGGCTACGGCCGCTGCTACCGCCACTTCTCCCGTCTCGTGTACGTCGGTTAGAATGGGGACCCGATACGTTTGCCGTACCCAATCTAAAATCGCCAGGGCCTTCTCATCCCCTATGCCTTGAAAGCTATCGGCGCTTGTACGATTAGCCTTTCGATAGGAAGCTTTGAAGACATAAAAGAAATTAAGCTTTTGACATAAAGGTTGGAGCGTCTCGACGACCTGGGCGCAGATTTCTCGCGTTTCTACCACACAAGGCCCTGCGACGAGTAGGGCCACGTGATTAGCGTGTGCGCCTATCCATGAGCGCCAAGTGGTAGGGGTCGTCATTTACCCGTAAACACGGGCTTACGCTTTTCTACAAAGGCCTGGATCCCTTCACGGTAGTCTTCCGTGCGCCCCGCCAGCTCCTGATAATAGAGCTCATATTGGAGGGCTTCTTCATACGTACGCTCAAAGCTACGTAGCAGGAGCTTTTTGATGTGGGCGAGGGCTTTGGGGGCTTTTTCGGCATAGGTTACGGCGATTCGATGGGTTTCGGTCTCGAGCTGGGCATCCTCTACGACTTTGTTGATGAGGCCCCAGTTAAGAGCCGTTTCTGCAGGGAGCCGCTCGCCAAGGGTTGCCAGCTCAAAGGCGCGCTTGAGACCTATACTGCGCACGAGGTGAAAGGAGGTGCCCGTATCTAACGATAAACCTACGTTCACGAACGCTACCACAAAAGAGGCGCTTTGCGCGGCCAGGACGTAATCACACGCTAGAGCCAGCCCCACGCCTGCCCCGGCTGCGACGCCATTGACGCTAGCGATGATCGGCTTTTCCAGTTCATGCAAGCTACGCACCAGGGGGTTGTACCGCCGCTCGACAGACTCGCCTAGGGAGCGCTGCACTCCCACGATGTCTTTGAGGTCCTGGCCGGAGCAGAAGGCCCTGCCCGCCCCTCGGATGACGACAGCCCGTACCTGGGGCGCTTTGCGTACCTCGCGGAGAAGGGCCAGAAGCTCCGCACTCATCGTTTCGTTGAAGGCATTGAATCGATCGGGACGGTTGAGCGTGATATAGCCTACGCCCTCCCGCACTTCATACAAAAGGGTCTCGTACATAAGGCAAAGATACATCAGCTAGTCGCCACCCGATGAAACGCCAGATAGCGCGCATACCCCTCTGGCCCCATGTACTTCTGCATCTGCTCAGGGTCAGCTTTGAGGAGGTCTGTCATCATCAGAATATCCAACGCATCGCCAAAGTCGTGATCGATGTTGAAAGCTAAAATCCGGGCTCCCATCTTGAGGTAATGCTTGATGAGGATGGGGATCTTGATGTGTGCACCTTCGAGCTCTTCAATGAGGGCTTGTACGTCCTGTAGGCGCTGTACAGAGACGGCATAGTAGTATTCTCGATAGCGGCGAGGCACGGTATACGGCGTGCGCGGCCGAACCTCCTGTCGCAGGCCCAGTAGGCTGAAATTCTCTTCTAAAAAGGATATCAGCAAGGCCTTGGACAAATCCGGAAACTGCGCACTAATGCTCACCGGCCCAATGAAATAGCGATAATGCGGATAGCGTAAAAGATAGGCCCCTATGCCGCGCCAAAGGAGGTACAGCGGCGCATAGGACTTTTGATACTTATCTAGCACGAAGGCACGGCCCAGCTCAAGTGCGGGGGAGACTTCTCGCAGAAGGCGACGGCTATAACGAAAGAGAGAATACGTGTACAAACCGCGTAGCCCCCATGTACTGAGGATCTCATCGCAGCGGCCTATTCGATAAGCCCCTGCTATACAGCGGTCCGTCGTGTGATAAAGCACCAGGTGGTCATACCAACTGTCATAGGTATCCGTATCGAGCGCGCGGCCAGTTCCTTCGCCAATAGCGCGGAAGGTGACTTCCCGCAAGCGGCCTAGCTCTTGCAAGAGCACCGGCTGCTGCGCTCCCCGAAAGAAGTATACCCGCCATTCGCCCTGCTGAAATAGTAGATTGCCTGCGGGCAAGGCCGCTAGGAGACTTTCGACTAGCTCAGGCGCTTTGGCCTCCGCAATGGGTTGCTGTTGCTTGGGAGCCCAAGTAGAGGGCCTGAGCTCACGGAGTCGCAAGCGCCGCCAGCGAGACTGCAAGGCCTCACCTAAAAGGTAGGTGCGGGTCCGAAGGTGCTGGGTAATGGCCTCAGGCGTACCAAGGGTCAAAAGCTTGGAAGGAGGTAAAAGCTTGCCTACCAAATAATGCACCTTCCGCAGTTGGGGCTGAACAAATTCACGTATTAGCAAGCCAGTCCGTAGGCGGGGATTGATCACGCCCGCTGCATGAAAAAGCAGGCTGTTACTCCCATAAAAGTACAAGGGCAAGGCTGCGGCTTGGGCTTGCTGAATCAGCCAGCCTACAAAGGGATTCCACGCTGGCTCGCGGACCTTGCCCTCTCGTAAGCTGTAGCTGGCCACCTCACCTGCCGGAAAAATGCCTAAGAGGCCGCCTTGCTTGAGATAGCTTACCGCTGCCCGGAGCGAACGTAAATTAAACTGCTGGGCCGAGTCTCCGCCAAAAGGGTCGACAAAGAGCAGCTTTTCTTTGACCTCGTCGACCCGGCTCAAAAAGTAATTGGCTACTATCCGAAAGTCTGAGCGAATCTCACTGAGAAATAACACCAAAAAGATGGCTTCAATGCCACCAAAGGGGTGGTTACACACGACGATAAGAGGCCCCTGGTAGGCCCGTAGCTCTGCCAAGCGGTCCTTCGGCAGGGTGTACTGCACGCCGATCAGCTCTAAGACGCGCCGGGCAAATTCTCCCGGAGAAGTGCTGGCATCCTCACAGAGCTCATAGTACCGATTGAGCTTGTCTATGCCTAAGAAGCGCTCGAGCCAAGGTCCAGTCATCCGATAAATCGCCCGTTTCCACGGGCTATCTAAGACCTCCGTCAGCTCAATGAGAGGACGCCGATACCGACTCACGAAGCAAAGGTAATCTTTTGCCAAAAACGCTGTATTACGACGATGACGGCCTGAGGATTATCGGCATGCACCCAGTGGCCAGCCTCTGGAATGGAAACGAGTTCGGCTTGGGGGAAGTAAGTTTGAATCTGAGGCCAATCTTCGGGCTGGATATACGGTGAACGACTTCCCTTCAGAAAAAGGGTTGGCCCCGTGTACGGCGGACCGGTCACGGCCGCTAAAAGGTGCGGATAATCCCGAATCAAGACGGGCAGATTCCAACGCCAGCGAAACCGTCCGTCTCCCTCCCGAACGAGGCCCTTCATGAGGAATTGCCGAATCGCCGGCTCTGCGATGAAAGCCGCTAGTTGCGCTTCGACGGCTTGCCGGGTGTCAACCCTGAGATCCACAGTGGTCAAGGCGGAGAAGATCGCTTCGTGCCCGCCCGCATACGCCTTAGGGGCCATATCGACGACGATGAGCGCCTGGACCCGATGCGGCGCATGCATAGCCAGGTACATGCCGACCTTGCCCCCCATAGAGTGCCCGAGGATGAGGGCCTGCCTTTCCCCCGCCTGATCAAGCAGGGCCAAAATATCCGCCGCCATGGCTGGGACCGTGTGGGGCTCTACATGCGGCGAGCGCCCATGATTTCGGAGGTCCACCAGGTAGTATCGAGCCGGTAAATCCAGCCCCCGAGCTATCGTCCGCCAATTATCACCGCTCCCTAAAAGGCCATGCAAAAATACAAAAGCGGGGCCCTCCCCCCAACGCTCAAAAAAAAAAAGCTGCACCCCT
>CAZAXD010000037.1:1342-9917 GCA_964489015.1 uncultured Sphingobacterium sp. | reverse complement strand
CATCCGGCTCTCTATCCCAGGGCCCATAAGTCCGAACCGCTGTATAGACTGGCGGCTTCGGCCTCAGGCGGCGATAGGCATATACGATGGGACGCACGCGTGAAGCAACCCCGTCGGCGCCCACCACGTAGCGCGCCCGAATGCACTCATCCCCAGCCAAACGAAGCACCCAATGATCCGCCTCAGGCAGGATAGCGAGCACGCGAGCCTCCGTTCGCCAGCGAAGACCTGCCGGCGCCTTTTCCCACAGCCAAGCATCCCACGCTAATCGGGGCGCAACCCACCCTTCTGCGATGCCTCCCACCTGGGGCACGTGTAGCGCCACCGCTTCCCCTCTTTGATTAATAAAGGCCAGGCTCTGGGCGGCCACTGCAAAAGGCCGACTCGCTAGGTCGGCCAGCAGCGCATCCCCCCCAAGGCGACGTAAAACAGCTACCACCTTGCCACTAAGGGCATCCCCGCAGACCTTGTCCCGGGGCCATGCCGATGCTTCCAGAATCAGCGGCGACTCGCCCAGTGTCTGCAGGCGCCAGGCACACGCTAAGCCCGCCGGCCCACCCCCAACGATTACGACATCTTCCACACCCAGCGCTCGGCGGTAAACCGCCCCTGAAACTCCGGCGGATAAGCCGATCTCAATCGCGGCGCCTCTTTCTCCAGGTAAGCCGATAAACTGCCCTCCTCCGCCGCCTCATACAAAACTAAAAATGTGACTCGTCCCTCTGGCGAAGCGGGCTCCACCACCTGACCAAACCGATGCCCACGAAAATAACCCGTCGCTAAAACCTCCGGAATATGCACGTGCAGCATCCAGTTTCGCCAAGCCTCGGCTATTTCCGCTGAGAGCTCCACCTTTACGGCGTATATCAGCATGAGAACCTTATTTAATGCGCTGCTCCAGATAAGGGAGAGCTTGTGCAGCCTGCGCGTTTTGGGGATCTAGCTCCTGCAGGCGCTTGTAGGCCTCATAGGCACTTTGATAGTCCGCCTTGAAGTTAGAACTTTCCGCTTTGACGTAGTAGTAGTAGCCTAAGTAGGTGTAAGCCTCTATTAGCTCAGCCTTGTACCTGGCAGGGTCCTGGCTAGCAAGCTGGATTACCTGCTCATAATGCGGCTTGGCTCGGCCCTGCTGACTTTCGGGATCAAGCATTGCAGCACAACGTCCCAAATCAACGTGAACCACTACAAGGTCCGGCTTTTTCTGAGCTACGTACCCAAAAGCCTCCATCGCTTTTAGATAATAAGTGGTATCCTTCTCTGTCTGGCCGAGCTTATAATAAATCTTTCCCAGCGCATAATGATTCTGCAACGATGGATTCTTCTCTATGGCTTTTTGAAGCGCCTCAGCTGCTTCTTTATAGCGACCTAATGCGTTATAGGCATTGGCTACCTCAGGATATACCTCTGCAGCTAGTGCTTTATCTTTCTGAATAGCTTTTTGATAATAAGCTATAGCCTGCTCATCTTTTCCAGCTTTGTCGAGAGCTTTTGCATAATAGAGATAATCTTTGGCGATCACTTTGTCGGCAGCTTGTTTGGCAAAGTATCGGTCGAGGGCTTGAACCGCCTGTTCGTATTGCTGGTCTTCGACTAAAGAATACCCCAGTAGCCGCTGCAGCGTTAGCGAGAAGGTATCTTTCAAGACGGTCTCGATTTCTTGGATGGCCTCTTTGTAATCTTTACTCAAATACAGGAAGGTAGCATAGCGGACGCGGGCCGGCAGCTCAGGACGCAGCATCACATACTTTTTATAGTATTCTTTGGCCTGCTGGTACTTTTGCGCTATAAAATAAATCTCACCCAGTTCTCGATAGGCGGGTGCATACCCGGGGTCGAGCTCTATAGCTTTCCGAAGGGCTTCCCCGGCTTCGCGGATAGATTTTAGCTTAGCGTAGGCCACGCCTAAGCGGAAGTGATTTTCTGGGTTGTTGGGCTCGAGCGTAGTAGCTTGACGGTACTGATCGAGAGCTAATTCGGTCACGCCCTGCTCTAGCCAGAGATCGCCCAAGGCTCGGTAAATAGCCGGATTTTGCGGATCTTTGGTTTTAGCTTTAGAGAGGAGCAGCGTAGCGCGGTCAATGCTTTGCTTGTCACGCAGCAGGGTGTAGATGCGAGCGGCTTCGACCAGCACTTTGACGTCGTTAGTGCCATACTCTTCTGCTTTGGCCAGGACAGCTTTGGCTTCGGCGGCTTGCCCTTGCAGGCGAGCCACTTCAGCTATAATCAAGTAAGCGTAGGCATATTTTGAATTTTTAGCTAAGGCGATTTGGCTAACGTCACTAGCTTTTTGCAGGAGGCTTGTCCGCTGGGGGTCGTTTTCTTCCTGCTGCCGGGCCTGGCCGAGGTAGGCCTGGGCCTTGATGTAGTAAGCGTAAAGTTCTTTGGGTTTCGCAGAAAGGATCTGGTCAGCCATCTGGAGAGCGCGCTCGTAATTTTCCCGTTCTAAGGCAGACTCTGCTTCCGTCAGGCTCTGGGCGATGAGCAGACTCACCAGAGCCAGCAAGCTCATACAGCGCATGGGTCAAATATACGTACAAGTCATGGCTTTATTGTAAGTTTGCGCTATGCGCGGATACGTTTTGTTAGTGGGGCTGGGGCTCGTGGCCTTAGCCCAGAAAAGCAATGTAACGTCAGCAGCTCTGGCCATGCAGGATGGTGACTTTGAACGAGCCCTCAGCTACGTTGACAAAGCGTTAGCCCAGCCTGACCTCCTAAAGGCACAAGACCTGGCCAAAGCCTATAAAATCCGCGCCCAAGCGTATGTAAGCCTTTTAGTCAAAGACCCTGCCAAAACCCCTGAAAAGTATCCCGATGTTTTGGGAGAGATCGTTCGATCTATTCAGAAATGCCGCGAGCTTGATGCCAAAAAAGAGTTCTCTGATGAAATCAAGATAACTTCGGCTCAAGCCGCTAGCATCTTGTACCTCAAGGGATTTGAGCTTTTCCAGAAAGAGAAGCTAGCCCAAGCTCGGCAGCACTTGACCTGGGCCATTGAGCTATATGAGAGCGTAGGTCAAAAGGATTTTTATCCGCCAGTAGCGCTGCGGGGTTTGGTCTCCTTACAAATGGGCGATACGACCGCTGCTATCCAAGACCTGGAACGAGCTCGCACCGCTGCCAATGCCAAGCCTATTCAAGGTGCTGAACAGCTTATGCCCTTCGTTTACACTGGCCTCATCAAAGCGTATGGGGCGCAGCGTAAAGTAGAACAGGCTCTGCAGATCGTTCAGGAAGCCCGCTCTAAATTTCCGACAGACGAAAATATCCGCCGAACCGAGCTGAACCTGTATCTCCAGAATCCGGACCTACAAGAGCGAGCCATAGAGCAGTTTCGCCAAGAAGTGCAGAAAAATCCTAGGAATGAAGAGCACCTACTCATTTATGCCCAGCTCTTAGAGCGGAACTATCCAGACTCGGCTGCAGCTTATTATGAAAAGGTGCTATCGATAAATCCTAATAACGTAAATGCCAATTACAATTTAGGCGCTTATTACGTCAACCAAGCCGCGGAAATTAGCCAACGGTATAACGAAGAAAAAGACGAAGCTACTCAAAAGAGGCTCTACGCCCAGATGCAGGATAAGTTTCGCCAAGCCCTACCCTATCTAGAAAGAGCCCATGAAGCCCTTCCCACCGATTTGGCCCTTTTACAGAGCCTCATCCAGGTGACTACTTACCTCGGCATGGAAGACAAGGCCAAAAGCTACTTACAAAAGAAAAATCAGTTACAAAATAAATAAGAATCTATGCGGTTCGCCATTTTACTTACTTTTCTGTGGAGTTTATCCTGGGCCCAGCAACCTGGAACGCAGTCTGGTGACCCAGAGCCTGCGATTCAAATGCCCGGTGGGGCCACAATCGTTTACTCCTTAGGGGATTTAGAAAAGATGGATAAAATCGAGCTAACCCGCATTTACATCTCTAAACTAACTCGATTGTATCGCATTTTAGAATATTTACCCTTTGCAAAGCTAGAGCCCAAGGGGCCGAACGACCTCAAGATTCCTTCTACCCAAGCCAATGACAAAGCTATGCAGCAGCTCGAGGCGGCCCTTCACGATTACATAAAGACCGCCGAAGCCAGCCTGGCTAATATTACGCCATATGCCGACAAAAAACAAATTATTGATGCGATTTTATTTTTACAGGCTATCACGAATAAAGTGGAGCTTGTTGGCCTCGGCATGAGTCAGCTCATTTATTAGAAGATGATCTGGGCCACGCTGGCCTATGTCGGCGTGATATGGGCTTTAGGTCAGTGGCTTGCTAAGCGGAAAGGCGGAGACCTTGGTGCTTTTTATATAGCCCAGCGCAAGGCAAACTGGCAGTGGGTGGGTATCAGCATGGTGGGGACAGCTATTTCTGGTCTAACCTTTATTTCCCTACCGGGTAGCGTGCGCCAGGACGGTTGGAGCTATTTACAGGTGCTAGCAGGTTATACGGTCGGCTACAGCCTAGTGGCTCTGCTGCTTATTCCGCGTTATTATGCTAGCACGCAAGCGTCCATTTACGAATATTTTCGGCACCGCTTAGGTCCACACGCCGAAAAGCTAGCGGCCGTCACATTTCTCATCTCGCGTGCGCTGGCTACCAGCGTGCGCTTGTATCTAGCGCTACGCGTTCTAACTTATTTTTTTCCAGATGTAGCCTTCAGTGTCCTAAGTCTGGCAGCACTCGTAGTAATTTATCTCTACGCGCAGCGCGGCGGCACGGGCACCCTGATTTACACCGACCTTCTGCAGACTATGCTCTTTTTGGGCGCGGGCCTGCTTACATTGATATTTATCGGTCAAGAGTTAGACGGGGGTACTTTGCGCCCTAAGGTCATAGAAACGAATCCCCATCATGTGCATTTTTGGCTAAAAGACTTTATTGGCGGGGTGCTATTAGCCTTTACGATGACAGGACTAGATCAAGATCAAATGCAGAAGATGCTAAGCATGGCCTCAACCCGTTCTGCGCAAAAGGCGATATTGCTCTATGCTGGGCTACTGTGGCCGGTCAAACTCCTGTTTCTAACGTTAGGTAGCTTTCTATGGCTTTATGTAGTGGAAAAAAATCTCCCCCCACCCCCGCAGAGTGACCTTCTCTACTCGCACTTAGCGCAGGGGGTATTTCCCATATGGGTGAGCTTACTATTTGTTTTGGGTCTGACGGCGTCTACCCTCTCCAGTGTGGATGGCGCCCTCGTCGCGCTAACCACCGTCACCCTCCGGAATATGCTTCCTTCCAGCTGGGAGAAATTAGGTGTCAAGCGCTTGATATTTGTGTCGTGGATGGGGATCATGTGGCTCATTACCGTCTACTTTTATGCCTATCCGCCGACCAAAGACGCCCTGAGCACTTTTCTGAAGTTAGGGGCCTATACCTATGGTCCACTCTTTGGGTTGTTTATCTTCTCAATCTGGGCAGGTGGCCCCTTGAGCATTTACAGACATACGATCTGGGTCGTGCCTTTGGCGTTTAGTCTCGGGCTCTGCGTAGAAAATGGGCTTGGGTTAGAACTGGGATATGGGGTCATTTTGTGGATGGCTGGCTGGACGTTAGGGGGCTTATGGAGTCTGAGGCTTATGGCGTCTCGTCAGCAGAAGCCTGATACTGGGTCCGCCAACGACGGACATACGCCCAGAAGCGCTCACGATTGACACCAATGATAATAAGGCGCTTCGCCTCCCCAGGATGAATGTGGGGCTGCCAACTCACGCGTAAAGGCAAGGTCCGACCATACCGCTCAAAATCCGCTCGATCACAAAATACCTCGAATCGGAAATATAGTAAGAACTGGTCATCCAAGTAGAAGAAATACGGACGCACGTAGGCCCGACCAGTGGGAAAGTGGCGCGCTACTAGCGCTGCTACAGCTGCATTAAGCGAGTCACGGTCAGTGCGCCAGGAAGCACTATCCACCCCTATCACGAAACGACCCTCAAATAGATAAGGCTCCGGCTCCTCATAAAAGTAGACCTCCGGCGCCCCTAGGAGCGCCTGTACAGCAGGCTTTAGGTTTTCATTCCGATGAAACCAAACCCGTGACCACACTATCGGCTGGGCAGCGGGCAGAATCTGCTCAAGCCATTCGGGCCGAAACGTGTAAGAAAAAACCCCTTCTGTCGCATAACCACATCGAAGATTTAGCTTAATGGTTTTTTGCAGACGCTGATCCTTATAGAACTTTAGCACATAATGATAATCACAATAGTCTTGATAAAAGGTAGTACCCTGCCAGGTATTCTGCATCTGCCGCAAAACGGCTATATCTCGAATGATAAAAGCACTACATCGGGCCTGAATAGGATGAGGCGCATAATTATGCACGCTCACCCCGATAGCTACCCACTCGCCTTGGGTCAAATCTAATCCAGCCAGCAGGGCGTATAACCAGACTATCATAAGCTAAAAGCAAAGAATTCTTCCCAGAAGCGAAGGCTAGGAAGGGATTTTTCAGCAAGGGTACCGATAACGACAAAGGACGCTCCAGCCGACAGGAGGGCATGGGCCTGCGCTGGGGTCTGGATGCCGCCACCGACTAAGATAGGGGCTCTCGTGAGACGTCGTAAGGCTTGTACGACGGAGGGGCTTACTGTGGAAGAAGCGCCGCTCCCTGCATCTAGATACAAGGCCCGTTGGCCTAAGAAAAGGCCCGCCAGCGCCGTTGCTTCAATCAGATCTAGCTTATCGGGCGGTAGGGACATTGTTTGCGTTATGTAATGGGCGGCCGTGAGATGGGCTGGGCTGCCGAGTAGTAAATAAGTCGTGGGTATCACTTCTAAGCCCCACCGATAAAGATGTGGAGCCGCCTCCACCTGATGGCCGATGAGATACTGCGGGTTACGGCCACTAGCTAAAAAGAGAAACAGCACCGCATCCACGGCGGGGGTCAAATGGGCGCTACTACCCGGAAATAGGATTAGGGGGAGCGGCGCCAATCGTCGGGCTTCTTCACACCAAACATGCATTGGAACCTGACTGAGGAAGCTCCCCCCCACGAGGGCCCAGCGTCCACCGGCTGCCAGGTACGCTTCAGCGGCCTGTGGATAAGCAGAAAGGGGCAACTTATCTGGGTCGATAAGCCAGAGAACCTGCGGCTTAGCGGTTTGCCAGGCCTGCGCAATAGGACCTAGGAAACCCACTGCCGGAAGAGACGCTTGACCAGAGTCCATAACCAACGTAATCCCAAGGGAAGTAACCAGCGCACGAGGGGCGAATCCCCAGCCGACCTAGGGACTAGGAGTTGTGCCTCCTCCATGATACGGAGGGCGGCGTGTGCCATTTGCATGCGCATGTAAGCTTCCGGCAGCGAAAGGACCCGCCTCAGGTAGACGCGTCCCCAGTACCAACCTAAGGCGCCTCCTAATAACCAAACCCCGGCTCCCAGACAGAGCGCGGAAGCTCCCCCGACTTTGTCCCATAGCCAAAGAATCAAAGCAGCGGTCAATAGGCTCATAGCAATAAAGGTGCCCAATCCTAACCACAAAAACGCTAAGAAGTTGCTAAGCAAAAGCGCCAGCCGGTACCAGAGTCGCGCTTCCCAGTACCAGCTTAGCAAACGGAAGTAGCGCAAGGTGGAGCGAAGCATCAGTCCGGATTTTCGTAAAGCCGGGGATTACTGCGACGAATCTGGAGATGGGGATCCGTAGTGGGCTCTAGCTTTGTCTGGGAAGGCGGGGGCGGGGGATTGAGGAGCTGACTCCGTTCGTAAGCGGGGCGACTCAGAGCGGTACGCAGCGCTTCTTGGGTATTTTCTTGAATGCGGCTGATGCGCTCTCGTAAAGACGGCCTCTCTGTTATCGGAGGCACCTGCTGAGAAGCGCTTGCATCTAGGGGTAAGCGCTGAGTGAGGGTCGGCGTGGGTGGTGTAGCTTTGGGGGGAGTCGGCCTTTTGACTAGATGGTCTTTGGAGAGGAGGGCTTCGATGGACTGGGGACGCGGTAAGCCCGTGGCAATGAGGGTGACACTCAGTTCCTCGGCGGCAGCCTCATCGAAGACCTGGCCCATGATGATACGACACTCATTGGGCCCCTCTCTCATGCCCATGGCTTCATTGAGCTGCTGCATAATGAGCTCGGTTTCTTCCATGGTAAGCGTTTCTTCAGAAGCCGTGATATTGACCAAAACACCCTTTGCCCCGCGGATATCCACACTATCTAGGAGCGGCGAGCTAAGGGCCTCTTCGATCGCAAGCTGGGCCCGATCCTCTCCCTTTTGAATAGACATCCCCAAAAGGGCATAGCCACCATCCTTCATGACGTTCCGCACGTCTGCAAAGTCCACGTTGATGTAACCCGGTTTGGTGATGATCTCGGCAATCCCGCGAACTGCTCGATAAACAACCTGGTCGGCCAAAAGAAACGCTTCCTTTTGCAAGATATTCCGGGCAGCAGCCCGCCGAATATTATCATTATGAATGACGACCAGCGCGTCGACGTAGGGCTCCAGCGCCAGCAGCCCTTGAAGCGCATTGCGACGCCGAGCTTCGCCCTCAAAGCTGAAAGGCAATGTCACGACCGCCACCGTCAAAAGGCCCCTTTCCCGACAGTGCTTAGCGACGACCGGAATAGAACCCGTACCCGTCCCC
>CAZAXD010000037.1:0-1328 GCA_964489015.1 uncultured Sphingobacterium sp. | reverse complement strand
AAAAACCATGCGAATCGGCGGTTCACATAACCGCATGATATCCTCTATGCTCTCTTGGGCCGCTTGAGCCCCCTGATCCGGATTAGAACCGCACCCTAGGCCGCCTGTGACCCGCTGTCCCATGAGGACCCGCCGTGGTACCGCCATGCGCCCCAGAGCTTGGTTATCGGTATTGCAAACCGCAAACTCTACATTGTGAATGCTGAGTCGGTACATGTTATTGACGGCATTACCGCCAGCACCACCTAAGCCTAAAACCAAAATAATCGAGGGCTCTGCAGGGCCCTTAAATTGAATACTCATGGCAATTAGTCGATAAGGTCGGATGGTATTTTGATTTGCTGCTCAATATAAGCAATGAATTTTTGAAAAAAGCCAGGATTTTTAGCCTTAGGAAGATGATCATTAGGCGCTTTGGGGGCGGCCGACTCAGCTAGATCTTGGGAGAGCGGCACCAGAAACTCTCGATAAGTAGGTAGGAGGGCCAGGGTGCCAGCCAGAGAAGCAGTATCCGGTGAGCCAAACGGTTCGCGAATACCGGCGCTAATCAAGCTCTCTGGCTGCACCAAATGCGCCGTACACCCTAGGCAATACTCGGTGAGCTCCTGAAACCCCGGCATCGCTACAGTACCGCCTGCTAGATGGATACCGGCGTGTAGTTCCTTCAATAGACCCACCCGATCGATCTCAGCTGCCACAAAGTCCAGTATCTCCTGGAGTCGCGCCTGAATCACCTCGACCAGAAAGCTGCGCCGTAGCCCGATCGGCTCCTTGAGCCGATCGACCGTCAGCGAGATCATCTCATCCTGCTGCAAAAGCCCCCGATAAGCCATGCCGAGCCGGATCTTCAAGGTCTCTGCTTGTGGGGGCAGTATACGACGAACGGCATCCCGAATGTCATCAGTAACCGATTGGCCAGCTAGGGGTAAAACCACCACATGCTGTAAAACCTGCTCTTGAAAGAGGACGAGCGTCGTATGATGGGCGCCAATGTCTAAATAAGCCGAACCTGCATTCTGCTCCTCTATACTTAGCAGCGCCTGCGCCGCCAATAGCGGCCCCAGCACAAAGCCCTCTATCTGCACATCAGCCCGCCCAAAGCAGCGCTCTAACGTGGCTAAATAATCCTGTGGCGCATACAGCAAGTAGTACTCCCCTTCTAGACGAATCCCACTCATACCGACCGGATTGGCCAAGGCCGTCCGCTGATCCAGGGCATAACGGAGTGGAATGGCGTGCAAGAGCCGATAACCCGGTGGCACAGGCCGATGAATCGCCTGCGCACGCAAACGCTGCAGGTCCCCTTCGCGCACCTCGTGATAACTCTC
>CAZAXD010000036.1:0-12273 GCA_964489015.1 uncultured Sphingobacterium sp. | reverse complement strand
AGTCAGTCTTCGCCAGAGGCTCTCAAACCTCAGATGGCTTACTTAGATAAGATTCGGCAGGAGTTTATTCGTCAGCTCTTAGAAGCCCGAAAGCAGCGCCAGAGTACGCCGCCAGAATCCAGCACTAGCCCTACGTCGATTGACGTGCTCTTGCAGTTGATTGAGACATTTGAACCCAAGACCTCTGAGGAAAGCAGCGGGTGGAATATAGCCATCCCGGAAGCGGAGCCGCAAGCGCCACCACTCGTCTACACGGAAACCATGGCCCGCCTATGCTGGAGTCAAGGCGATTTACCCCTAGCGCTAGAGATTTATGAAAAGCTCAAGGCGCGCTACCCAGACAAAGCAGCTTATTACGATAACGAAATAGCCCGCTTAAAGCGAGGGGAACGCCCTTAATGTGGGACTGGATCTATCCGCGTTTGTGCCCAAGCTGCCAAGCACCGCTGATAACCTCAGAGCGACACGTATGTATGCGCTGCTTTTTGCGCCTACCGCAGACTCTTTCTTGGCTATCTCCTCAAGCTAATGAAGCTTATATTCGGCTTCGTCCCCACTATCCTATTGCAGGCGCGATGGCAGGCTTCTGGTATACCGCAGGTAGTCCGCTCCGGCTTATCATTCAGGCAGCTAAATACGAGGGACAGCCCCAAGTGGCTTATGGTGTAAGCTATGCTTGGGGGAAGGTCTTGCTAGCGGAGGCCCTAGCATCCGTGGCCAGTATCGAAGCCCTGGTCCCGGTGCCGCTTAGTCGTATTCGGCTTCGTCGGCGCGGATACAACCAAGCAGCTTGGATCGCCCGGGGCTTAGCCGAGGCCCTGAAAAAGCCCTTACTGCTGCACAGCTGGGAAAGGATACACGCTACCCAATCTCAAGTTCATAAAGGGAAGCTTGCACGCTGGCAGTCATTGGAAGGGGCCTTCGTCGTACGAGGCTCTTTGCCGTCTGTAATCGGAGTAGTGGATGATGTACTAACGACAGGCGCTACCTTGCGGGCTGCGCTGCACAGCTTGCCAGCCGGCCTGTCTGTTTGGATCCTGACCTTGGGCATTACCCAGCGCCGTACCTAACTTTGCACAATGGCTATTCTGCAGATGCGCGAGGCGCTTCGCGCAGCCCTCCGTGAGGAGATGCTACGTGATCCTAATGTCTTTCTCATGGGGGAGGAGGTCGGCGAATATAACGGGGCTTACAAGGTAAGCGAAGGCCTTTTAGCAGAATTTGGTCCGAAACGCGTCATCGATACGCCTATATCAGAGCTGGGATTTGCTGCGATCGGCGTCGGCGCCGCCGTAGCAGGCTTACGACCCGTGATCGAGTTCATGACTTTTAACTTTGCCTTACTGGCTATTGATCAAGTAGTCAATCACGCCGCTAAGATGCTCTCCATGAGCGGTGGTCAGTTTGCGGTACCCATTGTATTTCGGGGTCCGAGCGGTTCCGCTGGTCAGCTCGCTCAGCAGCACTCCCAGTCCTTTGAAAACTGGTACGCCAACGTACCAGGTCTAAAGGTCGTTTCTCCAGCTACGCCCCGGGATGCAAAGGGACTGCTCAAAAGCGCTATTCGCAATGATGATCCGGTCATCGTGATGGAGTCAGAGCTCATGTACGGCCTAAAGGGCGAAGTGCCCGAGGATCCGGACTTTCTGATTCCCATTGGCCAGGCAGATATCAAACGCCCAGGCACAGATGTCACGATCGTAGCTTTCGGGAAGATGGTCCATGTGGCGCTAGATGCCGCTAAACTGCTAGAACAGGAGGCCATCTCCGCAGAAGTGATCGACCTTCGGACTCTACGACCTATAGATTATCAGACCCTTATAGAATCCCTGAGACGGACCAATCGCATGGTCATCGTGGAGGAATCCTGGCCTCTGGGAGGTATCGCCAGTGAGGTGGCTTTTATGATGCAGCGGCATGCTTTTGATTACTTAGATGCGCCGATTGTGCGAGTGACCGGCGCCGATGCGCCTATGCCTTACGCACCGACTTTAGTAGAGGCTTATTTGCCCAGTCCGCAACGGGTAATAGAAGCCGCTAAGTACGTGACCTATCGGACCTAAATCGCCAGGCATACAGCAAAATAGCGCCAGCCGTAGCCACATTAAGTGAGTCGGCTTGGGCTGAGGGGGCCTTGGGAATGTGTACACGGGGCCAGTGCGATGGAGCCCGTGAAACGCCTTGGCCTTCATGGCCAAGGTAAAGCCCCTCACACCGCTGCCAGTCGATAACCTCAGGTGATGAGCCGTACCGATCAGCTACGACCACGGCTCCATAGGCTAATAAAAGCGCTGGCCACTCTACAACCCGGTGAACCTTCACGCGAAAGCAGCTGCCCATGCTTGCCCGAATCACCTTGGGGTTAAGAGGATCGATGCTTTCAGGGCTGAGCCACACCTGTCCAACGCCAAACCACTCCGCTAACCGAATAAGCGTTCCGACATTGCCGGGATCCTGGAGTCCCTCCAAAAAAAGGGCTGGCTGCTTGGCCGGCTCGAGTCTTGCCGCATCGAGCCGTAAGATAGCTATGGCCGTAGGGGGAGTCTCCAGGGTCGTAACCTGCGCTAGTATCCGCTCATCCACTAAGTACACAAACGGCAAGCCCTCCCCGAAAGGAAAAGGCTCACGTTCATCCCACAATATAGCATGAAAAAGCCCCAACGGCAGGCTATGAAGCGCCTCTAAAACAAGCTTTCTCCCTTCTACCAGGTAAAGGCCGTGCTCCGCCCGGGCACTAGCTTCTCGGAGCGCCCGATAAAACTTAGGCGGATGCGGAAGGCGAGGCATTCGGCGAACTCGCCAAGGCCTTTAGCTGTTTGATGGTCTGCTCTACCCGAGCGATGTTATTTTGGGCGTCGATAATCTTTTGATTAAGCTCCTGGCGCAAGGGATCGCTACTTTTACCCCTAGCCAGCAATGCCAAGGTATTTTGATAGCCGTTGAGGTCTGACTGGAGGCGTTTGAGTTGGGCCTTGAGGGATTGAAGGGTCTTTTGAATTTCTTGAGGGGATTGTCGAGCAACCTGCGCTTTGAGCCAAGCCTCCTGGAAGGCCGCCTCAGTCAGGCCAGTCACCTGGAGATACCGCTGAATCGCTTGACGCAACCGATGGTTGAGCCGTTCCTGGGCTGAGGGCGTAACTTCACCTGCCTGCTCATAAGCCAGGATCTTTTCAATGTACGCGTCTAAGGATGCTGGCTTGGCTGCTTCGCTAAGCTGATCGAGCTCGTTGAGCAGGTGGATGCGCTTTTCAAGGTTGTCATTGAGTTCTTTTTCCCGAGCCTTGCGGGCCGCAACAAGCTTTTGCCGCATAGTCTGAAGCTCCTGATAGAGAGCTTGGAGCTCGGGCTCTTTGCTAAATCGCTGTCCACGCCGCCGCCACTGCGTCGCATAGCTATGGAAGTGACGCCAAGCTTCTGATAGGTCTTTTTTGAGGAGCTTTTCGGTCTGAGCCAGGATAGATTGCCCCTGTTCTTTCAGGCGGCGAATCTGCTGCTGACGGTACTCACGGCTGAAATGCTCCGATTTTTCATAAAAGGTATCCAGTAACTCGCCAAAGCGCTGATTGAGCGCACTATAATGTCGTCGTACCTCCTTGGAGTCGTCTTGGGCGAGTGTAGCCTCGGTGAGCTTACGCCACTCCCGCACAAGCCCCTGGACCTGCTTCTGCGCCGTGCGCCATTCATCTAAGGTCTTATATTCGCGTTCTACCAGGGGGGTTAGGAGCTCAATGATCTGCTTCTTACGCTGGTACGCTTGAAGGAGGACGGGGTTTTTCTGGATACGCTGATAGACCTGCGAACGGAATAGAGCATAAGTCTCGCGGAACTTCCGCACAAGGTCACGATAGGTCTTAGCCAGCTGCGCTTCTTCGCGGGCACGCAAAAGCGGCAGGGCCTGCCATTCCCGCTGCAAAAGGGCGAGCCGATCCCGCTGCTGCTGCCAAAACTCCGTGGAGGGCTTAGCGTTTTCAGGTGGAAAAAGTGCCTGAATCTCTTCAATAATGCGCCGACGCTGCCCTAAAAGCGACTCGCGCTCCTGTTCGAAAATGTCCTTATAGCGCTCGTAGATCTGATCAAACTGCAAAAAGTAATTCTTGAACGCCTCAACTAATTCTTTGCGGTCTTTGCGGAGGATGCGGGGGCGCAGCTGCCGCCACTTTCCAGCGATCATGCGGACCCGGCTCTGTGCATCGATCTGCTCTCCCTCTACGATCTTTCTTAGCTCTGCCAGTAACGCCCGGGCCTCCTGCGCAACGGCCTCGCCCTGCTCTTCGTAAGCTTGGCGGGCTCGCTTGAAAGCAATCAGTACATCGTCAAAGCGCTTCTGAAGTAACTCCAGCGTCTTAGACTCTTCGGTTCGCTTCCAGTTTGGAAAGTGGCGCTGAACATGTTTCTCAAACGCCTGCATAAGGCGGTTAAACGCCGGATCATACGGCTGCTGAGCGAGATACTCAGCTAGCAAAACGACCTCGGCCAAAGACAGATTGTCTTGCGAAAGCCTTTTCTGTAATTCACCGCTTCCCAATCCTAAGAGATCGTTCAAAGTCGCTTGGATTTGGGCTTGGACCGCTGGATCCGCTGGTAATCGACCTGGGGCTTGGGATTCCACCATACAGCCCGACAAAAGTACAAAAGAAAGCTTATACTTTTGCTTAGATGGCAAGTATTTTAGCAGGCATCGATTACAGCGAGGCGACTAAAGCCCTTGTCCAGGCCTTAGCCGCGCTACGCAAGCGCCTCAGAGCCACGGTTTACCTATATCATGCTTATCAACTGCCACGTGGGTTCCCCTTCTTATCCGCCGGCGTGATCGAAAAGATCGAAGCGGAAGCCGAGGTAGAAGCCAATGCCAAGCTTAAAGCCTTCCTAAGCGACATCCTCCCAGCCAGGGAACGGCGGGGTATGCGCCTGATTGTACAACGAGAATTTGTTAGCGAGGGCATCCGTCAACATCTCAAAGCAGCTCGGTACGACATTCTAGCCATTGGCGCTACCAGTGACGAATCGGAGGAAGGCGTTTTGGGCTTTCACGCTAGACACTTTATCCGTAAAGCCACGATTCCCGTTTTACTAACCTTTCCAGAAAGCCTTATAACCTGGAGAAGAGTCCTAATCGTATACGATAGTCAGTTTCCCCTGGCTTCTCGCACCGGGACGCGCCGCTTACTGAAGCGTCTCAATATACCGGTCATCGGCCTCCCCGTGACACGCTTGACTATCTTAGAGAAGCAGCATAAAAGCCTACAACGGCTCGTAGCGCCCCTGCCTTATGAGCCGTTTCTATGGCGCGGCCTTGCCCTGATAGAAATTCTCATGCATGCCGCTGCGTTTTATGAAGCGGATGTCATCGCCATTATGTCAAACGCAGAAGACATTATTAAGGGCATGCAGGAGTTACCCGCCCAAAACCTCCGGGGCGGTCCCGCTTGGTTGTTTTTCCCCGAGAAGGTAGATAAAGAAGCCGAGGACCTAGATAGCTCAGAGTAGCAGGCGTGCAGGTTCTTCTAGAAGGCTCTTAAGCGTTTGGAGAAACTGAGCCCCTGTCGCCCCGTCCACGACCCGGTGATCGCAAGAGAGGGTTAGCGTCATGCGCCGCTCCACCCCTAGCGCGCCGTCACGAACGGTAGCCTGGGGGACGATAGCTCCCACAGCCAAAATCGCTGCCTCTGGTGGGTTGATCACGGCTGTAAACGACTCTATGCCAAACATACCTAGATTAGAGATGCTAAACGTGCTACCAGTATACTCTTCTGGGCTTAGCTTGCGTTCGCGAGCTTTAGCGGCTAAGCTTGCGGTCTCTGCAGCTATAGCCGCTAAGCCTTTCTGGTCAGCATGTCGGATCACAGGCACGATTAAACCCTCCTCGACAGCCACCGCAAAGCCAATATGCACTTCCCGGTAGAGCCGAATACGATCCTCTAGCCAGGCCGCATTGATGTACGGATGCTGGCGCAGCGCCACAGCACATGCCTTGATGATAAGGTCGTTAAATGAGATTTTATGAGGACTTAGTGCATTGAGCTTCTCGCGCCAACCGATGGCGTTTTCCATGGATACGGATACGGTGAGATAGAAGTGTGGGGCTTGCTGCATACTCGCCGTGAGCCGACGAGCGATAGTTTTGCGCATCTGGGACAGTGGAATGTCCTCATAAGCGGAAGCCGCCGCGAGCACTTCAGTCGGCTTTTGGGCGAGGGCAGCTTCAATATCACGCTTGATAATGCGGCCTCCCTCACCGGTCCCTCGTAGCGTAGCCAGATCGAGCCCTGCTTCCTTAGCCATGGCTTTGGCCAGAGGGGAGGCTTTGAGGCGCTGATCAGTGGAAGACGCAGACAAGATAGGACCCGCAGGAGAGGGAGACGTTGTCGGCGCTGAAGCGGTAGCGGCCACCGGCTCTGGAGCAGGTCTAGGTGGGACGGCCGAGGGCGCCCCCGCTTGAAGCTTCGCCAGCAGGGCCCTAATATCCTCCTCAGCTTTGCCAATAATCGCGATAGGTGCCCCAATCGGAATAGGCTTGCCTTCCGATGCTCCAATGTACAAAAGCACGCCACCAATGGGAGCCTCAAACTCCATGGTAGCTTTATCGGTCTCGATCTCTGCTAAAAGATCTCCCGGTTTGACAGCATCCCCTACTGCTTTGTTCCAACGAGCAATAACACCTTCCGTCATGGTGTCACTGAGTCGCGGCATTTCTATTACTTCTGCCATAGCTTTAGTCTAGCTTATGCTGCTTAGTTTCGTCTCGATGCTTGGCCAAATAGGGCATAAATGGCGTGCCACCAGTGCCGACAGCCGTGGGATTTGTAACGGACTTCTGATGCTGACGCACGATGTATTCTGCCGCATACTCTAGGTGAAGCGAACGGAAACGCTCAACCCAGTGCACGCATTGATTGTAGAGCGGTTTCAGGGGCGGCTTCATAAAAAAGGCCCGCCGCTCATAGATCCGATGAGATTCCAAGTCCAGTACAAACTGGCGATGAGTCGGTGGCATGTACTCCAGCATTTCACGCAAGTAAACCCGCAGAGGGTCCTCTGCATGGGTGATGCCTAAAGCGGCATCAACGGCCGGGATGATACCACTCTGCGCTCCCGTCTCCCCACGAAACTGCTGAGGTTTGTGACCATAGGCCGCTACTCCCTCATAGATCAGGCCGTCTGGTAGAGCTGGGTTATTCTTCCAGCCATGAATATAAGGGCGTACCCGATGGTAATAAATGTAAGGATCGCAGTTTTCACGCATCCGAAGCAAAATTTGGTACAACTGCGCCAGGGTATTTTCTAGGGTAGCCAAGGCTCCCTCGGCTTGTGGAATATCGTCTTCCTGTACGGCTTTGACGAGTCTCGGCAAGACCCGTAGAGCTGGTGCGGCGGCGGCTTCTATAGCCACGTGAATCAAGATAAACCACTCTTCATCCAAGCCGCCTAGAAAGTTCTGAATAAGTGCAATATTGTCCAAGGTAAGAGGCCCTGCAGGGTCAAGCCTTCTCCAATTGTCCAAAGCATAGGAGGCATAAGAAAGGACCGGAGGCCGCCCCAATCGGGAAGCCACTTTGTAAAAAGGTACGGCGATATTCTCAGGCAAGTGGGAAGGCGGCGTGGGCTCCCCCCAGACATAAGCATGCGCTATATAAGAGAGCGCCTGCATAGCTCGACGCCATTGGGCGTCTGTCTCGAGGTGCGGTTCGGGGTCTAGCAAGGGAATGCGAGCAATAAAAGTGCGTATACGGCCACTCACGAGCAGCTTAGGCAAAGCATACGCTACCTCGTCCCACACGCTTAGAGCCGAGGGTAGATATCGTAGCGGATCCCATGGAGGCAAAAACCCGCGTGCCTCATCCACCTCATAACTAGCAAGCGCTCGCATAGGGCAAACTTATGCATTTTCGATAGAGATGACGCTGCAGCGAGAAACGATTCGACGGGTGATATGGAATCTCATGGGGTATGTTTTGGGAGGGGTGGTAGTGTTGGCATTGCCCACCGTGCTTATCAAGACCATGGGACGAGCCGCGTACGGTCTCTATAGTTATGTGGTCTTGCTACTCTCACAAACCTACTTACTCAACCTCGGTTTAGGAGAAGCGCTAGCCTTTTACTTATCTCGGGCTCCCCTTGATCCAGGTCAAGTACGTTACTGGGCCCGCCACGCTTTAGGCGGTATCCTGCTTGGGAGCAGCTTGGGCGCTGGCTTGTGGATGATAGGGGGACCAGAGGGCCTAATCCACCTTTTACAGGTACAAGATCCTGCCTGGGAGGCTGTCTTACTAAACCTCCGATGGTCGGGCGCCTTTGCTATCCTAGGCTACGGTGTCGCCATAGGTCTTAGTTGGATCCCGTTGTCTATGGGGAGGGGGCGTTCGCTCCTAATCCTGCCCTTGGGCCAAGCGATAAGCCAGGGCTTGATCCCCCTAGGCGTGGCCATAGCCCGACCCGGTGATGTAGTGCTTCTGGGAGAAGCTACGCTTCTCAGTATGGGGCTTTTGGGACCAGCGATCTGGGCGGTAGTTAGCAATCTTCTCCGTGGGTGGCTATGGCCTGCTTTCTCAGTTCAGGCGCTTAGAACGTTATGGGGCAAAGGGCTCTGGCAGGGCCTTAGCCAATGGAGTGGGCTCTTTCTCAATTATTACGAACGCACACTCATCGGTCGCTATGTCTCCTTAGGCCAAATGGGTCTCTTTAGCGCCGGTCATTATTTTTTTACCAAGGTCTATCAGGTCTTATACAAGGCGGCGGAGGCCCTTCTACCAAGCTATGGGCCTACGACAAGCTTCTTTCGGAAGAGGTTACGGCTCTACCAAACGATGTGGCTTCTGGGCGTGGGGACGGGTAGTAGTATGCTGCTGTTGCAGGCTTGGGCCCCTCTTTTGCTAGCTGGGTTTATTTCTCCCTGGGGCCTCGCTGAAGAGCGTCTAACAAGCGGGGTTTTAGGTGCTATAGGGCTTGTGAGCTGGTTTATTCCCACAGGGCCTTTTATGATCAGTCAGGGACAGCTCAAGCGACACTATGTTATCAGTCTGAGCTTAGCAGGGCTTCAGGTGCTGCTCACGATACCGTGCCTAAGGGCCGGACTGTTTCTGTGGCCTACGGCTTTAGCCTGTCTCCTCCTAATGGGGCTGATGACGTATCTACTGCCTGCTGAGGGAAGGGGGTCAGCTCTTTGGCGGTATTGGGTTTTTTGGCCTTTTATGCGCTTAGGCACAGCTTGGTTGGCGGCGTCTTTGCCGACGCTGATAGAGTGGCAGGGGGCTATCCCCTATTTGATTAGCGGCTTAGCCGGCTTTGGTTTCTTTTTGCTGGGTGAGTCCTGGCAAGGACATCGTAAACATGTCTTTCTCAAGCAGCTCCTAACTCAGCTTAGGGCACTCTGGGCCACGCACGCTAAGCGCTTCTCAGGCGTAACCCGTCGTCGATAAGCTGGCAATCCAACCCGGCAGGCTCCGCTGTAGGATCGGCAAAAGGGTTTCCACGAGCGGAACCTCCCAGGGGCTTTCTACGGCAAGGGTAAAGGGAACGGGTAGATCTTTGTACTGAATGAGTAGACGCTCCCGTAAGTTGGCCAAAGGCACCGCAATAGACTGGAGCGCAAATTCTGTCTGGAACTGCAAGCGGATAGCTAAGTACCCCTCTTGGTCATACAGGCGCCGCAGCTCGTACCGATAAGCCCGTACGACCTTCTCTTGCCCACGTCGCAAAAGCACATACCCCTCATCCTTATACAGCGGTACCACGCCCACGACCTCGACTTGGAGCTGCTGCAAGATAAGCTCGTATAGTTCTCGGCCTTCCTCGATAGTCTTTTCTAAGCGGGGCAACGCAAAATGAATGATCTGCTGCAAGGTATCGTCTTTCTCTGATAGGGGCGCTGGGGCTACCTGAGCAAGCTGGACGAGCTCGGCATGTGTAGCGATCAGATCGCCTAACGGCGGATACAGGCGCTGAGCCATAAAAGCGCGGCTTACCTCTTTGAGATAGGCTAGCAGCCGATAACGCTGATACTCTTCATCCCAAGGCCCCTCCAGAAACCAGCCCGGTTGAAGGCGCTTCATAATTTGATCACAGTGCAAAGCTCATGCCACAAGCACAGGTCCGGTTTGCATTCGGGTTATGAAAGTGAAAGCCTTGCCCCTCCAGGCCGTCGGTATAATCCAATTCCGTACCCGCCAGATACAATAAGCTCTTTTTGGGCACCAGGATTTCGATACCTTCCGACGAGAAAACTAGCTCACCGGGGCGGGCCTCTGTGGCAAAGGCTAGGTCATAAACCAAGCCAGAGCAGCCTCCCGCCTTAACTTCGACCCGAATGCGAGGGACTGGATGCCCTTCCTGCGCCTGAATCGCTCGGATACGCTCAGCTGCTCGCACGCTAACCGTTAACATAGCCTAAAGGTAACAAAACTACCGGATTCTGCGGCGCAGTTCGAGCAGGCGGTCTGCAACTGCAGCGGGTGAGAGCTGCTGGTATGGTGGCGGTAAAAGAGACCGGCGGGTGCACTCCAAGACCGCCAGGAGCGTCATATACTCTATTTCCTCAGGGTACGTAGGGGGGATGAAGTCGTGAATAGCCGCCAAAAAGTCTTCCCAAGTGGGCTCCACCCGGCCCATACTCAAAGCGCGAAAGCGTGCCCGCAGCAGTAAGCTCTCCCATTCGGCTCCTGAAAAGGAGGGAAGCTCATCCCAGCCTTCTATCGGTAGCTCCATGGTATACCCTGACCGTACCAAAAGCTGCGCTACAAATGCGCGCTTTTCAGCACCAGTAAGCGGTGGAAAAAGCGGTATATGCTCCTCTGCCCGCCCTTGGCGCTTAAGATCTACGGGCAGCAGGTCGGGACGCGCTGTAGCCAAAAACCACAAGATCCGCCCCCGATGCCGCGGATCACTCATAAAGCTAGCTATCATGCCAAAGACCCGCTGCGATACGCCGCCATCTCGCTCGCCCCCTCGTTGGCCAAGCTGGGTATCGGCTTCGTCGATGAAGACAGCTACCGGCGCCAACGCTTCTAAAAGCGCAAAAATGCGTTCGAGATTGGACTCTGTCTGTCCGACGTAGGGGCCTCGGAAATTCTTGAGCAAAACCATGGGTATGCCGAGCTCACCCGCCAAGCACCGCACTAAAAAGGTCTTTCCGGTCCCCACAGGTCCTGTGATCAAAAAACCCATGGGCAGGACGTCTGTATGACCCGCCTTAAGAAGTTGAATAATTTGACGGAAATAAGCAACCACGGCCGCATGGCCCGCAACGGCTTCTAGTGTATACGGGGTGCTAAGAAAGGCTAGTAAGCCGCCGGTATGAGATTCGACAAAAGCTTTTTTGCGAGCTAGGAGATCGGCTTCCTGCCAGGTCATGGGGCTTTCATTAATCTCTGCTAGTAGCTTTTCGATTTGCACCAGCGTCAATCCGCCTAAGGCCGAGGCGCCTGTCTGTGGCGTCAAAAAAGGGGCTTTTTCGGCTATACGCCGGTAGGTCTCCAGCCCTTTGCTGATAAGGGCAGCCCTTAACTCTTGCGTCGGATACGGAATCGGTAGGCTACTTATGTGCGGATTTTGGACTAGCTTGGGATGCAATTCACCCAGGCTTTCCGCTAGTAGCAAAATCGTGACATCGGCCTTTAGCAGGAGAGGATCTTGGGCCCAACGCAGTAGATACAGCAGGGCTGTCCGCTCCTCGGCACTGTAGTAGCCCGCTGGTACCTGCGGAACGAGGCTCTCGGCATACTCCATGATTAGCGCCAGGCGCATCCCGCGAGCCAGCTCATGCTGCAGAAAGCGATGCAAAAGCGGCATGCCCTCCAGAGGACTAGCCGGAGAGCCTTGGTATCCCTCTATCTTGAGATAGGTCAGGAAGGCCCGCTGACTCTCCTCGTCCCGAAAGCTAAGGCCTGTTGCCCGATTATAGGTCAGTACGATTTGTCGTCGTCGAAAAACGACCTGCTGCAAAAAGGTCCCTAACCCCCAGGCCTGCCCCTCATACCAGACATAATCGTGAACGTTTCCATGCAAAATAAAAAGGCAAGTCCGCCCGGCATAATACTGGCGAGCCAGGGCCTCTACCCATGTCGGAAGCAACCGCATCTAAACAAAATTAGCAAGCCAGAAGAGCCCCTCTAAGCTTAGAAGTGCATCTACATCCTGACTAGGACGCCAAAGCGCTGCTAGCAACACAAGCCCTAGCAGAAAAGGCGCCCCATAGCCCTTGAGGACACCCCACGTCACAAGGCTCACATACCCCCCAACAAGCCCCCAGCGAAGAAAGCCCCAAATTCGCAGCATGGG
>CAZAXD010000035.1:0-12496 GCA_964489015.1 uncultured Sphingobacterium sp. | reverse complement strand
GTGGAAAAATGTAATCACTCGGTTCTAAGGCCAACGTGGCGCCAACGGCGATCGCCTCCTGACCAATGCCGGAGAACCATTTGCTGACTTTACCCTGCCGCAGGAGCGAAAGCATCTTTTCCTCGATGAGGCGGGCATATAACATTTCTTGGTAGAGGCGAAGCAGGAGGTCGGGCGAGAAACCGCTTGCGTCGTAGTCGAAAAGCGGCTTTTCCACAGCCAAGGTGGCCATACCTTACCTTATTGTCCAGCTGGTGGTGTAGGCGTAGGAGGTGCTGGAGTGGCCGGCGTAGCAGGAACTTGAGCCGGCTGGGTATTCACGACGTTTGCGGTACGTGGGCGGTCATCCGCCGATTCTCGGCTCGCGGTATGAGTAGCATGAATCAAAAAGGTGAGTACGAGCAGCGCACTAAATAAAACCCAGGTCGCTTTTTCGGCAAAGTCCGCCGCCTGACGAATCCCCAAAAGCTGAGAGGCTTGCGCTACGCCTTGGATATCCGTAGCTAAACCGCCACCTTTTCCTTGCTGAATCAGCACAATCAGCGTGAGGAGCACCCCATCTAAAATTAAAAGCCCCATCAGAATCCCTTTTAGCCAACCCATGCGCCAAAGATAGAGAGAAACGCCGATATCTCGTTTACCCCCATAAAACTCTTAAACTTGCCGAATGGAAGCGATTTTGCCAGCGGGGCTCCAGCCAGTGGGGCCCTATAGTCCGGCTGTGCGAGTCGGACCGTGGGTATTCATCTCTGGGCAAATTGCGCTTAGACCGGATGGGACGCTAGATCGTGGTACCTTAGAGGCTGAAGTCGAGCAGGTTCTCGAAAATCTGCGAACTATTTTGACTGCTTCTGGCCTAACGCCTCAAAATCTCGTCAAAGTCACTATTTTCTTGACAGATATGGCTTTTTTCCCAATTGTGAATGCGCTTTATGCACAGTTTATTGGCTCAGAGCCTTATCCTGCGCGGGAGACTGTAGCCGTAGCCGCCTTACCTAAAGGAGCAAGAATTGAGATTAGCGCGATTGCTTACGCCGGGCATGCGTAAGGCCCTCGTTGGGTTGCTGCTGACCATAGGGTTACGCTGTGCGAGCCAGCCTGTGTCACTCTCTCCCTGGCAAGACACCACCCGTATACGGTCGCTTATGCAGCCGGATACGGTCTATAGCTTTTTGCGACTAGCGGAAGACACGTTGTTTTTAGCTGGCGCGCTGGGGCGTACCTGGCAAAAGCTTAGCACTGGCCAAAAGGTTCGCGTCTTACACATCGGTGACTCTCACATCCAGGGGGACGTCCAAGGTCGAGAGATTCGGCGGCGGCTCTATGCTATCTGGGGTTTGGGCGGGCGTGGCTTTACGTTTCCTTATGCACTGGCTTCTACGACGGGCGCTTATGATTATGTATCGGTCGGGCAGGGACAGTGGCTTTATGCCCGGAGCGTGCACCTGCAGCCGATCTTGCCGCTTGGCACGACTGGGATTGCCATCGGTACTTATGATCCCTCTGCATCGTGGCGGCTTGCATGGCCTCCCCAGGGAGAGGCTGTGGCTTTGCCGCCCGCTCGGGTTGGCTTTCTGGTGCGCACGCTTCGAAGTGGGATTACATTGGAGGTGCGGTATACCGATTCCGTCCCAATCAGCTCTTTAGCCCTTGAGGCGGGTTATCAGTTTGTATGGCTTGCTACGGAGCGGCCTACTTACTTTCTAGAGGGAGCCTTTCGCTGGCAAGGAGACGATTCCCTCGCGTATGGGGAGCTGCATGGGATCTTCTGGGAAGATACGGGTCGGGTAACGTATTACACGATGGGCATCAATGGGGCGCGCTTAGCTGACTGGTCGAGACTCCCACTCGTTGGGCAAAGCCTAGCCTTACTAAAGCCCGACCTGGTGGTTCTAGACCTTGGCACAAACGATCTGTATGCGTTAGAGGCGAGTCTACCTACGTACAGGCAAGCGTTAGAGGCCGCTATTCATACGATTCGGCAAGCTTGGCCTGGGGCGGATATACTCATCACCACGCCGATGAGCTTCTATCGGCGGATGCGGCCGCTGCCGCTACTTAAGGGAGCCTCGGCCGTTGCGCGGTGGGTCGCTGTCCAGAAGCAGGTAGCCCTATGGGATGCGGCCACGCTTTTGGGGGACATCAAAGACTGGCGCTTGGCTGGCCTTGCGAATACTGATATGGTGCATCTGCTTTCACCAGGCTACGCGCTCAAGGGCCAGCTACTGGCAAGGGCCTTTTTGGAGGGTTATCTACGCTACTTAGAAGGGCGTCTGGCTGCACCGCAAGTCGAGGGGGCTGGCGTGGCGTTGCCGGACTCTCTATTTCATGTAAAGCGCATTGAAGCCACCCCCAGTCTACAAACCTGGATGGGGGGGGCGAATAGCAGTGCTTCGGGACAGAGGAGCTCCGCGATGACCTATGCCCCGCCTAAGCCGCAGTATCTCTATCATAAGGTGCGGCCCGGCGAGACCTTGGGTGGCATTGCGCAGCGGTATCGCACCAGCGTTCGGGCTATTCAGCAGGCGAATGGTTTGCAAGGAACCCAGATCCGGGCCGGGCAAACCTTGCGCATTCCCACTAGAGGTTATGGCCAAGGACCCTCTATAGTCACAGCGGGGGGCGCGACAAACCGCTACCACTTCGTGCGAGCTGGTGAATCGCTCTGGTCAATTGCCCAGCGGTATGGCGTGACGGTAGAGGCGCTGTGCCGGGCAAATAAGCTTAAGACTTCCAGCACGATTCATCCGGGGCAACGTTTGGTGATTCCAAGAAGGTAATCAGGGCTTGAAAGAGAGATAGGCTTTTAGGCTGGGCGCCCCGCCAGCGGGGCGCCCAGCCGCTTTCCCCCACCCTCGTCTGCTCTCACTGCCTATTCACAGCGGCCCCCAGGCCCCCTCTTCTAAGTCCAAAACACAGGCTCACATCAGACTCTGCAGCGCCATCGCTACAGACGGGTCGCCTTCGACTTGAATCTTACCCCCCATAAAGGCCTGCATGGCTGGCAAGCGCCCCTCTAAGATCGCCTGCAGGTCACTCGGCCGCACCCGAATCGTACACGGGGCTTCGCTGTCCTCCTCTCGGACGGCGTGATTTTCAAGGACGAGCTTGCGGCTGCCTAGGTCGAGCTTAAGGCGCACGGGCAGGGCTTTTTGGGAGAGGCGTTTTGTGAGGCTAGCCAAGATGGATTCATAGGCGGCTTCTTCCTCGTCGGCTGGTGCTGTCTCGCTAGCGGTCTCGTAGGCCTTCTCATCGATCAGGATCTTGCCGATGATCTCGCGCATGATCTCCGAAGATCCTCCCCCAATGGTGAGGATTCGTACGTCGCGGTAGGCACGGGCCACCTTGTAGTCCTCGATGTAACCATAGCCGCCAAACATCTGCAGGCACTCATAAGCGGCTTTATTTGCCAGTTCGGTTGAGAGGAGCTTAGCAATGGAGCACTCCTTTACGGCGTAAATCCCATCCTGATGAAGGCGGCAGCAGTAGTAAACGTAGCTTTTGATGGCTTCGGTCTCGGCATGCAGCTGGGCCATGCGATGACGCAAAACTTGAAAACGATTAAGCTTTCGGCCAAAAGCCTCCCGCTCGTTCATGTAGTTAAGGGTATAGTCGATGAGTATTTCGGTGCCGGCAATGGCGCCCACGGCGCCAATGAGCCGCTCTAGCTGAAGCCCTTCCATGAGGTAGTAAAAGCCTTTGCCTTCCTGCCCAATGAGGTTTCCCGCCGGTACCCGCACATTGTCAAAAAAGATTTCAGCTGTGTCCGAAGCGTGCCAGCCGAGCTTGTGTAGTTTATTTTTGGTGATGCCGGGGCTATCGAGATCGACTACGATGAGGGAAAAGCCATTCACGCCGGCCTCGGGCTGCGTTTTGACTACCAGCACGATAAAGTCGCCGTAGTAGCCATTGGAGATGAAGGTCTTTTGGCCGTTGATAATATAAAAGTCCCCTTCTCGGCGGGCGGTGGTTCGAATGTTTGCTACGTCCGACCCAGCACTAGGTTCACTGATGCCGATCGCACTGATTTTTTCCCCCCGAATAACAGGTACTACGTACTTTTGCCGCAGGGCTTCCGAGCCGTGCTTGTAGATATAGGGCGTAGACATGTAGAGCGTCACCAGCGGAATCACCCCAAAGCCGCCCGAAAAAACTTTTGAGATTTCCTCCGCAAAGACGACTGAGTAAAAAAAGTCTAGGTCCAGTCCCCCGTATGGAGTGGGATAATGCAATCCTAAAAAACCCTGTTCCGCAAAGCGCTTCCAAAGGGATTTAGGGACCTGCTGGGCCTTTTCCCACTCGTCAATATGAGGAATGACTTCTTTCTCTAAAAACTTTCGTAAAGTTTCTCGGAAGAGTTCATGCTCTTCGGTAAAATAATACTTTCGAATGTCAGCCATATTAGGATGCGGTTTTGTGCCATAGAATGGTGTTTTTACTGGCCAGCCAGGTTTCGTAAAAGGGCTGGTAGCGCTGATGAATAAGATGGCGACGCACCTTGAGGGTGGGGGTTAGAAGAGCATTTTCTACAGACCACTGCTCGTTGAGCAAAACGACCTTAGCGATGCGCTGATGGGGGGCAACCGTGGCGTTAACCTTTTCGAGGGTAGTTGCCAGGGCATTTTCGACACTGGCGCTGGCAGCTTCCTGCGCCAGGAGAGAAAGGCAAATCAGGGCAATGGGCTGGGGCAGGCCTAGGCCCACCACGCAAACCTGTTCGACAAAGGGATTTTCAGCGAAAGGCTCCTCTAGTGGTGTCGGCACAACAAAAAGCCCCTTAGCGGTCTTGAAGGCGTCACTCACCCGTCCCGTCACCTTGACAAAACCCTCCTCATCAATCTCGCCGGTGTCGCCGGTGTATAGCCACCCGTCCCGCAAAACCCGGGCCGTGGCTTCAGGGTCGTTGTAATACCCATCCATGAGCCACGGTGCCCGCATGATAATCTCCCTCGTTTCGGGATCAATTCGAATCTCGACATTATGGAGGGGCTTACCTACGGTGCCGAGTTTGTTGTAGTCTCGGGGTATGACGGTACAGCCAGCGCAATTTTCGGTCATGGCGTAAATGTCTCGAATGTACAGACCTAAGTCGAGAAACCACTGCTTGATGGCGTCTGGGGTTTGGGAAGCGCCCGTTATGATAAGTTCGGCTTTAGAGAGTCCTAAGGCCCGGCGAATGATGGCTGCCAAAAGCTGGCGCATGCCCGGTAGGCCCATAAGGAGCCGAAAGCGCCTTTCTCCAAAGCGCTCTAAGATACCTAGCCGGAGCCGCTGCCAGATCCGCGGCACAGCAAAGAAAAACCCCGGCCGGACTGCCTTGAGGTTGTCTAAAAACGTATCTACTGATTCCGCAAAGGCAATCTCTCCCCCTAGGTATAAGCAGGTGAGCTCAATCGCTAGCCGTTCTGCAATGTGATTGAGCGGTAGGAAGGAGAAATACACCGGCCTCGACACATAGAGTACTCCCACATCGGCATGGGTGAGCTCGTTTTTCATGAGGAGGTGCGGGGAGCGGTACTTTAGGACAACCCCTTTAGGCGTGCCCGTTGTTCCCGAGGTGAAAAGAATCGTCCAGATATCCTCCAAAGAAGGCTCGTAGGGCTTAGGCAGGGGCTGATGCGCCGCTACGAGCTCATCCCAGTTGAGACCCCGATCGACCGCGTCGCTGTAGGTGTAAGGCGGAAAGCGAATGATCTGAATGAAGTCTGGTATGGCGTCTTTGATTCGGTCCCACTGGCTGAGGTCAAGCTTGCCGACAAAAAGGAGTTTGACCTCGCTTTTTTCTAGCGCTTTGCTAAGCTCAACCGCTGTAATGTTTGGGAAAAATGGCACGCAGATGCCCCCGCCCATGAGAATAGCTAGGTCCGCTAGGATCCAGTGCGCGCAGTTTTTAGACAGCAGGCCGATCGTGCTGCCTTTTTGCAGGCCTAAGGCCTGCAGAGCGCTAGCCATACGGCTAGCCTGGTCGTAGGCCTGGCCCCAGGTATAGAGCTGCCAGTTTAGGCCCACCGGCTGCCGCAGAAAAGTCGCCGTGGGCTTTTCGCGGACCCACTTGTAAAAGTAGTGCAGGTGTGTCGGTAGGAAATCACCCGCTAGCTGGGTAGGTCGAAGAGATTTCCCCATAAGCGCTGTCCTCCGTCGATGTAAATCGTTTCGCCTGTGATGTAGCTAGCCATAGGCGAAGCTAAATATACGACTAAATCGGCGACTTCCTCCACCCGGCCTAAGCGCCTGAGCGGAATCTTGTCGGTGAGGCCTTTTAGGAGGTCCGGTGGGTACTGGTCAAGGCCGGAGGATTGAATAATGCCCGGCGCCACGGCGTTGACGCGGATATTATACCGACTCCACTCTACGGCGAGGGTCTTGGTCATGTTGTCGACCCCGGCACGGGCCGCCCCGGTGTGCATCATCCCCGGAAAGCCGCGCCAGATATTGGCGATGATGTGGATGATACTGCCCTGCTTCTGCGGGATAAAAAAGCGATTGGCCATGGTCCAGGTGACGATCCAGGTGCCTTCGAGGTTATTCCGGATGACAGCGTGAAAGCCTTTGGGGGAAATGGCTTCTGCAAAAGCGGGAAACTGGCCGCCGGCGTTATTGACGAGTAGGTCGAGCCGGTTGTGCGTCTGGGCTATCTGCTCTGCTAACGCCTGAACCTGATCCGGTTCTCGAATGTCGCATACTTGTGCGTAAACTGAGCCTGATGCTAGGAGGTGCTCGCAGGATTTTTGAAGCTTATCGGGGTTGCGTCCGCAGATCCAGACTGAGGCCCCTAGCTCCAAAAAGGCTTTAGCGATGGCATATCCAATGCCACTGCCGCCGCCCGTCACTAGCGCGATTTGTCCCTGCAGGAGACCTGGCGCGAAGCCGTTCATAACCCAAGCATTTGGCGCGTCTCGGCAATCGAGGCAGGCTCCCGACCGACCAGACGGCTTAGCTGCACCGCAGCCTCCACAAGCTCGCCGTTAGAGCTGGCCATCTTTCCGCTGGGCAGGTAGAAATTATCCTCCAATCCCACTCGAATATGCCCGCCAATGGCTAGCGCTGTCGCTACTAAGCGCCACTGTACGCGACCGATCCCAATCACCTGCCAATGAGACGCAGCCGGCGCATTACGCGCCTGATGGAGGAGGTTTTCCGGTGTGGCCGCAATGCCTCCTAAAACCCCCATCACGAAGCTAAAGACATAGGGCGGCTTCAGGATGCCCATGTCGAGAAAGGGCGTTACGTTATTCAGGTGGCCTGCATCAAAAACCTCCATCTCGGGAAGTGTCCCGACTCGTACCATCTCCTCGAGAAAGTATTGAATATCCCCAAAGCGGTTTTCAAATACAAAGTCGAAGTAAAACCGCTTAGCTTTCGGGGAGTAAATGGCGTAATTCATGGAGCCCATATTGAGGGCGGCCATGTCGGGCCGAAGGGCCGTAATGTGGTGGATGCGCTCTTCTCGGGGCAGCCCCACCGCGCCGGTCGAGAAGTTGATGATCACGTCGGGTAGCCGCTGCCGCACAGCCTCGTAAATAGCTCGGTACGTCTCGACGTCAAAAGCAGGCGAGCCATCCGGCTTGCGGGCGTGAATGTGCAGGATAGCAGCACCGGCCTCGACGGCTCGACGGCCTTCTTCTGCAATCTCCTCGGGCGTATACGGAATCGCAGGACACTGCTCCCGCGTCGCTAAGACTCCCGTTAGGGCAGCCGTGATGACAACTTTGTCGGTATTCATTGGCCTTTCCATTGTGGGTTTCGTTTTTCTCGGAACGCGCGCAGACCTTCTTGGGCGTCTTCGGTTTGGAGGAGCTCTAGCAGCTTTCCATAGAGGGCCTCGTGGGTTAGCTCACTAAGCTGGTGGTAGGTGGCGATGCCTCGTGAGATAGCTAAGGGGGCGCCCAGGCGCAGGGTCTCAACAAGGGCATTTGCGGCGGAGGTCACTTCCGTTACGGAGGGGGCAAGGTGGGTGATTAGGCCATAACGGTGAAGTTCCGCCGCAGAAAGTTCAGTTGCTGTGAGGCACCAGCCCAGGGCCACTCGAGGCGGCACGAAGGCGGAGAGCGCCTTGAGCACCTGAAAGGGAAAGAGTCCTCGCCGCACCTCCGGCAGGGAAAACCGGGCCCCCTCGTGGGCTACCACAAACGTGGCCCCCGTAATCAGTAAAAATCCACCTGCTAAGACGTGCCCGGTCACTTCGGCAATGAGTGGCTTTTCAAAAGCGCTGAGGAGATCGTGAATCACGATGGGCCGGGAGCTTGCTGGCACGGTGGAGCGGCTTGGTTCATTCTGGCGGAATGCGCTCAGGTCCGCTCCCGCGCAGAAGTAGTCACCCTGCGCTCGAAGCCTTACAAACCGGATGCAGCGCTGCTGATTGGCATAAGCTAGGGCGTAGGCCAGTTCGTTGAGGAGCACGGGATGCAGGGCATTGCGGCGCTCGGCATTACTAAGCGTCAGGATGAGCGTATCACCAGCCTCCTCCGTCAGGAGGTACTGCCACTCGTAAGTCTGAAATGGCGTCGGGTCGATAGTCTCAAAGTAGGCCTTCATGCTATGACTCGGGTTGAATTTGTAAAAGCTCCGTGCCAGCGGTTACCGTTTGGCCTTCTTCGACAAAGACGGCCTGAACCGTGCCAGCCTCGTGGGCATAAATCGTATTTTCCATCTTCATGGACAAGAGAACGAGCAGGGGCTGATTCTCACTAACCGCCTCACCCGGCTTGACAAAGAGGCGGCTAATCTGACCGGGCATCGGAGCAAGGTAAGCACCTTTTTCGGTTTGCTGGGCTGCCGTTGGAAAGCGCGGCAGGGTCCGGGCTACCACTCGGCCTAAGCTTGGTAGGTGCACCTCGTAGGTATCGTCAGCCACTTGGATGATCGTTAGTACTTGTCGCAGGCCCGCTGCCTCATACGTGAAATGCGGCGCTTGGCAGGAGAGCACCTCAAGGGCTTCCCAGACCTCAGCTGCGGGGTCTCTGTAGTGGTAAAGCCGCCTGCTGTGAATTTCCCGCAGGTTGACCGCAAAAGTCTGGCCCTGCAGCTCCCAGGCGTAAGGGAGTGCTTTCTGGGGTAGATTGCGCCAGCCGGCCGGCAGCGCCTGAAGGAGCGGAAGCACCTCCTGAACCTGCAGTAGGCGAAAGGTAGACAGCGCTGCCGCCAGTGACTGCCCTTCTTGCGACGAGAGAACAATGGAATTTCGCAGCGCCGGCCGTTTGGCCAGGAAGTGCGTATCAAACTGCCCCGCCTCAAAATCCGCATCAAGACATAGGCGCGCTAGAAGCGGCAGGTTTGTCGGGAGACCCAGGATAACGATTTGAGAAAGGGCGTAGCGGAGGCGCTGAACGGCTTCGGCTCGCGTAGGTCCCCAGACAATCACCTTAGCCAAGAGCGAGTCATAGTAGGGGGGCACCTCTTGACCGGCCTCATATCCCGCATCCACCCGAAGGTAAGGCAACTCCGGCACGTGCCAGTAGGGAATCCGACCTGAGGCCGGCCGATCGTCCGCAAAGGGGTCCTCCGCTGTGAGCCTTACCTCAATGGCGTGCCCCCGCGGCCTAAGTTCGGGAAGGTTGAGCCTTTCCCCGGCTGCAACGCGAATTTGCCACTCAACTAGATCTAGTCCCAAAACGGCTTCAGTGACAGGGTGCTCCACCTGCAGACGGGTATTGACTTCTAAAAAGAAAAATTCACCCGGCGCCACCCAGAGAAACTCCACTGTGCCCGCGTTGTCGTAAGCAAGCGCCCGACCTAAGCACAAGGCCGCTTCTGTCATAGCCTGTCGATTACTGTCGGAGAGCACAGGCGAAGGCGTTTCCTCTAGGACTTTTTGATATCGGCGCTGAATCGTACAATCTCTTTCAAACAGGTGCACGAGGTTGCCGTGCTTGTCACCTAAGATTTGCACTTCGATGTGACGAGCAGAGGGGAAGTAGCGCTCGAGAAGGAGTTCGGGATTCCCAAAAGCATTCTGGGCTTCTCGGGCAGCGGCTTCAAAGGCAGTCAGAAAATCCTCAGCTCTCTCAACAATGCGCATACCCTTGCCCCCGCCACCGGCAACGGCCTTTAGGAGCACCGGGAAGCCCATCTTTTTCGCCTCGGCAAGGTAAGCGGCGGCCCTAGCGCCAGGCTCATGCCACCCCGGCAAGGTTGGCACGCCGACCTTTTGGGCCAGCGCTTTAGCGGCGGATTTTGAGCCCATCTGCTCGATAGCATCCGCATGTGGCCCGATAAAGATAAAACGCTCGGCCACCGCTCTGGCAAAGGTCGCATTTTCCGCCAAGAACCCATAACCCGGATGAATGGCTTCCACCTTAGCCCGTTCTGCCACCTCAAGAAGCTTTTCTTGGTTCAAATAGGTCTCGCTGGGCAAGGTTCCCGGCAGGTGATAAGCCTGGTCCGCCTCCCGCACATAAGGCGCTTCCCGATCGGGCGTGCTGTAGACGGCTACCGTTTCAATGCCTAACCTGCGGCAGGTGCGAATGATGCGTCTGGCAATCTCGCCTCGGTTTGCAATCAAAATTCTCCGAATCCTCATAACTAAAACCGAAATACGCCGTAAACGTGGCTGGGTTTTGTTAGGTTTGTATAAAGAACCGAGAGGGCTATAATAAGATAGGTTCGGGTAGCTCGGGGGTCAATGACCCCATCGTCCCAAAGCTGGCCCGTAGCGTGCCACGGGTTGGAAGTTTTTTCCACTTCTTGCATGAGCATGGTTTTGAGAAGTTGGTTTTGGGCTTCGTCGAAGGGCTCACCCGCGGCCTGAGCCGCTTGCCGTCGAATGATTTCCATCACGCCTGCGAGCTGCTCCCCGCCCATGACAGCGATCCGGCTACTGGGAAAGCTCCACAAAAAGCGCGGCTTATACGATCGCCCCGCCATGGCGTAATTACCCGCCCCATACGAGGCGCCGACTAAGATCGTGATGTGCGGTACTTCGCTATTTGAAACGGCGTTGATAAGCTGGGCACCGGCTTTGATGATTCCGGCTCTTTCGTAGGCCGTACCAACGATAAAGCCCGTGATATTTTGTAAAAATAGCAGCGGCGTGCCCATTCGATTGCAGAGCTGAATAAAGTGGGTGCCTTTTGCGGCGCTTTCTGGGAAAAGGACGCCGTTATTGGCTAAGATGCCTACGGGAAAGCCGCCGATTCGGGCCCAGCCGGCCACCAAGGTGGAGCCCCACAGGGGCTTGAATTCTAAAAATCGAGACTCATCCACGATGCGGGCAATCAGTTCCCGAATCTCAAAGGGCTTAGAGGGATGAGGTGGCAGAATTTCGAGGAGTTCATCGGGGTCGTAGTAGGGCGGGGCGGCCCCTTCGAAGTAAGCCGGCGCTGGCCAGCTGGTGGCGATTTGGGTCATGAGGCGCCGAGCGGTTTGAATGGCTTCAAACTCATTTTGGGCAAGGTAGTCGGCCAGGCCACTTACCGTGGCGTGCATCTGCGCACCACCGAGGGTCTCTTCGTCCACGATCTCGTTGGTGGCCATTTTGACCAGCGGCGGGCCGCCTAAAAAGACCTGTGCTTGTCCCCGAACAAAAATCGTATAATCACTCATGCCGGGCACGTAAGCCCCGCCGGCCGTGGCATTGCCCATGACCACGACTATTGTGGGCAGTCCCATCTTTGACCGCTGGGTAATCTCCCGAAAGATGGCGCCGCCGTAGTTAAAGACCTTTGCCTGCTCAGCCAGATCCGCCCCCCCTGATTCGACGAAGTTGATGGTAGGCAGGCGATTTTCACGAGCAATCTCGGCCAGGCGCAGGCTTTTTTGGAGGGTGGGGCTGTCAATGGCGCCGCCTTTTTCGGTGCCAACGTTGGCGGTGATTAGGGTCCAGCGGCCGGCTACGAGCCCAATACCACCCACCATAGTGCTGCCCGGTGAGGAGGTGTTTCCGCCCAGTCCCGCTAATGGCAAAAGCTCCAAAAACGGCGAGCCTTCATCCAGTAGGTACTCGATGCGCTCCCGTGCCAGAAGCCGGCCTCGCTGCTTGGCCCGCTGAATGTGATGCGGCTTGCCTTGGTAGGTGGCCTCCTCGTAGTATCGGCTTAGCTCCGTGATAAGCGCCTCGTAAGCCGCTCGCTGAGAGCGGTTCTCTGGGGTTGAGCGGAAACGACTCTCCAGGCGCGGCCAGCTTTCACGCTGGTAAGGGTCGTGGTTACCTCCCATGGCTTCAAAGGTAAAAACTATAAAGCGGGGTTTTTTACGCGTAGAGATGATGGGGGATTTGGATTTGTTTTTTTTTTCGTATATTAGCGGCGATATACGGTACGCTGCGTTACTTTTGATTAGTGGTCTGCTGGCTGCGATGTTGGGGCTGGGTTGGTCGGCCCCGTTGAACGTTGAGATGTGGTCGGATGTACTTCGGCGCGAAAAATCTACCAAACTTACGTCTGTGGGTGATTTAAGGATTGGGCGGGCGCTTAGGAGGTGGCGGGAGGTAGTTTGGAGGGAGGTAGAGAGAAGTGGTGGGGCGGTGTGGTTTGATGAGAATCGTGGGCAGGTGAAGAGC
>CAZAXD010000034.1:0-12594 GCA_964489015.1 uncultured Sphingobacterium sp. | reverse complement strand
TCCTTGCCCCCCCACATAGAGACTATCCCGCCATGTAAGGGTATCTCGGGCGCCGGTTTCGTGCTCTTCTAGAATAACGACGGCATTGCTGATAGGCAGAGGGCGCCCCTCCTGAAAGTAGGGAAGCGTACGACTTACCTTGACCCAAGCACTATCCCGATCGTTATAATAGGCCTCTATAACAAGCTCACCTGCGTCTTCTGGAGCATCTACAGTAATGGGAGTTAGGCAGCTGCTCAGAAGTCCTGCCAGCCCCCATATCCAGTGGCGTCTCGGCATAAAAATATAAAAACTCAGGGCAATAATTGCACTTTACTAACAAAATAAAGACGACTTTGGGATGTGGCTGTTAGCTGATAAAGACCAGGGGGAAGGTCAGGCGGTAGCACTAGGACGGTCGGCAAAGTACCTGCCCATTGGTATACACACTGACCTGCCAGATTCCATAATTTTATTTCGATAGATTCGGGGATGCCATATAAATAAAGGGCTCCCCGGGTTGGATTGGGACCGTAACGTAAGGTAGAGCCCGCCGAGGTACTAAGAGCGGTGCTTAGATCGACAATCACATAAACCGTGTCGGTCCAGGTACAGGTTCCGTTTTGGACGCGCATCCAGATCGTATCCATCTGGCTCCCCGTATAACATTCGACATGAGGACCAGGACCGCTATACAGAGAGCCGTGAATGCGCCAGTTGTAGGTCAGTGTGGGGGCCGATTGCGTAGCTTGAAAGGTTAGGCATAGGGGAGCGGTCTGACTTGAGAAGCTAGCATAGGTATTGTGGTAATAAGGGGTATTGTCTATGGCCACGTAGGTTTCCGTGATCGTGTCTTTGCTTACGTAGGCGGTGTCACGGGGCCAGCTGGTAGGGGGCGAGCAGTAAGAACTGGTTTGCCACCGAATCTCGACCACAACGGTATCCGTTTGAGGTCGGGTGAGTTGGGCTTGATAAATGGGGCCCGCTACACCGGGAACAAGATTACCGTTTAGGTACCAGAAGTGCACGATAGCCGGGTCATTGATGCCGGTATTGAACGTATCTCGTGCCAGAAAGCCATTATAACAAACCTGGCGCATACGGGGTGCTATTGATATAGGGGGTAGACCGGCGGCTGGATTGCCGCCCGTGTTAGGGTAGCGGTATTCCTGTAAGGACAGTTGGAAAGTAAGTACATCGGTCGGGTCCGGCTGAAAATCTGACTGGACGATAATAAGCAGCTGATCGCCTTGAGCGAGTCGCATGGGAGCAGGTTCAGCTACAAGCAAAATATTAGTTCCGCTGGCATTGGGCTCGTGATAGAGCTTAATGCCGGCTTCTGGACTGATAGAGGGGAAGCAGAAGGGTGGACAGCAAAACGGCGGGCAATTCGTAGCGGCTTGGCAATAACCTACACCGCTCATGACAGTGCACTGTTTGGTTAGGTTGATAATCTGGAGAAAGCTATCATCCATGTCACTTCCGGTGGGCACATTACATAAGTGTATATACAGCGAATCTAAGCACTCTCGAATGGTGAAGCTGTAGACTATCCCCGGCGTGGGTCCGCTAAGGGGCCCCGGGTAGGTAGGACCAGCCTGATTCACGCTTCCACTGACTGTGGTGTCGGTGCGAGTAGGACTCATAGGCGTGATAGAGGGATAAGTCTGGGCCCATGCAATCGTTAATAAGCTCATCCAGCTAAGGCGCATACTTGGCAGAATTAAGGCTATTCTGGTAATTGTAGATCATGCCGTACAGCTTCTAGGATCTGGCGGCGGATATTCTCTCGAACGAAGCGGCTATTTTGAGAAGAGGGATAGGTGCGATTGGATAAGATAACGACAATGAGCTCTTGCTTAGGGTCTATCCAAGTAGCTGTTCCGGTGAAGCCTAAGTGTCCGAAGGTCTCCCGAGAAAAACCCTCCGGCACGCTGCTGCTGCGGTCGCGACTGAGCTTATCCCAACCAAGGCCGCGTCCGAGCCGCTCCGATTCCTGGGTAAAGGTTCGAATCGTGCTAGGCGAAAGGTAGCAAAAGCCAGCATATTCCCCTTCTTTGAGTAAGAGCCAGCTGAGATAGGCCAGGTCCTGACTGGTCGCAAAGAGTCCAGCATGACCCGCCAAGCCGCCCATCAGGGCTGCTGTGGGATCATGCACATACCCGCGGAGCGTGTCTCGCCGCCAAGTCGTGTCTATTTCTGTAGGTGGGCAGGCCTGTTCTATGCATTGCATAGCCGGATAAAACTTTAGTTTGTAAAGGCCCATGGGTTCGTAGAAATTTTTAGTCACATACACGTCGAGAGGCTCTTTAGTTATCTTCTCGAGGTAATGACCTAAAATCACAAAGCCTATATCGGAGTAGACGGGCTTAGCAGTGGGCTTAGGTTGGTACTTGCGCATCTGGTGCCAAATGCGGCTTGGAAGGTCTGAGCGGATGTATCGGGTGCGGCCTATAGCAAGAGGGTAGGCCGAAGTGAGGCTATCAGAAAAAGTAGGGGGATGCCAGCTTTTGGCGCTGTCTAAAAGCGGTAAAACAGGGGGATAGCCGGCCGTGTGTGTGAGGAGTTGGTAGGGCGTGACTTTGCCGAGCGGATAGGGCTGCCAGGCTGGCACCCGTTTTTCTAGCGGCTCGAGGAGATTGAGTAGCCCCCGCTCATACAGATCCATGGCGGCGAGCGTTGTGACAAACACCTTTGTCAGAGAAGCGACATCGTATAAGGTAAAAGTGGGTGAGACTGGGCGGAGGTCCTCGTAGCTATAGGTGCCCCAGCCTTTGTTATAAACGACCGTGTCGCGATAAATCACCGTCACACAAATGCCAGGTGCGAGCTTGGTTTGGGGGATCCGCTGGAGAAGGGAGTCGAGTCGTCTGAAAGCGTAGGGCGGCCTCAGAGGTGATAAGGGGCGGTGACGGATAGGGTTGTAAGGGGGGGGGCTGCTGTAGCGGAGCGGGACCTCTATGGGAATTTTGCCTTGGGGTGGTAAAGCTCCGAAAATGATATTGGCCGCTTGCCACTGGGCAACGGTGTCTTCTTGGTAAGCTAAGAGAATAGCTGTCTCTTCGCCTAAATAAGAGATAGCATAAGGATTTCCAAAGACACAGGTTATCGCAGCTCCATCGCACTGCGTGAGCTCGCATAAAAGATCCAGTAAGCGGGGACGCATGCCAAAGGACTGCCTTGGGCTATTCGAAAGGCCAAAAAGCCCTATGATAAAGAGGTTGTATTCGCTGAGTGCTTGCAGAAGGGAATCCGAAGGCAAGCGCTCTGGGTCTGGGATGACTATATAATCCATGGCGCTGTAGCTCGCCAAATACCGATAAAAGGGCGCCGGCTTCTCGTATCCGATCTGGACGTACAAGGGGCGCCGGCCTCTGAGGTGGGAGAGGGGCAGCAGATTCTGGCGATTCTGAAGGAGGGTAACGGCGCCTGTAAAAGCCTTCCGCAAGGGCTCTAAGATCGGTTCGGCCCACAAATCCGTATACAGATTCTCTTCGGGGATAAAGGGCGCTTGGGTAAGCCCTAAGAAAGCTTTTAGTTGCAGAAGACGACGAACCTTCTCGTCTAGCAGCTCTTCAGAGAGTCGACCCGAAAAGATAGCCTCTTGGATCGCTCGAAAGACTACTGGTACATTTTCGACATACAAGAGCACATCCACACCGGCTTTGAGTGCAGCGACTTCTAGCTCGCCCGGGGCATAGTACAGAGAAACAGCTTTCATATTGAGCGCATCCGAAAAGACAATGCCCCTAAAGCCTAGTTGCCCCCGAAGCAGGCCTTGGATAACCCTTTCCGATACTGTAGCTGTGAAAGTGTCTAAGGCCGGTACCAGCAAATGTCCCACCATGACCCCCATAACCCCTTCTCGGATTAGATTTTTGAAAGGATACAGCTCCAAGCTATCGAGCCGCTCCAGCGTATGCGGAAGGATAGGCAGATCATAATGCGAATCTACCTGCGTATCACCGTGGCCTGGAAAGTGTTTCGCGACGGCTACAATGCCTTCATCCTGCAAGCCGCGCATAAAGAGTAAGCTGCGTTGGGTTACGGTGTGTTTATTACTACCAAAGGCTCGAAAGCCTATGACGGGATTAGCGGGGTTATTATTGATATCTGCTACCGGTGCGAAGTTGATATGAACGCCGAGGCGCTTACATTGTCGTCCAATGGCGCGAGCCACCTGGTACACGAGGGAGTCTTCTCGCAAGGCACCCAGGGTGAGAGCATAAGGAAAGCGCGGCAGACTGTCTAAACGCATACTGGGTCCCCATTCGGCGTCCATGGCTATCAGGAGGGGAATTGAACTAAGACTCTGATAGACATTGGTAAGGCGAACTTGCTGGACCGGTGAGCCTTGCATAAAAATTATACCCCCGACATGATATTGCCAAACCCATCGCTCGACCTGCGTCCGATTTTGCTGAGCGGAGTTGCTGTACGCCGGTACCATGAGCAGCTGACCGATCTTTTCCTCAAGGCTCAACTGCGCCAAAACGGAGTCTGCCCATCGGCTTGCAGTCAGAGAGGGTAATGTCTGGAATAGGTGGACACGCTGAGCTAGGGCGAGCAGTCCCGCTACAAGGGGAATAATCGCCCTCATGATGAGAGTAATCGCCAATCGCGCTCCAAGAATTGGGTCAGCGCTGCTTCTTGCAAGCGTCCGCTCAGGAGCTTAGCCCAGTCCACGGCATGGGCTAGCCACTGCTCGTCTTGGGTCAAAAGGTATCGCTTATAAATCGGGTGATCCCGGTTGATAACTAAAGTAGACGGACCGCCTTTAGGCTCCCCCTCCCAGAGTAGTTCGCGATAGCGCCGGCTCTCCTCCGCTTCGTGGATAAGGGCTGCTGGTCCCTTCTCACCCAAGGAGCGGAAGCTAATCTGATAGCCCGCTGCCAAACGCGCCAAAGCGCCCTTAATAGTCTCCTCTTCCTGAAGCGAAAGACCCGCCGACCGCCCGCCCTCCAAAAGCGCCTGCGCCTTGTCACTATCCACCCGAGCAAACGTGAGCCCTTCCCGCATCTCCACCTGCGACATCCAGTATGGGTCTATAACCGCATCCATCCGTAGCACCTCCCAGCCCCGCTGCGTAAAAAGACCTGCTAAAGCCCCTTGCTGCACGGGGTGGTTGGTGTACAGTAGAATAGGCGTGCCTTTATCGTCCTTGGGAGCTTTTGTTCGAAACTCATTTAGGGTGTAGAACTGGCCGCCAATCGTCTCCACTAACACGACCTCTCGAAGGCGGCGATAAAACTCCTCCTCCCGGACCATCCCGTATCGAATAAAAGGCCCGATAGAATCCCATATACTTTCATAACGGAAACGATCGTTATCAAAAAGTTCCTTCAGCTTCTCGGCAACTTTGCGAGAGATATACTGACTAATTTTTCGGATAGTTGGGTCTACTTGCAGCTGACTGCGTGAGACATTAAGAGGGACTTCGTTTGATTCAATCACTCCCTGTAGCAGCTGTAAGTACTCGGGTAAGACGTCCTTTAGCTCATCGGTAATAAACATGCCTCGAACGTATAGCTGCAGGCCAGCCCGGTCTAAGACTACGTCAGGCTTCAGCTTCGGAAAAAAGAGGATGCCTTGCAAGGTAAAGGGATAGTCGATATTCAGATGGAGGTGAAAGGCAGGCTTTTCCCGGCCAGGGTACAGAAGGTCATAAAATCTATCATAATCCGCAGGCGAGAGCTGAGTGGGGTGCTCACGCCAGATGGGCTTTTGATTGATGCGAACGCCCTCTACTTCGATCGTTATGGGCAAAAAGCGGGTGTACTTCTCAGCGATCTCCCGCACGCGCCAGACCTGCGCATATTCCTCGTACTCCTTTCGAAGGTGCAGGGTGATAGTAGTCCCTCGACCCTCTGGGCGCTGCGAGGCCTCCCAGTTATAGTTTTCGCTGCCGTCGCTTTCCCATCGAATAGCCTCTGCTCCGGCCTGAAAGGACTGGGTGAGCACCTCCACCTTCTCCGCTACCATGAAGGCCGAATAAAAACCCAGTCCAAAAAATCCGATAATATCCGTATCTTTAAATTTCTCCGCAAACTCCCTGGCACTCGAAGCGGCGATGACGTTTAGAAACTTTTCAATCTCCTCGGCCGTCATGCCGATGCCGTTGTCTCGAATGACAAGCTGGCGCTTGGCAGGGTAGCAAAGGATTTCGACCTTGAGATCTTGCGGGGTGATATCTAGCTGGTATTGAGGGGTTAATGCTGCTATTTTTTGGCAGGCATCAACGCCATTGGCGATTAGCTCGCGTAAAAAGACATCTGTATGGCTATAGAGATAGCGGCGAATAATGGGTAAAAGGCCGCTGAGATTGACTTGTAGGGTGCCGCTGGCCATGCGGCGAATTTACAGCTAATCAGGCAAAAGCAGGAGCTTAGCAGGGGGGTACCCCTCTAGCTGCAGCCAGTATAAGCCAGCGGGCAAGCCCTCTAGGGAGACCGTAGTAGAGCCCCCTGCTGGTAAGTGGCCGCTTATGAGGATAGCGCCTTGGGTGGTGCTGATTTGGTAAAAGGCCGGCACTTCACTCCAAAGGCTCAGATGACGGCCCTGAAGGACGGTATTCGGCTGATAAAGCAGGGTCTTTTCCACTAAGGTGGCAAAGCCCTGAGGGCGAGCCGGCGCCTGCAAGGCAAATGTATACAGACCAGGCGCCGATAGGGCCACCCTGTGCGTGCCCCTATCCGACGATAAGAGATACTGCTGACTCGTCCGGCTGGGCTCACTCACTAGAAGGTAAGCCGCCATAGAGAGCCCCCTCACCTCATAATGAACGAGAGCTGACCCGCTGAGCGTGGGCTCCACCTCTAGACGAGCCGACGGTTGCTGGGCGGCAGGACAAGGATTTAGACCCGTGTATGAAATCCCAAATAGCGTGCCGCCGTTAGTGCCGGGGGTGGCACCACGGTTGATTTGATCGGTGGGATTGGTTATGCAATTAGGATAGCCGGTGTTGTTACAGTTATTCATGTTTTGGCCATCAGGCGTAAGTTCAATGCCATTGGCCCCTCCGCTTGTCAGGAGAGTGAGGCCGGCCGGTGTGACCGAGGTACTGAGGCCGACATACCCACCGCCGCCCCCTCCCCCGGGGCCATGATCAGGTCTACAGCTGCAGAGATACTTACTGCAGGAGCCGCCCCGTCCACCGCGCACATCCAGCGTCAAGGTGCCCACGTAGCTTGGACAAAAGAGCAAGATACTACCTCCTCCGCCCCCGCCGCCGGCTCCGTCATTGCCGGCAATTGCTGGACCGCCGCAGACAGACGGGCTACGGGCGCCAGAGTCCCCCGCCGCAATGATCGAAAAGCCACCGCCCACGATAGCGCCGGCTCGAATGATTACCACGCCGCCGCCTGATCCCCCAGAACCGCCCTCGGTATTATTCTGATGGCCGCCGCCGCCACCCCCGCCCATGAAAGCCCGTAGGTTGCTACTCGATAAATAGCTAGCCAGGCTCATCCCACCATAGCCCCAGCCGGAGTTGACGACACTAGAGCCAACGCAGAACCATCGACTCCCACAGGTGGTCCAGCCGCCGTTTCCGCCAGCGCCGTAGTTGCTCCCCCCGCCACCGCCGGTGTTGTGGTTATTACCGCCGCCGCCGCCATTGGCACTTTTACCGCGGTAAGCTACGTGATTGGGCCCTGGATACGTAGCGATACCTTCTCCCTTTCGACCAGCTTGGTCATCGGCAGCTCCGTGAAAGGTGCCAGCATTACAGGCGAAAGTGCTGCCTCCGTTGAGCGAGTACAGTCCCCCCCGAAAGCCCAGCCCGTAGAGGGAGATGTCAGCGCCAAGGGTAAGGGTGCCATCGACTTCGAGTACGACGACCCCGCCTCGGACCCCATCCCAAGCCGGCGCCGTAATCAAACCTGCGGTAGTGATATTACCGGGGCTGTAGGCCACGCGAATAAGCTGTATCGCATCGGTAGCCGGATTACCGAAGGGCCTCACCCGTGCACACTGAAAGGTAATGTTATTGCCGCTAATCGCTACAATCTGATTGAATTCGAAGATTCCCGCGGAGTTGATCGCCGTGATGTCTCCATAGTTGGTATTATTAGTGGTGTTGATAGTAGCCCCTTTGGCTTGGTACAGCATGACCCGGTCCCCTACGCTAAAGGGCGAAGGGTCATCTACTGTGACAGTAGCAGGATCGACGAAGGCGGTTACCGCAGCATAGCCGTTGACGATGCCACTCCACTGTGCCAGGGCCCAGCCAGAGAGAAGTGTAAGCACCAGGCATCTGACCATGTATACCAGCTCCAAGCAAAAATCGTACCGCTACGTAGATAAGCTCAGCAGACTTAATCGGCGTCTGAAGCCTCCTCTTTCACGTACCCAGCCGGCACGCGAAAGAGGTCCTCACTAAGCTTCTCTTGCTTGACTTGGGTAGCTACAAAGGCTATTTTTAGGTCAATGTTAGGAACGTGAGAGACAATCTTGAGCGGAAAACCAGGCGCTTGGACCCCTTGTGCTAAGATAGACCCTTGCCCTCTATCTGTAGCGGGAGGCGGCAATTCGCCAGTAGTCCAGACCTCTATCTTAACAAGACCTTGCTCAGTTTGACTCTCAGCTTGATATTTTTCCGCCGAATAGCCTAGTATCTTGGTCTTTTCTTTGGTTTTTTGGATTTTTACTTTGGAGCTTTGATTCTGGGCACTATCCGGGATAGCTTGTTCTCGGTAGGTTTGGGTGGCAGGGTTAAGGATATACATCTTTCTCGTAGATAGGTCTGTAATGAGGATAGCTTCGCCCATGTCTATACGAGAGCGCTGACCTAGGTATTGCATTACGATTTTGGCGGGCAGGCTTTCCCGCAGCATGTCAGCCATTTGTTTGGCCATTTCACCCTCAAAGCGGGTTTCCATGACAAGGGTGCCTTCAAATGTCTTTTGGGCTAAAAGTAGCCCGATACTGAGAAGTAGGTATCGCATAGGATTTACCAAATATGCAAAACTCATTTCATCTGTGGACTTGGTTCTAAAGCTCGGTAATAGTCAATAGTCTCGAGCAGGATATCGTCTAGCTGCTTTTGCGGCTGCCAGCCCAGCCAATGCTGGATTTTGGTAATGTCTGGTGTCCGCTTTTGCATGTCCTCAAAGCCGGGCCCGTAAGCCTTTTCATAGGGTATTTGCTTAATAGGAGAACTGGTACCGGTGAGCGCCTGAATGCGCTGGGCTAGTTCCATGATGGTGACTTCGTGAGGATTGCCTACATTAAAGACCTCTCCCCAGGGGGGCGTAGGGGCTGTCATCAGCAGGTGATAGATGGCTTCGACCGCGTCAAACACGTGCAAAAAGGAGCGTCGCTGCTGGCCAGAGCCATAGACCGGGATAGGCTTTCCTGACAAGGCCGCCCGAACCATGGAGGGGATGACCATACCGTACGCCGCAGACTGGCGCGGACCCACTGTATTGAAAAAACGCACAATCACAAAGGGACAAGCCTTTTCGCGATGATAAGCAATGGCCAGGGCTTCTTTCGCCAGCTTAGTAATGGCATAAATCCAACGGTGCTTAACGGGCGAGCCCAGCACCAGAAAGCTATTTTCTGAAAGTGCGGAAAGCCCTTCCTCTGAGGAGATGAGTTCTTGGGCTCGGCCATATACTTCGCTCGTCGAAGCCACGAGGACTCGTCGCTGATAGGTCGCTGCTGCCTCCAGGACGTGCATAGTGCCCTGTAAGCCTTCGAGTACTGTCGTGAGCGGCTCCTGTAATACACGCTTTACGCCTACGACCGAGGCTAAATGATAGACCATATCGTGTTCAGCAACTAGCTGCTGGAGAAGGCGCTGATCTTCCACCGTCCCTTGCGTAAAGTTTATACGTCCCGGGAATCTTTCTAACAGGGAGGCTATGTTACTAAGCTGACCTGTGGATAGATTGTCTAAAATAGTGACGCGATTACCTTCTACGAGACACTTCTCAGCCAGGTGTGATCCGATAAAGCCAGCCCCGCCTGTGATCAGTATTTTAGGAGCGGTCATGGCGACGGGGGTGACGATGAGGCGTGGAACGCTTCGGATGGGAGGGGGTCGCCGTGGCTTCACCATTGACGGCTTTGTGGCTTACACGGTGTTTGCCACTTCGGGCATCCACGCCAATGTACTTAACGAGAAGCTCCTGTCCAGGCTTCAGGACCTCTTCAATGCGTTCGATCCGATAAGGCGCGATTTCGGATATATGCAAAAAGCCCTCTTTGCCTCGCATGAACTCTACCACGGCTCCCGCTTCCTTGAGGAGCTTCACGCGAGCAGAATACACCTTGCCGACCTCCGGCTCCGCTACGATTTCGTGAATCTGAGCGGCTGCCTTTTCTAAGGCGGCTTTGTCTTTCGCATAAATAACGATGAGCCCTTCCTGACCCACCTGTTCTATGCTGATCGTTGTTTCGGTTGTGCGTTGAATTTCCTGAATCACTTTACCGCCTGTGCCGATCACAGCGCCAATGTATTCAGCTGGTATAGTAAACTTATGAATACGCGGGGCCAGCGGCGAAAGCTCGGCTCGGGGAGCCGGTAAGACCTCCTGCATTTTCTGCAGGATAAGTAACCGGGCTTCCTTGGCAGCCAGCAGGGCGCGGTGCAGTACTTCATACGGCATGGACTGGATTTTGATATCCATTTGGCAGGCGGTGAGACCCTGTGCCGTACCTGCTACCTTGAAGTCCATGTCGCCCAAGGCATCTTCATCACCCAGGATATCCGTCAGGATAGCATACTTGCCGGGCTCGCCCCAAATCAGCCCCATGGCGATCCCCGCTACCGGGGCTTTGATCGGGATGCCCGCATCCATGAGCGCCAAGCAGCCGGCACACACCGTCGCCATAGAGGAGGAGCCATTCGACTCCAAGATATCAGAGACCACGCGTATGGTGTACTCCGCAAATTCACCTGTCTGGGGGATGACTTGACGAAGCGCCCTTTCAGCGAGGTGACTGTGTCCTACCTCGCGCCGAGAAGGGGCTCGAAGAGGCTTAACTTCCCCGGTCGAGAAGGGCGGAAAGTTGTATTGCAGTAGAAATTTTTTGCTGCCCTGCTGGGTGGCATAATCGATAATTTGCTCGTCGAGTTTGGTGCCAATAGTGACCGTAGCTAAAGCTTGCGTCTCCCCTCGGGTAAAGAGCGCAGAGCCGTGGGTGTAGGGCAAAAGCCCTACCTCGCAGCTAATGGGGCGCACCTCGTGCAGCTGGCGACCATCCAGTCGGCGCCCTTCCTCGAGTACGACCTCACGCATAAGCGCACGCTTGAGCTCACCGAAGACCGTACTAGCGTATTTTTGAACTTCCGGCACAGCCCACTCTAGATTCTCTACGGGTAGCTTTTCTAAAATCTCATTTAGCAGCGTTTCAAAAGCAGAACGCCGCTCTGCCTTTGAAAGGGAGCTGCGAATAATCTCTAACAAAGCCTGCTTGGCTTGATTTTCTACGAAGGCCTTGACTTCTGGATACGTAAGGGACTCGGGTAGAACGACTTTGGGCTTGCCTGCTGCTGATCGGAGCGACTGTAAAAACTCAACAAGTTTTTGAATAAAAGCATGCGCGTTTTTGAGGGCTTCGACCAGCGTTTCCTCGGATACTTCTCGCATCTCGCCCTCGACCATAACGATCGAGTCCGCTGTACCGGAAACCGCTAGGTTGATGAGAGGTGTGTTTTCTAAGTTTACAGGCGGATTGAGTAAAAAGCTTTGACCATCCCAGGTTATGCGGGTCATGGCGACGATGTCCTCCACGGGGATATCGGATAGCGCCAAAGCCGCCGATAATCCCAGACCAGCCAAAATGTCCGGGGGATAGACAGGATCATAAGACTCTAAGATGGCGATTAGCTGCGTTTCGTGTCGCCAGCGCTTTGGGAAAAAGGGACGAAGAGACCGGTCGATAAGGCGAGAAATTAAGACTTCGTGGTCATTAGGCCGCCCGTCTCTCTTAAAGAAACCACCTGGTATGCGCCCGCTGCTAGAAAAATTCTCGCGATAATCTACCGTGAGCGGTACAAAGTCAGCTTCTGTGGTCTTACTAGCATTGTAAACAGCGGTACAGATGACAATGGTGCCACCTTGTTGGATCCAGACGCTGCCGCTTGCTTGGCGAGCGATATGCCCAAAGCTAATATGAATCGGTGCAGAGGTTCCCGTCTCGATACTAAAAGTCTGTCTATTCATACGGGGCCTCTCATGAGCGAATACCTAAATCAGCTGTGATCTTGCGAAATCGGTCAATGTCTTTTCTCCTGAGGTAGGCCAAAAGGCGCTTACGCTGGCCGACGAGCTTAAGGAGACCGCGCTGAGCCGAAAAATCCTTAGGGTGCTCCCGCAGGTGGTTGGCGATCTCTTTGATGCGATACGTCAGCAGCGCGATCTGCGACTCAGGAGAACCGGTGTCTTTAGGGTCCTGCTTGGGGCTGTACTGCGCCGTAAGCTCCTGTTTGATTTGCCAATTCCAATACATGGCGCAAAGTTACAAAACAAAAAGTTAGCTTTGCAGGATGCTAAACTTTCTGGAAGCGTTTAAGCGGCTGCAGAGCTTAGTCCAGGAGCTTGGACAAATAGAGGTGGTAGGTGAGAGCCTGGGGGGCAAGTGCGTATCGTCTTGAGCGGCCATTCG
>CAZAXD010000033.1:0-17919 GCA_964489015.1 uncultured Sphingobacterium sp. | reverse complement strand
TCTCTACCGCTGGTGGCGGAGCCAGGGCGCAAGGGGGGGTATTAGTGGCCGTAAGCAGGATAGCATATACGCTATCCGGGCTCAGGTCGCAGCTCATGGTGAAGCACAGTTGGGTGCTAAGACTCTCGCCTGGGCTCTGGCTGGAACTTAGTACCACGGGAATCGCGCTTTGCGCCGCTAAGGTGAGGATGCCACCGTTGCGGGTCGTATCCCAAACCGAGATGGGCACACAGTAGCTAAAGTTGGGCGTAGCGGCAAAAGGTGCTAGATTCGACCAGTCTGGCGTCTCGATGATAGGGGGGTAGGTGGGTCGGCTCTCTACGTAAACCTGCAGAGTGTCATAGGCCCGGTGAACCTCTACACACCCCATGGAGTCCCGGATCTCAGCGACAAGGGTTATCCATTGCGAGATGGCTTTGCAGTGGGGCCTCAGACAGACCAGCGCCTCCCAAGCTAGCTGCCCCCTCGTGGGATTCACCGACACGATGTCCACAAGGGCGGGCTGTGCCGTCAGATACAGCGCATGGGCGGAGGGTGGTGGGCTATCGGTGATTTGTAGCCTTAAGCAATACAAACTCTCTGGGCGCCACAATAGGCTATCCGCTGATAAGAAGGTCACGGCAGGGGGTGGGTTGGGGGCCAGGTAGGCTAAAAAGTGAAGCGTATCACGCTGCACAAGTAGGGGGCGGCAGGGATTGCTTGCCCGAGATTCGATGATGATCGAAATAGGTGTGGATAAAGCTTCACAGCCCGCCCGATAACAGAGCTCACCAAAGAGCGTATCACCCCGCCAGAAAGTTTGTACCTGCGTAGCACTCTGGGGATGGGTTGGCATGATCTGGACGCTAGCGGGCGGATTGGCTGGGGTGGCCACTACCCAAAACGGCGTGCACACCTGACTATCTAAGGGTACCAGATAAGCATTCTGGCTTTGTGCTAGCGCGGGGGGCGCTACATACTGGCTTAGCGTACGAGGGGTTGGGATTTGTATCTCGACGAAAACCGTATCTCGGGCTTCTGTGGTACCGCAGCGTTCGGTCTTACGGCCAATCACCACGAGCGGCAGTACACGCCCCGTATCCTGGCAGCTTTCGCGGCGACATACCTGTAAAAGAAGGGGATTCGTCTGGAGGATTTGGGCCGTACCAGGGGGGATTAGGGTATAGCTTAGTTGGACGCCATCAGGAGGAGGCGCCGTGTCTTGGATAAGAACCTGATAGCAATAGGAAGCGTCTGCCGGTATAACAATCGTATCGCCTCGTGTACTAAGCGTGCCCAGCTGGTGGCTAACGAGGGGAGGCGGTGTAGGCGCTCGACAAGGCGCTACATAAAACTGCATATCCCGCCGCACTTCACCTAAGAACAGCCCGTTTCGGTACTCTAAGAGGGAGATGACCACCACGTAGAGCCCTGGGTTGGGGGCGTAGACATGTAGAAGGCCTGTTTGCGGGTCGATATGACAGGTCCCACCCGGGCCAAAAGGCTGCTGCGCCGAGTATCCTGGGGCATACACCACGGTCTGATAAGGAGGGGGGCCCATGGGATTGCTAGCATTGACGACAGGTAGCCCCAAGGACGTATGCACAGCACCCTGTCCACCCGCATTTACACTGTGATAAGCTGCTGAAATCTGATATGCCAGCGAGTCACCATCCGGATCGGTGGCTTGTTGATCGAAGTAGAAGTCTCGACCGCTGCATAAGAAAAAGGGCGGCCTATTGACGAAGCGAGGCGCACTATTACAAGTGGCTCGGCGAGCCGGCGGTATTTGCGCTAAATACGTGATACCCTCATAAACGGGGTTTTGGAGGTTGGTAATCGTGGCGTTTCGGCAGCAGCGGGCCCAAGCCACATAATAGCCACTGGCGCTAGGGGGCAGTGTCAGCGTAAATCGGTAGACCCCCTCCTCTAAGCAGGTTCCCGGCCGCTGAAGAAAGCAAGCCTCTACCCCAGCAGGGTCCCACGGCCTTGCGCTGGATAAATACACCGCCTGGGATAGGTACAGGTTGCCAGTGCCTGTGAATACAAAAATGTTAATGGGATTGTCGTAGTCCGCTCCTGTGGGGTCTGTGCAGTCACGATAGAGCCATAGCTCAAACTCATAGCGATGCTGTACTGGATCGGTACAGGTATAATAAAGCTCGGCACCTGCGATATGCTTGGCTTGCAATAGACCTAGTAAGCTGAGCCCAAAAAGCGCCCTCACCTAGCGAATATAACCAAATTTCATCTGTCGGCATTCGGCACGGGATGAGCCCATGGGCTCATCCCGTGCCAAAGACATCAGCCCTTGAGGGCTTCAGCGCCGCCAACGATTTCAAGGAGTTCTTTCGTAATGGCGGCTTGACGGGCTTTATTATAAGCCAAGCGCAAGTTTCGCAGAAGCTCGTCGGCGTTATCGGAGGCAACCTGCATCGCTACCATGCGGGCTGCGTGTTCTGCTGTAACCGATTCTTGTACAGCGCTGCGAAGTACAGCCTCCACATACAAGGGGATGTAGGCATCCAGAAGCTTCTCTGGGCTAGGCTCGCTTAGGAAGTCCCCCCCTGACGTGGGGATAGGATCGAGGGGGAGAAGGGGTTCTATGACCGGCTTGGCCCTTCCAATCCCTCCAAAGCGGTTATAGACGAGATAGATCGCCCGGTACTGCCCCGCTAAAAAAGCCGATAGAAGGCGATTCGCTAAGGCCTGAACGGTTTCTGTCGGGATCTCTTTACTGCCAAATACATCCTCAAACTGGATAGCATAGCTACTCTTCTTGAGGAGCTCGTAGGCCTTTTTGCCTAGGATGAGGAGGTCGGCTTCAGACGGGGGAGGGAGTTGGGGCCCAAGCCAGCGTACTAAGCTGCTATTGAACGCCCCACAAAGTCCCCGGCTAGAGGAAAGGATGACGTACAGACTCTTTTGAGCGGGATTTGGCTGCTGGTACGCAGTGGGTTCCTCAAGCTGTGAAAAGAGGGTATTCAGAAAGAGTTGGGTAGCTTCTCGGTAAGGGCGGAAGCGTAGGAGCCGATCCTGGGCTCGGCGCAGCTTCACAGCGGAGATCATCCGCATCGCCCGAGTCGTTTGCTGGATGGAGATGACACTGCGAATCCGTCCTCGCAGCTCTTTTAGGGCACCGGATGACATACGCTCAGGCAGTTACACCCAATCCCGCTAGCACTTGCTTGGCAGCGGCTTCGAGCTGCGCTTCCATGCTCTCATCAAGCTGGCCTGCCCGGATTTTATCTAGCAAGGGACGATGGCCCGCCTCTAAAAACTGAATGTACTGCGTCTCGAAAGTACGAATCTTCTTGACAGGCAGCTTGTCTAAAAGGCCTCGTGTCCCCGCAAAAATGACCGCTACCTGATGCTCGACTTTGACCGTCTGATATTGGGGCTGTTTGAGAAGCTCAACAAGACGGCGGCCGCGCTCGATCTGACGCATCGTAGCAGGATCAAGGTCCGAACCGAACTTGGCGAAAGCCTCTAGCTCGCGGTACTGGGCTAGTTCTAGCTTGAGGCGTCCCGCTACACGCTTCATGGGCTTGATTTGAGCGGCTCCCCCGACCCGAGACACCGATATCCCTACGTTGATCGCAGGACGAACCCCCGCATTGAAGAGATTAGGCTCTAAGTAAATCTGCCCATCCGTAATGGAGATAACGTTCGTCGGAATGTAGGCAGCTACGTCACCAGCTTGCGTTTCAATAATAGGCAGGGCTGTAAGCGAACCGCCGCCCTTCACCATCGAACGAAAGCTTTCAGGCAGGTTATTCATCTGACTGGCTACCGAATCATCGTCGATGATCTTAGCTGCGCGCTCCAGCAGACGAGAGTGTAAGTAAAAGATATCACCAGGATAAGCTTCCCGTCCAGGTGGTCGTCGCAGAAGGAGCGACACTTCCCGATATGCAGCCGCTTGCTTAGAGAGATCATCATACACGATGAGGGCATGCCGACCGCTATCGCGGAAGTACTCTCCAATTGCAGCCCCTGCGTAAGGCGCTAAGAAGACAAGGGGCGCCGGATCCGCAGCAGATGCCGCTACCACGATGGTGTAAGGCATAGCGCCATACTTCTCTAAGGTCGCCACAACCTGCGCAATCGTAGACGCCTTTTGACCACAGGCAACGTAAATACAAAATACCGGTTCGCCTCGTTCGTAGTTCTCTCGCTGGTTGATGATAGCATCGATGGCGATCGCGGTTTTACCCGTAGAGCGGTCCCCAATGATAAGCTCGCGCTGTCCCCGCCCAATCGGGATCATGGCATCAATAGCCTTTATTCCAGTCTGTAGGGGCTGATTGACCGGACGCCGAAAGATAACCCCCGGTGCTTTGCGCTCATAGGGCGATTCGTAGTACGGCCCTTCGATAGGTCCCTTTCCGTCCAAAGGCTCTCCAAGGGGATTAATGACGCGGCCCAGCATCTTTTCACTTACCGGCAGAGAGGCTACTCGGTACAACCGCTTGACCTTGTCCCCCTCGTGAATGCTTTCGGTACGGCCCATCACAACCGCCCCGACATTGTCCTCTTCTAGGTTCAGGACAATCCCCCGGGCGCCGCTTTCAAATTCAATCAATTCGCCCGCCTGTACCTCCCACAGCCCATAAATGCGCGCAATACCATCCCCTACTTGGAGAACGACGCCCGTATCTTCTAGCTCCTTTTGTGTCAGGACGCCCGCGAGCTGCTGCTCAAGGATTCTGGTCACCTCATCGGGTCTCAGTTCAGTTATCGATTTCATACACTCACCTGTGTAAGTTGCTTACGGATTTGATTGAGCTGGCCGCGTACACTAAGGTCCACGCTACGCGTGCCAACTTCTAAAACAAAACCACCCATGAGAGCCGGCTCGAGCGATTCTGATAAGATCGCTTCCTGGGCCTGAAAGGCCTGCTTGAGCTTTTGGGAAAGGGCCTGAGCGAGCTCAGACGTAAGCGGCTGAGCCATGCGTACCGTTGCCCGCAGACGCCCCTTGTATTGGTCGTATAGCTCGAGAAAGGCCTGACATGTCTCACTTAGGAGACTTTCCCGGCTCCGCCTTAGCAGTAAAACGATAAAATTCCACAAGAGCGGACTCAGACTAGCCTCTAAAACCGGTCGCAGCCAACCAAGCTTCCGCTGACCAGGGTAAAGCGGCGAAGTTAAGATCGCTCTAAGAAGTCTACTTTCCTGGTAAAGTGCCAGCAAAGCCTCAATTTCCGTCGCTATCTGGTCCAGCATCTGCTGCCGCTCACTAAGCTCGAAAAGAGCCTGCGCATAGCGCTGACCAATAACTTTAGGACTCATATCAATTTAGTCGCATTTCTTCGACCATCTTCTTAGCAAAAGCTTCGGCTTTTTGCCGGTCAGAGAAGTGATCTTCGAGTATCTTTTGGGCGATTTCTAAGGCAAGCTGGACCGCGTATGACCGCATTTCTGCTTTGAGAAGCTCGCGTTGGCGTTCTATCTGCGTATTAGCCGCCCAGAGCAGGCCTTGGGCTTGCTTCTCAGCTTCTTTACGGGCTTTTTCAATGATTTCATCACGCATTTTTTGTGCCTCGGCTAGGATGCGCTGCTGCTCGGCGGCCGCGGATTCCCGTAACTTTTCTTGCTCTTTTCTAAGTGCTTCGATTTGGGCTTGCGCTTCTTGGGCAGCAGCCAAAGCCTGTGCTATTTTCTTTTCACGACTATCAAGCGCTTCTAGGATGGGCTTCCAGGCGTATTTACGCAGGAGGAAGAAAAATATGCCGAAAATCAGTGCGCTCCAGAAAAATAGGCCGAACTGCGGTAGTACGAGTTCCATATCCCGCTGCAAAGGTATAAAGAAAACCCCTACGGCAAGATCTGCTTTTGCGCGAGCTTCTGGAGCTTTTCGGGTCTGGTGCGGCGCAGCGCCGTACCTGCCATGAGGTGACGAAGTCGGCCCTTTGGGGCATGGGCCCAGTCTTCGTAGCGCCAGGCCACATAAGCCCTAGGAGTAAAAGCTATTTCACCGTGAGGACGCGCAAAGCGATTCCACGGACAGACCGCCTGGCAAATGTCACACCCAAAAAGCCAAGCGCCGGTTGGGGGTGTGCTTTCCGAAAGGGTAGGGGCCTCAATCGTCCAGTAAGCAATGCAGCGCTGGGCGTTTAACCGGTAGGGCTGCAAAGCGCCCGTCGGACAGGCCTCTATGCAGCGATTGCAGGTGCCACACAGGTCGCGCGCAAAAGGCCGATCAATAGGTAGCGGCAGATTGGTCAATAGCCCCCCGATAAATACATAAGAGCCTAGCTTGGGATTAATCAGCAAGGTATTTTTGCCTATCCAGCCTAAGCCGGCCTGGACAGCATAGGGCTTTTCTAAGATCGGAGCGGTATCGACGAAGGGCCGCACGTGTAAGGGAGGGGGGGCCTTGCGTCTGAGGTAGTCGATGAGGATCTCTAGCTTCTGGCGCATAGTGGCGTGATAATCAGCGCCCCAGGCGTACTGAGCGATGGGGGGTTGCATGCAGGTGCCTTGATAATAGCTCTCAAGCACGAGGATGATCGTCAGCGCTTCGGGCAGGAACTGGCGGGGATCGGCTCGAAGGTGCGGCTGTCTAGCCAGGTAGGCTAAGCCTGCTATGTGGCCGGCTTGCAGGGCTTGTAGATAGCGCTCATAAGCCTCGCGAAGAGGTAGGGCCGGCGCGATCCCGCAGGCCTCAAAGCCCAAGCCGAGCGCTAAAGCTTTTAAGTCTGTGGCGAGACGGTCCATCAGAAGAGCGACGAGGGCGGCCTAGTCTCGGAACGGCCTAAATGGGTATAAGCACGGGGCAGGGCCCGGCGGCCTCGCGGCGTTCGCTCCAGAAACCCCTCCATGATGAGATAAGGCTCGTACACCTCTTCCAAGGTTTCGGCCTCCTCGCCGATAGCGACAGCCAAGGTCTGTAGCCCCGTGGGGCCACCACCAAAGCGATCTATCAGCGTGATAAGTAGGCGCTTGTCTATCTCTTCTAAGCCGGCGGGGTCTATCGCCATGGCGGCTAGGGCGGCTTCAGTAAAGGTAGCATCTAACTGATGGCGGGCTTCGACTTGGGCAAAGTCGCGGATACGGCGTAAGAGCCGATTGGTCGTACGAGGGGTGCCCCGGCTGCGGCGGGCGATAGCGGCGGCCGCTTCTGGGGCTAGGTCCACGCCCAAAAGCTGGGCTGATCGCAGGGCGATCTGCTGAAGCTCTACTTGACTATAGTACTCTACGTGGATGGTGATTCCAAACCGGGCAACCAATGGAGCCGTCAAGAGACCAATCCGCGTGGTGGCGCCAACCAGGGTAAATGGCTTTAGCTGTAGCTGGAGGGTACGAGCATGGGGGCCGCTATCCAAAACGATGTCTAGCCGATAATCTTCCATGGCTGAGTAGAGAAACTCCTCCACCGCTGGGGCGAGCCGATGAATCTCATCGATGAAAAGCACGTCGCCGGTCTCTAAGCGGGTAAGAAGGCCAGCTAAGTCGGCTGGCCGCTGGAGGGCCGGGCCGCTCGTGGTATAGAGTTGGGAGCCCATTTCGTGGGCTATAATGTGGGCTAAGGTCGTCTTGCCTAGACCTGGTGGGCCGTACAGAAGGACATGATCTAAAGCCTCGCTCCGCTGCTTAGCAGCTGTAATAAAGACCCGCAGGTTTTGCAAAAAAGGGCGCTCCCCAACAAAGTCCTCGAGCTTTTTGGGACGTAACGCGCGCTCTTCCGGGTCCGTAGTCTGCATTACTGGAGCTCCTTGACTAAGTGGTAGACGGAGTGGCCAGAACGCTTGCGCACAGTTATTTTGTCGATTAGCTTCCGAATGAGATAAATCCCTAAGCCGCCGGGTCGGTTAGTATCCTTGCGTAGGAGCGTAGGTTCGGCCGGGTATTCATACAAATCAAAAGGAGGAGCTGGATCGTATAGGTAAATATGTAGTTTGCTGCCTTGCATGCGCAGCTCTAGGCGCAGCTCAGTCGTGGGGTTACTGTTATTGCCGTGTATGATAGAATTGGCACATAACTCCTCAACAGCGACGGTGATCTGATTGAGTTTGACAGGGTCTTGGAAGTAATTTTTGAGGTGCAAGCTAACAAAATGACGGATAATGGGTAGATTATCGGGGCTAGCTGTAAACTGTAGTACGTGCTTAGCCATGCGAGACGCTCATCACCTTAGTGAGCCCTAAAAGATCCAGAATGTTGTAAACCTCTGGCCGGACTTTTTGGAGTTCAAAGCTAATCCCGCGCGCGCCGAAGTTATCTAAGCTTAGCAGGAGGATTCCAGCTCCGGCGCTAGAGATGTACGTCAGGCCAGCACAGTCAAATATGACTTTCTGCACGCCAGAAGTTTCCTTGAGCTTCTGGGAAAGCTTGTCATATAATGTCGGTGCGTGAATCGAATCCAGTTCTCCATTTAGACGGACAAGCAGTTCCTGCGAGGATGAGCCGGTCTGGATCTGGATATCCATGTGGCAAAGATAAGACTCAAGGTTGGTATCTTACTACGATCAGGGTGCCATCGTCTCCAAAATCCAGTTCGCCGATAAATGAAAAAACGGCTTCCCGGATCGCCTGGGCAATGGCGGCAGGGTCTTTATGAGCATAGGCTTGGAAGGTAGCTTGAATGCGTTCAATTCCAAACATCTCCCCATCCGGTCGACAAGCCTCTACAAAGCCGTCGCTGAAGAAAAGCCAGGTAGCTCCTGGCCTGAGACGGTCTTGAATAGGCTCCAAGATGCGCTGCACTAGCGTAGAAGAGGCGTTACCAAGTACGACCCCCGGTGGACGCAATAGCTCAACCTTTTGTAGGGTGGGGTCCCAGTATAATATCTCGGGATTACCGGCTCGGTACAAAGTATAGCTTCTATTCTCGAGGTCAAAGCGTAGATAGGTGGCGGCAATGAAGTTATTTTTATGAAAGACCCGGCGCAGGCTATCATTCAGGCGTAAGATAAGCTGGTCAGGGGTGAGCTTTTCGGCCCAGAGGGTGTTGAGAGCGGCGCGGGCTTGGGCCATCTGATAAGCCGCAGCGATGCCGCTCCCGGCGCAGTCCGAGAGCCAAAAGTCAATCAAACGCTCTTTTTCGACCTCCTCGATCTGGTAGTAATCGCCCCCGATCGTCTTGTCGTGCTGTTGGAAGACGACCTCATAGGGTAGCCTCTGGATAATAGGGGGAGGCGGTGGTAGCAGGGCTTCACGAGTTTCTCGTAAAAAGTCCGCCTCTTTTCGGCTCAAGAGGCGCTCTTCGTGATACGTGCGTCGGTCCAGAGCTTCTAAAAAGATGGCCGTCTGCTCGATGAGGGCGGTAATCAAGCTCACTTCTTGGGCTTCAAAGCAGTCTGGCTCGCGACCAAAGATAAAAGCCTGCAGGGCATTTACCAGAGCGGCCCCCTGGAGCGAGATGAGGGGGCGCTGAATGAGAATAGCCCCCACGGCCGGGAGTTGCTGGGCTACTTCTTTTAGATTAGAATGAGTTTCGACGTGGGTCTGTAGGCTGGACTTTTGCCGAAAGTAGGCGCGTAAGAACTCCGCTTCGCGAAACTCTTGCGCCGCTACAATATCTTCGGAGTTTTCTAAAGGACGGCGCAGTCGTAGATACACCCGATGAACGGAGGGGATTTCTTGCAGGGCCTTTTGGGTCGTCTCTAAAATCTCTCTGGCGCTAGTCTGCCGCTGCTGCTGCGCTAAAAAGTTTGTCAAGACCTCCACCATCGTCTGCCCTGTTCGGCTACTAAGACTAACCTGGGCGATAAAAGGCATGACCAGCATGCCGCCATGAATGAGCAAAATGGTAATCGATAGCGCGCGAGCTATGTAATAAGCGGGACGGAGCCCCTCTGAGACTAAAAGGAGTGGGAAGCGTTCCACTCCTAGGAATAAGCAAACGAGACCCGCTAAGATGAAAAGGAGGGGCAGGCGGCTTTTGGTCAGGGTGCTAAAGACCGCATCCCGTGTCAAAAAGATGAGTGGGAGCACCATGATCCAGAGCAGGGGACTGAGACGGCTAAGCAGACTGATGGATAGGGCTTGCCCAAGGGTGAGCATCACAGCGGCGCCATAAAAGGCGCCTACTATGTTAACCTTCTGGCGGGTTGGACGCACGAGAATCAGGTAGGCCGTGAGCACCAAGTGGCCTGTCACTTGCAGCATGATACTGACCTCGCCCACTGCGAGGAGCAGGCTATAGAGGCGCCCTTCTTCTAGCAGAGCAGCTAGTATGTGCCACAAAAGACTACTAGCCAGGCCTACGAGGGCCAAAAAGAGGTTCCACCGAATCAGTCGCTCTGCCGTCCGTTCATGTCGAGGGACCCACCGAGGTAGCGTGAAATAGGCCCCCGCTCCCACTAGACCAAAGCTCAGTACCACTAGAAAGTCCGAGGCAAGATCCGGTGAAAAAAAGCGTAACCATAGATACAAAAGCGTAGCTGCTAAACCAAGGGTAAGTAAACCGGGCCCGACTCGGGAAAAGCGCTCAGGCATCAGTGTGGCGTATAATTAGGCGCTTCTCGGATAATCTCGATCGAATGCGGATGGCTCTCTACATAGCCAGAAGGCGTAATGCGGATAAAGCGGGCCTTTCGTAGAGCCTGGATGTCTGGCGCACCGCAGTAACCCATCCCTGCGCGAAGTCCACCCACTAGCTGATGCAGAATCTCAGCCACCTGACCGCGATACGGTACACGTCCTACGACTCCCTCTGGTACGAGTTTGCGCCCTTTGCTCTGCGCATAGCGGTCTGCACTACCAAGCTGCATCGCTTCTATGGAGCCCATACCTCGATAGACCTTAAACTTTCGCCCTTCGTACAGGATCGTTTCTCCTGGACTTTCATCGGTTCCAGCGAGCAGAGAGCCGATCATCACGGCATCGGCGCCGGCGGCCAGAGCCTTCGTAATATCTCCACTGTAACGGATGCCCCCATCCGCAATAAGGCCGACCTGGTGCGCATGGGCGATCGGTGCTATATTCATGATGGCGGACAGCTGCGGAACGCCCACGCCGGCTACGATCCGAGTGGTACAGATGCTACCTGGGCCGATGCCGACCTTCAGCACATCCGCACCAGCGGTGATGAGGTCCTGGGCGGCCTCCGCTGTGGCAATGTTTCCTACCATTACATAATGCTGCGGATAGCGTGTCCGGATCGCCTTGAGGGTCTCGATGACGCGCAAGCTGTGGCCATGCGCCGTATCGATCACGAGTACGTCGACGCCAGCTTGTACCAAAGCTTCGGCGCGAGCTAAAGCCTCTTCGCCTACGCCGATCGCCGCGGCTACCCGAAGGCGTCCTAGTTTGTCTTTGCTGGCATGAGGATAGTTTCGACGACGTAAAAGGTCTTTGTACGTGATGAGTCCGACGAGGCGCCCTGCGCCGTCTACGATGGGTAGCTTTTCAATCCGATGCCGTTGGAAAATCGCCTCAGCCTCGGCTAAGGACGTACCTTCCGGCGCCGTGATAAGTGGAGCTTTGGTCATAAAGTCGGACACAGGCCGCTCATCGGCTTCTACAAAGCGGATGTCCCGGTTGGTCAGGATGCCGATTAGCTTCCGGTCCGGATCGACGACGGGGATACCCCCAATCCGATGTTCTCGCATGAGGGCTACCGCTTCTCGAAGGGGGGTTTCAGGAGTAATCGCAAGCGGATCCACGATGAGACCACTTTCATAACGCTTGACACGCCGAACCTGCTCCGCCTGCTCCGCAATAGACATATTTTTGTGCAGGACGCCCAAGCCTCCAGCGCTGGCCACGGCGATGGCCATCTGGTACTCTGTTACGGTATCCATCGCCGCGCTTAGGATGGGGATAGCCAGCTCAAGCCCCGGCGCTAGGCGGACTCGGGTATTGACTTCGCTCGGCAACACTTCCGAATACGCAGGGACAAGGAGCACGTCGTCATACGTCAGCCCAACCGCCATCTCTTCTGCCATAGGCAAAGGTAAAAAGCTCGCCTAAACGTTTTATTACCTTTGACGGATGCGAAGCCTTATTCAGGGGCTCCGGCTCGCTTTACGACACCTCTTGGCGGCATGGCGCCGACGGACCGCTACGATCCGTAGCGGCTCTTTGACAGGGCCTGGACGCGTCACCTTGCCGTATCCCCATGATACCCTCTCCCTCCCCGAAAACGGTCATTATCGCCTCTACCTCTACACTGAAGACTGCATCGGCTGCGACAAATGCGCCCGCATTTGCCCCGTTGGCTGCATTACCATCGAAAAGCAAAAGGCTGAGACAGCGCTCGGATCGACGGCGAGTGGCCACCCTAAAAAGTTTTACATCACGCGCTTTGACATTGACCACGCCCTCTGCTGCTTTTGCGGACTGTGCACAGTGGTATGTCCTACAGAATGCCTGATTATGGAGCCTACGTATGCCTACAGTACTGCTGATCGAGATCGGCTGGTTTATCGTTTTGGCCAGCAGTTGGGTGTGGCTTCTGAGCAGTAAGCGACTGCCTGCTGCGCTAGTTAGGGCCTGGGTGGCTTTTCTGCTGCTGGGCTTATGGTATGGAGCCTTGGGCAGTGGGTACGCCTGGGCCTATCAATGGAGTGTATACACGACGGGTATTCTGTTTCTGTGGGCCTGGCTGGCTCTGACAGAAGAGACGACCTTCCCAAGACGCTGGGAACCTCAAGCCGGCCTACTCGGGCTCGGGCTCTTGGGTACCTTCTGGCATCTTAGGCCCTCCCACCTCTTAGTGGCCCACACCCCGCCGCCCTTTACCGAAGTAGCCTTGGTTTGGACTCAGAGGTGGGCGCCTCTCTTTGCCCTGGCAACTCTCGCCCTCGTAGGCTTCTTACTTTTACTAGCCATGAGCTGGCGAACCTACTTGCCTAGCAAAATGTTTAGGTAACCATGCCGCCCGTTGTGTATATCACCCGGCGCTTCCACTTTAGTGCGGCACACCAAATGCAAAATCCCGCCTGGTCCGCAGCGGAGAATGAAGCTTTCTACGGGCCCTGTTCTCACCTACACGGGCACAACTACGAACTGGAGGTCACGCTTGGCGGTTCGCCTGACCCACAAACCGGCTATCTCTTGGACCTACGGCAAGTCAAAGCCTTGATAGAAAACCAGATCATTGCCAAGGTAGATCACAAGATCCTCAATACCGATGTGCCCTTTTTACAAGGTATCAACCCCTCTACCGAAAATCTCATCGTAGGGCTCTGGCGGCAAATAGAACATATCCTGCCTGGTGGTGTAAAACTGATTCGTCTCCGACTGTGGGAGACACCGAATAATTACTTTGAATACTATGGAGAAGAGCTTGACTAATGGCCACTTGCACGCCTGCGGTTGTGGAGAAGAGGCCGCCGCTCCCTTGCAGGAGGCATCTGATCCCCGTGAAGCAACAATAACCAGGCACTTTGCTGCGATCATGGAGGCCCTTGGCTTAGATCTGAGCGACCCGAGTTTGCGTGACACCCCGCAGCGGGTCGCCCGCATGTACCTTCGTGAGCTTTTTGTCGGGCTAGACCCGGCTCAAGCTCCTACCATACGCCTCTTTCCGAACTCCTACGGGTATCGTCAGATCCTCGTCGAGAAAGAGATCCGCGTCCGTTCTGTCTGCGAACACCACTTTGTGCCGATCATCGGCGTTGCGCATGTGGCGTATATTCCTCGGGAGTATGTCGTGGGCTTATCTAAGCTCAATCGCGTGGTGGATTACTTTTCGCGTCGGCCGCAGGTGCAAGAGCGCCTCACTCATCAAATCGCTACCTTTTTGGCAGAGCGGCTTCATACGCCTGACGTGGCCGTCGTTATCGACGCCAAGCATTACTGCGTCTCCATGCGTGGCATTCAAGATGAAGCCAGCCGAACCGTCACATATGCCTTCTTGGGCGCTTTTCAAGACATCTCTCAGCAAGAGACGCTTTTTCGTTTGATTAGCTTATCGTAACCGCGGATCTGCCCAGGAGCTCAGTAGCTCCGACAAGAAGTTTAGGATCACGAAGACGAGGACAGACTGCACCGCCACGCCCGTCAAAAGTGGATAGTCTGAGGTCGAGAACGCAAAAAATAAAAGCTTGCCTACGCCAGGCCACTCATAAAGGGCTTCGACGAAAAGACTGCCTAAAAAGAGGCCCGCAAACCACTGACTAAAGCTGGTGGCCAAGCTTGGCAGTAGGTTGCGCAGGACGTCCTGTAGGAGGATAGCTCGAAAGGCTTTGCCGCGCGCCCTGGCTGCGCGGATAAAGTCTGCTTGTAAGATCTCGCGAGCTTGGGCTTCCACGAGCTGACTAAAGTAAGCAGCAGGCCGTAGCGCCAGCGCCAAAGCAGGTAGAAGGAGTGCAGAGGGCATAGCCTGCATGGTGTCTGTCGTCGGATCATATTGCCAGACATAGCCCCCGAGGGGGAGCCCCGTCCAGCGCCCGAGTTCAAGCCCTAATAGCCACAATAGCAAAAGTCCGCTCACATAGCCCGGCATGCTAAAGAAAAACAGCACTATAATCCGCATGCCCCATGAGGGGGTCGTGGCCTGCTTGAGTCCCACAGCCAGGCCCAAAGTGATGGCTAGGACTGCAGCGCTCACCGCTAAAAGTACGGTCGCCGGCAGCCGCTCCCAATAAAGCGCTAACACGGGTCGGTTGTACTGATAGGAAAAGCCTAAGGTAGGCCACTGCCAGTGCCCCTCTCGATAAGGCAAAAGATCGGCTAAGGCATAAAGGTACTGGTGCCAGAGCGGCTTGTCTAGATGAAGTTGCGCTCGGATCGCCTCCGCCGAAGCTTTGTCAGAACGCTGCCCTAGTAGCAGCTGCGCCGGATCACTTAGCCCGCGAAGCAAAAAGAATAGTAGCGTAAAACTGAGCCAAAAAATAAGTATACCTTGAGCGGTGGCACGGGCCACCCGGCGTATCATAGGAGCTCGGTGGGCTTAGGCAAAGCTCGCCAGGGCCACTTACCGACGATTACTCCTTCTTTTAGATAAAGAACGCCCCAGTCAGCTCGTAGCATGGCTTTGAGTACGGTATGATCCTGCGCTGTAAAGCAGATAGGTATCTGATGAGTCGCTAGCCACTGCTTGCGCACATCCGTAGCAGAGCTGGTAATGCCCACGACTTTGAGGTCTCTGGGTACTTCGGTCAGAAACTGGCGCAGCTTAGAAATGGCACTTTCAGAAAGGTGCTCCAGCTTAGGGGCTACGATTAGAATAACCCGGCCCTTGAGCTCATCGACTTGACAATCAGAATACCGTAAGGGGACATAGTCTGTAAGTTCGGGTAGGCCTTGGGGGCCCGGTTCTAAAGCTTGGGCTAAATTTTTGCCGACTTTGTAGGGCAAAAAGTCCACAGCGGGCAGATACAGATAAAAGTAGGTGGTCAGCAGGGCAATGATGACTGCGATCCCCCAAGCTGTCGGAGCAAGGGCACGCTTGGGAAGCCATGGCACAAGCTCCTCACGCCGTAAGAAGATATAGCCAATCAGGCCGAGGAGGATCACGTCTTTTAAGAAGGACTGCCAGGGTGTGAACTTGATAGCATCGCCGAAGCAGCCGCAGTCGCTTACGGCTTTGGTGATCGCCGAGTAGCCCGTCAAAAAGGTAAAGAAGACAATCATCAGGAGGAGCGACCAGGCCGTAAATCGCCGAGCGTAACCCAGGAGCAGAAAGATAGCCAAAGCGGTTTCGAAGACAGCTATCGTACCGGCCAGAGGGAGGCTCCAGCTTGCTAAAACGTCATGAAAGGGCAGGCCACTCTGCTTTTGAAAGACTTCGAAGTACTCGTCTAGCTTGTAGCTAAAGCCCCGAATGTCATTGACCTTGACGAGGCCGGAGAGGGTGAATACCACACCTACGGCGACTCGGCAGATTGTCAGGAGTCTATCAGCGTGCATAGGCCTCGGCTCGTTTTTCGCGAATGACGACGACCTTGATTTGGCCGGGGTACTGGAGTTGGCTTTCTATTGTTTTGGCGACGTCTTGGGCGATCTGGTCGACGAGCTGGTCGGAGGCTCTATCACTATCCACGATGATCCGTAGCTCGCGGCCAGCTTGAAGTGCAAAAGCCTGCCGAACCCCCTCGTACTTCTTGGGGATATTTTCTAACTCATGAATGCGCTGGAGGTACTTTTCGACGGTCTCGCGGCGGGCGCCAGGCCGAGCCCCACTGATCGCATCTGCTAGCTGCACGATAGGCGAAATGATGCTTTCCATGGGGATCTCGTCATGATGGGCACCTACAGCATTGAGTACCTCGTGGTGTTCCTTGTGGCGCTTGAGGATCTCCATCCCGAGTAAGGCATGAGGCATCTCGGGATTGTCATCCGAAACCTTGCCAATGTCATGGAAAAGGCCGGCCCGCTTGGCTAAGCGAATCTTTTCTTTGGGAAGGCCTAGCTCGCTGGCGATGAGCGCCGCCAAACGCGCCACTTCTCGGGAGTGGTGCAGAAGATTTTGCCCAAAAGAGAAGCGGAACCGCATTTTGCCCACGAGCTCTAAGACTTCTGGCGCCACATTCCGAATATCGAGGTCTATCAGGGTTTGACGACCAATCTGCCGAATTTCTTTTTCAATTTCTTGTTCGACTTTCTTGTACATTTCCTCGATACGGCCAGGATGTACGCGGCCATCTTCGAGGAGGCGTTGGAGCGTGCGCGAGGCGATCTCTCGCCGAATCGGGTCCGGAGACGAAAGCACGATCGCATTGGGGGTATCATCTACGATCACCTCTACGCCCGTAAACTGCTCTAGGGTGCGAATATTACGGCCTTCCCGCCCGATGATGCGCCCTTTTTGTTCGTCGCTTTCCAGATTAAAGACGGTAATACTGGCTTGTACGCTTTGCTCTACGCCTACGCGGCTCATAACGGTGGCGATGATTCGCTTCGATTCTTCTACGGCTTTGAGCTGGGCTTCTTCGATAATCTGTTGGGAAAGCTGGTGAGCTTTCTTTTCGGCCTCAGCGCGTAAGGTTTCTAGCAGGTGCTCCATGGCCTGGTCGCGGGTCAGCCCGGCTAGCTCTTCAAGGCGCTTCTCAAGCAGTTTTTCTTTATCGGTCAGGCGCTCTTCCCAGCGGAGAAGCTCGCGAACGCGCTCTTCCTGGGCTTGGCGCTGCGTCTCTAGCTTCTCTAAGTCTTTTTGGAAGGTAGAGAGCTCACGCTGGAACTCTTCTTGGCGTCGAGAGAGCTGGCGCTCCAGGGTAAGCACCTCCTCTTGCCGGATTTCTGCCTTACGAAGGCCTTCCTCCGCTTCGGCCAGCATGGCCTGGCGCTGCTGCTCTGCTTCTTCTAACCGCTTTTTGAGGCTGTGCTCCTTTTGTTTGAGCTTTTCCTCTAGGCTCTTGAGCTGGTGATGGCGCTTCTGGCTAAGGGATTCGTTTTTCCGGAGGGTTTCTTGTCTCTGGGCTAAGGCCTCCTCGCGGGCTTCGAGATCGGCTTGTTGCTTCTGTAGAGTCTCGAGCTGCTGCGTATAGCGGCGTCTATAAAGAAGGTGCCCCGTCAGTGCACCCACTAAGAGTCCCCCACCAATCGCAGCAATGGTTACTATCACTGTCATACCTGGCTAGGTTTGTCGAGATGGTGAAGCCAGGCTTCTATCCGCTGACAAAAGGCTTCATACTGGGCTAGTCGATCTAAAAGCTCATCATACGTGGCCAAGATCGCCATTAGCCATAACGTCCATTCATCCGCACTCGGGTGCTGCTGAGCTAGCCCCGCGACCTTTTTTTCGACGAGGTGCAGGGCTTCCTGCAGGCGAGCTATGGTTTCTGGGGCGGCTTGGAGCGTGATGCGACGCCCCAGGACCTCCCATGTGTAAGGCACTTCTGTCATCGGATAGAACCTGGTTTATGAGAGTTTGGATAGCAGCAAGTTCCGCCTGGACCGCCAGGCGTTGCCGCCGCCAGGCCAAAAGTAAGGATTCTTTTTCATGTTCTAAACGCGTCTTTTCCTCCAAAAGGCGCGCCAGCTGCTGCTCTAGCCGCTGCAGCCGTTCATGGAGTGCTTCGCGGGACGGTATAAACATGATTG
>CAZAXD010000032.1:0-19953 GCA_964489015.1 uncultured Sphingobacterium sp. | reverse complement strand
CGCCCAAAAATTGGCGCCGCAATCGTGCTCGCCAGTAGATAGCTAACCGTTATCCACGCATACCAGACGCCCCCGCCTAACTCCTGCACGATCACGGGTAGTGCTATGGCGACCACAGTCTGATCTAACGCAGCTAAGAAAAGTCCAATGAATACACCGCCTAATGTATAAGCAACCTCCCGACGAGATAGCGGTTCGACCATGCCCCAAAGCTACAGCCAGTAGCCTATCATGAAGCTAATCGAGCCGTTATAGAGCCGACTGCTACGGGGTTCCTCAAAAAGGTTGGCTAAGCCATGAAAGTATCGAATGTCAAAGCTCATCCAGCGCCGCCCCATCTGAAAGCGGTTGCCCCCGCCTAAGCATAGACCCGCGTCCCAAGGACGGATCCGCACGCTACCCTGGGGAATGGGCCCCGATGCCACGATGACACGCGTTTGCGGTGAAAAGCCAAAGAGTGGCAAAAAGTCTAACCCCTCCAGGCTCACTTGGATATCCCCATAACTACGCCCAAATAGCCTATAGCCCGCCTGCATTCCCAGGTATACGTAGTTGGCGTAGGTCTCTCCTCGTACAAAATCCCAGCAGACTAAAAGCGGCAGTTCAAGGTGCCCCACTTCTAGCCGCCCTTGCTGCTGCACATGCGTGATGAACGTATCTCGGAAATTACCGACGGTGGTATCCCCCGGCGCGCTTTCGGTGTAGGTGTAAGCCGAATTGCGCTGCGAAAAAAGGAGCCCCGCCAGTATGCTAAAGCGATCTGTCAAGGCATACCGTAGCCCCAGCCCGCCCGAAAAGCCCGGCAAGGCCGAGGCTTGATCCACCTTCTGGGTAGAACGGTAAGCGGGAATATTGAGTCCAACGGTCAGCCCCACTTGCCATGGACGCTCCTGTGCCCATATAGCTAATGCGATAAGTCCCCAGAAACGCACCTTAGTCTAAACAAAAAAATCCTCTCTATATGTGTGGTAGGCTCCGGATAATCCCATTGTGGGTTATGGAATGTTTACTTGCAGACGGCATGTAAAAGAGGGCGTTCTCGTCTGACTTCGTTTTAGACAGATTGAGCGTAGAGCAACATTCTGCACCCTCAGCTTGAGCGCTCTCTTCTGGTATTCAAAACCCGTTAGAAGGGGTACCCGATGGCGATGTGGTACTGACTGGTGGTGCCGCCCAGGCGAAAGGTTCGCCCTACGAGGCCATTCGTAGGGGGGTCGTAAAGAATCTGCCCCACGTCTAGCCGAATCACGAAAAACGAGAGGTCCCAGCGGAGCCCTACCCCGCCAGAAACGCCAGGCCGAAAGTTGCGGCTCGTTAGGTAGCCCCTCGGATCGTCAAAGAGGCTGGTCCTATCAAACCATACGTTGCCCACGTCGACAAACGGCGCCAGTTGTAGACCCTTGTAGAAGGTCAGGCGCAGCTCAAAATTAGCTTCTAGGAGGATCTCGCCGCCCGGCAGTAAGAAGCGGTTAGGTGGTAAGGGGTAAATCCCCGGGCCGAGGCCGCCGAAGGGCCATCCGCGCATCGAGTAGGGCCCGCCTACAAAGAAGCGGTTTTCGAAGGGAACGACTCGGGTGTACAGCAGTCCCCAAGCGACGCCGGCCCGAGCCCGCATAAAGAGTTGTAGCGCTTCGGTCCAGCCGTAACGCAGGCGCCCCTCCAGCAGAGCCCGTACGAAGAAGCCGTACTGGTAGCGGTCTAGCAAGAAGCCATCTTTCTGGCTGCTGTCAAGCCTGAGCCAGCTTAGCAGGTGGTCCGCTATCAAAGGCAGCACGCCCCCCAACTCCAAGTAGCTCTGCGAAAAGTCGCCCCAGCCTTTGCGGCTCGTTGCAAAGTAACGATGGGTGCTGGTAATCTGATAGGCACTGAGCTGGGTGAGGCGGGTCAAAAAGTCTCGCAAAATGACGCTGCGCACTAAAGGCGAAAGCCGGTTGATGTCGTCTAAAAAAACCTGAGAGAAGGTGCTCTGGACAAAGAGTAGGCTTAGAGGGGTCAGGATATGGGTCTCCTCGCGGCGATCATAGAGGAGGATACGCCGCTCGCGACGAGCTTCGGCGGTGAGATAGCGCCGACTAAAGCTAATTTGCCGCAGGTCCTGATACGAAAAGCGTAGGATCGTGTGCCGGCTAACTAGCGTTTTGGGCAAAGGTTCAGGGGCTGCGGCCTGGAGGCGGCTGGTTTTTTCAGGGATATCCAGGCTGATATCGCCTAAAAAGCTGTAAAGTGGGGCCGGGTCGGCGGTGGCTGTGGGTCGGTAGTAGCTGACAAACCCCTGAAGCCGTGTGGAGACGTGCCAACCTCGCCGAAAAAGCGATGAATGACTCCACCGCAAGGCCACACTGGCCCCCGGTAAAGGTGGTAGGGCTGTCAGGATCTGCTGAGATTGAAAGCCCTCGACGTTGATGGAGACGTCTATGGGTGCTCGTAGGAGAACCTCATAGTCTAGGTCAAGCGTATGAGTCGTGTCATCCAGCCGAAGCGTAGGCAGGGCCCATTGTACGACGCTGAGTCCTTGCAGGGCCCGCTGTGAAGTCTGTATCGCCTTGTAGTTGTACAAACTACCTGGTGTGGTATAGAGACGCGGCAGCAGTACCCGACCATCTAGGATAGCGGCGGCCCGGTCTTCGGTCCATAGGGGGATGGGCTGTGTGCGTTCCATGTAAGAGGGGGAGCGATCGGTCGTGTGGATGTGCAGTTGAACCTGACGAAGGCTAAGAGGGCGATAGGTTTCTGGCAGCAGAAGGCGGACATGACAGCCGGGACTCTGGAGAGCCTGGGTGCCTAGCCATCGCCGCCAAAAAGGGTTCTTCTGGGAATGAGAGGCGGGGGCTTCTTGAGTCGTGGTATCAATCTCGATGAGAAGGCTGCTAAGTGGTAAGCCGTAGTAGCCCTTCTGCAAGAGCGCCTGATGTAAGAGCTCGCGATAGCGGTCGATGGGCGCTAGCTGGTAGGGCTGGCCGACGGGCGGACCATACGCCGCAAACAGAGAGTCCGCTACCTGGAGCATGAGGCTATCACCGCCCCGCACCTCAAAATCTTGCAAGATCCAGCGTGGGCCTGGCCGAATCGCATAAACCAGAAAGGCCTCATACCGGCCTAAGCGCCGGATGCGTGGTTGAATGCCTGCTTGAAAGTAGCCCCATTCTGCGTAAAGGGCTTCAAGCTGGGCTATATCCTGGGTGATGAGCCGCTCGCTGAGAATAAAAGGCGGCTCGCCTACCTTGTCCTTGAGGAATGAGCCGAGCAAGTACGTGTACATTCGAAGCTTGGGTACCTGTCTTAGGCGGCGGAGTACTGGGCTGGTGTCGGTTAGCAGGCGATCCCCCGCGCTGTAAAAGGCTAGCCCCAGGCGTAGACCGAGCACGCGGCTATTGCTTCGCTGATACAAAGGCGGGGTTTCGGGCAGTACATGGCCGGCTAGGCGTGGCTCGCGCACGAGCAGTCGGTCCCCAGGCCCCAGTAGCCGGGCAGGTTGACATCCCGCCAGCAGGCTAATCCCCAAAAGCCACGGCCATGCCCGAAGGCCTGCCCCAGAAGTATTCGCCCGCATAACTCAAGTAGCCATTTACCCAGACGGCCCTTACGGCGCCTTGGAGGGTGTGTCCCGCTAGCGGATGCCACCCACAGTAGTTGAGGCTATTAGGATGGCCGTCGGGTGGCACCACCGTCTGACCCGCTGGATCAAAGAGTACCAGGTCAGCCCAGGCTCCTTCCTGAATTTGGCCGCGGTCTTGAATCCGCCACAAGCGGGCCGGCTGCCACGCTGCAAGGCGAACCCAATGCACCAGGGGTATCCCGCGCTCGGCTCCCATCGCATAAAGCCAAGGTAGCAGGTAAGGATGGGTCGGTACTCCGCTAGGCGCCGCTAAGTAAGGCCGCTGCTTCTCGGCTAAGGTGTGGGGGGCATGGTCAGTGCCGATCGTATCGAATACCCCTTCTGCGACCCCGCGCCAGAGCGCTTCCCGATCAGAAGTGTATTTCAGGCTGGGGTTGCACTTGAGCCGATTTTGATAAGTAGCGAAATGCTGGGCATCCCACATGATATACACGGGACAAGTCTCGGCCGTCACATGAGGGGGGCGTCCTCGTAGCAGATCCACCTCGCCTTCGGTCGTGACATGCAAAATGTGCAGGGGCGTTTGATAACGGCTTGCCAGCTCTAGTAGATACTGTGTGCTTTGGATGCAGGCCTCGGCTGGTCGGCAACGAGTGTGTAAATCCAGTACTTCGTCCCATGTGTAATGGCCCCAGCGCTGATGCGCTGCTTGAATGAGCGTCTCTACCTCGCTATGAAAAACGACCCGCACCGGCGAAGCCGCTATAATCGCCTCGACTTGATGCGGATGGGTTACCAGAAGGTCCCCCGTCGAAGACGCTAAAAAGACTTTCACCCCCGGTACCTGCTTGGGGTTTAGCCGGCGGATCTCCTCGAGGTTATCAGGCGTTGCACCTAAATAAAAAGCGTAATTGACCCAGCTACGACCAGCCATCAGCGCGGCTTTTGCCTCCAGGGCAGCTCGGCTCGTCGTAGCGGGCTGTACGTTGGGCATGTCAAAGACCGTCGTTACACCGCCTGCTAGGGCGGCCCGACTCTCCGTGTAAAACGAGCCCTTGGACCTTAGCCCCGGATCGCGAAAGTGCACATGGGTATCGATAAGTCCGGGTAAAAGCCAGCGCTCTCTTGCGTGTAAAAGGGAGCCGACAGCTTTATCGGGTATATGCCCCACGCTAGCAATACGTCCCCGATGTACCCACAGGTCGCCAGCCAGCAGGCCCCCCTCTGTCACAATCTGGGCCTCATAAATGCGCCAGCTATTTATCGCCATAAAAGAGAAGTATCGCCGTAACTCAAAAATCGGAACCCATGTTCAAGGGCATAGCGGTAGACAGCTTCTATGCCGGCTTCCCCGATAAAGGCCTGGACAAGCCCTATCAGGGTGCTGCCCGGCTGATGAAAGTTTGTTATCAGGCCACTAACGAGCTGAAAGGGATAGCCCGGCAAAATGTAAAGGCGGGTACGACCCCATAGGTCCTGCCTCGGTAAGGCACTTAGGGCTTCTGAGACGGGCGGGGGTTTTTCTATCTCACGCCAGGGGAAGGGGGGCAGTTCCGGCAGAATTTCGCCCTGTTGGGCATAATGCACACCTAGCCAATAAAGCGACTCTAGCACACGCAGGCTCGTGGTGCCTACGGCTATAATAGGTTGCCTACCTCCTTGGAGGGCAGCCAAGTTCTGAGCAGATACCTGGAAAACTTCCGCGTGAATGGGATGTGCCCAGGGGTCTTCGGTCTGGATAGGCTGGAAAGTGCCAGCCCCGACATGAAGCGTAAGGGGCAGCCAAGTGATATCTTTCTTTCGGAGACGTTCAAAGACCGCTTCTGTAAAGTGTAGGCCAGCGGTAGGCGCGGCTACGGACCCTGGCGCTTGTGCATAAATCGTTTGGTAGCGCTCTCGATCGATAGCTTCTGCGCTGCGGCCCAGATAAGGTGGTAGTGGCACGGCCCCAAAGCGCTCTAGCACTTGGAGGAGGGGCCACTCCGCCGGCTCCCAGGTTAGGTAAAAGGCTAGATCCGTGCCCTGACTTTGGGCTCTTACCGTGAGACGGGCTTCGGGATGGATCCAAGTGAGCTGCCCGTCTTTGCGCCAGAAGCGCCCCGGCCGATAAAAGCCGCGCCACCATTGCCCACTACCCCCCTCCCAGCTGCCCTGAAGTGGCTCAGTCAGGAGTAACTCCCTTTTATCCTGAATTAGTCGGGCGGGAATAACGCGGCTATCATTGTAGATTAGGAGCGAGCCGGCTGGCAGAAACTCGTCTAGTGCTAAGAAGGTTGCTTCCCGGCTCGCCTCACCGGGCTGGTAAACTAGTAGCCGAGCCTGATGACGGGGCTCTACTGGATACTGCGCGATCCGGTCCGGTGGTAAGTCATACTGCCACAGCACTCCCCAAAGTTAGCCTAACTTTGGGCATGCCTTTTTGGCAAGATTTGATACGTTCGTGGGAGGGAAGTTGGGAGGCTGCTGGCCTTGATCCCTTCCCCAAGGTTGCCCTTACGCCGCCTAATCAGGCCGGGGACCTCACCCTTCAAGTATTTCCGCTTCTCAAAGTCTTTCGAGGGAATACGGCGGCGCTTACGGAAGCAGTCTTAGCCCCCCTAAGCAGCGTAGTGGTAGCACATGAGCTAATCAAAGGCTTTCTGAATGTACACCTGACCCCTGATTTCTGGGCGGCCTTTCTATCGGAAGCGCGTCGTAGCCCCGAGATGGGATATACGCACCTGCGCCTAGGCTGCGCAGAAACCATCCTGTTCGAATACCCCTCCCCTAATACCAATAAACCGTTGCACCTAGGACATCTGCGCAATCTAGCCCTAGGTCAGGCCGTTAGCGCGTTGTGGGAGCGGCTTGGTGCTAAGGTGATCCGCGTCAATCTCGTCAATGACCGGGGTATTCACATCTCTAAGTCGATGCTTGGTTGGCAGCACTTTTTTAGTCCAGCCACGCCGCAAACCGCCAGCAAAAAGGGCGATCACTTCGTGGGGGACTGTTATGTCGCTTTTGAGAAGGCCTACAAGGCTCAGGTCGATGCGCTAGCTCGCCAAGGTTTGCCTCCAGAGGAGGCCCTTGTTCAGGCGCCGCTCTTTGTTGAGGCGCAGGCGCTCCTCCAGCGCTGGGAAGAGAACGACCCCGACGTGCGCCGTTTGTGGCAGACCATGAATAGCTGGGTCTATGAGGGCTTTGACCAGACCTTTGCCCGGCTAGGGGTCCGCTTTGACAAGGTGTATTACGAGTCAGAGACCTACCAGCTTGGCAAAGCTGTCGTGGAAGAGGGGCTGGCTAAGGGCATTTTTTACCGTTCGGAAGACGGGGCCGTGTGGGCCGACCTTTCAGACTTGGGCCTCGGCCGTAAAGCCCTTCTGCGACGGGATGGCACCTCTCTCTACATTACGCAGGACCTGGGCACCGCTGACCTCAAGCTTCACGACTATCCGATGCTCACGCGTTCGGTCTATGTGATAGGCAATGAGCAAGATCACCACATGCGGGTGTTGATTGCGCTCCTGAAGCGCTTGGGAAGGCCTTATGCCGAAGCGATTTATCACCTTTCCTACGGCATGGTGGAGCTGCCCACGGGCCGCATGAAGACCCGCGAGGGCACCGTCGTCGATGCCGATGACTTGCTAGACGAAATGAAAGCTCGAGCGCTCGAGCTTCTGGAGGAGAATATCCCGGCCGAGGAGCGAGAAGTGATCGCAGAGGGCATCGGTCAGGCCGCTATTCGCTTTTACTTGCTGAGGGTCGAGCCGGTCAAAAATATCGTCTTTGATCCTCAAGCTTCGATTGAGCTTCAGGGCCTTACGGGGCCGTTTCTGCAGTATGGCTATGTACGGGCCCTGCGCCTTCGCCAAAAGGCCCTGGAACTCGGCTACGAAGCGCCGCCTGCGGTGACGGTGCCCGCTACGCTTTTACCCGCCGAACGAGCCCTACTCACCTACTTGTATGCTTTGCCAGCTTATCTAGAGGGGGCGGCGCTCCGGTATGACCCCAGCACCTTGGCGCATTACGGTTATGAGCTTACGCAGCGCTATAACGAATTTTATCAGCAGATCCCCGTCCTAAAAGCAGAAACGGAAGACCTACGGAACTTCCGCCTGGCCCTCAGTGAGACCTATGAGATTGCCATCTGTGCTGTGCTGGAAGCGCTGTGTATTCCGGTGGTTGAACAGATGTAGCCTTATGGTCGGGCAGGCACCGCCACCGCCTGCGTAAGTCCGTTGTAACGCACGAGATACGTACCAGCCGCTAGGTCAGGAATTCCCACAGACGATAAAAACGGCGTCGGTTCGAAGGGCACTGTCTTAATGAGACGGCCATCAACGGTATAAACCTCCAACTGCCGGCCTAGGCCATGGTCAAAGATCTCTACATGCAGTGCCTCGAGGTCGCTGCGCCACCAGGCCCGGAAAGGCGTACCGTATTCGCTTTGCCACTCAATCCAGGCGGGTTTGATGTACACTTCATGCGAGCCGTCCTCGTACTGGTAGCGGAGGCGGTAGCCATTGGTGCCAAGGACGGGAGCCGGATCCGTAAATGAGGTCAATTCCGCTGGTACTTGGCCAATCGTAACCCAGGTTTTGCCCTCGTCAACGCTGCGTTCAATGCCGTAACCCACTAGCCGAACGCCATGGGGCAAGCGGGCCGGATCTACGTCCCATGATAAAAAGACCCCCCGCCCTTGCATCGGCTGAGCCGAGAAGCGGGTAATTGGCTGACTAAGTGGCGTGCAGTTGAGGCTCATGCCCCCTGGCAAGGTCCACGTAAGCTGATACCCCTGTGCGCCAGCTGTCCAGCCATTAACCATCAAGATGTAGTAGCTGCCCGCTGTGACGTAGAGCGGCCTGACTCGCCCATCGCCGCAGACATCTTCACTGACGTCATTGGCGCCGCTATACAGCCCAGTGCAGGAAACAGTGGCACCACAGCCGAAGCTGCGGGGATACATGGCATAGCTGCAGCGTACAGGCGTGCCTAAGCTGCCACATAGCGTACTTAGGTTATTTGTACTAAAAGGCCCCCAGATGGCAAAATCATAGTCGTCTGTTCCATTCGTAGGACAGATTGAGAGTAGGATGTTTCCACTGGTGCCTTGGGGCTGGAAGATGTAAAAGTTTGTGTAGTTCTCGTTAGTGATGCAGCCGCCGCACTGAGGGGTCGCGCCAGGACCATAGCTATAATCGGTGAAGCTATTACTGCTACAGATAGGGGTAGCGCTCTGACAGTCGCTATTGGCGGCCGGCTGGCGACCAGAACAGGTGACACAGCTAAATGAAGCTGCCCAGCCGGATCGCGTAACGCTTCCATCTGAGCAGAAGCGAAACGTCAGGCAACCGCTAGGGTCAGAGGACGTAAAGGTACCGGGCGAGCTCGTGCCACACCCCTGCCAGAGGATAGGCCCGTTTTGCGCTGGGCCGTTCTGGATAAGGAGGATGTCGTAGCAGCATGGGTTAAATGAACAATAACCACAACCGCTTTCGACATTAAACGATGAAAAGGTCACCCGCAGACACTGGGTGCTGTTATTGGGGCAAAAGGTCCAGTAAATCCAGTTAACGTTATTTGCATAGTTTCCTGTAGGGCCTCCATTGTCGTAGTAATTCCCGGAGCAGGTATGCACTTGGCAGCCGCCGCTGTAGGTATTCTGCTGACCCGTGGTGGGGTGGTTCCAAGACTGGGCCCACATAAGTCCTACAAGGATCCAACGGAGTCTCATAGCTACTGCACCTTTTGGGTGGGGGTTTGACGAGAACGAGGGGTCCAGTCGTACTCCGGATAGCGGGCTCGTAGGTCAGCCAGCATTTCCTCCATGCTTTTGAGGCGGATGCGGTAGGGGCCTATGGTGATTTCCAAGCTTTCGTGCATGGGCCGCTCAAAGGCTCGCGGATCAAACTCGGCTTTTACCCGCGCAATGTCCGATGACGTGGCCTCTGGCGGTGCCCCCACCACCTCGTAGCTGTCAGTAAATTCATACAGGAGCGCTAAATACTTCTGGGGCGTTTTGGTCCGCACTTCTTCCATATCAGCCGTGCTGTAGTAGCGCAGCAAATTGGGCGGCAGCGCCTGCCCGTAAGCCCAGCCAAGAGAGAAAAGAAGGCTCACTAAGTGGCGCATAGCACAAATTTACTAAAAAACTTGCTTATGCAAAATTTAGGTAACGGGCCGGCCACCTGGATAGAGGCGGTAGATGTCTCTAATAATGTGTTCTGGCAAAAGCCCCTCGAGATGGCCGTGAAACCGAATCACCTCTCGAACCAGCGTTGAGGAGACAAAGGAGGTTTCGGGGCTACTTAGGAGGTAAAACGTCTCAATGGAGGGGTCAAGCTGCTTATTGAGCAGGTCGATGTTACGCTCGTACTCGTAATCGGGGGCAGACCGCAGTCCCCGCAGGATGAAGCGCGCCCCTACCTCGCGCGCAAAGAGCACCGTTAGACTCGTATAAGGGCGTACGATCACGCGCGGTTCGTGCGCGAAAGCTTCCTGAATCCAGCGCAGGCGGTCTTCAGGGCTAAACATGGGCTGCTTACTAGTATTAAGCCCAAGTCCAACCACGATCTCATCAAAAAGCCCCAGGCCCCGCTGAATAATTTCGATATGCCCCAAGGTAATCGGGTCAAAGCTGCCTGGAAATAAAGCCCGCCGCATTTATCGAAGTTAGCGCATGCGCGGCGGATTTTGGGCGTAAAACGCCGCATAGTCCTGCATGCGCTTTTGCGTAAAAGCAATCCGGAAATTGGACTGAGAAATAGGGAAGGCATCGAAGGGCACCTTGAGGCCAAGCTGCGTAAACCAGGCCTGAGCCTGCAGGACATCTAAGTAAGCATGTGCGGCTTTGTAATCCCCAAATTGGGCGATATAGCCGAGGTGGTGCGTCTGGTTGTATAGAAAGACCACGAGATTGAGTTTACTATCTGCGAAAGCACTCTGGTTCATGCGGGCTAGGTGCTGTTTGAGCTCTTCGCTATTGGTTTTGTCTTTGGGCACGAGGAGGACAACGAGAATAGGCTCACCGGTGCGAGCCTCGAGGTTAAAGGCGGGGGCTTGGGTTGTAGGGGAGGTAGGTGGCGCTGAGGGGCCTGGGGCTGATTCGGCGACGATCTGGGTTTGGCCTTTTTCGAGACGGCTCAGGAGCTTCTGGGCAAGGGGAGTGCAGGTAGCCTGGGGGAAGTTCTTAATGATTGTTTGCAGATGAGGAATTGCAGCCTGCGCATTTTGCTGATGTACATAAGCCGCGGCGATGAGGTAACGGATAGCTGGCTCTGTGGGTTGCCCTTCCCAGCGTGCCTGGGTGGCTAGGCCAAAGCCGATCACCCGCTCATACTCATCTTGGCTGTAGGCTTCCAGGAGCGCAGCATGGATGTCCTCGACTGAGGAGATGCTGGCAAAGCGGTTTTTACCTCGGAGGCGCTGCGCGTATTCGGAGTCCGGGTACTTCTGAAGAAGTTCATTTTTGTAAGAGGTAGCTTCTGGGGTGCCTAGGTGAACGACGTATAAGCCATATAAGGCGGGGATCTGGGCGGCGTCGCGATGGGGTAATCGCCGCCGGAGCCAGGTATAGGTGCTATTCGCAGAGTCTGGCCGTTGAAAAGCCTCCTGATAGAGCTGAGCTAGCGACAGAGCGGTGGTAATAAGCGAGTCTTCCAGGTTTCGCTTGGCTTCTGCACTTCTGGGGATGGTAGCGGCGAGACGCTTTTTAAGTTCACGAAGTTTCTGAGGGGTGAGCTGGGCAGGGTCATCGGGCCAGTCTATGTGAGTGGAGTCGTTCTGAGAGGTCTTGCTTTTGGGGGTCGTGCCGGCGGTGCTAGAGAGTTGTAGATCTTTTTGGCTACGGCGCCAATGGTCTTCATTGGCCCGCTCGCCCCATAGTCGTATAAATTCTTGCTTTCCTTGATTGACTAGGACCGGGTTATCGAAGTAGAAGCCGCCGCCACTGCTGCCGGTGGTCTGCTGCAAAAAGGGATTGGTGGGCTGGTTGGGAGTGGCACTGGTTGCCGCTTTTGCCTTTTCGGCGGCCCGCCGGCTAACTTCGGCTTGGATATAGGCTTCGATGACTTGCTCTTGGGCTTCGGGTGATAGCTCGGCCAGGCGCAGGACGCTGTCTTGTCGGGCGAGGTCACTCCTGAGGCGAGCATACTCGCTAAAGCGGGTCTGCAGGGCTTTGATTTCTACGGCTTTGGGGTGCTTGTCTGGGATAAGCTTAGCGGCGGAGTCATAGTGTTTTTGAGCCGCTGCCAAATCCTGGTAATGAAGGAAGTACAGATTGCCAGCCTCGTAATGGGCTAATGCGCGAGCGGGTGAGTTTCCGCTGCTCCCTGCTTTTTTGTAGTAAGCTAGCGCGGCATCGTAGTTTCTATTGTCAGCAGCGATTTGACCCAAGCGGTAATAAATTTGATCTCGGAAATCTTCGTAGCGGGTCTGGCGGGCCATGCGTTCTAGCCAGCGGAGGAAGCGTGGATTTTGGGCTCCTAGGATCAGGCTTTTTTGAAGCTGCGCTTGAAAGGTGAGTTGATTAGTGGGATTTAGGCGCACGACCTTGTGAAAAGCGGATAGGGCTTTATCAGGTTTATTTTGGTGTAGATATAGCTGACCAAGTAGGTAATAAGCCCTAGCGCGTCTTAGGCGGGTGTCCAGCTTAGCGGCACTGCGTTCTAGAAAGGGCAGCGCTAGATGGGGTTCGCGCTTAGCAATGAGTGCTTGGGCCAGGAGCGCATCGGCCTGCGGCTTGAGCTTTTTGGGGATTTGCTTAAGAGGTAGCGCGAGGAGGTCGGTGAGGCGGGTTTCGGCTCGATAGGGGTTGTCATCTTGCAAGGCGGCATAGGCTTCCCACCAGTAGAGCTTGGCGCGCAGGGGCGTTTGGGGGAATGCATTCAGCACGTAAGTAAAATTTTGTTGGGCGGAAGGCAGGTTGCTGCGCAGGACCCAGCACTGGCCGATGAGGGTGCGGCAATCATCGATGTATCGGCCATTTTTGTGCCGGAAGATGATGACCTCGCTCTTTTTAGTGGCTTCTTCGAGCCGGCCGTACTGCTCGCGAGCGATGTTCGGTTCGATGAGCGGAAAGACGCGGATGAAGGAATCAACGGGATCCGGTGTCTTGAGCTCGATATCCTGCTGAGCGAGGCGGAAGCGCTGCTCGGCATGGTAATAGCCATTGAAGTAGGAAACGAATGTGTGGTAGTTGCGCGCAATAAAATTTTGCCGTTCTGCGCCGCAGCCGGCTAGCAGCACGGTCATGAGAAACAGGAGCCACCGCTGCATTCGTAGTACAAAAAAGCTTTTTCAAAAGTAGCAAAAAAGACTGGTTTACGGGCTATCTTTGTGGTATGGCTGGACGTTGGCGGTCGGCCTGGCGATGGATAGGGCGATCCTACGAACTCCTTTGGGTAGGAGAAGGGGGGCGTACGCGCTGGGGGATGCGGTTATGGGGCGGGTTATGGGTTGCAGTAGGGCTTCTCATAGGGGGCTTGTGGTGGCTGGTCATCGCTTACACGCCGCTGCGTTATACGATTCCGGGGTATCCGACCCGGGCCTTTCATCAGCGGTATGAGGAACTTCTGCTACAGGTGGAGCTTTTGGACCAGAAGGTCCAGCAGCAGGCCGCCCTCATCGAAAACCTTAGACAGCTTTCTGCGGCGAAGGCCGTTCCTGTCATGACCCCGCAGCTCATGCCGTCTTTACAGTCGCGCGGCTATGTCATTCCACTGGATGGCCGGGTGTCTCGGCGGTTTTTACCGGAGCGGCGGCACTGGGGTATCGATATCACCGCTGCGGGGGGGGAGCCGGTCCTGGCTATCGGCAGTGGGACGGTCATCTTGGCCGAATACTCCTATCAAACGGGCTACCTGATCGCGGTGCAGCATAACAACGGCCTGGTTTCCCTTTATAAGCATAATAGCCGCCTCCTAAAAGAAGTCGGGCAAAAGGTACAGGGGGGTGATGTCATTGCCCTGGCTGGGGGGCTGGGGGTGTATTCTAGTGGCCCTCACCTTCATCTTGAGACTTGGATAGGTGGAGAGCCGATCAATCCCCTACGGCTACTTTCGTACTAAGTCGCTAACTTTGTCAGGCGGCGACGTGGCCGAGCGGCTAGGCACGGGTCTGCAAAACCCTTTACGGGAGTTCGAATCTCCCCGTCGCCTCTACGTGGTAAAAAACTCCAGCTTGTAGCGCTGGATGTAACTATGGAGATATGAGCGTAATAGGGGGTAATCTCCCAGGGCAGGATCCGCTTCAATGAGGCGAAAAGCGGCTTTGCGAGCTAGGCGCAATACCTCCCCATCCTCGAGAATATTAGCGATCTGAAATTCGGGTAGGCCGCTCTGCTTCGTGCCTAAAAAGTCCCCTGGTCCCCTCAGTTTGAGATCCATTTCAGCGATCCGAAAACCATCTTGATGAAGCTTGAGGGCTTGAAGCCGTTCCATAGTGGTCTCGGAGGTTTCACGCGGGGCGATAAAGACCGCATAGGACGCATGGCTACCCCGGCCGACACGCCCCCGCAGTTGGTGGAGTTGCGACAAGCCAAACCGGTCCGCATGCTCTACGACGAGGACCGTAGCATTGGGCACATCCACGCCTACTTCTATGACGGTTGTTCCTACTAAGATTTGTGTATGTCCATTTTTGAAAAGTAGCATTTCCCGGTCTTTGCGTTCACTAGGCATTTTACCGTGAATCATCCCGACTTTATAGGGTGCGAAGGCGGTCTTGATCTCCGCGTATGCCGATTCCACAGCCTGGAGGTCTAGCTTTTCAGACTCTTCAACTAAAGGGTAAATAACATAGGCTTGCCGACCTTTTTCAAGCTCCTGCCGGAGTAGGCGCCAGACCTTTGGGCGGTCTGTGTGGGGGCACACGATCGTCTGAATAGGCTGGCGTCCCGGCGGCAGCTGATCAATGACTGAGACATCCACGTCCCCATATAGTGTAAGGGCCAGAGTGCGGGGAATGGGTGTCGCTGTCATGAGTAGGTTATGAGGGCGATAAGGCTGCGCCTTTTCCCAGAGCTTAGCTCGTTGCAGCACGCCAAACTTGTGCTGCTCATCAATGATGGTAAGGCCTAGCTGGGCATACTGGACCTTTTCCTGGAAGAGAGCATGAGTACCTATCACGATAGGAAGCTCGCCGCTCTGTAGCTTTTTGAGTACTTTGTCTCGCTTGGTGGCGGAGAGGCTGCCGATGAGCAGCCCCACGGGGATACCGAGGGGCCCAAGCCAGCGGCGAAAAGCCCGTGCATGCTGCTCGGCTAACACTTCGGTTGGGGCCATTAGGGCCACTTGATAGCCATTCCCCATCGCTATCAGCGCCGCAAAGAGCGCTACGATGGTTTTACCGCTACCGACATCACCCTGGACGAGGCGATTCATCGGCACCTTTTGCCGCAGATCATGCCGAATCTCCCGAATCACGCGCTTTTGGGCCTCTGTCAAGGGAAAGGGTAGATGCTTCTCATAAAAGTCGTGCAAGTAAGGCCCTGCTTCTAAGAAGGCCGGGGCCGTGTACTGGGCCTTGAGGAGGTGCTTGCGCTGGGCTAGTAGCAGCTGAAAGAGAAATAACTCCTCAAACTTAAAGCGGTGGAGCGCCTTTTCTGCCTCTTCGAGACTGGTGGGCAGGTGTAAGGCCCGGTAAGCTTCAGATAGCGGCATAAGCCCATATTCCTGACAAATAGCAGGCGGTATAGGATCGTCTTGGGCAAAGCGGGATAACTGATAAAGCTCTTGAAAAATCATACGTAAGCGGCGATTATCAATCCCTACTTGGCGTAGACCTTCTGTCAGCGGATAAACAGGGTAAATGCCTAGCACTTTTTGTAGGTCGGCTTGTGCCTGTAGGGGTATGATGTCGGGATGAATAAGGCGCAAAGCAGGGTGCTTGTACGTAGGCTTACCAATCACCAAGACCCGCTGGCCTTGCTGAAAGCGCTCCTGAACCCATTTCCAATTATGAATCCACCACAATTCGAGCCAGCGGGTGCCATCGTAAAGCGTTGTAGTGAGGATGGCTTGCCGGCGATTGGGGATAGCCCGCACCCGAAAGGCCCCCAATGTCCCTTGGAAGACCTGCTCTTGGTCTAAGCGTGCCTCGGCAATCGGTGTAATGCGACTGTAATCTAGATAACGACGGGGAAAGTGGTGTAGGAGGTCTTCATACGTACTGAGTTTGAGCTCTTTCTGCAGGGCTTCGGCTCGGCGAGGACCTACGCCCTTGAGGAATTTGAGGGAAGTCTGCCAAAAGGGGGACGCACCTACTCTTTCCACACGCGTAGCCAGAGGGGTTCGGCCTGGCCTGAGACCATTGCCTCGATGATGTACCAGCCTGCTGCGCAGCTAGTTAGGTCTAGCCGGTGGCTTGAGACACCAGCTAGCTTTACAGTGCGTAAGCAACGCCCTAGGCCATCATAAATACGCAGTTGGGTAAGCAGGTAAGGCGCTTCGCTGGCGATCGTGAGCTCGCTTTGAAAAGGATTGGGATAAGCTCGTAAAAAGCCCGTCGTAGCCATGCCAAGCGCTGAGGGGGTCGCTCGTATCACGTTAATCGTCTGGCGAATCGTGTCAGTGCAGTTATAGTTGCGGGCTACGAGCGTCACCACATAAGTACCGGGCTGGGCATAAGCGTATGTGGGGTTTACGGCCTGGCTTGTGTCATTTCCTACCCCAAAATGCCACCAGAAGGACTGGGCACTTGTGGAGGTATTGGTGAAGGCTACGCTGCCACCTTGGGCTAGATCTATCACATTAGGCGTCCAAGTGAATCCAGCTTGAAGGTCAAGCTGGCTGCAGTCCCAACGAATATCTACGTACTGGGTAGCGGTATCGCTACACAGGCCGCTACTGATTGCTAAGATCACCGGATAGTAACCGGCCGTGGTGTAAGTATGGGTTGGGTTTGCCAGGCCTGTGACAGGGGGCGTACCGTCACTGAAGTTCCAGACGCGGCTACTAGGGGTGGGCGAAGTCAGGTCCGTAAAGGTTAGGGGTTGTCCTACGAGCCCGTTAGCTGGCCCACTGAAGAGCGCATTGAGCGGACTTCCTAGGGTTACCGCTATCTGGTCGGTAGCCGTGCATCCGTTGGCATCCTGGGCTACCACGGCATAGACGCCGCTGGTAGTGACCGTGATTTGGCAACCGGTAGCGGGGTAGGGGTTGTTATTGAGGAACCACTGGCAATTTGCTGCACCGAGGCCAGCATCGAGCGTAGTGCTGGGTGCACATATGGCTATGTCGGGGCCTAATGATACCGAGAAGGTGCTATAGGTTACTCGCACGGTATCGGAGCCGCTGCAGCCGTAGGAGTTCGAGACGATTACGCTGTAGCTTCCGCTCTGAGTAGCGAGGAGGGTCTGGGTCGTAGCGATGGGTACGCCATTGAGGGTCCAGAGGTACTGAGCGCCGCTGATGCCGGCATCAAGGAGCGGTGGAGCGTCGCCAGCGCAAAGCGTGCGATCCGGTCCTAAGCCGACAGGGATGGCAGGGACCAGGGCTAAATTGAAGGTGTCTCTTGCCAAACAGCTCCCGGGATAAGAGACTACTACCACATACTGTCCGCTACCGCTGGTAGTGAGGGTAGTGGTGTTGGAGGCCACTAAGCTGGCATTATAGTACCACAGGATAGTAGCGCCTGGCTCTGCCGAGACCTGGAGGATCAGGGGTGGGTCCGACTGACATCTTACGGTGTCTGGCGGGAGTGATACTGTGGGTTGGCCCAAGACCGTGATAGCTATGCTATCCCAGGGCGACCAGCCGCAGCAGGTGGTCTGCACCCGAAGCTTGATCCAGTACTGGCCAGGCGTCGAGAAGGTAACAGGAGGGGGGGTAGCGGTATTGGCGGTGCTGGGGGTACCGCCGCCAAACTGCCATTCATAGGCGTCAGCTGCCACCGGTGTAGAAAAGCTTACAGGGTTACCTGTGCAAGTCGTGGGTGTGGAAGCGATGATTTGGGGGAGAGGACTTTCACGGGTGATAATAACGAAATCCGTGTAGGTGAAGGGGAGCCCATCTACGAGCAGGGAGATAGTTTTAGCGCCAGTAGTGGGGTAGTCTACATTACCAGTCGGTGCGACGAGAGCAGGTGGGTTTCCACCTGTATTCCAGACGAAGTAAGAACCTGAAGCGGTAGTGGAAAGGCTGATCGTCTGATACGTACAAGCAGTAAGATTGCTAATCGTGATGGGCGGTTCCAGTGGGTTAATGGCATTCTGGATGATGGCGGGGTAACTGGTGGGGGTGGTATACTCGTAGAGGGTAGCGGCGATGCCGGGCGAGCCGTTGCCGCCTCGGCCGCCGTTGCCACCCCGGCCGCCGTTGCCACCCCGTCCGCCAGCGCCGCCTTCACAGCCGGCGGCCCGCCCCCCGTTGAGTAAGCGGTCGTTGCCGGGTAAGCCGCCGAGGCCGCCAGCGCCGCCTATCCCGCCCGCCCCACCTAGGCCGGCAGCACCAGCGCCGCCCGTGGTAAGTTGACAATCCTTGAAGACCCCATTAGGTCCATTATCCCACAAAAACACCGCAAAGCTTGCTCCGCCGCCGGTCCCCTTGGTGCCTCGAGTTCCTCGTTGACCGCCCTCTCCTCCTCCGCCGCCCCCACCCCCGGGGCTATTCCAGTCGTAGGTGAGGCCACCCAGGCCAGGTATGCAGCCGATGGCACCTCCTCCTCCGCCGCCGCCCCCGCCACTTCCATCCGTGCCATCGGTGCCATCGGTACCATCTTGGGGCACGAAGTAGCCACCTGTCCATTGAGCTATGCCATCTTGGCCGTCTTGACCATCTTGGCCGTCTTGGCCTGGGGTTCCATCGTCACCCGTATGAGTCGGATCCGTAAAGAGGGTGGGACAGTTATTGAAGTAATTGGTGATGTCGGTGGCATTGAGGCCGTTGTTGCAGTAACACAGGCCGGGCTTGCCAGTGCCGCCGCTACCAGCCCCGGGGCCACTGCCGGCAGAGCCGTTTTGGCCATTCGGGGCCGAAGTAACACTAGCATCACATAAGTCACAAAAGGTGCAGTTGGTACCGGTGCCGCGAGCGCCGCCGTTACCGCCATTACCGCCTTTGCGAGCTCCGCCGGACCAACTGCTGCCGCCGGTTCCTCCGAGGTTTGTGTAAGGCGCTGTCGTAGGATCACATCGCTGACAGCCTAAGCCGCCTGGTGCCCCGGCTGCGCCAGCAGCCCCATTAGTGCCTGGTGTGCCATTGATGCCATCCCCTCCTTTCCCTGCATGAACCTTGCACCGAGCTATGGTATAGTCCCGGCAAGCACGTAGATACATTCCATATGTGGAGATGCCTGGCCCGGGTGCATCAGCTACCTCGATTTGAATGTCCTGCAAGCGAAATCCTCGTCTACTAACCGCCTGTATGGCTGTAAGGCGGGGGGGATTGGGCTCTACATTGGCAGCACTGCGTATGATCTTGGTAACAGCTGTATTGGTTTTTTGCCAGTTTGCGCTAGGCACATAACCTCCTTCTATGATCACACTATCCAGACCGATCACGATAGGCGCGTTGATCGTGTAGGTACCGGCCGCTAAACGTAGATAACGCGCGGAGCTTGAAATTAGGGAAAGACCATAAGTCAAATTAGCAGGATTCGCCCGCGTGCCCGCCGTTCCACTCGAAGCCCCCGTGGGAGTGATGTAGATAATGCCGCACTCTTGTGCTAAAAGCAAGCCCATTAAGCCCCAACCACCTAATCGCATGCTACAAATATGCAGAAAGGGCGGCACTTTTGGGGATAAGCTCTCCTTAGGACTCAAAGATGGGAAGTACGTACAGCCGGCCTTTGAATGACAAGGCCTTGTCAGTGACCTAGTTGGTTAGGGTGGTTGGTTAGCGGGCTCTTTTGGCTCGGAGGATGCCTGTCACTTGCCAGTCCCGGCAGCGCTCCACTAGGTAGCCGAGGCTTTCAAGGCGCGTCTCAAGCGGCTTAGGGTCGCCATGGTACTCCATGATCCACTCCTTCACTCGTAAGAGAATGTGATCGGGTGTCTCTAAGAGAATAGGATACTCAGCGCCTTCGCAGTCTAGCTTGACCAGGTCTACCTCTTCCCAGCCAATATGAGATAGTAAGCGCTCGAAGCTCCAGACCTCTGCGGTTTGGGTCTGAGAGTATTGATTCAGTTTTCGCTGACTGCCAAGGTCTGGCATGAGGGTATCGGCTTGGCTGTTGTTGGGGTCCAGATGTAAGGTAAGTTGGCCATCTTGGGCGGCAACTCCAATTGGCAAGAGTGTAATTTTCTGCGCAAAAGGCGACAACTGAATATTCTCCTGAGCTAAAGCGAAATTACGGGGCGAGGGTTCGGCAGCTACAACCGCTCGGGCTCCCTTATAGGCAAAGTAAAGCGCTGTCTCGCCAATGTAAGCGCCAATATCTATGACTCGCTTGTCTAGAAAGTTTTCATCGTACTCATTTTC
>CAZAXD010000031.1:0-21437 GCA_964489015.1 uncultured Sphingobacterium sp. | reverse complement strand
ATTGGGGAGGTGCCTACCCAGGGAGGGCTCGGCCTCAAGCTCTACAATTTGGTGGATCCGTCTGGTTTGGCGCCCGCTGGCACGCTCTATCGCCTTTCTGAGGTGAGCCCAGATGGAGCCGTCGTCGAGATTGCTACCGTAGAAATCAGCTCTACCTGCGGCCAGCCGCGCCTGTCGCTTATCGAGACGGCCAGTGGAACGCTGCTTAGCCTCGCCGCTAAGGAGAGCGGCTGGTGCAGTTGGGTCGCTTATGACATAACGGGTCGTCAGCTTAGTGAAGGCGGTGAGTACCTTTCTGCCGGTATCCACGTGGTGCCCATAGAGGTTGGTAGGGGAGCGTACGTGCTAGTGGTGCAGCTACCTGATGGCACAGTCCAGACCCTACGAGGGCTGCGCTGAGCCTTTCTCGGCTACTGCGCCAATCACTTAAGGCCGTCCAGTAGCTTAGGCAAAGGCAAGGGGCTGCGCGGTAATTTGTACCTCGTCTTCACCGATGTAAACGGTATCGACCTGCGCAGGAATGTAGGTTGCGTCAGTACCTTCTACCAAGGTGAGCCGTAAGTAATTTTCGGTTAGCCCCTCGTAAGCAGTTTCCAAGAGTAGGTGAAGGGTTAGGCCCCGGCAGCTTTCGGCAAAGGCGGCTTTTTTGCGCAGGGAGAGCTCGCGTAGGATCCCACTACGCTCCAGGCGTTCTGGCCACGGGACCTGGTCTGGGTACGTAGCCGCCAAGGTGCCCGGCCGCTCGCTGTAGGGAAAGACGTGCAGGTAGCTGATGGGCAAATCGGCCAAAAACCGGCGCGTCTCGTCAAAATGGACCTTCGTCTCGCCCGGAAAGCCTACAATGACGTCCACGCCGATGCCCGCACGCGGAAAGCGCTGGCGAATAGACCCGATACGCTTCTCATAGTGGCGTCGGCGATAGCGGCGCCGCATCTTAGCGAGGATCTCGTCGCTCGCGCTTTGCAGAGGTAGATGAAAATGCGGCGCCCAGCGCGGATGATCGGCGATAAAGTCCAAGATAGCATCGGAAAGGAGATTCGGCTCGATAGAAGAGAGGCGCAGCCGCCGCACGGTAGGAGGAAGTTGCGCTTCTAACTGACGAAGCAGTTCCAAAAAGGAATAGCCATGTGGCTTACCGTAGTCCCCGAGGTTGATGCCCGTGAGGACGATTTCCAGAAAGCCGCTCTCAGCTAGGCGCCGGGCTTCCTGTAAAATCAGCTCGGGGGCAGCGCTGCGGCTAGGGCCTCGCGCCTGGGGTACCAGGCAAAAGCTGCATTTGTAGTCGCAGCCGTCTTGCACTTTGAGAAAGGCTCGGGTGCGTCCCTCGCCGGAAGTACTATGGAAAAAGGTCCAGTCCGTGACCTGAGGCGCGGGGGGTGCCGCTTGACCTAGGATCTGCTGAACCCGCTGTGCGATGGTAAATTTTTCTTTGTTAGGCACGATGGCTTGGACGGTGGAATAGCTTTCAAAGGCAGCGGGGTTGACCTGGGCGTAGCAGCCGGTGACGAGGATAGCGGCTTGCGGGGCCTGGCGCATGGCTTGGCGCAGGAGCTTATGCGCTTTTCGCTCGGCCTGGTGGGTGACGGTGCAAGTATTGAGGATGTAGATATCCGCCGGTGTATCCCAATCCGTGATGGTGTGCCCGGCCCGAGAGAGGGCTTGAGCGATGGTAGCCGTTTCGGCGAAGTTGAGCTTACAGCCGAGGGTATGTAAAGCTACCCGGGCCATTAGAGGTGAAGGGGTTGACCTTCGGAGGCAGCTAAAGCCGCTTCCTTGATAGCCTCGCTAAAAGTGGGATGCGCCAGCGGTAGGCGGAATAAATCCTCGCCGGAGGCGCCATAGGCTAAGCCCGCCACGCCGACGGCGATGAGGTCAGCCGCCCGAGGGCCTATGACGTGCATGCCAAGCAGCATATCCGTTTTGGCATCGGTGATAACCTTGATAAAGCCGCGGGTTTCATGGGCGGCCCGAGCTCGTCCTGACGCCCGATAGGGGAAGGAGCCTATGCGGTGAGGTCGGCCTGCCTTCTGGAGCTCTTCTTGGGTATAGCCGACGCCAGCGACTTCGGGCCATACATAAACCACAGACGGCACGAGGCGATAGTCGAGGTGCGGCTTTCGGCCTGCCAAGAGCTCGGCTACATAGACGCCATCCTCGGAAGCTTTGTGGGCGAGCATCGGGCCCCTAATAACGTCCCCAATGGCGTAAATGTGGGGTACAGCGGTTTGCAGGTGATCATTCACGGGAATGCGCCCGCGCTCATCGGTGCTCAGGCCGGCCTTTTCTAGGTCTAGCCCTTCGGTGTAGGGGCGTCGCCCCACGGCTACTAGCACATAGTCCGCCTGTAAGGTTTGCGTTTGGCCGGTCGCGCGGGCTTGCACCTGGACCTCTACCCGGTCCTCCCTGACCTGGGCAGATTGCGCCGCATGGCCTAGCAGGTACTGCACGCCGTAGTCCTGGGCTAAAATCTTCTCTAATTCTTTGGCGGCATCCTGGTCCATGCCTGGAATGAGCCGGTCCAGAAACTCCACGATGGTGACTTTAGCCCCCAACCGGCCAAAAATCGAAGCCATCTCTACGCCGATGACCCCACCACCAATGATGACAAGGTGCTTAGGCACCTCTGGGAGGTTCAGGGCTTCCGTCGACGTGATGATCCGCTTTTTGTCGATCGAGAGACCTGGGAGGGAACTGGGCTTAGAGCCGGTGGCAATGATGATATACCGGCCGTACAACGTAGGGCCATCCCCCACCTGCACTTCATTAGGTGACCGGAAATGACCATGCCCCTGATAGACCTGAATTTTATTCTTTTTCATGAGGTAGGCAACGCCACTAACGGTCTGACGTACGACGGCATCTTTACGAGCGACCATTTTAGCCCAGTCGAGCGACAGGGTGCCTACTTGGATACCATGGTCGGCTAAGTGCCTTTGCGCTTCAAAATAGAGCTCGGACGAATCCAGTAGCGCCTTGGAGGGAATGCAACCTACATTGAGACAGGTGCCCCCTAAGGCGGGATAGCGTTCGATCAGGGCTATAGATAACCCCAGCTGGGCAGCCCGGATAGCAGCTACGTACCCACCCGGACCACTCCCGATAATGACGGCGTCAAAGCGTTCCATCTAATGGGCAAAGATAGGCGTTAGCGCAGCTCGCGCTCAATAAAGGGCCGCACGGTCCCATAAGCGTACAAGAGGGTATCGTGCCCCTGATCGAGGAGCGGATTGATTTCGGTCACCTCTACAAAGCGGGTCTGAGGCCAGCTCAAAAGTTCATGCAGCAGCGTGCGTACGGTAGCGATGCTAAGGCCACCCGGGGCTGGTGACGTGGTGCCCCGCGCAAAGCTGGGATCCCAGACATCCACGTCAAAGCTGACATATAGAACTGTTTCGGGCCTGAGACGGGCCCGGATGGCTTCCAAAATGGGAAAAGTACCGTGCTGGTGCATGAATTCGCTGGTAAAGGTTTGGATCTGATGCCTTTGGACCAGTTCGTATTCGGGGGGTTCATAGCTCCGAAGCCCAATGAGTATAAGGTCCTCTGGCTTGAGGCAAGGACGTACACAGGCTTCCCAACGCCGCCAGGTATCAGCAGGAACGGGGAGAAAGCGCTGGGTATTCAGTCCTGTGACCATGGCCAGCGGCATGCCGTGTATATTGCCAGACGGTGTCGTCGCCGGCGTATGAAAGTCGGCATGGGCATCGATCCACAGCACGAGCAAATCCGCAACCCTTTGCCGAATAAAAGGCAAGATACATCCGCTCCAGCTATGATCACCGGTGAGAAATAAGTAAGAAGCTTCGGAATTCCACAACTGGGCAAGCTGAGCTTCTAGCTCCTCCGCAAAGGCCTGCCAGTACTCCATGCGACGGGCATAGACGTGTGCCTGGTCTTGGGTCCAGACTGCTTGAGGGATGCTGGGTGCTAGGCGATGATGTTCAGCCCCTAGCCAAGCCAAATGCTTGTATCCTAGCCCTACATGATACCAGCCGTCCACGCCCGCTGCCCCGCCCGGCATGCCAGCCCCCCAGTCGCAGGGTATCGCAATCACTTTTAGCCCCATAACGACAGAGAGCGTTTTTTATTAGATATTTGCATTGTGCAAAGTTACAGGGAGTTTTTAGAGCTCAGCGTGGAATGGCCGCAGGAGGGCTTTGAGGTCGTCGATGATGAGCTGCATTTTCACGGGATTAACCTCATCGAGCTCGTAGAAACCTACGGAACGCCCCTGCGCTTGACCTATTTACCCATCATCGGAAAGAAAATACAACAGGCTCGGCTTTATTTTCAGGATACCTTCCTTAAGTATGACTACCAAGGCAAGTATCATTACACGTACTGCACCAAAAGCTCTCATTTTCGGCATATTTTAGAGGAGGTCTTGAAGCATGACGTGCATATAGAAACCTCTTCAGCTTTTGACATGGAGATCGTCGAGTCTCTTGAGAAGCGTGGTCTTATCTCCAAGAAAGATACCATGATCATTTCGAATGGCTATAAGACGCCGGCCTATCAGCAGCGTATCGTCGATCTCCTGCATGATGGCTTTCAAAACCTTATCCCTGTGTTGGATACGAAGCGGGAGGTGAATTTCTATCTCAACGAATTAGAGGTCCCTGCGCAAGTCGGCATTCGGGTGTCGATCGAAGAGCGACCAGACTTTCCCGTTTATACCAGCCGGCTAGGGATTCGGGCGGATGACGTACTCGATTTGTACCTGGATCGCATCAAGCCTAGCGGCAACCTCCAACTGGTTATGCTCCACTTCTTTATTAGCTCGGGCATTCGGGACACGCCGTATTACTGGAATGAGCTCGAAAAGATGATTCGGCTTTATTGTGATCTCAAAAAAGAAGCGCCTACCCTTCGCTACTTCAACATCGGGGGGGGGATGCCGTTTCGAAATTCGCTGGATTTTGATTTTGACTATCCCTATGTCATCGGCGAGATTGTGCGGCGGGTCAAGGCCGGCTGTCAACAGCACGGGGTCGAAGAGCCCGATATTGTGTCTGAATTCGGCAGCTATACCGTGGCTGAGTCCGGGGCTGTGCTTCTCAAGGTTCTGGAGCGCAAGCGTCAAAATGACAAGGAATCTTGGCTCATCTTAGATGGGAGCTTGATGACGATTTTGCCAGATATCTGGGCTCTAGGCCAACGCTACATCATCCTACCGCTCAATAACTGGGGGGCTGAGTACGAGCGCGTGATCTTGGGTGGGATTACCTGTGATGAACAGGATTTTTATTACCGGGATGCGCATACCAATGTGCTTTTCCTCCCCAAGACGCGCAAGGAAATGTACATTGGCTTTTTTCACACAGGGGCCTATCAGGAGTCTCTAAGTGGCGTTGGGGGGATCCACCACTGTCTCATTCCGACGCCGCGGCACATCCTTATTCGGCGGGAGCGGGACGGGCACCCCCACTTTGAGGTCCTGTATGAAGAGCAAAATAGCAAGCAAGTCCTCAAGATATTAGGCTACCTATGAAACTACTACAGGGAAAGCCAGCGGCCGATCGGCTCTTGGGGGAAGTAGCCGCCTATGCGGCCAAGCATACATTGCGTTTGGCGATTATTCGCGTAGGCGAGCACGAGCCGAGTCGGATTTATGTCACGCATAAGCTAAAGGCGGCCGCTCGGGCTGGCATCGAGGCGCAGGAGTACCACCTTGCAGAAGGCAGTTCTACGGAAGCGATTATAGACCTAGTTCGGCGCTTGGGGGCGGATGACGAGGTGACAGCGCTTATTGTGCAGTTGCCTTTGCCGGCCGGCGTGGATGAAGCCGCCGTCCTGGATGCTATACCCCCGCACAAGGATGCCGATGCCCTCCATCCTTATAATTTGGGGCTTCTTGCGCAGGGCCGAGCCGAATGGGCGCCCGCCACACCCTGGGGGATTGTGGAGCTTTTGCGATATTACGACCTGTCCGTAGCGGGAAAGCATGTTGTAGTCCTGGGGCGGGGGCGGCTGGTAGGGACACCTCTCAGCATCCTACTCTCTCGGCACGCGCCTTACGGCCAAGCGACCGTTACCCTTTGCCATACGCAGACGCCCAACCTCTCTCATTTTACCCGTCAGGCGGATGTGCTAGTGAGCGCGGTCGGTAAGCCACATTGGCTAGGCCCAGAAGCGATCCGCCCTGGGAGTATCGTCATCGATGTAGGGATTCACCGGGTAGGGGGACGTCTGATAGGAGACATAGATCCGGCAGCTGCTACGCAGGCGGCTGCCATGACCCCTGTGCCTGGCGGGGTTGGGCCGCTCACCGTGGCTGCGCTTTTGTGGAATGTGGTGCAGATCCATCGGCATCGCTTGCGGCCGCGTCAGGGATAAGGTGCCAGTAGCGCCCCTTTGAAGTCCACACGATGACCCAGCGGCCGCTGCTCAGTTGTGTCGTGTCCCAAGCAAAAATATTCTCAATCCCGCCATTGAGCCAGCCGTCGTACAGGCGAAAGATCTCCTCAAAGCGTTCGTTGAGGAGCTTGACTTTGACGCGCTGGCCTTGGGCCACGTAAAGGCGGGCGAGCCCAGGTTGCACGCTAAGCCGGAAGGGGCGCTGCGGCCGTTGCCACTGCGCGCCAACCGGCGAAGAGGCAATGGGCGGCTCCCCCCGATAAGTAAGTCGATAGCCGTACACCTGGTAAGGCTTCACCGTGGTGTCGAGGTAGTGGAAGCCGTGTCTACCCAAAGGTGGGCATCCAAAGGTAGCGACCACATGCCAGGGCATGCCTACCTCCGAGCGCTCTAAGTGAAAGCTTTGACAAGGGTCTCGCACTTCCACTTGCCAGCTTAGGCTCAGGCCCAGGCTTTCAGCCTCCACGTATAAGGAGCCGAAGGTTAGCGGCGCGTACAGGCGTTTTTCCTTTTCGATGTCACTTACTGTGTAGCGCCAGCGCCCTTGTATGCGCACGACACCAGTAATGGGGTCAGGGTCCCATGGTACGTATGTCCATACAGGCGCCGTTTCGGGTGGGACCTGATAAGGAATCGGAGGCTTCTGATGCGAGATGTGGATGCCAGAATCCGGCAGAAACAAAACTTGGGCTAGTGGTGCGAGATACAAGCCCGTTCGGGGCTGCCCCTTCTCATCGAGTAAAAGCGCGTACTGCCCCGCCTGTCGTGGATCCGGAAATCGGATTAGGAAGTTGGGGTGTCGGGCTAGGCTAATGTCGCCCTGCTGCTTGGCTAGCGTTAGGTAGCCCTTAGGGGAGATGGTAGTTTTCTCTGGAAACTGAAACGAGTATTCTCGGGTGATGAGAAGCCAGCCGCTTAGGCTGATGGGATATGGATACGGATTATAAAGGTCGAGGCGATGAAGGTCATTGTCCCGAAAAAGTCCGGGAACGAAACGAACGATCGTCGGACTCTGGGCTAGTAAAAGCGAACTAACAAGGGCGAGGCTTAGGCGGATGGGGTTTCTAATAACGCATGTAGGATATCGGAACGGGTGATGATATCCCAGCCGGTCTCAAGCTGGACAAGAAGGGCGGGCATCTGGCGCGTTAGCATCTTGGAGACGATATCCACGGGGGTAGAGGGCAGGACAATAGCCGGGGGTTCCATGGCGTAGGCTTTGGCAGGGGCCTCACGAGCATGCGGATCGTCCATGAGCACCTCGATTAGCTGAGACTCCGTCAAGAGACCGCATACCTTCTCCTCCTGCAGCACGGGAATCTGCGATATTTCATAGCGCTGCATCAGGTCTATCGCTTTTCGAAGCGGGTCTTCCGGTGAGACGGTAGCGAGGCCAGGTAGCTTGCGATCTTTGAGCTGGAGTACATCGCCAACGGTAAGCTCCGAGGTTCGCTCCAAAAAGCCCTGGGACCGCATCCAGCTATCGTTGTAGACTTTATTCAGGTAACGGGTACCATGGTCCGGCAGTAATACGACGATGAGGGCCTTTTGGGAGAGATTTTGAGCGACTTTGAGGGCTGCCCAGGCGGCGGAGCCGGAGGACCATCCCACGAAAAGCCCTTCATAGCGTGCAAGCTTGCGTGCCATGAGGGCCCCGTCTCGATCCGACACCTTGATGATCTTGTCTATGAGGGCCAAGTCCAAATTACCAGGGACGATATCTTCGCCGATGCCTTCTGTGAGATAGGGATAAATTTCGCGGGGGTCTATTTGACCGGTTTCGTGAAGCTTTTGGAAGAGAGAGCCGTACGTATCGACGCCGATGACTTGAATCTCGGGATTCTGCTGCTTGAGGTACTGCGCGATCCCGCAGATGGTACCGGTCGTACCCATGCCGGCCACGAAATGCGTAATGCGACCCTCGGTTTGCTCCCAGATTTCGGGGCCGGTGGTCTCGTAGTGGGCGGCGCGGTTGTGGAGGTTGTCGTACTGATTGGGGTAAAAGGCATTAGGGATTTCAGCGGCTAATCGCTTGGCTACACTATAGTAGGAGCGGGGGTCGTCAGGTGCCACATTAGTAGGGGTTATGATTACCTCTGCCCCTAAAGCGCGTAAGGCGTCGATTTTCTCCTTGGACTGCTTATCTGGGACGGTGAAGATGCAGCGATAGCCTTTGACAGCCGCCACGAGGGCTAAGCCCATGCCTGTATTGCCGGAGGTGGCTTCGATGATAGTGCCGCCCGGTCGGAGGAGGCCGTTTCGTTCGGCCTCCTCGATCATTTTGAGGGCGATGCGGTCTTTGACACTGTGGCCGGGGTTGAAGTATTCAACCTTTGCTAAGACTGTGGGTGCCAAGCCACGGGTTACGGCGCGCAGCTCGACCAGCGGGGTGCGGCCGATGAGTTCTAAGATGCTTTTATGCCACATAAGGCAGCGAAGTTAGCGCGGTCTAGCTCCGCCGGGGGAGCTGCTGCGTATGCCGCCGCTGCCCGTTTGATCCGTGCTCGTGCTGGGACGGTCGCCGGTGCTAGGCGAGTAGGTGCTGCGTGGCGCAGAGGGCGCTGATTCAGAAGAGGGACGAGTAGGGGAAACAGATGGGGCGGTCGTGCGGCGAGGTGGCGTAGGCGATCCCGTGTTAATCGTACTGCGAGGCGGTGTATAGGTGGTACTACCTGAAGGGGCGGTATAGGTGCGGGGATAACGGTTGTACCGAGGCGTGGAAGGGCTGCCTGACCAGTTCGGATCTGGGGCATACCACCAGCCAGGCGTATAGTGCCAGCCGGAGGTATAGCCCCATCCAGGGCCATAATTCCAGTTGTACCAGCCGCCCCAGGTAGGGCCAGTCCACATAGGCCCCCAGCTATTGTACCAACCCCAACTGGGACCCCAGCCCCAGCTAGGACCCCAGCCCCAACGCGGCGCATACCAGCTACGCCATCCCCACCAGGAGTCGAGCCAGGGATCGGACCACACGCCTGTCGAATAGCGCCTTATGCGGCGGCTATAGCAGTAGTCATCATCCTCGTATTGAAGCCTAGGCCTTTCAAAATTATCTTCACGGGCGTCTATGCCCGTAGCGGGCTTGCTGCTAGCGGTTTGGGCCTTATTGGCTTTTTCCCGGTCTTTAGCGGTGTAGTACGTATCATTTTGAACCGTTTGGCGGCTCGTGCTGCATGCCCCTAAGGTTAGGGCTAATGCAGCGATTGCGGTCATTGTTAGTGCCTTCATAAGTCCTCCTGCGTTTGGTATTTTGACAAATATACGAAAATCATGCCATACTGCGTTCCAGCCCTAATTTTGCCCGCATGCGTCAGGACTGGAGTGAGTGGTATGTGGATGTCGTGCAACGGGCAAGCTTAGCTGAGCACTCCCCGGTACGGGGGTGTATGACCATCAAACCCTACGGGTGGGCTTTATGGGAAGCGATACAGCGACATCTCGATGCTGCCTTCAAGGCGACGGGCCATCAAAATGCCTATTTCCCCTTGTTTATTCCGCTGAGCTTTTTAGCGAAGGAGGCGGCCCATGTGGAGGGCTTTGCGCAGGAGTGTGCGGTCGTGTCTCATTATCGCATCAAGACCGATCCTGTTACTCGCCAGGTGGAGCCGGATCCTGAGGCTCGGCTCGAAGAGCCGCTTGTCGTGCGTCCCACCTCCGAGACTATCATCTGGAGCACCTTTCGAAACTGGATTCAGTCGTATCGGGACCTGCCCTTGCTTATCAATCAGTGGGCTAACGTCGTGCGATGGGAAAAGCGGCCCCGTCTCTTTTTACGGACAGCGGAGTTTTTATGGCAGGAGGGGCATACAGCGCACGCTTCGGCAGAGGAGGCCCTGGCCGAAGCTCGACAAATGCTAGACATCTATGCGGACTTTGCGGCAAACGTTTTGGCCATTCCCGTAATTAAGGGTCGGAAAACTCCCAGTGAGCGCTTTGCAGGAGCCGAGGAGACCTTTACGATTGAGACGATGCTGGTGGATGGCAAGGCGCTTCAGGCCGGTACCTCGCACTACCTCGGTCAAAATTTCGCTAAGGCCTTTGATGTGAAGTTTCTAACTCCAGAAAATAAGCAGGAGTACGTGTGGGCGACCTCATGGGGGGTCTCTACGCGCCTAATTGGGGCGCTCATCTTGAGCCATGGCGATGAAAAAGGGCTCATCTTGCCTCCTAAGGTAGCCCCGATTCAGGTTGTAATCGTGCCTATTTGGCAAAAGGAAGAGGACCGAACAGCCGTTGTAGAGCGCGCGCACGCCATGGGACGAGCTCTGGGCGAAGCAGGGCTTCGGGTCAAGGTAGACGATGACCCGCACCATCGCCCAGGTTGGAAGTTTAACGAGTGGGAGTTGCGTGGGGTGCCGCTCCGCATTACGCTGGGTCCTCGAGATTTAGCGGCGGAGTCAATGGAGGTAGCTGTGCGGCATGAAGCTCAAAAAATGAACTGGCCCCAAGCTCGCCTCAGTGAAATGCCACAGCTTTTAGACAGTATCCAAAAGGCACTTTTGGCGCGAGCTCAGGCGCGAATGGCTGCGCAGACGCATTATGTAGACTCTTATGCAGAGATGCGGCAGATTTTAGAGGGGCCGGGAGGCTTTGTGGTGGCGCACTGGGATGGCACGGCTGAAACCGAGGCGGCTATTAAGTCGGAGCTCTCGGCGACTATTCGGTGCATCCCACTTGATCTGCCCGCTGAGGAGGGCCGATGTATTTATACAGGCCGATCCTCTGCGCAACGGGTGTTCTTCGCGAGAGCGTATTAGAAAAGCAGCCTGGAGACACCACGGAGACACAGCGAGCACAGAGGGCTACACGTTGCGGAGGGGCTCTGTGTCTCTGTGGTGTTAGGGGCGCTGGTGTTTCCAGCGATTGTGGGTCCAGAGCCAGTTAGCAGGATCTTGGCGTAAGCTGGCCTCGAGCTTTTGTACATACAGCTGGGTAAGGGCTTCTGCTGATAAAGCACCTGGCTTGTCCGTAAGGATTTCGGGATAAGCTACGTAGGCATGGCGTGCCTGGCGCTGAATGGCGACAAAGAGCACGCGGTAATCACTAAGCTGAGCAACCCGATAGAGCCCACCATGCCAGGCCGTGTCTCGGTTCAGAAAAGGAAGCCAAACAGCTTCCCCGAGGTTGCTGGGACTTTGATCTGCCATGAGGATGAGGGTATGGGTGGTGCGACGCATGCGGGCTAGCCGGAACCCCATGCGTCCTTGGGGTAGCATCTCACTCCCGTACCGTCCCCGCATCTCCCGAAATAGGGTGTCAAATACCGGATCGCTTAGCGGTAAATACACACACAAAATCGGCGCAGCGGTATCCTTTCGGACGATCCAACCGCCCCACTCCCAGTTGAACTGATGCCCCATCGCTACGATGACGGATCGTCCCTGCGCATGGGCCTCGTGAAAGAGTTCTAAGTTTCGGATTTCGAATTGCGCTCGGATCGCCTCCCAATCGTTCGCATACATGTAGGTTACTTCCGCCATGTAGTCTGCAAAGAGCTGATAAAACTCCTTTTCTATGGAGAGTCGAGTCTGGGGCGATAGCTCGGGAAAGGCTTTTTCGAGGTGGTATCGGACGAGTTCTCTGCGATAGCCGAGGCGCTTGTAAAGAAGGCTGTACAAAATGCCGCTAATGGTATCGAGGCTTCTCCAGGAGAGGCGGCCAAATCGGGATAGGCTCCAGTCCAGAACCTGATAGAGGAGTTTTTGTGTAGGCCGCATGGTGCAAAGATTGGGTCCTATTGTACTTTTGGCTCATGTGTCGGATAGGTGGGTATTGGGATTGGCGCGGGGTGTGTACGGGGGAGGCTATTCAAGGGCGCCTGGCGGTGTTGGCTGCGAGGCAGGCTCATGGTGGTCCCGATGGTGAAGGATTCTGGCTGCAACCCGATCAGGGGTTGGGTCTTGCGCATCGGCGATTAGCGATTCTGGACCTCAGCGCCGCAGGGGCCCAGCCTATGCAGCGGGAAAATCTGGTGATTACTTACAATGGGGAGGTTTATAATTTTCGGGAACTCCGTTCCGTGTTACAGGCGCTGGGGCATCCGTTTACGACGCAAACGGATACAGAGGTGCTTTTGCGGGGATGGCAGGCGTGGGGATTGGATCTTTTGCCGCGATGTCGAGGCATGTGGGCTTTGGGGCTATGGGATGGCGAGTCACTTTGGCTAGTGCGGGACCGCTTTGGGGTCAAGCCTTTGTACTATGCTGTATGGGAAGGGGGGGTGGCTTTTGCGTCTGAGCTAGGAGCGCTCTTAGCTTTAGCTGAGGTCGATCGGGCGGTAGATCCAAACGCCGTCGCTAGCTATTTGGCGTATGGGTTCATTCGAGGGCCTTATACCGTTTACAAATACATCCGGCAGGTTTTTCCCGGTGAATACCTCCGGATTAGGCCTCATCGGTTAGAGTCGGGCGTCTGGTGGTCGCCGCGCCGGTGGTTCTTTTGCCATCCCTCTAAGGCCGAGATCGATCTAGTGCAAGCCGAGGCACAATTAACACGGGCTTTTCAGTATCGCCTTGTTTCAGATGTGCCGGTGGGACTATTTTTGAGTGGAGGGGTTGATTCTACGTTGGTAGCGGCCTTACTTACTCGTGCGGGAGGCGCTAAGATTGAGGCTTTTACCTTGGGCTTTTCGGAGCAGGAATGGGATGAAGCGCCCTGGGCTGCTAAAGTGGCGGCTGCCCTGGATCTACCGCATACGGTACACTACATTTCCGAGTCAGCGGTGCTTAGCGAGGTGGCAAAGCTTCCAGTCTTATATGGGCAGCCGTTTGGGGATGCGTCGGCATTGGCGGTTTATCAGCTATCCAAAGTCGCTCGTCAAAAGGTCAAGGTCGTTTTATCCGCGGATGGGGGAGACGAACTCTTTGGCGGTTATGTGCGATATACCCTTAGTCGGGAGGGAGCTTGGATCTGGCGCTTTTTGCGCTGGGGCTATGACCTGGGGCCAGTTTGGCGGCACGTGCTCCGACTTATAGGGGGGCTGCCTTACTTTCGAAAGCGTTATACCAATCTCGCCGGTAAGCTTTATAAGCTAAAGCAGCTAGATCCCCGTGATTATGGCACGTTCTTACAGGTTTTTCCTATGGCTTTCGCTATTCAGCTCGTGGAGGGGGCTCAGCGAGACGGGCTGGGACCGTATGTAGAGGCTGGTACTAACGTCGAAGAAGCGGAAGGCCGTATGTATGCGGATGTACGGGGCTACTTGGTCGATGATATTCTGCGCAAGGTCGACCGCGCAACGATGGCGGTGGCCTTAGAAGCGAGAGAGCCTTTTCTGGACGAGGATGTTTTAGCGGTGCGGGCATCCCTACCCATGACGGCGCTCGTACGAGGCACCGAGACTAAGCGATTTTTACGTAGGCTTTTAGAGCGACATTTGCCCGCTGAGCTTTGGCGACGCCCCAAGCAGGGGTTTTCCCCGCCAGTAGCGGCTTGGCTCGCCGGTCCGCTTAGGCCGCGTCTAATGGAGTTTGTCCTAAGTTCGTATACGCCGCTTGGGACGATAGGTCTGGACCGGTCTGCGCTGGAACGGCTTTATGTCCGATTTATGGCTGGGGAGCGGGGACTTGGGGCCTTTTTTTGGCATGTTTTTATTTTGGGGTTGTGGGTGGAATGGCTTACTGCCACACCTCCAGCAACCTATAATCTACGCCCGGCCAGAAGTGGGGGGGCTTAGGGCCGGCATAAGCGCGGATCCATTCTGGCAGCCGCACCCGCTCCTCCGGATAGGCCCGTACCAGCCAAGCAATCTGGCGCTTGCGGACAAGCTTTTCGATTTGGATGCGCTTGGTTTCCTCGGGGGATAGTCGCTTTTTGACGAGCCGCATCCCCTCCATATTTCCAAAGCCCTCTATCCCAGCTAAACCCTTAATGTAGCGTCTACGGCCGCTGGACCTTTTAGCAGGCTCGGGCACCCAGACTTCTAGCTGGTACAAGCTCCATACTTTTCGCTTCTCTAGGCGCGGTTTGCGAAAGGCTCGGGCTCGCTTGTCATAGTAGTGTGCAAAGACGTACACACGCCAGCCCATTTTCACGCCGGCGACCGGCACCCGGCCATAGGCCTGCGTATTTACCCATTCGCCGACAGACACCCCGCTATACGCACTTTGAAACTGACAATGTTTGCGGTGGTTCGTAAATAGGTAGCGCAGGTCATGAGCAAAGCGCTCGGTTTGGGTCATGATGCCACGACGCTGTGCATCGCAGGGGACCTCGTAATCTATCGGCAAGCGGTGCTTTAGCGCAGGGGCCTCGCAGGTATATCGATCAAAGCTTTTATGCCGGACAGGGGGCGCGTAACAAAAAGCGGACTGCGGCGGGGCTTTGTGCCGAATGGAGGGAGCATAGCAGTAAGCTTTCTGGGAGGTGGGTTTATGGCGAATAGGTGGGGTATAACAGTAGGCCGTCTGAGGTGTAGGACGATGGCGGACTGGGGGCGGTGCACAGGCCTGGCGCCGCTCTAGGCGTCGGTGTCGGACTGGACGCGGTCCACAGGCCAATCCTTCGCTCCACTTTTGGCTAGGGTGGGGCAAGGCCGGCGGCTCGCAGGGATTTTGGGAAGGGCGGCGATGACGGGGTGTAGGCAACGTATAGAGGTCTTTTTGGGGCGTAGGTCGGTGAAAAGGGAGGGGGAGCCCGATTCGGAAGCGCTCCGCCCTGGGTTGGTGGCGCGTAGTAGGGGGACGGTAGGCATACTGTTCTGCTGCGCCTTTGTGCGGGGCTGCTTTAGGGGTATAACGATGCTTCTCGGCGCGATTTCGATGGGGAATCGGCATCAGGGGCAGGCGTAGCCGTTCGGCATAAGCTTGGGCTCTTAGACGGCGCTTGGGCGTTCTTAGAGCAAAGGCCTCTGCGCGATTGGAATGCCTTGCGCCCTGATGAGGGGCCCGTAGCCTTTCAGCGCGGGTGGTGGCTTGAGCTTTTCGGGAGGGGATCTGCAGACCAAACCGCTCGGCGCGATTGGAATGTTTGGGGGCTTGGGCTCTCAGTTGGAGCCGTTCAGCCTGAGCGAGGCTTTTATGGCGAGGGCGATAAGCTCGGGGGGTAAACCGCTCGGCGCGGCTACGAGGGCGAAGCCGAGGACTGTAAGGCGAGAAGGCCTCAGCTCGTTCCAGGGCTTTGTGCCGGGGCGAATACGCTGGCAAACGAAACCGTTCTGCGCGTCGACGCGACTTGGGTAGCCCATAACGGTCGACGCGCTGCCTTTCGGCCGCTCGCTGTGCGCGGCGTGGCGGCTTTTGGTCTCGGGTCCGTACTCTCTCCGCACATTCTGGCCCTGTACAGCGCGGCAGCGCCTTAAGGTCCTGGGCCCACAATGCCGAAGTGCCTAAAAGAACGGCTAGCCCAAAATAGCGAAGCAGCACGCTGCAATATTAAGGCAAAACCCATACCGTCTGTAGGCAGTTTATACACAAAAGGGTGAGACACTAAAGGGCCCATAAAGGAATTTGGCTATTTTTGCCGCATGCGACCTCTTATACTACTGTTGACAGCTTTTCTTTGGGCTCAGAGCGGTCAGCGGGTTAAGCTAATATTTGGTCTGTACGAGGGCGATGCGAATACAGGGAGTTCTATCTATTTCCGGCAGCAGCTTTCCGATGGGTCTGTTATCATTATCGCTAGTCCGTTAATTGTGGCAGGAGCGGGCCGCTTTTTAGAGCCTTACGGTAATGATTTAGCCTATGACCCGATTACCAAGACCCTCTTTATTGCGGGGGGTGGGCCGAATTTTAATGTGAATTGGGGCGTCATTTACGGCATTCGGGAGCCTTGGCGGAATTTGACTTTTGCGCTGGACTCTCTTACGCCTCAGATAGGGGCTCGGCGGCTTGCTATCAAGGATACGCTGCTTTTGGCTACTCGGAATCGGCCACCCTTTTTCACGGCTTATCGCATTCAGCCCACGGCTACGGGTGTCGCTCTCGACTCGTTGTGGTCTCCGCCGGCACATCCCAACCTTCGAAGCTCTGGAGAAGGCATTGTAGTGGTAGGGGATAGCGCTTTTATTACGCAGAGTTATGATCCGAATACATTTGGGCCTGACAGTTTCATCGTGCTGATTAATCTTCAGACCCGTCAGGTAGTGGCGGCTTATGAGGTCGAGGATAATCCCAATGACCTCTTACGCATCGGCAACGCGCTATATGCGGCGTGCTATACGGATTTTATGAGTCCGCTACAGATTGCGCGGCTTGATCTTAGCACTGGCACCGTAACTAGTCTGGCCACGGGTTTGAATAGCTTCTCTGGTTTTACAGCGGATACGGGCGGGCGAGATACGATACTTTTTTGGTCGACTAGTGGGGCGCTTAGTGCGTTTGCCGTGCAAACCCAAAACATAGAGAGCCCCTACCGAGGGATTATGGCACTGAGTGGTTTGACGGGGTATGCTTTACTCCGAGTAGGGGGAGAGCTCTTTATGAGCTTTACCGACTTCACCGACACATGTGTCGTGGTTCGGCGGGATCTGCAGGGCAGTGCCTTTTCTGATACTTTGGGCATAGCTACGCCTTCGCTGCGAAGATTCCTTTACGCAGAGGAGGATGAAAGCGTCGTGACAGGCATTAGGGGGTTATCTCAAGGTTCGGGTATTAGTTTATATCCTAACCCAGTTACGACGGCGTTTCATATCACAGCCCCTGCCCCTCGGTCCGTGCATCTTTATGACCTACAGGGCCGTTTGCTTCGGGATTGGAGGCCTGCCCCAGCTTATGAAGTGGCGGATCTGCCTGCCGGTTTATACCTCGTGATTATTGAGAATGAACAAGGTGAGCGCCAAACCTTGCGCCTTCAAAAGCTCTAACAAGGCTATGGGTACGCAGATAGCTCTAAGAGGTTTCATAAGAAAGGTCAGCCTAGTTGCAAGCTTGACTAGCTTTTTACATTGTCAAGTTAGCGCATAAAGAGCCGAGGACTTTCAGGGAAGGCATGGTGCTGGTTTATCAAAAGTGTGAAGCCAAGGACCTTTCCCCCGGTGAAGGGGGGCAGAAACAGGTCTGAGACTTTTCCAAGCTTAGCTTCAAAGCGGGTGATACAGCAGTCACGCACATGGTTTCGCCTAAGCAAGTGAAAAATGCTGAGAAGTTTCCCAAGGCTAATCTCGTAGGGCAGTCCAGCGATGGCGAGCTGGTCTTTATGCAGAAGACCCAAACGGAAAACTACCTGGTAGGCTATGCAGATGGCGGTATAGAGATAGTCTACACCGATCCGGTGCTTTTCATGCGGCGCCCCTTGCGGTATGGCGAAGTAATCGCGGATACCTATGCTGTTCGATACACGGCGCGTGGTTTTGAGTTTGAAGGCAAAGGCACCATTCGCGTTGAGGTGGATGGTGAGGGGCGGCTCATCCTCCCGAATGGAACCTATGACAACGTCCTACGGGTCAAAATCACCCAGAGCCAGACCGATGTCATGCTAAAGTATCCTTCCAAAATTCAAACGACCACCGTCACCTATGTCTGGTTTGACCCTGCTCATAGGGGGCCCTCCTTCGGATAAGTGAGAGCCAATCAACGTATTACAGTGAAAAGTCAGGGCGGTATTTACTCTCTGAGCAGTAGAGGAGTGAGGAAGTTGAGTTATACCTTTGGGAAGTGCGGCGTGTAACCCCAGTTCCTGAATGGCTGCAGCGGCCGCCTGCCCCTCAGGAAGGGCGGCTGCTAGTGATCTTGACAGGCGCAGGCATCTCGGCGGAAAGCGGCCTTAGTACCTTTCGCGATAGTGGCGGGTTGTGGGAAAAGCATTCTATTTACGAAGTAGCTACGCCGGAGGCTTGGGCCCGCAATCCTGAGTTGGTTTTGCGCTTTTATAACGAGAGGCGGGCTCAGCTGGCTGGGGCGCGCCCCAACCCCGCCCATGAGTACCTCAAAAGGCTCGAAGCGCACTTCGCGGTCATCGTGATTACCCAAAATGTAGATGACCTCCACGAGCGGGCCGGCTCGACATATGTTTTACACCTGCATGGTGAGCTAACGAAGGCACGCAGTACGATGGATGAGGCGCTGGTGTATGAGATTGGGTATAGGCCGATTGCTTTGGGGGATAAGTGCGAAAGGGGCTCTCAGCTACGGCCGCATGTGGTGTGGTTTGGGGAGGCGGTGCCCTTGTATCCGGTAGCGGAGGCGTGGGCTCGGCGGGCGGACATTTTTGTAGTGGTAGGCAGCTCGCTGCGGGTGTATCCGGCGGCGGGCTTACTAGACGAGGCTGTTCGAGCCAAACAAAAGTACCTTGTTGATCCGCGTCCGACGGTGCGTGCTGGTGTCGAGGTAATCGAAGCGCCGGCTAGTGCTGGGTTGGCTACGCTGTACGAGCGGCTGTTAGCGACATCATGAGCGCTTTGATTTGGCGATTAAGGGGGCTCGATAGGGGGCAAGATATCTTTAGGGGGAGGCTTTTAGGAGGGGGTGGTCTATGCGTCTTAGTTTGGGTGCTGGGGGCTGTGCGTCGATTCAGCCGCCGGACGGGGGGCCGCCTGATGTGGCGCCGCCGAGCCTTCGCCGCTGGAAGGTCCATGCCCGGCCAGATGGTCACCTTCAGTACAAGCTCTTCTGGAATGAATACCTTCAGTCGGTCGAAAGCCCTACTGCGCTGTGGTACAATCCCACCTCTACAGACTCCGTAGATCGAGGCCGCGTTCGTCTACGGGGTAAGCGCCTAATCGTGATTCTCCCGCACACGGCTACGCAGCTGTGGCTAGGGCCGGGCATCAAGGACTTTACAGCAGGCAATCCGCTTCCTTTGCAGGTCATCCCAGCGGATAGCCACTGCGTGCGTGTGCGGCTGCACCCTGCTCCTAGCGTCAAACATCCCGTGTGGCTCGTGCTGGAGGCAGAGGGGGGGTATTATCGCTTTATGGCACAGGGGGATAGTATTCGCATATGCGGGGTGAGTGCTGCAGCGACTCAGGGAGCTTATGCTTGGGAAGACAAAGATGGGGATGCCCTTTGGCGTAGTAGTGAGGAGGCTTTGTGGCTGCCTTCACCAGCGGGCTCCGTGTGGGTGCAGGCTATGTTAGACACGGTAGGTCCCCGCCCTAAGCAAGTGCTTCAGTGGGGGCCCTACGTAATCCTCAAGTTTTTAGAGCCGGTCGTGTCCGACGAGCGTCCTTTAGCGGAGAATCTCTGGCTGGTGCGGGGAGACTCTGCGACTTTTGGGGACTCGGTTGGCTTTTGCCGAATCTGGCGGAAGGCAGACGAGGCGCGTGACACCATAGGACCGGTGCTAGGTTGGTCGTGGATGGAAAATAGTTATCAGCCGCTCGTGGTGCTTAGTGTGCTAGATACAGTGGAGCGGGATACGTTTTTTCACTTAGTGGCAAAGGGGCGTGATACGCTGGTGTCTGGCTGTAGCGAGGCGTGGCGATGGCACCTACCAAGGGGACGAGGTTCTGCAACGCTAGGGTACTTGGATGGGCGTCGGGGTCCTATGATTCCCTTAGCCAAGGTGCGCACTGTCTTTACGGGTGAGGTGGAATGGATCTATGTCTATACGCCGTCGGTGCTAGAGAATGCCACGCGGCTACTAGTCCGAGTCGGAGACACGTTGTGGCTGCCTCCGGGCACGTATGGGGTTCGGCCGGGCTCTCCGGCAGAAGGCCCCGCTGTGGTTATAGAAGCGGGCGTTCCTCGGCTGGCTAGCTATCGGCCGCCTATCCGCTTAGTTGAGATTCCAGAGGTAGACTCTACCTTAGTGGTACCCGTGGAAGTAGAGTAAATTTGTCTAGTGATGGGCTGGGTCTTAGGGTTAGTGGGGCTTGCATGGGGGCAGCTGCCGGTGCGGTATATCCTACAGGCTGATGGGCTAAGCTGGCTATGGCGTGAGTATCGGATGGGCGCGGAGTATCGCTTCTTTCGGGAGGCGCCGCCCTTTGAGGCGGGCGTGTTTCGGCCGCGGCTCGAGGGGCTAACGGGTACGCTGGGGCTTAGCTATGCCCGTATGCTGCCGATACGAGGGGTTTTAGGGCGTGTCGGGGTAAAATATTATGGGTGGCGGCCTAGGTATGCACCAGCAGGACTTTGGGTTGGACTGCATGGCCTCGTGGGGTTGATAGGCGCGATCGGGGAGCCCAGTCGTAGGGCTTGGGGGGTGGGCCTCAGTGTGGGCTATCAATGCATTTTTCGGCAGAGTTACGGTGCGGTTGTCGACCCTTACCTTCTTTGGGAATGGCGGCCTTCTAAGGCTTGGCAGGTTAGCCCGCTGCAGATAGGGCTTAGAATGGGTCTAGCTAGTCGTCGCTGGCAGCGGCGCGTGACCAGATAGGCTTTTTATGTGGATGGGCCGCTTTGTGGGCTGCAAACCAGTACTGCACGCTTAGATTGGCTTGTAAGCGTAAGAGACTCATACCACTTTCGATATGGCAGCCTAGCTGGTGTGCTATCTGCAAAAAGCGGGAAGGATTCGGATTGTAGACTAGATCCCAGATGACATCATCGGCCTGCAGCGTGTGGAAGGGAAAGGGGGGTACGCTCTGCATGCGTGGGAAGCTACCGAGCGGCGTGGCTTGAATCACGAGTCGGCGACCTTGGCGGGGCAGCTTAACAGCGGTTTCGTAAGAGACCCTTTGCGTAGTGGGCATGCCAGCCGTGGGAAACGGAAAGTCAGGCTTAGATGGGGTGCGACTGAGGAAGGTGATGGGAATGGCGGGCCAGGTTTGGGCATGAGCCAGGGCGACAGCCCGGGCCGCTCCCCCAGTCCCCAAAACCCATACTTCCTCCCAAGGACCATACACGGACTCGTATTGAGGTAAGAGCATCCGGGCAGCTTCGTAGTCGGTATTATACCCAACCCATGTCCCATCCGGCTGGAGGACGACGGTATTCACGGCTAGAATGTCTGCGCAGGGGGGCATGAGTCGGTCTAACAGGGAGACGACGACTTCTTTGTAAGGCGTGGTTACGTTGAAGCCGCGCCACCCTTTGGCTGAGATAATCGGCCGTATAGCGTCCGGGCTTGGCGGGGTCCAAACCTCATAAGCCAGCCCAAACTCCCGCCGAAAATAGATAGGCGAAAAGGACAGTACGTTTTCCCCAGCTATGAGTCCCAATAACACCCTCCAAAAGTACGATATCGCTAGTACTTTTGAG
>CAZAXD010000030.1:23532-23743 GCA_964489015.1 uncultured Sphingobacterium sp. | reverse complement strand
TGGGCCGCTTAGTCTACCGTTCTCACATAGAATTGCTGCCTCAGAATCTGCGTGCCATCGGTGACGTTAATCTCATCTTAGGGACTGGGCAGGATGTGTACCTCATCGGGTCCTCCGCTATTGTTTATCTCAATGCCACCGAGCTAGCTTTATCCCCTAAGGTTTTCCCACACAGCGATGGCATCTCGGGCGGGGGTCTGGTGGACGGGGA
>CAZAXD010000030.1:18434-23502 GCA_964489015.1 uncultured Sphingobacterium sp. | reverse complement strand
CTTGTCCGAGTCACGCCTAACGGCATGCAGCCTATCAGTGGTGGTAGTCTGTTTGAAGCTTTAGAGGTCGTGAGCATCGTTTCCCCTGCCCCACAGAAGGTCTGGGTTCTTACTTCAGAGGGACAGATATACGAAGGTCGAAAAGGCCAAGCGGCTTTCTCTCCTAAAAAGCTAAGTGTAGAATCCTACCTCCACGAGAAGCGAATCTATTCTGCAGTCGCTCTGCCTGATGAAAGTGTCGTACTAGGTACGCTTACGGGCGGGGCACTGATTGTGTCTAAAGAGGGTGAAGTGCTGCAGCGGTTGAGCCGAACGGAAGGCCTGCCAGATAACGACATATATAGTGTCTTTGCCGATGTAGCGGGGAATGCCTGGATAGCGCACGGCCGTGGCCTTACGCAGTTGCTCCTCAAGCTGCCTCTTAGAACTTTTGCCCGGCTTGGTGGCCTTGAGGGCAAGATCACCTCAATATGGCCCGAAAAGGAAGATGTCTACGTAACCACGGTACAGGGGACCTACCGCTTAGAAAGGGGGCAGCGCTTTGTCGCTCTCCCGGGGCTCCGCGTAGAGTGCTGGTCGGTCCGTAGGTTCAAGGGACGCTTATTAGTGGCGACCTCGAGGGGTATTTACGACGTGACCGGTGGCGTAGTACAACCTGTAGTCGAAGAGGCTTCTTTTGCAGGCTTCCTGGCTTCAGAGAAGGGTGAGGTCTATGCCTACGGCCAAGGGGGGTTGGCCATTCTTCGATATGAGGGGGGGCGCTGGCGCGAAGCCCATCGCGTGCCTAAAGTCAATGTCCGCTCCGTGGCTGAAGACGAAGAAGGGTTGTGGATTGGCACGGTTTCGCAGGGTGTTTTCCGCTACAATTTTTCTAACAAGGAGCTAGAGGCCCAAGACTGGGATCTGCCGAAAGGCAGCTATTATGTGGCTAAGCTCGGCCAGACCATTTATGCCCAGTCCAGCCAGATGGTATATCGATTATCGAATGGTCAGTTTGAAGCTGTACCCAAGCTAAAGGAGCGATTGTCGGGCGAAACCATCGAAAGGTTAGTTCATTTAGAGGGGTATCGATATCTCTATAGAGCCAACCGGGGATTGGGTATTATTGACTTTGCGAGTCAGGACTTTCCTGCCAGCCTAATGCTGGATGGGGCCCCGCTTGCCTTAAATGTTCGAGGAGGCCGTCCAGATGTGGTCGTGGTAGCGGGTGATCGGATTTGGGCGTCTTACAAGGATGAGTTAGTGACGGGGGATCTGCGATTTACGCCTGCTTTGCGACCGCCGACGCTGGTACGAGCCCTGTACATTGGGGACAGCTTGGCGCGAGGAGGCTATTACCTCCTTCCTGAGAAGGTCGAAATCACCCATGTCCAGCCTGCTAACGCTGCGCCCGAGCTGTCGTATCAATCGGCACAGGGCTATTTCTTACTAGGCTGGGTCAATCTTTATGGGGGGCTAGCCCCTACCCGGTTCCGCTACCGCTTTGTTGAGGAGGGGAATGAGCCCTGGGTGCTCTTGGAATCCCCCGTTTTATCGTTTTCGGGTCTGAGCCATGGTAACTACCGGCTAGAGGTGCAAGCTATAGCACCCTGGGGCGAAAACATCCCGGCAACTGAGTATTACTTCACCATCACGCCACCTTGGTGGCTAGCGACCTGGGCTTTTGTGCTGTATGCTATTGTGGCGATTATCCTGGTCTTTATCATTATTCAGCTTAATGCGGCCCGCTTAGAACGTCGCAATCGGGAGCTCGAAGCGATTGTCCAGGCTCGTACTGCTGAGCTTCAGGAAAGCTATCGTCAGCTTGATTCTGCCAAAAGGAATCTCGAAAAGGCTTATGATGATCTGAAAAATACGCAGCAGCAGCTCATCCAGTCTGAGAAGATGGCTGCCTTAGGTCAGCTTATCGCTGGGGTAGCCCATGAAGTCAATACGCCCCTTGGGGCCATAAGCGCTGCTAGTACGAATATCTCTAAAAGTCTGCTAGACACCCTCCGAAATTATCCCAAGTTGCTTTCTATTTTAGGCGCACAAACGGATGCCTTTTTCCAGCTTGTAGAGCGGACCCTAAGCTTTACAGGCTCTCTTACCAGTCGAGAGGAACGCCAGTACCGCCGACAGCTTACCGAGCTCTTAGAGGGACAAGGTGTCCCTAACGCCAGTACCTTAGCCCAAAACCTCGTCAAAATAGGTATTTTTGATAATGTAGAGCCCTTTTTGCCGCTCTTTAAGCATCCTGATGCAACTTTTGTTATTGAGATGGCTGGTAATATTGGCAAGCTTCGGCTCAATACGGACAATATCGAGCTAGCCGTCACTAAAATGCAAAAGATCGTTTTTGCGCTCAAGTCTTATTCTAGAAAGGGTAGCGATGAACGCCCTGAATATCTGCAGGTCCCTGAGACGATCGATACGGTGCTCATCATTTACCACAATCAGCTCAAGTACGGTATCGAGGTATCCAAAGAGTATGAACCTGACCTGCCAGCTATTTTAGGTTTGCCGGATCAGCTCTCACAAGTTTGGACCAATATTATCTCTAATGCTATTCAGGCCATGCAAGGAAAAGGTACTCTTCATGTCGCGGTGCGACGAGAAGGCGATGATATTCTGGCGAGCTTTACCGACTCAGGGCCTGGGATTCCCAAGGAAATCCAAGATAAAATCTTTGAGGCATTTTTTACGACCAAGCCGGCTGGCGAAGGCACTGGCCTTGGCCTAGATATCTCTCGACGTATTGTGGAAAAGCACGGGGGGAAGATTTACTTTGAGAGTGAGCCTGGTAAGACGACCTTTTATGTGCGCTTGCCCATCCGCACGCCGTATGAAGCCAATGTAGTCGCGCAACAGACCGTCCAACAAACACAATAAGCCTATGGAAACGCAAAAGAAAGCTAAGCGGGCCATTTTGTGCGTGGATGATGAGAAGATCGTCCTCGACAGCTTGCAAGATCAGCTCCGGGCCACCTTCGGCGATGAGTTTGAGTACGAGATTGCGGAAAGTGTGGACGAAGCCTGGGAGGTGATTGAAGACCTTGTCTCGCAGGGATTCGAAATGGTACTGGTGATTTCGGACTGGCTCATGCCCCGTGTCAAGGGCGATACTTTTCTTATCGAACTGCACCAACGCTATCCCGGAACCGTTACGATTATGCTAACGGGCCAGGCAGACCCTGAGGCTGTCGAAAATGCCTATCAAAATGCTAACCTCTATGCTTACATCCGAAAGCCCTGGCGTGAAGAAGATCTAATCAACTACGTTCATAATGCGCTGCGAAAATTAGGTCTTCGGGAGTGAGGTTTTTATGATACGAAAGCCCTATGTCATCTGTGTAGATGATGAGAAGATCATTCTAGATAGTCTCCAGGAGCAGGTTATCAACCGCATCGGGGATCGCTTTGAGTGTGAAGTAGCGCAAAGTGGTGAAGAAGGGCTAGAGCTCATAGAGGACCTCCTATCGGAAGGCTCCTCTGTAGCCGTTATCATCTCCGATCAGCTTATGCCCTCGATGAAGGGTGATGAGTTTTTGATTGCTGCCCATCAGAAAGTCCCTGATGCCTATAAGATCCTCCTAACAGGCCAAGCCACGTTAGACGCCGTGCGTAATGCTATCAATCATGCGCGCCTGTATCGGTATATCATGAAACCCTGGCGCGAGGAGGATCTGATGCTCACGGTCGAAGAAGCCGCAGATGCTTTCCTGCAGAAAATACGCTTGCAGGTCTACATGCGTCTTCTGCGTGACATCAACATTCTCACCCAAAAGATCTCCGGGGAACGGGACATTAACCGCCTCATTGAAAAGTACTTTGAAAGCCTGGCAGACACGGTAGGGTTCTCTTCCGCTAAGGCATTTGTCGAGCACCCCCAGCATCGCTTCCAGATCGCCGCAGAAGCCCGAGTGGAAGCAAAGCTCCAATCCTATGCGAATAGGCCCAAAATCACCCTGGCTGATATTTATGGTAATCCCGACCTCACCCGAAAGATTAAGCATGACATAGACGAGGTTATCGAGCAACTCCTGCTGGAAGATATCCCCTCTCTGTATGTAACACCTATTCGCCTTCAGCAGGGTGGCTTGCAAGAAGTCGGGTATGTCGTCATAGAGCGGAGCGAAGCGATGGACTTTCTGCGGGAGCGCCGAGAAGTGCAGAGCACGATTCAAACCCTCACTAGTCAGCTTGCGATCTCGCTTGAGAACGCGACGTTTTACAAAATTATCTCTGAACAGAAGCAAGAGCTCGAAGAAAGCATTCGCTACGCCCAGCGCATTCAGCAGGCTCTCATGCCTAAGGAGGAGTATATCCAGTACTTTCTGCGGGATAGCTTCATCTTATACCAGCCTAAGGCCGTAGTTAGCGGGGATTTTTACTGGTTTTCTGAGCAGGATGGGCGTTATGTTTATTTAGCAGCGGTAGACTGTACGGGACATGGTGTGCCGGGTGCTTTTATGAGTGTGCTGGTTAGCAATGCGTTATCTTATGCGGTGAATGAGCTTTGCATTACAGATGTGGGCGGCATCTTGCAAGTGGTTGACTTGCAGGTTCGAGAGAAGCTCCAGGCTCAAGACGGTACTATGCAAGATGGGGCCGAAGCAGTTCTCGTACAAATAGACCTTCTTCAGCAGCGGCTAAGCATCGGCAGTGCCAAGCGGCCGGTTCTCCGGTATAGCGGCGGCCAGCGCCACGAGATTCCGGCAATGCCTCGCGCCATTGGGGATGATCCCGCTCTGGTCGGAGATGTCGAGTTTGGAGCGATAGAGGTTGTGCCAGAAGTGGGGGATGTGTTTTATCTCTTTTCTGACGGTTATCAAGATCAAGAAGGCCCTGATAAGCCGCGTTTAGGTAAGCGCCGCTTTTATGAGATATTGGATGAGATCCAGGCTATGGACCTCCAGAAACAGCAGCAAGTTCTACTGGAGCGGCTCATGAGCTGGAAAGGCGATGCCGAGCAGACCGATGACATCATGGTGATAGGGTTTCGTTGGCCGCCTACCCCGCCTAAGTCCTGAGACCTTGTCGTGTACTGGCGTGGATTGATTCGGGATTGGGTGGTGCCTCCCGCTCC
>CAZAXD010000030.1:0-18424 GCA_964489015.1 uncultured Sphingobacterium sp. | reverse complement strand
AAGGGTAACGGATGCTGTGCTTTGGCGACGTGGGCTTACAACGCCTACTAAGCAGCATCTCTTTTGGAGAGGCACGTTAGCGGACCTGTCTCCAATCCACGGGCTGCCTGACTTAGAACGGGCACTAGCTCTTTTGCATTCAGCTATCAAGCAGAAGAAGTTCGTCTTTATCGCCGGCGACTATGACGTGGACGGTATCAGTAGTTCAGCCCTATTGGGGTGGTTTTTGCGCAATCGAGGCATACCCTATCACATACGATTACCTACCCGGGCAGAGGGCTATGGGTTATCCGAGCGTCTCGTAGCGGAAGCCGTAGATGCGCGCGCCGGCTTATTTATCAGTGTCGATACGGGCAGCAAAAACCACACGGAAGTGGCTCTGCTGCAAGCAGCCGGTATTCCGGTGCTGATCTGTGATCACCACCAAATACCAGCGGATCCCAGCACGTGGCCAGCAGCCGAAGCCTTTATTAATCCTCATCGCGCTGATGCAGAGGTCGTTTTTCGGGAGTGGGCGGCGACCGGTGTAGTTTATCGGCTTTTGCAAGCCTATCTGGAGACCTATGAAGGGGGGCAATGGTGCGAGCTGGAGGCGTTGGCCGACCTGGTGGCTATCGCTACCATGGCAGATGTTATGCCCCTGCAAGGAGACAATCGCATCCTGACTCGGGTCGGGCTCGAGAAGTTGCAAGCCGATCCCTTACCGGGTTTGGTTGCCCTGATGCAGAAGGCTGGCATGCAGCGGGAGCCCCTCTCGTCCCGAGATGTGGTCTTTCGAATCGTTCCGCGTCTGAATGCGCCTGGTCGCTTGTCCGAGCCAGGGCCAGCTTTAGCACTCCTCCTGGCTGAAGCATCTTCTTTAGCGACCGAGCAGATCGCTGCTGGGCTAGAGCAGCTCAACCGACTACGACAAACCCTGCAGGCGGAAGCGCTACAACAAGCGGAGCAGTTGCTTCGTGCGGCTTACGGCGAGGAAGAGACCAGCTGGCCTGCCGCGCTTGTGATTCGTCAGGCTGGATGGCATAAAGGGATTATCGGCCTAGTAGCCGCTAAGCTCACAGAAAAGTATCAACGTCCCGCTGCTGTTTTTACGCAGGACCCTGCTAGTGGTCTATGGGTAGGCTCCGGCCGAAGTGTTGAGCATGTGCCCTTGCATCTGATGCTCGAGAAGGCCTGTCGTCCACATTTAGTCAAAGGCGGGGGCCATGCGATGGCAGCGGGATTCTCGGTGCAGGAGACGGCATATGAGGCCTTTAGGGATGCATTCATAGCGGCTGCTCGGGCCTTTAGGCAGGAAGCGCCGCCCTCTTATGGTGCAGTGGATGCCGTGGTTCAAGTCCAAACGCTTTTTGCTGAGGATCTGGCCACGCTTACGGCGCGCTTTGAGCCTGTGGGACCTGCTAATCCGGCTCCGCGTTACATACTCCCCGCGGCCCGGCTAGCGTTTGACAGACAAACGCGGCGTTGGTGGGTCCATGCCGCTGATAATGGCCTGCTTCGTTCTTTCTACGCGCAGCTTACGTTTTCTTCGCCTCAGTGGGAAAGGCGGGCAGAAGCCCTTAGTGCCCGGGCCCAAGGCCTCGTCGTGACCCCCTATCGGATCAATCAAGCCATTCATCTCAAGGTGCGGGATCTCATTTTGGAGACCCCACCCGTAGCCCAATGATCAAGATGTCATCTGTCTGGCGGGTATTGCCGCTCCATCGCGCTAATTCGGCTTCTAGGAGGAGACGCTGCTGGGCAGCTGGCTGCTCATAAATCATTTCCAGAAACTCCAGGAGCCGGCGCTGCTGGTAGCGTTTGCCTTCTGGATTGAGCTGGTCGGCAAACCCATCGGAGAAAAGGTAAAGCATATCCCCCGGTTCTACTTCGATCTGGTGAAGTCTAAATTCTGGGGCCTCGCCTTCCCACACACTGCCGATGGTGTGCCGATCACCGGCGATCTCCTGGCCTTTGCCATGGTGAATATGAAAGAGCGCGCGACGAGCGCCCGAGAAAAGCAGCTTGTAGCGTTTAGTGTCAATCTGAATAAGCCCAATTTCCATTCCCTCTTGGAATCGCTGATAGGTGGCATCCTCGTGGTGGAGGGCTGCCCGCATCCGAAGGTTGAGAAGGTATAGGATTTCAGAGGGCTTAAAGACCCCTTCCAGCTCTACGATCTGCTTGAGGAGGGTATTGGCGATAATAGTCATGAACGCGCCGGGAATACCGTGACCTGTACAGTCTCCTCCAGCGATCAGGACTTTGCTCAGGCGATGAGCAAACCAGTAAAAGTCACCCCCTACCATTTCTCGGGGCTGGTAAAAAAGGAAACTATCTTCGAAGAAGTGGAATATTTCGTGCCAGGGGGGGAATATGGCGCGTTGCACGCGCTGCGCATATCGCAGACTCGCGACAATATCTTCGTTCTGCTGACGAAGGAGCGTAGCTTGCCGCTCGAGCTCCTGTTTTTGTTGAAGGACCTCTTGCGTACGCTTTTCAACTAGGTCCTCCATGTGTGTGTAGAGCTGTGCGTTTTGCAGAGCGATGGCGGCAGGGGCTGTAAAGAGTTTTAGGAAGTCTACTCTGGTTAAAGGCAGGGGTATAGCTTGCGTCGTGTGCCGTATATAGACTAAGCCAATCAGGCGACCCTGATAAATGAGCGGAAGTGAAATGACCATCCGAAGCGGAGTTTGCTTGAGATCAGGATGTCGACTCCAAAAGGCGTCTAGCTCGATATCGGATACGACGATGGTTTCCTTGCTGTGAATGCTGTGCTCCACAAGGGGTAAGAATACCGCATCCACCTTGTGGATAGGCTCATGGGTGAGTGGAGGCGGCTCGTATGTATCAGCACTGACTCGCGAGACTAAGTAGAGGGTATCAGCCTTGTCTGGGGCGGGCATGATAAGCATCGCCTCTTCGGCTTTGGTATTGTCCAAGGCGATCCGTAGGATCTTAAAGATTAGGCGCTCATAACGCATTTCCCCGATCAAGGACAGAGCGACGCGGTGCAGCTCGAGAAGAAGGCGATTTTGGCTCTCATGCTCCTGCCTTTGGCGTATGCGACTCAGCACGTGCCGCAGTAGCCCCGCATCGAGCTTGCCCTCTGAAAGGCCAACTGGCAAAATGGGTAATTTCTGGGGTAAAAAGGGTACCCCCGGCTCGATAAGAGCCAGATACATCGCACTGGGTACACGCTTATAAGCCTCTTCAAAAAACTTGGTAGCAGTTGGCCATTCACCGATCACTATGACGATCTCCTCCCCGCGTCCTATGGCCTGCTCTATGTAAGGCGCCAGTTCATGTTCACTCCGAAAGAAGCGTAGCCCAAAGCCCTCCCACGTCTCTAAAGCGGCCTCTAGCGCTTCCGTCACCTCGCTTGTGGGCGCATAGCTAAGGATAACCTGCATATATTCCAAAGATACGAGAATTCTCCAGTGCTTTTGGTATCTTTGAATGGATGAAAGCGCGTCTCCTATGGGTGGACGATGAGATCGAACACCTTCTGCCACATGTACAGTATCTCAAGCAAAGGGGCCTGGATGTAGAAGTCTTTTCCCATCCGTACGAAGCCCTCAGCTACATTCAAGAGAAGCCGGTAGACCTAGTATTTATCGATGAACACATGCCGGGTATCTCTGGTCTTGAGTGGGTGCGGCAGGTACGCCGCCGCTATCCCCATTTGCCGATCGTTATGATCACCCAGGACGAAGCCGAGCGCCTAGCAGAAGACGCCCTGAGCGCCGAGGTGTCGGACTTCCTCATCAAACCTGTGAAGCTCCAGCAGCTATACTCCGTATGTCTTCGATTTTTAGATCTCTCCCAGCTCAAGGAGCAGAAAATCTCAGAAGGCTATCATCGGTTTTTTGCTTCGCTCTCTGCCCGACTGATGAGTCCCTTATCTGTGCAGGAGTGGGAAGAGCTATACAAGGACCTGGTCTATTGGGATTTAGAGCTTGAAAAGGTGGATATGCCTGAGCTCAGGGAAGCTTTCGATGCTCAGCGGGTCGAAGCTAATAAGGTTTTCTCTAAGTTTTTTACAGCCAACTACTTCGACTGGCTCCATACTACACGGGGTGAGAAGCCGATCATGTCACCGGAGGTTTTACGCTCTTTTCTGATGCCCCATCTGGAAAGCGAGAAGACACCTACGGCCCTGCTACTTGTAGATGGCATGCGGTATGACCAGTGGAAGGTACTCGAAGCCCTCTTAGCCCCTCTATACGATGTGATGGAGGAGCGGCTCTTTTTCTCGATTTTACCTACGGCGACCCAGTACGCCCGGAATAGTCTGTTTTCTGGGCTACATCCCCTTGATATTGCCAATCGTTTCCCGCGCTACTGGGCTGACGACGACGAAGAGGGGGGTAAAAACCTCTTTGAAGAAGAATTTTTTAATGATTTTCTCTTGCGGCATAAGCTATCGCAGCGGGTGGCCCATGCTAAGGTCTTGCGCCCTGAGGAGGGCCGTCAGCTCGTGCAAAATCTGCCCAACCTACTTCGGCAGAACGATATCGTGGTAATGATATTCAACTTTCTCGATCTTATGGCTCATACACGCGTTCAGATGAATGTCCTTAAGGAACTTGCGGCTAATGACATTGCTTTACGGGCCGTGACCAAAGCTTGGCTTCAAAATTCTACTTTTTACGAAGTGCTCAAGCAGCTGCCGCAGTACACCCAGCGGGTCTTTATTACGACGGATCATGGGTTTATTCAGGTCCGGCGTGCGATTCGGGTATTAGGCGATCGGGAGACTACTACTAACCTCCGCTACAAGCAAGGCCGTAATCTCAATTACGATAAAGGTACAAAGGGCCTCTTTCACATTCGAAAGCCAGAAGAAGCGCGCTTACCTCGGGCTTCCGCTAGTGCTACCTATCTTTTTGCTTGTGAGGATTACTTTCTGGTATACCCGACCAATTACAATGACTACGTGCGTTTGTATCGGGATTCTTACCAGCATGGGGGAGTAAGCATGGAGGAGATCATGGTGCCCTTTGCACGTCTGGTTCCTAAGCGATGAGCCTTGTGCGGGTGTACTCAGAGGCGGATCTACCAGAAGTCGTGGCCGAGCTCCAGGCTTGGGGAACTGATCTCTCGCGCTGGCTTTTACGGGGGCCGCTGGGCGCGGGAAAGACAGCGCTGGTCCGGACCTGGGTTGGGCCTGAGGTGCATAGTCCTACTTTCACGTATATCCATCAGTACACCGGGGCGATTTATCATGTGGATCTCTATCGCTTTCCGGCCGATAGCCCGGCACGATGGGAGGCGCTTTATGAACTGCTGGATACGGCACCACTTATTTTCGTAGAATGGGCAGAGCGCTTGCCGTGGGGCGTCACGCTGCCTTATGCGGACCTTTTTCTTGAGCCCTTAGCAGACGGTCGACGTAGACTTACCGCTGCTCGTATAACGGCAGATTATCAATGAGTCGAACGCCTTCTACATAGGCCGCAATAAGGGCACGCGGTTTATGGCTCTGGTTGATATGCATAAGGGGTTCTAAAGTATGCTCGTCTACTACAGCGAGATATTCTATAGCGACCTCGGGATAATTTTCAGCCAGGTAGCGATGCGTCTGCTCGAGGAGGGTACGAACCTCGCGATGCTCGCTAGTGAGGGCATACAGGTACTGGAGCGCCTTGTATAAGGCAATCGCCTGCGCGCGTCCCCTAGGAGAGAGATAGGCATTGCGCGAGCTCATGGCTAAGCCGTCGGCTTCACGAATGGTAGGGTGCCGAACGATCTGCACCGGAAAAAAGAGCTCTTCGACCATCTTTTCTACGATTCGTACTTGCTGAAAGTCCTTTTCACCGAAATAAGCCCGACTAGGATGAACGAGATGAAAAAGCTTTGTCAGGACGAGCGCTACGCCATCGAAGTGACCAATTCGATGGGCGCCACACCATAGACGACTCAGCCGCGTAGCACTAAGGTGCCATTCATCTTCGAGGGAGTACATCTCGTCTACGGAGGGCATAAACACCACAGAGACGCCTAGGCTCTGGAGTAAGCGAATATCCGTCTCTGGTGTGCGAGGATACCGCTCAAAATCTTCATGGGGACCAAACTGGCGGGGATTCACAAAAATGCTGACCACCGTCCAGTCGCATTCAGTCATGCTCTGACGCACCAGGGAGAGATGACCTTCATGAAGGGCTCCCATCGTCGGAACAAATCCGATCACGCCCTGGGCCTTTTGACGCCAATTAAGTAGGGTTTCTTTGCTCGTCAGTACTTGCATAAGCCGTGTGAAGGTAACAGCCTATTACGAGATCGCCGTAGACGTTGAGGACGGTACGCGACATGTCTAAAATGCGATCGATACCGTACACAAGGCCAATAGCGGCACTGGGCACCCCAAGCGCCGGCAATACACCGGCCAGAAGGGGTAAAGACCCGCCTGGTACGCCAGCCGCCCCTATAGCGATGAGAATCGCAAACAAAATCACCAGGAAGATTTTGCTTGCAGATAACGGCTCGCCAAAGGCTTGAAGTAAGAATATCAGCGTTACCCCCTCATAAAGCGCTGTACCGTTTTGATTGACGGTAGCGCCCAGCGTGGTGATAAACTGGGCAATGGGGGGCGCTATCTTGAGCTTGTCAATAGCCGTACGTAGGGTTACCGGCAACGTTGCATTGCTACTAGCCGAAGAAAAAGCTAGCAGTAAGGCTGGCCACGCACCCCGCAAAGTTTCCCATGGAGAACGCTTGGCAAAAATGTATAGGAAGAGAGAGTATACGCCAAACATCTGAAGCGCAAGCCCCAGTAAAACGCTCCCTACATAAGCGCCTAGGAGAGGCAGGATATGCAGCCCCAAGCTCAGGGTAGCGGAGAAGATCAGCGCAGCAATCCCTATAGGGGCCAGTAGCCAGAGGACCTTACCGAGAAGCCACTGACTGGCTAGGAAAAGCGCTTCCAATATCTGATAAAGCGGCTGGGTGAGAGTGGGGGATAAACGGCTCAGGGCAATGCCGAGTAGGATTAAGAAGCTGACTACCGCAATAAAGCCACCTTCTTGATGTGGGGTAAATGCCATGACCATCTCGTGAAGGGGATTTTTAGGGAGAAGAGCCAGGAAGATCTTGTCAGGCGTAGCCTTCGAAGGCGAGACGGTAGGTGACACATCCGATAGGAGTTGACTTCTCGCCTCAGGTGCAATGGCGTTACCGGGCTTAATAAGCAGAATCACAGCTAGCCCCACCAGCGCCGCTGTCAGCGTAAGCCCCAGAATCGCCAAGGTGGCCCGCCAGCCAACCGCCTGTAAGGCTTTGTCAGCGGATAGCTTCTGAATCCCCAGTAAGATCATCGGCACTATCAGGGGTAAAATAAGCATGAAAAGGGCTCGCAGAAACAGCTCACCTATGAAGCGACTATAAGGGAGTAACGCTTGGGGTTCAATGGGTAGGGCCCTCACTCCTAAGCCGAGCAAAAAGCCCGCTACTAACCCGCCCAGGATTAGGACGGAGAGTTGCTTATCTTTCACGTAAGCGGGGTGGTTTTTGGGGAAGAATCTGGGCCAGGGCTTTACCTACTAATAAACCCACCCAGCCTAAGAAAAAGCCAATGCCTCCTGTAATCAGCCATAACGTAGCACGGGAGACGCCTATCATGGCCCCGATACGAGCACTCAATACCCCCGCGTTGGAGAGGTCTTGAGCTGCGGCGAGCACAATCCAAATCCCCGCGCTCACCAGGCCGCCTGCTAAGCACCATACCCAAGATGGGCGAAGTAAATAGCTTACCACCGCTAGCACATACAAAACACCACTCCAATGTGGCAAAAATCGACCACTTAGCCAAGTTAGAAGCGCAACGACTCCGAGAAAAAGCCAAATTCCCTTACTTTGCATACCATGGCCCTAACGCCCGTAAAGGTAGCATATTTTACGCAGCTATGGAGGTTCTGAGGTTTACCCGACTCAAGCGCTTAGCCAGCTTAGATAGCTTTTCTATTGCGCTGACGGCGTATTTGCAGGTTCCGCCTGGTAGTTCAACCCTTGACCCTAAGAAGCTTGGCAAGCTTCAGGAAAAAGCGGAGAAAGCCCTCGCCAAAATCTCCGATGTGCGTGAAGTGGAGAACTTTCGGGTGAATCTAGACTACGTACTGGATCGGGTGACGGAAGCATCTTACACAGAGGGTACGTGGTTTTTGGCGGTGACGCCCTCAGAGGCAGAAGCCTTATTCCTGCCCTTTCAGCTAGAAGAAACCATAGAGGTAGCCAAAAAACTAGATCCTTACCCAGCTCTTTACGCTTTTTATAGGGCTGATCGATATTTTGTGGCTGTTATTTATGAAAGTACTACTCGATTTTACGAATATATTCAGGGGCGGCTTTTTGCTTTAGAGCTTTCGGCCTCGTTGAAGGAAGCTCTTGAGCAGCTACACAAAGCACGGCAAGCCCTACAAGGCGGGGCCAGCTCAGGGGATAAGCGCTATGATGAGCTTTTCGGTCAGATGGCCCGCGCTGCTTTTCAAATGGCCCTTGTCAAATACACGGATTTGCTCATCGAATACACTCGGCATTATCTGGTGGAGGAAGGGTATCCCGTGATTCTCATGGGGGAGGAACGCCTTATGCAGACCATTGCTGAAAAGGTCCCTGTCCCGTCGCACCTGACCCGAATAGCGGGTGTTTACGAGGGAGCCTCGGTCGAGCACATAGGTGCTCAGATCGCGCAGCATATTGAGCGCCGACGGTCTATCCTGCTGCAGGCTTATCAACCTTTTCTGAACTACTCAGAGCCCCAGTCCCCCCAAGATATATGGCGGATTTTGCATGATACAGTAGTGAATCCCCCCGTTTTGTTGGTGGCCGAAGGTTATAGCTTTCCAGCGGTGGACATCTTACCGGGTAAAAAGAGCCTTCCCACCGCGGATGGCGTGGATCTCATCATTGAGAAGGTGCGTGAGCGCGAGGGTGAAGTGCTTTTTGTACCTGCCGAAAGCCTTCCTTCACCTCTGGTACTTTTGATCCCATGAGAGCGCGCTTAGCAGCAAACTGGAAGATGCACCTTTACGAAGAGGGCGCTAGGAGCTTGCTGGAGGCCCTTCGTCAGCAGATAGTGGGAAGCAGGGCGCCTATAATTATTTGTCCGCCGGCTATCTACTTACGGATAGCTGTAGAGCTTTTGGAGGGCTCCGCTTTGGTCGTAGGGGCCCAAAATGGCTATCCGGGTGAGTTTGGCGCTGTGACCGGTGAAGTCTCCATGGCTCAGCTTGCCCACCTGGGGTGTCAGTATGTGATTGTAGGGCATTCTGAGCGTCGCCAGCTTCTGGGGGAAAAGCCCGCGCTGCTACGACAGAAAGTCACTGATGCCCAGCGCTGGGGGCTCTCTGTGATATACTGCATAGGCGAGACACTAGCCGAACGCCAAGCCGGCCAAACGGAGGCGATCCTAAGGCAGCAGCTGGTAGAGGTGTTAGCGGATGCGCCTATAGCATGGGAACGTTTCCTAGTAGCCTATGAACCCGTCTGGGCTATCGGGACCGGTATAAGTGCGACGGCTCAAGAGGCGGAGGCGACCCATCAGTTCATCCGGGCACAATTGGCAGCCTTAGGCGCCCCGGCAGAGGTCGTCCCCATTCTTTACGGAGGTAGCCTAAAGGCGACTAATGCGGCTGAGCTCTTTGCCCAGCCTAACGTCGATGGTGGACTCGTAGGCGGAGCGAGTCTCGTGGCTTCGGAGTTTGGGGCTATTTATCAGGCCCTACTACAAGCAAAAAGGCTCCCCTCCTAAGGAGAGAGGAGCCCTCTTTTCTAAAGGCTACTAAGCTTTACGGACAGGTAGTGGCTACGAGTATCCCCTTAGAAAAGGTCATTTGACAGGGGACGCCGTTAGAGCCCATCACATTGACGACTCGGGTGAGCCCATCTTGGCCATTGGCCCGGAAGGCGCCCGTGCCTTGGATGGCAACATAACCATCGTTCACAAGGAGCCCGCGTCCCTGCCTACCTATCACATGAATAGGTGCATCCGGTAGCTGAGTTCCTACGCCGAGCCAGCCATCGCCCACCCCAAAATCAATAGACCCCAATCGGAAGTGGTTGTACATGCCGGCGATAAAGACGCCTGGCAGCGCATTAGGCCAGCTAGTCGGTGACTGGGCTGGGTCGGGTGGTAGAATAGGTCCAGGATTGTTAGGCTCTCGAACGATGAAGCGGTAGCCTTGATAAAACCGCGCACTAAACTGATTAGACAAAGTTGATTGTAGACGTGCATTGGGACGGTTAGGGTTAGGTGGCCCTGGATCGTCCCCAACCTGAAAGGAACCCGGAGCGGTGGTAGATACATACTTACCCAGGGCTACGGAGCCGGTTTGCGTAGCCTCGCTCGCTACCCCGCATACAAAGGTGAGGGTGCCCGAAGCCCGGACATTGAGCCCTATGGCAAAGGACGCATAGCCGATCTGGCTAGGGTCTGCATGATCCGTTGCATTGGGGGTAATGTCATCAGGGCGAGCTACGATACCAACGGCCCGAAAAGCGGCTCGCTCTGGTATCCATAGGAAGCGGGTGCCTGTGCCCGTGGGGAGGCCTGCTAAGGCAGGGAGCGCTACAGGGTTGTAGATGGGGCTCGAGAGAATAAGCTGACCGTTTTCAATGTAGGTACGCCCTCTTACGGCCAGAGCATACAACTGCTCGTTTGCAGGTGGAGCCGTAGGACTAGCCAAGATGCCGGCAGTGGGGACCTGCGCATTGGCATGATACGCTAGAACGCCTGTGCTATAGCTAGTGCTGACAGAACCTATGTAAGCCGTTGCATCGCCAACGCTACCCCACACGCCGATAGCGCGCCCTCCATTATTCTCTGCACGCCCCCGAAGCGCTACATTCGCACCACCGTGATTAGGGGTCGTCACACTACCTACGCCGACGAGATAAGTAGCATCGCCTGTTGTCACGACCTCCAAGCCATGAGCTGTAGGACCTCCCCCCGTGATGGTGGTATTGAGGTAGTTAGCACTAAGGCCAGCTGCTCCGGCGGCTGTTACATCCACCTGAAGCCCGCCCTGATTGGCGCCGACGACATGTAGCTGCCTGGCTGGTGCACTAGTGCCGATGCCGACGAGGCCGCTGGCTAACACCCGGGCCCGTTCGGTGTTATTGGTGCGTATGACAAAGTCTACATTGTCAATGGTGCCTAAAAAGTTATTGGCGGGATTGGTACCGGTATTGCCTGTGAGGAGCCAGGCGTTTCCAGGAGCGCTGCCGATGGTCCATTGATTGAGGACGGCGTCCCATTGGGGGTAGTCGCCGGTGTTGGTTCCGCGAATCTCACCTAGGACCCCTTGTGCGTCAGCGCCTAATAGCCGAAATGGAGCCGGGAGGGGATTGAGAGCCCGGATTCGGGCATCGCCCGCTACGTCAAGCTTATTGGTCGGGCTCGTCGTTCCGATCCCGACCTGAGCCAGCAAAAACCCACCAGAGAGAATAAAAAGGATGATTAAACGGCTTTGTATATGCATATCTTTATCGAATAACGGTTACAGTTCCGGCGCGCTCCGTGTATTTTGTGTCGTCAAAGTAGCCCCGAACGACAAAGACATAAGTGTCTTCGGGCACATCTTCGCCTCGCTGAGTCTTCCCATTCCAGCGGATGGGGCCTTCGGGACCCTGCTCTCCCCGCCAGATCAGAAGGCCCCATCTATCGTAAATCCGGAGTTCTATCCGGATAAAGCCTTGGTAATAAATCAGAAATTCGTCGTTGCTGCCGTCTCCATTGGGAGAAAATACATTTGGTACATAGATCACCCAAGGTAAGCGAGTGCGAGCCAATGCAAAATTGGGGGAGGAGAAGTTATGGAAGTTTGGCGTTTCCATGTAAGCGCTTTGCGTCATACCGGTTTGAGGGGTACCGGCTGTGCGGTTGATGAGAGTATTGACGGCAGCCCACTGAGTCTGGGGCACCTCCCAATGCGCTAGGGTGTCCTTGTAGATGTCATTCGCTTCATCGTACCAGATGCGCAAGGTAAGCGGGTCATTGCCTTGTACCCGCTCAATGATATGATAAAAGAATTCGTTGGCTTCTTGAATGGGGCTCAAGACCGAGAGCCGATTGTACCCTTCAGACGTGGGGTTTATATTGGCAAATCGCACGTGAATCAGATGACTTTGGGAGGAAGGGGTGACTTCGACAGGGCGGTAGCGAAAGGGGCCCAACTGGCGATCACCGACTGGAAATAAATAGCTGGCATTGCGGTCGGTGCGTCGCCCTAAGCGGCCGGCGCCGGTACTACTCACAAAGCCGCTAGTGCGGGTGATAGCTGCAGGATCGGTATTTTCTACCGTCATGATATGGGTATTAGTACGCAGCTCGCAGTCCCGTAAGTCTAAAAAGTTTTGAATACGGCCATCGGCTGCTATCATCTCCTTAAGGTCGCCGCCGTTGTTGAAGAGGGCTATGCTATTATAAAAGGTAGAAGTAGGCCCCACTAGGCGCTGATAGCCTCCCACAAGCCATAGCCAGCCATTGCGAGGGGTGACAAACCCATCGCCACCACTGGCGTTGATCCAGTCGCCCGTCAGCCAAACTAGCCCTCCATCATTGTCAAAGATACCGTTCCCCTCTACCTGTAGATCTCCCCTTGGATTGCCTACCACAGCTACCGTATCATTTGGGGAGATATACACGGTTTCATTGAGCACATACATTTCCTGTGCTAGTAATAAGCCCAGCCCGAGTAAAGAAGCTATCGGCTTAGTATACATATCCTAGGCAAAGTTAGGTAACTTTTGTAAGCGATGGAAGACCCAGGCAGAATCGCTTATCCAGTAACGCCAGGGCTTCTGAGCGTCCATGCCGGCATACTCTACCCCGACACGAGGCCCTGCGCTGATAGCCGAGACCTCATAATCATCCTCTATGAGGACGAGATAGCTGTGATCAATGACCGACTGCCCGCTCCAGTTGAGGGGAATGTCTAAAGCCTTGGTTAGGTTTCCCGGTCCTACGGTGAGACGGGGGTCTTGGGGGGAACGTTTTCTACGGTGAGCCATGAGCTCATGGCCCCAGAGCGGCTCTCCTGCGCGAATGAGAACGGCACAAGGGTCCCCCACAGGGCCCGTTACGATGTTGAGTAGATGGTGTAGGCCGTAGTTTAGGTAGATGTAGAGGGTGCCGCCTTCAGCGTACATAGGCTCTACTCGGGGGGTTCTTCGGCCGCCGTAAGCATGACAGGCTCGGTCCCCCACTCCAGCATAAGCCTCCGTTTCCGTTATGCGGATAGCGACTTCCCCCAAGGGGTCTCGTCTGATTAGGACTTTGCCCAGAAGCGCCTGCGCCACTGTCCAGACCTCTGCCCTAAAAAAAGATAATGGCAATGCCCGCATCTGACGCCATATCGGGCAAAAACTGTGCCTCACAATTGTTTGGAGATGACTTTTACTGGATGGGCGAATCGCGCCGTGAGCCATGCCTCGATAGAGGCGGTAGGTAGGCGTCCTTTGTGGGTGAGTAGCGCTAGGTACAGGGTATCGGGCTTGGTGCCCTCAAGGCTGTAAAAGTAAAGCCGCTGGATCCCCAGTCCCTGCACCCCGGGGAAGAGGGTATGCATCTCTTAGAGTAGGGCTGGCGTTTCTCTGCTAGCCTCTTCTATAGCTATGATTTGCGTGTTCAGTTGCTGTAAACTATCGGTTAGGCGGGCGAGGCGCTCCTCACATTGACCGTAATACCATTCTAGTAGCGCTAGGGCGGTTCCTTCCTTAGGCGTCTCAGCCTGCACAACTTGAATGTCTGAGATTGCCAGCTTATAAGCTTGGAGAGCATGTTCTAGGCGCTGAATCTCAGAGGCGGATATAGGCTGGCCTAAGAGCGCGATTTCCAGAATTAGACTGTCTCTCCTTTGTACTAAGCGATGATCGACCGGATAAGTGGAGGGGTACTGAAGCTCGTTCTGAATAAACGTACGCAACCGCTCCTCAAATATGGTCTGCTGGATCAGGCGCCATGTGAGGTAAATACTGGGTACGAGCGTAAGTATGATAAGACTCCAGACGAGCCGATGAACTCGGGTGCGAATAGCTCTATTCTGTAAAGAGGCTTCTGGAAACCGTAAAATAAAGGTGGTGAGGTAGGTCGCTGTTGCTAATAAACACCGCATTAATGAGGAAGAGAGAAAAAGCACCTAGGAAGAATTGAGGTTCGAGCCGGGCAAGGCCGTAGCCCACGGTACACAAAGGCGGCATAAGCGCCGTAGCGATCGCTACGCCAGAGACGACCGTAATCTTTTTCTCTCGGCCGATGGCCGCAATGATACCCGCTAGTCCACCGAAAAAAGCTATCACCACATCCCAGGTTGTGGGGCTGGTACGGGCCTGCAATGCAGAACCCGCCTCCCGAAGAGGACTGATGGAAAAGTACATAGCCGAAGTTGCAATGCTCACAAAAACCGCAACGGAAAAATTACGGAGCGATTTTTTGAGTAGTGGAAGGTTGTAGGTTGCTAAACTGAAACCTACCCCAATAATCGGCCCCATCAGGGGGGATATCAGCATGGCCCCGATGATGACGGCCGTCGAATTGACGTTTAGCCCTACCGAGGCAATGACAATTGCTGCTATGAGCACCCATAGATTCGTGCCTCGAAAGCTTACATCCCTTTCAATCGAGGTCGCAATACGCGTCCGATCCTCTAGCTCCTCTCCTAAGCAAACCGGGAGACAATCTGATAGATGATTCTGTAAAGTACAGAACTGATCTTGCTTCTGCTCATATAAGATTGCTTTTGATAAGTAACCAGGCAAATGCGATTCCAACTGCTGCGCCGCCTAGATGAGCCCAATGGTCGATATTGTCTCGAGAGACCCGCGCCGCATAAAGGCTATAAACGGTGTACAGGCCTGCAAAAAGCCAGCCAGGCATCGGGATAAAAAGTACGAGCAGCTTTATCTTAGGATAAAAGACGATGGTCGCAAACGCTACAGCGGAAACGATGCCCGAAAACCCAATGCTGACTTGGCTAGCGGTGACTGGCCTCATGAATATCGATAAAAGGCTACTTCCTAAGAGGCCTAAGAGGAGTAAGCAAGCATACTGAAACGGCGTAAGGCTGCGATGGATCACCTCGGCGAAGCTGTAGAAGGCAATGAGATTGAATAAAAGATGCTGGAGGTCCGCATGAAAAAAGGGATGGGTCAGAAGGCGGTACCACTCACCCCGCACACGAATATGATAGGGACTAATGCCTACGACCGAAATCAAGGCCGGTTGAGCCCAGCCCCCGATAGAAGCCCCTATGCAACTAACGATAAGCAGGGTCGTGAGCGACATTACTCACAAAAGTAACCGCGAAAGAGACTATTTTTGCATGGGCTATGTACTGGACACTAGAGCTTGCCTCTTACCTAGAAGATGCGCCGTGGCCGGCGACCCGAAATGAACTCATTGATTATGCAGAGCGCACAGGCGCTCCTATCGAAGTGATCGAGAACCTCAAGGACTTGCCCGATGACGACACGATCTACGAAAGCATCGAGGACGTGTGGCCGGACTATCCTTCCCGCAATGAGTTTCTATTTGACGACGAAGAGGAGTAGTTATGCTGGGCCAGATTCTCATAGTCATTTTAGTGGCGGTGGCTGCAGAACTCATTTTTGGAAAGTCTAGTCGTGGTCGGTCTGCTTCCAGCTCAGGGGATTCTTTAGGAGCTGCCGACTATGATGATGACGCTAGTGATGATGGCGAGATGGCGGCGATTGAAATGCTCGCCAAGAACCCATACAAGCTATCCCTCGCGCCAGCCATTTTTGTCTGAAAATTTGAACTCTATGCTAGCACAAATTGTATTCGGGCTTGTATTGGTAGGTGCGATTAGTTTATTCGTTTACCACGTCCGCCTGCTCAGGCGTACCCTACGGGTTGGTCACCCCTATGAGATGCGAGGCCCCCGCAAGGCGCATTTTCTGCAAATGCTCAAGGTCGCCGTTCTTCAGAGTCGAATGCTGGACAAACCCGTTGCATCCTTAGCCCACTGGGTGATCTATGTTGGTTTTTTGGTGATAAACGTAGAGGTCTTGGAAATCATCATGGATGGCCTAGCAGGTACGCATAGGGCTTTAGCGCCTTACTTGGGTCCGTTCTATAACGCCATGACTATTAGCGCAGAGATCTTTTTGGGTCTGGTATTTATCGCAGCGGTCGTGTTTCTGATTCGTCGGAACGTACTTAAGATACCGCGCTTTCGTACGGCAGAGATGCGGGGGTGGCCACCCCTTGATGCGAATATCATTTTGTGGACGGAAATTGGGCTCGTTCTAGCACTCCTATGTATGAACGCGACTGACCAACTCCTCCAGAGTCGCGGGGTTGCGCCCTACATGCAAGTCGGTACTTTTCCAGTCAGTCAATGGCTTACGCCTTTGCTAAGTAGTCTCTCCACAGAGGCGCTTGTCGTCGTGGAAAGGATATCATGGTGGGTGCATATACTGGGTATTTTAGCCTTTCTGAATTATATCCCCTTTTCTAAACATTTGCATATCTTTCTGGCCTTTCCCAATACTTATTATGCACCGCTGGAGCCACCAGCTAAGATACCGGCCAATTCTGCCCTGACGCCTACCATCAAGGAAGCATTGGGTTTGCCTGTAGAGGCGCCTGGCAGTCAAGAGGTCATACCCCTCGGCGCAAAGGATGTGACAGACCTCTCCTGGAAAAACCTTCTGGATGCGTACACTTGCACGGAGTGCGGCCGCTGCACGGCGGCATGTCCCGCTAATCAGACCGGTAAGAAGCTCTCCCCCCGCAAGATCATGATGGACACCCGTGATCGCCTAGAAGAGATAAAGCGGGCGTTCTCCAAGCAAGGTCAGTGGGCGCCGGATGGTCGGTCGTTACTAGGGGACTATATTCAGCCCGAGGAAATCTGGGCCTGTACGACCTGCCAGGCTTGCGTGCGGGCCTGTCCTGTACTCATAAATCCCATGTCTATCATTGTACAGCTTCGTCAAAATCTCGTCATGGAAGCGTCGCAAGCGCCAGAGACCCTAAATGTTACCTTCGTTAATCTAGAAAATAACGGTTCGCCCTGGGCCTTTCCGGCGGCTGACCGGGCCAAATGGATAGAGGCATAACTATGGCAGGCAAGACATTAGCTATTTGGGCAGCAGAAGGGCAGCGTCCTGAAATCGTGTATTGGGTAGGCTGTGCCGTAAGCTTTGATGACAGGGCTCAGCGAATCGCCCGGGCTTTCGTCAAGATTTTAGACAAAGCGAGCGTAACCTGGGGCATTCTCGGTACCGAAGAGACTTGTACCGGTGATCCAGCGAAAAGAGCCGGTAACGATTTCCTCTTTCAGATGCTGGCTCTCCAGAATATACAGGTCCTCAATGCCTATGAGGTTCGTACTATTGTGACGACCTGTCCGCATTGCTTCAACATTCTCAAGAACGAGTATCCGGAGCTAGGCGGGGTGTATGAGGTCTGGCATCATTCGCAGTACCTTCAGCACCTCATCGAAACGGGGCGGCTATCGCTTCCAGTGGGCGCCGCTAAGGAAGTCGTGGCTTATCATGACCCTTGTTATTTGGGTCGCGGCAATAGTGAGTACGAGGCGCCTCGGGTAGTGCTTCAGCGGGCTGGAGCAAAGCTAGTCGAAGCGCCGCGTAACCGCGACTTTGCCTTCTGCTGCGGAGCTGGCGGTGCGCAGATGTTCAAAGAGCCGGAGCCGGGCCATAAGGACATCAATATCGAACGCACAGAGGAGCTCCTCGCTCTTAGCCCCAATCGTATCGCGGTAGCCTGTCCGTTTTGCATGACCATGATCACGGATGGGGTCAAGCACGCCAATAAACGGGTCCCCGTGCAGGACATTGCTGAATACTTAGCTGAACGGCTCGGCGTAGCCTAATTTACGCTTGCAGCCACCTTAGGGGGTTCGTACCACCCTATAGAACTGCATGCCTTGCCCAGTGCGAAGGACAAGGTTGTAAATGCCCTGTGGATGAGGTGTCAGAGACAAAATAGCGGGTTCCCCTGTCAGGTCTAGGGTGCCTTGCTCGACGGCTTGACCAGTGAGATTAACTAGCTGATAGTGAGCGGTTAGCGGCTCTTTGCTCTGAAGGAGCAGCGCCTGGCTTCGCTGCTCGATAGAGATGGGAGCCTGAGCCAGGGCGGGTAGGCTCAAAGGATTGCTGCTAAAGACGGCTAGGTTGGCTAAACTTTGACCGGCGCCATCTTGTGTAAAATTTCCCCCGGCATACAGGAGGCCATTGTGGAGCGCTAGGGCATTAACGATAAGCGGGCCGATGCCGGGGCCGAGGGCTCGCCAGGCGCCAGTCGAACTGAGCGCGGCGACTCGATTGACGGTCTGGTTTCCTGCTTGTAAGAAGTTGCCCGCCAAATAGAGTTCGGCATTGATAGGAAGCAAGGTTCGGATCTGGCCAGAGGTGGGGGACCCGCTTACGCCTTGAAAGGTGCTACCATCTAAGGTAGCCAGTC
>CAZAXD010000029.1:8890-24125 GCA_964489015.1 uncultured Sphingobacterium sp. | reverse complement strand
TGTGGCGCCGGCCCAACTCGAAGAGGCCATCAAGTCCGCCTACGAAGATGCCCGGCAAAAGCTACAAGCCCTAGTTTTAAGCGGCTTGGGGGGCAGTTGCCGGGGGGGCTGCCGTTTTTGCCCGGCGGCTTTGGCATATCCTAAGGTAAGACCACTGTTTTCGTTGTAATGCTTTGTCCTCCCTGATAGGCTCGGATGAGGTAAAGTCCTGGGGCCGGGTTTAAGGTTTGTCCCTCGCCAGCGGCTAGCGTGCCCGCCCATAAGCGCTCCCCTTGTATCGTCAGAATTTCGAAGTAAGCGATCTCCGTTGCTTCAAGGGTGATTTGAGTGCCGCCTTGCACCACAAAAAACGGCGCATGGGTCTGGGCTTGGGCTAAGCTTGTGAGGGCAGAGGGGATGGCCAACGCAAAGTCCGCATAAACTGGCAAATGATCAGAGAGGGCATAGAGCGCATTAAGTACGCTCTGCGGTAAACCGGCTGCCGGCGGAGCATCCGTGATGTTCCTTTCATAGTGAAGGCCGTCTTGACCCAAGGCCTTGTAGCTATTGGGAACGTAACGCGCTTTAGCGCTGTTTGTCGTGCAGGCAGGCGAGAAAAAGATGAAATCAAACCGGCTATCTAGTCCCCCGCTTGAGCCACCATCGGCTAAGCTCTGAACTCGCGTGGATTGAGTATGATAGGTGGCATAGGTAGGATTGTTATCCCATTCACCGGTGGGGCCGGGGTCAACCAGCACTTCGACTAGGCGCTGATAGGCTGCTTCGCTGGCGCCATGCAAATTGTGATCGCCAAGATCGAGGACAAACGCTTGCTTCGGCGCAGGGAGGCTCTGGATATAATTCCGAATCGCTGTAGCGGCTTGTGCGCGCGTGGTAGCATCAGATGTCGTATTACCAGCCTTCAGGTGCGAGACGATTACCGTCACAAATAGCGTATCTTGGTGGGTAGCCAGCGTGCGGTCTTTGTAATACAAATGGTAAGCATAGACATCCCGAAGGCCGCCTTGGGTTGTTACGAGCGTCTGCCCTAACCAGCCGAAGCGGCGTTCATCATAAAAGACCATGCTGATGCGATCCCCGTTTGCGACATTGGCAAAGACCCCGCTGCGCCACCAGGTCACGCCCCCGACATTGAGGACAGAATCTAATATTCGCCGCACATAGCCAGCATAAGGCGCAATCTCGTTAAAGCCTATCAAAGCAGGTCGAACGTGGTTAACGATGACTCGCAGTTGCTGATCCTTGCAGCGCGTATCACAGTAGCCGGGGGTATTGCCGTAATTTAATAGGTTGTAGGCTAAGACGCGAAGGGTGTCTTGAGCCCAAAGCACGCTAATCATCAGTAGTAAGCGCATAAACACAAGGTAAGGCTAATTCGTTAAACTAAAGCGAAATTGAACGCCCACCGCTGTAAAGGAAGTAGGGAAGGCATTGGAGAGGACGGGGCGATTCCGGGTGTGTTCGATGTAAACCCGGACGTTGAGCTGGGTGCTAAGGGCATAGTCAATAGCGGGCTTGACCGTAAAAGAACGCGTCCCACCAATCGGCTGCACAAAGTCCCGATTGTCTAACTGGCGGTTTTGATTAGTGAGGTTACGATACGTAACCTCGAGACGAAAAGTCACGCTATTACGCAGTTCAAAAGTTCGGCCAAATAGGGAAAAGGGTTGGAGGAAACTTTCACGGCGCCAGTTGCCGGTGAAAGAAAATTCGGTGGTGTGGTTTTCGTTGAGTTGAAGGGCTCCAACGTTCAGGGTGAGATTGCGGCTTCGTCGCAGCTCTACGATGGTATTGAAGCCGTTTTTCCAGGCGAAGTTTAGCCCTAGCAAAGGCGAAAAGCTCTCTTGAATGCTTACGGCGTTGATGATGTAGATCGGATCAAAGTTGACGACAGTTAGCCCGCTGACGGAGTCCAGGGGGGCTTGAATAGGCGTGTAGGTATCGGAGAAACCATCGCCATTGAGGTCTTTAGCTTGGAGGTTTAGCGTGTAGTTGACGGTGTAAGTCGAGCGGTAGCTGTGTGTGAGGGTGACGGTGCGGAAGAGGTTTTGTAGGGTTCCGATTTGACTTAAGCCCGTGTAGTTGAGCGTCCAGTTAGGGAGGGGAAGGGCGGGGAAAGGCGAGAGCGCGGCTCGGTTGGGACGATAAGGCCCGTAAGCACTGAGGAAAGAGAGGAGGACTACATCTTGCTGCGAGCCCGTATAGCCATTCCAATAGTCGCGGCGAGTGAGGCCGGCATTTGGACCGAGCACGGTTTCGTACTGGCTATTTGCTAAGCGGAGCCGCTGAGAAAAAATATAGCGGTACTCCTGCTCCATCTGGAGAAAGGCTTTCGGATTTTTGAGACTCTGGAAGGCCGATCCCATACTAAAAAAGCTCATACTAAAGTTACCTTGGGCATTTCGGTTGCTAAAATTGAAGTCTGAGAGGGTTGTATCCCAGCCAAAGAGGCCTCCTTCGGTATGGGAGGTATTCCGAGTGAGGGTAAGGTCGATACGCAGGTCCTTGACGGGTGAATGCGAGGCTCGGATATTGAGCTGGGTGGAGCGGGTCTGCTGGAAGGGCAAAGTAAAGCGCGGGTCTCGGGCCATCCAGCCTCGGCTCGCCGCTTCTCGTAGCCATCCTCCTGTTAGGTCGGGCTGCTGGCCTAAGATAAATCCCCATCCTGGGGCCTGGGAGACATGCCCCGAAAGCGTGTCCTCGTACCGCCAGTCTAGGCCAAAATTAGCGGGCCTTGGCAAAAACCCCGGCAAGGTCGTACTTTGCTGGCGAGTGTAGGCAATGTCCGCGCTCTGGAGACCAAAAAGCACCTTGAGAAACGCCCGACCGATAGTCCGCGTCGCTACGTAAGGATCATCGCCTGGCTTTCGGCTAGAATCGGCTTGCGAAAAGATGGTCTTCTTAGGTGGTGGACTTAGCAAACGATCCAAAGTCTTGATTTTCTTATAGAAACTGGAAAACTGGAACTGGCCCGTAAGCTGAATGGTGCGGTTGTTAGAGACCGTATTCCCAAACCGCTCCTGGCCCAGTGCTGCTGTCATCCAGCGGTATTCCGTCGTGTAGGTCACACTGGCATTGGTCCAGTCCAACCACTTGATTTTATTAAGGGGTAGGCGATAGGTGGCCGAGATATTCTGCTGAAAGTTGAGTGTACGCCCAAAATGGATACGTTGGTTGCGACCGCGAGCCGGATCACGGCCTATGCTCAAGAAGTTGCTCCAGAGGGTATCCCGTTTTTCGGGGGTGTTAATAGGGCCTTCCGGCTCATCTACCCGAGCTTGAACGGTCGCATTGTAATTTAGGCTGAGGCTGGGCATGAGATTCCATTGCAAGAGGTACTGGCGATTGAGGAGGAAGTTCTGAAAGAAGGTAGGACGGATTTCAGGGCCACCGCCGATCGCTCGTAGACGCTGCTCCGTGTATTGACGATTTCCCTCAACCTTAAGTCCGACCTGAGTCGGCAAATAGGACAGACTAAAGCCCGAGAAGAGGGGGAATTTGCTCTTTTTGAAAAGCTGCCAGGGCTTGGCTTGAAAATTGTACGTATAACTAATGCTGCCGGTATACTGCCTAGCCAAAAGGTAAGCGGTCTGGGGATTTCTGGAGAAGGTCTCATTGTAGCCGTAGCTAAAGAGAAAGTTTTGTAAATGCCAAGGGCGCTTTTGGGCTTTAGGGTCCAGGTAGGTGAATCGTACGCCTGCAAACGTATAGCTATAGGTGCGGCTATAGCTCGTCAGGATGCGTTCGAGGCTGTCGCGACGGCCTGCTAGGGCAGCTGCTTCGAGACGGGTCACGAGTAAGACGTCCGGGTCATAAGGACTGTACAAAGGCCGAGAGACCTGCTCCCCGTACGAGAAAAACGCCGGAATCTCAATAGATGCCTTCCGAGGTAAGAGCTTATGCAGTTGAAGGCCGCCCGTAAGCGTGTACCGTTGAAGCGACTCCGTGGTGCGCTGCCCGACCTTCTGCTCAATCGAGCCGAACCACGGCGTACCGTAGCTACCCGAGAAGGAGAGGCTACCTAAGTCTGCTAGGCGTAGATTAAGCATGCCCGAGGCGGTCCAGCCCGGCTTGGTGTTGTAATTGGTAACCCGCAGTTCATTGACCCAGACCTCCACGCAAATAGGGCCCCGGCCATCGTCAGGGTTGCGGATGCCGATGAGGATCGTTTTGACGTTATTGAGCTGGGGTGTGCCCCGGATAGAGATGCGGTGCCCTTCTGGCGTGATGTAGCTATAGACCTGCGATAAAGGGAAGCTTTGTCGCTGTCTCGCCTCGTCGCGTAAGACCTTGACAAGGTTTAGGCGTTCGAGGATAATTTCAATATTATTAGCCCAGATACTTTCGGGGCTAAGGTCGCCTGGCGTAGAGAGCTGCAAAGGCACCTCGTATTCGTAGTAGTTGTCAGAGTAGTCGGTCCCAATCCGAATGAAAAGGGTGACATCACCTGTACTTTGGACGTTAGGCGGGATAGGGCTGCCGGCAAGTGGCTCGGCATGAGCCCACAGGCGCAGCCGCTCATAAAAGCGCAGGTCGTAGCTGAAGGTTCGAAAAACGCCTCTTGCGTCCCCATCAGACAGGTTACAGACTCGTAGTACCAGGCTCTGTTCGTTCTGAAGCAGCCCGGCAACAGGGCTACCCGGGATCGGCTGTCGCAAGATGCCTGGCGGTAGTACGTAGGGAAAAGGCTGCCGCGTGCCATTCTCCTCGATATTGACGATTCCTGTCTCAAATCGGGTAGGGTCGGCGCTCGGATCAGGCAAGAGACTTTCCTCGCGCTGGTTGAGGTTGATGAGCGCTCGGCGCCAGGTGGTAGCTACCAGTTCGAGCTTACCAAATCGTAGAATAACCGGGCGATCAAAACCCGTCAGGTACATCCGAATGAAGTCAATGGCTTTGAAGTCTTGAATATCCCCGTAGGGCTGTCCTTTGCTGATAGGAATGCGGAAAAGGTACCAGCGGGTGCGGATCGTTGTGCCGTTAGGAAGTTTGACGTCCTGCTCGCGCTGATCGACGATGAAGTTTCGTCCTAAGATCAGATCGCTCGGCCGCAAAGAGACACGATAAGAGTAAAAAGCTTCTCGGGTATTGAGTGTACCGTCGAGGTTGATGTCTTCGAGGTCAGGTAGTGCACTAGCTTGTCGGGTGTAGGGCTCATTACCTTGTGGTATGGGCGAATTCCCCTCGAGTCCCGAGAAGCGTTCGTAGCGCCTTAGGATATCTGGCCCGCTTATGTCTCGAAAATGCGCGTAGTCATCGCTGGAAGGGTCCGCTAAGACCCTTTGATAAGCGTCGGGTGTGAGGATAGGCTGGAGGGCAGCCAAGAAGCTGCTAAAGAAAGTCTGTTCGGCTTCACTACGCAAGCCATCTAGGCCTACGTCCTGAAACTGTCGGGCAGCTGGGTCGTTATCGAAAGCTAACGCCGGGATCTGGATATTGGATACGCGTCCCCAGCTGGTAACTGTCAAGTTGCGATTGGCTGCATCATCGGCGGCATTCGTCGGGAGGCCATGCTCGTAAGCCCGTCGATTATCCGGCAAAACATCTTCGCTGACTTGACCCAAGTGAAAGTAGAGGTCCCCGCCCGGTGCTGTCGGATCGTCCAGGAAGGGGTCCATGAGCCAAAACTCAATGAATTCATAGTTGGCCGCTTCAAAGTCTGTATTGCCGATGATACGGCGCATAATGCCAGCCCAGTTTCGGGTAGGGTTGCGGAAGGTGCCGTCGGGATTGAGATCAGCGGGGTTCGCGTTGTAGTTATATGGTCCACGAAGTTGCGGGCGGTAGTACAGGTCAAAGGTCGTCAAGAGGTTGCTGCCGGCGGCAATCGTGCGATTAGGAAAAACCTCTTGCGGCTCGACTCGCCTGGTATAATGGGCGTTAAGCGCCGGACTTTGATCGTCTAACCCGAAGCTAGAAGGCCTATTGAAAAACTCAGGATCGATAAAATACCACGAGAGAGCCGCCCGGGTAGTATTCGCCCCTAGGGGGTCGCTCGAAACAGGCTGTAACTCTGGCGGAACCGAAGCAAGCTTCCAGTAGGTCCACTGCGTCAGGTCCAGCACGTTCTTGAGCCCCTCAAAGTCATCTAAATAAGCGATCCCCCGCTCATTGCCCGTGATCACTTGCCGGGGGATACCGGGCCGTAGCTGGGCAAATTCCCCTTTGAAAGTGATTTCACTCTCATCCTTGGTCGTGTAAAAGGGGAGCGTATTGAGCAGGGCGGTAAGGAGTCTCGAACGCTCCTGGAAATTCAGATCAACCCCCCACATGAGGTTAGCAGCTGGCTCCTCGCTGATAATGACCTTATTGATAAGAGGTCGCTCATAAAAAGACAAGCCGGTCAGACCCAGCCGAAATCGGCTCGTGGGGCGCCACTCAAGGCTAGCCCCTACAAGGGTCTTCTGGTCGATGCCAAAGAGTTGATTACTTTCAAAGCGTACACGAATCTCCTGACCAGATTGAAGGATACCCTGGTTGATGATAGTGACCTTCCCGATGGTATAATCCACCTGGTAATCTACGCCTTCGGTAAGCGGTGCCCCGCCAGCCGTAACTTTGATGCTGCCGGGCTGGATCTGGACGGCATTGAGATTAATTTCAGCCCCGGTGGATGCTACATAGCTGTATTGGAGCTTGTAACGATTGAGCTGGGGATAATACTGGACCGCATCAACCTGGGTCAAACGATAGAGGGGATCATACACGTAACGGCTTGAATCGCCCGTGCGATCCGTTACAAACTGGTCAGCTAGATGCCGTCCAAAGGGCTCTAGAACGGGGAAGACAATAATGCCGCGGTCAGGAAAGATAGTGACCTGCGGAATAAAATCAAATCCATTGTCTGGACCTGCCTCCATATTATTGCGCAGACGGTCCAAGCCCAGTACCTGCAAAAGCGGGCGGTCTCGTACATCAGCCGAAGGTAGGTAGCTGATGTCTCCACTTCCATCCGTAGCTTCGTATACGATCTGAAGGTCAAAGCCATCTTTTCGTACATTGTAAGCATCTAACCGGTAGACGTTTTTCATCATCAGGTCCCACGTAGGGTATGGCCGGTTACCCAAGGCGGGGCGAATCGCCTGGGGCTTGAGCATCCGGAGAAAGAGGACATTGCTATTTTGAGGGTCTGCCGGCTGATCCACGCTAAATTCGCCGACTCGGTAGACCGTATTGTCACCCGCCAAGGTATATTCATAGGCGACAAATACAGCGTCGTTAGGCTGCAGGTTGATGTTGAGACTGATGTAACCCAGTTGTCGATGTACGAAGTACTCATTCTCGTTGAGGCGGCGCATGTTTTCAACGAGCTCAAAGTCTTGTCCGTTTGTGAGACCCTCCTGGGTGAGGTAGTACACGACTGAGTCCCGACTGCGGGCACTGGGGTTTCGAAGGGCCCGCTGGTAGACGTCGTTGGCGTTATTGTCGGGATTGGCACCGGTCACGACCAGGCCTGAATTCCACAAGACGCCGCCGCGCGTAGGAAGGTTTTCAGCTAGATCCACGAAGCCGACCGCATTCCGAGTATTTTGGGCGACAGCATTGGAGCGGTTCGTGACCCACACTTCGACTCGCGTAATGTTAATGGGGGAGGAGACGACTGGCAGCGTGGAAAGCGACTGTTCGTACAAGCTGCGAAAGAAGTGATTCAGAAAGAAGTGCCTATTGTAATCGTACTCGCTGGCGCGCTTTTCTTTCTGCTGGCGCTGGCCGCCGGCTTTGACGATAATCTCTTGGCTTTTGCTACGCTGCTGCGAGGCGATAGCAGTCACAAATAGGGAGCCAAACTGGAGGCGGGTCTTGATACCCCACAGGTTTTGGCCACCTGTGATCAGTGTACTGCCCAAGGGTAAGCCGACATTGCCGGCCTCGATGCTCTTAATGATATCATCCTCCGTGCCCTGATATTCAATCTTAAACTGGTTTTCAAAGCTAAAGCTAGTCTGAGTATCCCAGTTGAGGCGGAGTTTGAGCTTCTCGCCGATGTTGCCGACGACGTTCATTTGAATCTGCTGGTTGAAAGCGAGATTGGAGTTGCGCTGCTGGCGAATGGTGAGGGCTGGATTACGCATGCGATTGGACCGGTAGGAGAGGTCGAGTAGTACATTGATATTGGGGCGTATGTCGACTCGACCACTACCGAAAATGTCCCTAAACAGTTCACTATTGACATTGATAGGGGGCACAAGCCCTGATAGGGTGCTAGTGGGGGCATTCGGGGCACTGCTCTTACCTTGGCTAGATAGGGCCGCTTCTCGGGCTTTGCGGTCCAGATAGCTCTGTCGGAAACGCTGGGCTTGCAGACGTTCGTACTCCGCTCTAGAGATATAAGAAGGACGACGCACGAGCTTTCCGCCTATGCGTTCATAAACCCAGTAACCTTTGCCGTCGGGCGTTAGCTCATAAAACACCTCATATGAGGAGGGAGCTGGTAAGAACCAGGGAGGACCCAGCGGAGGCCTTGCCGTGGCATCAGCAGGAGATTCCCGAAACCTGTAGCGTACCGTGTCTTCCTGAGCCCACAGCCACCCCAGCAGGCTAAAAAACCCTAACAGGCTTATACCTCTCTGCATCTATAGCGACAAACCCGCGGCTTTCAAAGATAAAGGATTCGCCGCGTTAGCGGGGCGGAAGTATGCTGCTAGTACACGTGATTGTCGACTCGGGTCGCCGGACAGGAGCCGTGCCGTTGCCATAGCGAGGTGCCCTTCCCTGCTCGAGCGGGCCCGCATGCTGAGAGAACTAGTACAGTCACTACGCCTAAAGCCAAACCGATGCTGAGTAGCTTGCGCATGTGACAAATATACGGAATTGGGTAGATGTAGGTTGCATGGGCAGGGCATTCGAACCTTGCGGCGCTTTTTCATGCCAGCCCGGTGACTACCACAGGCTATCAAGAAACTGCTTATAAATAATAATCCTAGTGAGACCCACCGCTGCATCCGCCAAAGATGCTAAATTCTAGTCAGAAGTGTAGCCCCTTTGCCCACAGGCTATCGACCAGGGCGCTCCGCCAGCTAACCGCAGGCAACTGCCATGAGCCCGCCCGCTGGACGGTGTCAGGACCTAAAATCTGCGCTATCCGAAACGATGCCCGCACGTCGTGTGCTGTCGTCGCAATAAGTCGATTACTTCGCGCATAAACCACAGAATAGGGTTTGCTGATGAGCTTGAGCTCTTCGATAAAGTAGATCACCTCAGGCCAGTGCGAGGGAGGGACCCGATGTAAGTTGTAAAAAATTCTGTCGGGGTACCGGTTGTGGAGCTTTTCTGTCAGGGTATCCACAAGGTCTAGAAGGAAGGCTGCTTTAGGACTGAGGATGGTATCGCTAGCCGATAAGATGACCTTTTCAAAATAAGCGTCATAAAAAAAGCCTCGGCTAGAAATGTAAACGCCACAAGCAGGTGGCTGGGAATCAGGGCGCCACCAGGGTATAAGCCCGAAAATAACTATCAGTACTACGCGTAAGGCCCCCATTGACTTCTAGCTCAAACTTATCATAGCGCTCATACAGCTGGACGAGACCCGTGCCACGTTGATAAGCCTCATAAAATAAAGCCCGCTCTAAAAGGCCGGTGGTGTCTGCTCGGCGCACCACCCACACACTGCGAGGATAAGAACGAGTTGTAGTGGACCAAATCGTATCCGTGTCCCGATAGCTACAAACTTCAGCTGGTCGGCTGGCGTATTCATAGCGATTCCAGCGTAGATCCGGCGAAAGGGGAAACCGAAGCAGGAGAAGGCGTGTGTTATTTTCCCACAGCTCGGCTTGCTGCTGGTCACGATAAGCCAGCCCTACTCGAAGGACTCCCCACCTTGTGCTGTCTAAGAAAGGCGCGGTGTCCCATACCGCATAAAAACAGGGCCGTTTATAAGCATCCACAGTCGGGGTATCTAGACGCAAGCGAAGCCAGTACGCATGGGCTACAGCGCCACTTGTCGTGTAGGTAGTCTCTTGTACCAGGTAGGTCCACGTGCGCCCTGTCTCCAAAGGAAAGAGATCCAGCCCAGACTCATACGCCGGTGCGGGTATGATGCGCTTACAGCCTAGCCCCATTACCAAGCCAAGTAAGCTTAGAAGCCGCATGCTGGTCAAATATACTTAGCTTTTTCGGAAAAAAGCACGAAGCCGCTCAAAGAGGCGCGGCGTAGAGTCTTTCTTCTCGGGATTAAAGGCAGGGCGCTCTTTGAGCTGAGCGATTAAGTCCCAATCTTCTGGAGCGAAGCCCTTCGTCGGGACATACACATGAACCTGTACGTATAGATTGCCGCGGCGACGGCTACGGTGAATGGGTAAACCTTGGTTTTTGATCTCGAAGACTTCTCCAGATGGCGTGCCGGGGGGAATCTTGAGTCGGTGTGTGTCTCCGGAAAGAAGGGGCACCGTTAAGCTTGTTCCCAGGACCAGATCGGCGTAACTCACCCAGGCCTCGTAGTACAGGTCAGCGCCTTCTCGGGCAAAGAGGGGATGAGCCGCCTCCCGAATCCGGATAAGTAAGTCACCCGATGGGCCATTCCAGGGGCCGTGGTGCCCTTCTCCCCGCCATACGAGTGTAGAAGCAGGGTCGATGCCAGACGGGATCTCAATCTGGCGAGTCTGCTCTTGCGAAGTAACCCCAAGTCCGCCACATTGCCGGCAAGGATTGGGATTGTGGTAGCCTGATCCTTCACAGGCGGGGCAGGTCTGGTAAATAATCTGCTGAAAAAATCCACCCCCAGTTCGGTACGCAACCTGGCCACTGCCTTGGCAGGTCGGGCATCGGGCAGGTCGTCCTTCTGCACTGCCGGTGCCTCCACACGCTGCGCAGGGGACATTCCGTTTGTAGCGTATTTCTTTCGTAGCGCCGGCGGCTAGCTCCTCCAAGGATAGGGTAACCTCGACTTGGATGTCTTCGCCAGCCACCCCGCGATGGGTATGCCCGCCCCGAACATCACCCCACACCGATTGAAAGAACTCTTCCATGATCTGCGAGAAGTAATCACCGCCTGCAGAGGCCCCGCCGCCTCCTCTTTGGCCGTATAGGTCATAGGCCCGTCGTTTGTTGGCATCACTGAGGACTTCATAGGCCTCGTTGATGAGCTTAAATTTTTCTTCGGCCTCGGGGTTGTTGGGGTTGCGGTCAGGATGGTAGGTAAGCGCCAGGCGCCTATAAGCCTTCTTGATTGTCTCCAGGTCGGCATTTCTTGAGACGCCGAGAATCTTGTAGTAATCCACCGAGGCGCGACTCATTCGGTGACGATGATACGAGCCGGACGTAAGAGAAGCCCCTTGTACTGATAGCCAGGCTCTACCAGTTCGATGATTGTATGAGGTTGGCCCCCTTCGGGCGCAGGCATGGTGGATAAAACTTCGTGGAGGCTCGGGTCAGGTAGCTCGCCTACGTGCGGGGCAATAACCGTGATGCCAACTTTCTGTAGGAGATGATGCACGTTTTGGATGGCGAGTCTGAGGCCTGTCTTGAGGTTATCCAGGTCCTGGGTGGCTTCTGCAGCGGCTAAAGCCCGTTCGAGGTTATCCAAGGCCGGCAGAAAGGCTCTTAGCACGTCCGCTTGGGCGTTGAGGAGCTGCTGAGGCAGGTCGCGCTGCACGCGCCGACGGTAATTTTCAAGCTCGGCCAGCGCGCGCAAGGCCTGATCTTTCCACTGCTGGGCCTCGGCTTGCCATTTTTGGGCTTCCGCTTCCCAGTTCGGTTCCGCCCCCGCCAACTCTTCGGGCGTCTTCGGGTTGGTTTGCTCTTGAATCTCTTGGCTCATAGCTGTGAGACATATTCTTTTTGGAAGTCTTCCCAGCGCGTTGTTCTGTAGCGCCCCGAAGCGAAATAATGCAGAATGGCATCCATCAGGGCCGACTTGATATAGCCCCGTAAGGTTAGTAGGATTTCGCCGTCAGGTTGCATCAGAACGAGCGCTGGGTATTGCATCTCCCCATCTAACAAAAGATATGCCAGCTGATTGGCATGTAAATCTGGCAGGAAGGGAAAGCTTGTGCCATTGAAGGAGATAGAGTCCCGAGATTCTGCATTGAGTCGCACGCAGTGGAAGTTGACAGCGGCGTAGTTAGCAATGGTGGGATGAGCCCATACATTCTGGTCCATCATGACGCAGGGGCTACACCACGGGGTGTAGATGTAGATGAGGAGGATCCTTTCTTGATGTCGAGACCGGCTAAAAGCCTGGTCAATAGGTTGCCAGGTAATTTGGGCGCAGGCTGCTCCTAGGAAGAGAGCGGCCTTTCTCATGACAGCAGGGCAGCGATGCCTGGCAGTGTCTCGCCGGCCAGAAGCTCCAGCAGGGCGCCCCCGCCAGTGGAGATAAAAGACATTTTCTCAGCCAGGCCGGTGACTTCGGCGGCTCGGGCTGTATCCCCTCCGCCCACTAGGCTGTAAGTGTGCTGGGTAGTCGTTTCGGTGGCAATGAACTTAGCCACTTCGGCAGTCCCCCGGCGAAAAGCCTCCCACTCAAATACTCCCATCGGACCATTCCACAGGATCGTTCGGGCACCGCTAATCAGCGCACTAGCGGCCTGTATCGTCTGGGGACCGATGTCTAGCCCCATGTAGTCTTCAGGGAATTGACCGGGTTGGTGTGGGAAGATGCGGGCTGGCGCCTCGGCTGCAAAGGTCTGCGCACATACAGAGTCGAGGGGTAATAGGTACTTTTTGCCGGCAGACTCGAGCTCGTTGAGAATGCTTTTGGCAGTGTCGAGATGCTCGGTTTCGCACAGGGATCGGCCAATCGGGAGACCCTGCGCTTTGAGGAAAGTATAACTCATGCCGCCGCCTATCAGCAGCCTGTCCAGCTTGGGTAGAAGGTTGTGCAAAATGGGGAGCTTATCGGCGACTTTAGCGCCGCCGACGATGACGAGGTAAGGCCGTTCTATTCGAGTGAGAACGCGCTGTGCATTCTCCCATTCAGCGGCAAGCAGGAAACCGGCGTATTTTTCTCGAAAAAGCCTAGGCAAAGCCTCGACCGAGGCGTGAGCTCGATGCACACTCCCAAAGGCATCGCAGACATAGACATCGGCCCACTGAGCAAGCACCTGAGCAAAAGCCGGATCGTTAGCCGTTTCCCCTGGGAAAAATCGGACATTTTCCAAGAGCACAACTTCTCCGGCCTGGAGGGGGCGCGGCTGTTCCAGGTTCGTTATAAGCACAACCGGTCGCCCCAAAAGGGCCGCTAAATGCTCTGTGATGGGCTCTAGCGAATAACGGGGATCGGGTACCCCCTTGGGCCGACCTAAGTGCGACGCAATCACTAAGCTAGCGCCTCGCTCCAAAAGGTAGGTCAAGGTGGGTAGACTAGCCCGGATTCGCCTATCGTCTTGAATTTGACCGTTTTCAATGGGGACGTTGAAATCTACCCGTACAAAGACGCGTTTGCTCCTAAATTGGCCTTCTTTTAGATGCGGAAGCTTCATAGATTAGCCAGACGAACAGCCAGGTCGGCAGTGCGGCAGGAATAACCGTATTCATTATCGTACCAACCCAGCACCCGTACCATAGAGCCCATCACCATCGTGCTCTGCGCATCAAAGATGCAAGAGTGTGGATTCCCCACGATGTCTGAAGAGACGATAGGGTCTTCGGTGTATTCCAAGATACCCTTGAGGGTAGTCTGGGCAGCAGCCTGGAAGGCTTGATTGATTTCGTCTTTCATGGCTGGCTTTTTAAGAATAGCGACAAAGTCCGTTACGGATCCATCCGGCACCGGCACGCGTAAAGCGATCCCATCGAGCTTGCCCTTGAGATGGGGTAGGACAAGCCCCACGGCTTTGGCAGCACCAGTGGTTGTAGGAATGATATTTAGCGCAGCAGCTCGAGCCCGTCTGAGGTCTTTATGCGGGGCGTCTTGTAGGCGCTGGTCCGCCGTATAAGCGTGGACGGTATTCATGAAACCCTGCTCGATCCCAAAGGCATCATCAAGCACTTTGACCATAGGAGCTAAGCAGTTGGTTGTGCATGAAGCATTGGATACGACTTGCATTTGGGGGGTCAAAACCTGGTCATTGACGCCTAAAACGACGGTGGCATCAATATCGCCGCTAGCTGGGGCGGAGATGATCACTTTCTTAGCGCCGGCGGCTAAGTGCTTACGGGCCTGCGCGCCATCGGTAAAAAGTCCCGTCGACTCGATCACAATTGTGGCTCCTACTTTGTCCCAGCCGAGGTTAGCAGGGTCTTTTTCAGCAGATACTAAAATGCGCTGGTCTTTTACAAGGAGGGCATTGCCTTCTACAGCGACGGGATACGGAAAGCAGCCATGTACGGAATCGTATTTGAGAAGATGAGCTAAGGTCCTGGCATCGGTGATATCATTGATTTGCACAATCTCCACGCCAGGTTTCTCAAGAAGGGCCCGCAGCACGAGGCGGCCAATCCGTCCAAAACCATTGATACCGACTTTTAGCATGGCGGTGCAAAGGTAATAAATAGCGCACGCTTGCCACTGAGACTCAATCTAAACTACGTACCTTTGACTCATGCAGTCAGCTCAGCTTAGAGAGGCTTATGCACAGTTAAAAGCCCAGTCGCCGCACCTTTATCCACGAGATGCCGCTGCGCGCCTTGGAGTGTCTGAAATGGAACTTGTGCGCTTGGGCCTGGGTAATGGCGTTACGCGCCTAAGGCCGGATTGGGCCGGGCTCTTTTCGTACCTAGCCGAGCGCGGTCCCTTTATGGTCATGAGCCGTAACAACTGGGCCGTTATCGAGAATGTAGGCTATTATCCGCAGCCCACGTTTGAGGGGCCCATTGCCGTTTTCCACAAAGCTGATCCGCAGCGGTATTATCATGACCTGCGAGTTTACTTACACGGCTGGGCCCATGTTTTTGCCGTCGAAGCGCAAAAGGGGAACAGTCTGCTGCGTAGTATTCAGGTCTTTTCCCCTTGGGGTGAAAGTGTGCACAAGATATACTTCACCGATCCGGCAGTTTGGTCGTGGTGGGAAGCTGCTATTCACGCGCTAGCTCATCCTGATCAATCCATAGAGGTCGAATCAATTCAAGGTGCGCCGGCGTTACCGGGGCAGACGCCCCTTGATCAGCGAGAAGCCTTTCTCAATGATTGGGCAGCTCTGGCTGATACGCATGATTTCTTTGGGCTCTTACGGCGCTACCGTCTTAGCCGGCTCTCCGCTATGGAAGCCGTAGAAGGCGTTTACAGCTGGCGGCTCACACCCGAGCAGTGGACCTATGTCACACACTGGATGGCCCAATCTCAAACGCCCATTATGTT
>CAZAXD010000029.1:0-8877 GCA_964489015.1 uncultured Sphingobacterium sp. | reverse complement strand
GAATGCTGGTATTCATCAGATTTATACGGGGCCGGTGGAAAACATTTCCCACGAGCGCGGTTGGCAGAACTTCCACGGTCCGAATTTGACTTTGCACCTCAACCCAGCAGGCATCGGATCGGTATTTCTGGTCAAAAAACCCACGCGGGAGGGGGAAATTTACTCCATAGAGCTCTTTTCGTCGCAAGGGGAGGAGATTTTGTGGGTATTTGGGGCTCGAAAGCCGGGCTTACCTGTCCCATCAGCCTGGCTTGAGCTGGTCTCGGTGCTGCAGCGGGCCTCTTATGCTTAGCGTAGCCCTTTTTGATTGACGAAAAGTCCTTCCTTGGTGTAGGGGAGGCGCTGCTCGAAAGCCGCCTGCCGGTACGTGCATTCTGCCACCTCGCAGTAGCGGCAGCAGACCGGCTCACAGGGATCCATGTGCCAGAAAAATTCAACGGGTTTACTAAGCTCCTGGGCCAAAGTGGTTTCTAATGCTTTGAGCTCCTCGTGGGCTTGGGTCAAGGTCCAGTACCGAGGAAACGTAATGTGGCCATCGATGTGGAGTTTGGTTCCATACTGCTGAATCCGTACGTTGTGAATATCTATCCAGTTCGGACGACGATGCTTCTCCAGTAGCCGAATGAGCTGCTCGAGATAGATAGCTTCTTGGGTATCAATCAGGCGGCTCGCGCTGCGTCGCAAGATCCGATAAGCCCCGAGCAGGATCAGAATCGATAGAATAAGGCCGGCTATTCTATCTAAGAAAGAAGGCCAGCCATGCGCAACGCCCAAGCTGCTAAGAAGCACGAGCACCGTCGTCAAGGCATCACTCAGCAGGTGCCAAGCCTCCGCTCGTAAAACCAAAAGTCTAAATCGGCGATACGCCGACCACAATAATGCCGCTAAGGAAGCATTGGTCAAAATCGTACTAATGCTCCAGCCTATGGCTGCTCCTTCTAAAACAAGGGGCTTATAATGCCCTTGAAGGATGCTATAGGCCAGAATGAGTCCCGTTCCACCTATGACCAAGGCCTGAGCAAATCCAACGAGGTCATCTACTTTCCCGTGACCATAAGGATGATCCAAGTCCCGCGGCTGCCGAGCCCAAAAGGCCCCATAGGCTCCCAGGCCGGCCGTAAAGAGATTGACGAGACTTTCGCCGGTATCAGACAAAAAACCGGCACCGCCAGCCTGATAGTAGACTAGCGCTTTAATCCCTAGAATGAGAGGCGCCGCTAGAGCAGCGACTAAGAGATGGTCTTCAGGCTTTTTGAGCAAGGTAGTGCTTGAGCTCGTCAATGACCGGGACGGGTGTCGGATCCACGCTATGGGCTTCAGCCAAGTACACGGAAAAGATATCTACGGCATGTAAGGCCCATAACAGGGCAGCCAGGTAAGGTAAGTCAGGTGGAGACTCGATAAGGGCATAAGGAATATGGCGACGCTCGAGAATCCTGAGTAAAAATTCAATCCGTAAAGTATGCCGAGGATGCATGTGGGGACCAGTGATAAGGAGTACAGCCAGCCGCTCAGATAACAGGGGATTTTCTAGGCCCACGAGCTCATTGTGATTCATTTCCGGGATGACATGGTGCCAGGCTAGGTGTTTGGCGTTTTCTTGGATTTGCTGGCGCGCGCGTAGGGCAATCGGGGCATAAGGCTCCGGCGCATAAATGGCAATAAGGCGATCTGTCCAGGTCTTCGCTAGGGCTTGCAGCTGGCTAAAGTTAGGATGGCTTGATCCGCGCAAGGCACGGAAGAGGGCCCGGCTTTCCTCTCGCCAGGTAGAGGGGATGAGGCGGGCCGCTTCGGCAATAGCTAACTGGGCCCCAATAGCGTAGGGAACGGCGGCGCGTGGGGCGTAGCCACTTGGCAACGCAAGCCAGTGGCTCAGCTGTCCTGCCTCAGCCCAGGTCCCCAAGGTGCCCCCACTCGAAAGCCCCACTACTAGACAGCCACGTCGGATCGCTTCTTCTGTAGCAGTGAGCGTCTCTTCGGTCGTGCCCGAATACGAAGCTGCTATGACAAGCGTTTGGGCATTTACCCACTGGGGCAGAGTATAATCTCGGAGGATTCGCCAAGGAATAGAACTGTGCTGCTGAGCCCATGCCGCGGCGACCTCGGCACCAAAAGCAGAGCCGCCCATCCCCACAGTTACAATCTGACTATAAGCCCGCTCCGGTAAATCCGCTACTTCATAAGCTAAAGCTTTTTCCCACTGCTGAGGCAAGGCCCTTATCCAATCCCACATTGAACAAAGATACTGTATGTAAACTAAGCACCAACTAGAGATAGCCCAGGCGGAGGCGCGTGCCCGAGCGTCAGCGATTATGGATATACCTTATAGCGGCGGTGGCCATGGCCGTATTGGGACTATTAGGCTTGACTTATTGCACGCTGGTGATCACTCGTCGTCAGAAGCGTATCATTGAGACTGCGAAGGAAGAGATTGAGCAGCAAAAGCGCATAGTCGAAGATCAAAAACAGGTCATCGAGGAGAAAAATCGCGACATTTTAGATAGCATCAATTATGCCAAGCGGATTCAGCAGGCGCTTCTGCCATCGATGGAGTCGTGGTATCGCTGTTTGCCTAGCTCCTTTGTGCTGTACCTTCCGAGAGATATTGTAGCGGGGGATTTCTACTAGCTAGAGGAGACGCCTGAGTATGTATTTGTGGCAGATGAGCGTTTTGTGCAGTACGGCTCTGACGCGCTCGGTGCGCGATGAAAAGCTCACAGAAACGAATCAAATTTTAGACCGAACGAGGCAAATCATCGTAGAAAGACTGGCCGTGGACCGCGGAAAAGCGCTGCGGGACGGGATGGACATTGCCCTTATTCGCCTGAGTAAGGCGAATCCTGCCGCGATTCAGTTTTCTGGCGGCAATCGCGCCTTGCTCATAGCGAAGCCGGATGACCTAATCGAGCTAAAGGGCGACCGACAACCTGTCGGTTACGCCGAAGAAGTCAAGTCCTTCACGGCGCAGACCATAGAGGTTCCTAGTGGGACGATGCTGTACCTAGCGACGGATGGGTACAGCGATCAAATGGGGGGACCGCATCGGAAAAAGCTTGGTTCTAAGGCCTTTCGGAGCCTCTTACGAGAGATCGCTTGTCTCGAGCCTCCGCAGCAGATTCTGCGCCTAACAGATGCTTTTGAAGGTTGGAAAGGGGCTACGCCCCAGGTCGAGGACGTGACCGTAGTCGGGATTCAGTGGGTTTAGTACGGAGGAAGCTATATCAATGTAGTTGTTTGTATTTTTGGACATGCGGTGGGTCTGGCTGGGAATCTTGGTGATCCTCGGGGGCTGTGCAAAGCGGCCTAGCCAAGCTACGGAGGCCCCAGCAGCCGACACTGACTCTTTGGAAGGGCTCTCCGCGATACAGGCTATGGGGGATAGTCTCACAACCGCACGGCAGCAGCTTCTTTTAGAGCGGCTTTTGGCGGTGGCTCAGAAAGAAGGTTGGGCGGGGGCTGTGCGGTATTGTCATCAGGCAGCTGAGACGCTAACTTTTGTAGATAGGGGCGTTTATTATATGCAGCGTCTGGCAGCAAAAAACCGTAATCCTAAAAGTAGATTTCGTGATACGGTCGATGAGTCGGTGTTTAACTATTTTGCGAGCACACAAACGAAAGCACCTGTTTTGCGAAGTTTACCTACCGGTTGGCGGTATTATCGACCGATATACATTATGATGCCGACGTGCCTCAAATGTCATGGTCAGCCTGCTGATTTAGATGGGCCGGCCTTAGCGGAGATTAGGCGCCGCTATCCCGGAGATAAAGCTACGGGTTTTACGCTGGGGGAGCTTCGGGGGCTGTGGGTATTGGAGAGTCGAGCTCCTTGACATTGATAAATATTGTATATATTTGCGGAGGTATGACCCTCACTCAGGTCGATCCGATGGAATTAGAAATGCAGATGCGTTATGCTCGTCGAATCCTAACGCTCGAACTAAACCGACTCAAAGCGACGGGCAGTTGTGCCTTTGGCGAGATGGAGCTTCTCCAGTCGCTGGATGTTCTTCGGGATTTAGAACGCAAAGGCATGCGAAATTTCACAGACCTTGACCTTATCAAGCTACAGCGTATCCTTCTACGGGTTGCGTCCCTAAACTGATTGGGTGTAGCTAGCCGCTCATGAAATTTGCCTTTGTCCCCTACTGGCGGGGATGGCTTTTGTTTTTGCTGAGCTTGCTCTTTTTTCTTAGTGCTGCCATAGGGCGGTGGTGGCCCTCTGATTGGGAGTCTTTTTCCTTGCCAGAAATCCGAGAGGTTGACCCGTTAGATACTATTCAGTGGCGAACGGTCCTGACGGTTTCGGTTCGTCCGCCGCTTCGGGTGCGAAAGGCTCGGCCTGACACGACGGGGCTTGTTGTGCTTTTGATTGGGGACTCCATGGCCGAGTGGCTGCGACTCCGTTTGGCGCGTTGGCTCAAGGAAGGCGGGGCTAAGCTGTACAGCGTGATCTGGCCAAGCTCCAACCTTATTTGGTGGGCTAAGTCCGATACGTTAGACACCCTTCTGGCTACCCTCAATCCTGACTACGTTTTGATTTGCCTCGGTGGAAACGAATTATTTATTCCGCACATCGCACAGCGTAGGCCCTACCTTGAGCGAATCTTAGCCAAAGTTGGCTCGCATCCCTACGTTTGGATTGGTCCTCCGAACTGGGCGGAAGACACCGGGATCAATGATCTCATCGCAGCAACGGTCGGGCCCGGTCGTTTTTTTGCGTCCTATAGGCTCACGTATGAGCGCGAAAAAGATGGCGCCCATCCGACTCCCCCCTCGGCCTACCGCTGGGCGGATAGCTTGGCTTTTTACCTACGCGATTCGGCGCTGGTACCTGTGGATCTGCCTCAGACGCCCCCCCCACTCGGTGCCCTCTCTAAGCCCGCCCAAACTTGGCTCCTAAAGCCCCATGCGCCTTGACTGGTTAGAGATCGCTCGTCAACTTTTCTTGTACCAACCCGATTCGCCGCTCATTTTTCCCACTTTGACTTTTTGGGTATGGCTGCTTCTCATCATGGCTGTTCATGGTCTTTTTATGCAGAGAGGACATCGAGCCGCCGCCTTGTGGACCCTCCTAGGTTTTTCGATATTCTTTTATTACAAGAGCACCGGTAGTTTCGTTTTGGTTTTTCTGGGCACCCTGCTGGTATCCCACTTTACGACCTCGCTGCTATATCGGGCTCGAAGACCGGCCTGGAAAAAATTTTGGCTGACCCTTAGCCTTGTGTTTCCCTTGGCTTTGCTAGCCTATTACAAATATACTAACTTTCTGCTTGAGTCTGTCGGCTCTTTACTGGGCTATAAGCCTGATGTATTAGATATATTTCTGCCAGTTGGAATATCTTTTTATACCTTTCACATGATAAGCTATGCGGTAGATCTATATCGCGGGCATGCCCCTGTGGCTAATTTCCGGGATTATGCTTTGTATATATCCTTTTTTCCGCATATCGTGGCGGGGCCTATTGTAAGAGCTGCGCACATTCTACCGCAGTTTAGAAGCTTTACCTTGCCTCAGGATGAGCGCATCGTGGCTAGCGGCTTGTGGCTTATTATCCAGGGCCTCATCAAGAAGGTCCTTATTGCCGATTATATTGCCCAGTACAATGACCTTATCTTTGCGCAGCCAGCTAGTTATAGTGGCTTCGAAAACCTTATGGCTATTTATGGGTATGGTCTTCAGATTTTTTGTGACTTCTCGGGCTATAGTGATATCGCGATAGGGATAGCGCGTATGATGGGTTTTGATTTTGGAGTTAATTTTGATAAGCCCTATAGAAGTGTGTCTCTTACGCAGTTTTGGCGGCGTTGGCATATAAGCCTCTCGAGCTGGCTCCGAGATTACTTATATATTCCTCTAGGTGGAAACCGTAAGGGAACCTGGCGCACCTACTTGAATCTTTTTTTGACTATGCTGATTGGCGGTCTGTGGCATGGGGCTTCCTGGCGCTTTGTAGCGTGGGGAGGGCTACATGGGCTGGGGCTGGCGTTAGAACGGCTCGTGGGCATTAGAGGCGATGCGGTGCCTAAGGTCCTGTGGCGACGGGCCCTGGGATGGTTGCTTACCTTTCATGAGGTGTTAGCGTTGTGGGTCTTTTTTAGAGCCAAGGACTTTAGCAGTGCATTGGCCGTTTTTGCGCAGCTCGGTAGCTTAGATGCTGCTTATGTGGTGCCGTTTATCCAGGCGAGGCCCTACTTCCTGGTAGCTATGGGATTGGGTTATTTTTTGCATTTTTTACCAATGAGCCGGATCTTGCAGGTAGAGGATTTATTTGTAAGACTTCCCTGGGTTGTTCGTTTAGTGGTATTTATGGTGTGTGTGCAGCTTATACTACAAATGCGACATGCTTATGTCCAGCCGTTTATTTATTTTCAATTTTAGCCTACTCTTGACGAGCTGTTTTACTAGCTCATCGATGGAAGCTATCCCTTCAGAGCTGAAGGAGGTTCGTTTGTCGGCGGAGCAGGTGCGAGGGGCTAATATTCGTCTAAGGCGTCTCGAGCTCGAGGCAGTTTATCGAAAGCGTCGACTTTGGGGAAAGACCGTCGTTTTGTCGCATTCCCAGGCGAATCTGCATGCGCCGCTAGAAGGCAAAATCGAAGCGATCTTAATTCGAGAGGGGCAGCAAGTGCAAACGGGGGATATATGTTTCTGGTTATATGCTCCGGGTGCGATAGACCTGCAGCGGCGCTATGCAGAAACCTATCAGCAGCTGCGTTTAGCGGAGGTGCGACTTAGTCAGGTGGAGAGTTTATTCACGCAAGGCGCTACCACGCAGTTTGAGCTAGAGCAGGCGCGGCGCAATTGGAGCCAGACTAAGGTTCAATTACAGGTTTTGCGGGATCAGCTGGGCTACCTTCGTCTCAGTCCTGATACGAGTGGACGCCTGGGCTTAGTTCCGATTCGGGCGCTGCTAAGTGGGAGCATTATGCATGTGGGGGTGGTCTTGGGCCAGTATGTTCGGCCTGAGACGGAGCTAGCGCGAATCATCAACTTAGCGGACCTGCATGCGGATTTTTATCTAACTGAGCAGGATCTGGCCTGGATTCGGTCTGGTATGGTTATGACCGTTCGTTTACCCGCTCTTCCGCAGGCGGCTTCTGTCGAGACGCGGATAGAGTACGTAGCGCCTGTCCAAGACTCCGGCGGCACGCGTCTGATTGCCCACGTTCCCCTACGCGTGCCGAGTTATGCGATCCCGGCAGGGGTGCCGGTAGAGGGGTATGTAACGACTTTAGAAGGGAAGGCCTTTGTGCTCCCGCAAGCGGCTCTTGCTTTTCATGGGAATCGGTACTACGTCTTTCGGGCTGAGGCGGATACCATTTTTTACCCGGAGGCGGTGGATGTGACTTTTGTAGACACGCTGGCCCTGGTGCGATCCCAGCGCCTCCCGGAGGGCACCCTGGTGGTGGAGAGCGGCGCTGCTTTTTTAGCGGCCCAGCTTTGGCAGGTGGAGTGAGGAGGGGCTTGCTTTTGTGTGTTTTTTTTGTATCTTTGTCGTGATATGAAACGGCGTGTACTTATTTCATTAGGCTTGTTGGTGAGCTTAGTGCTGGGTCAAAACGTTGGCATTGGCACGTCAGCGCCTCATCCGTAGGCGCGGCTGGAGGTTTTTGACACACAGAGAGGCGTGCTGATACCGCGGCTAACGACAGCCCAGCGAGATGCGATTGCGGGTCCGGCGCGCTCGCTGTTGATTTACAACGTAGATTGTGATCGGTGCGAGTACTACGACGGCACGCAGTGGGTGCCGATTTTGCCGGGCGGGAGTGGGGGTAGTCTGACGGCTTTGTCGGCGACGGGCGTATCGGGCGGTGTTTTTACGGCAAACTGGACGAGCTATCCGGGGGTGACGACGTACTACCTGGATGTGGCGAGAGACCCGCAGTTTACGAACTTTGTGAGCGGCTACAATAATCTCAACGTTGGCAATGTGACGAGCTACGTGGTCAATACGGGTTCATGTGGGACGTACTACTACCGGGTAAAGGCGGAGGCCTGTGGGCTGGTGGTGGTGTCAAATGTGCAGGTAGTGGAGGTGGGTAGCTATAATCCCTGTACTGCACCAAACAGCTGGGCATCTCTTCCAAATCCGCCGGCTGCGATATCTGGGAGAAATAATTATCCAATTGCCAGCGTAAATGGCAAGGTGTATATGGGTCTGGGGGACGATGGTATTGTTTCCTTTAAGGACTGGTGGGAGTGGGATCCTTACACGGGGCAGTGGACGCAAAAGGCAAATTTTCCGGGCGCTGCTCGCGCGTATCCTTTCTGCTTTGTGCTTGGAGGGCAGATTTATGTGGGGGGAGGGCAGTATGGTCCTGTTTATGCTGACTGTTATCGGTATAATCCGGCTACCAATACCTGGACTCAAATAGCCAATTTGCCCACTTCGCGGTGGGGGTGTGCTGGGACCAGTGATGGGCAGTACGGTTATGTGCTTGGAGGAAGAGATGGCGGCTGGACTTATTTGAGTGAGGTGCTACGCTATAATCCGGGTAGCAACAGTTGGAGCTTGCTTTCTAATTATCCAGGAGGGGGTAGGCATTATCCTTTTTTGGCTTGTTTAGGAGGCAAATTGTATGCGGGTACTGGCTTGACAGCGAGTAGGTGTACGCAGGACGTTTGGGCGTATGATTTGAGTGGAGGTACCTGGACCCCGTTGGCTAACTGCCCGGTAACGCAGGTTGAGGGCTGGGCCGCCGCAGATCCAGGGCGGGGACGGATTTATGTTACGGGGGGCATTCCCCTTGTTGTTGCTCCGGCGCTACTAGTCAGTATTACTACTTCAATGTCGCCACCGGCTCGTGGGTAGCCATGGCGCCGTTTCCAGGCGGAGCTAGAAACGATCTTCGCTTAGTCAACGTGAACGGGATTTT
>CAZAXD010000028.1:0-26887 GCA_964489015.1 uncultured Sphingobacterium sp. | reverse complement strand
AAGTCCTGTTAGCAGTATAGGCAGTGACGTGTAATTCTCCCCCAGCCCTACCAAGTGCCACAGCGCCATGTACAGCGTCCACAAAAAATTGGTATAGCCCTCTACTCGCTCCGCCCCGCAGTACCACACCAGCCCGCATCCCTCCGCTAAAGACCGCGCATAGTTCATCGAGATCATGGCATCGTCTATCAAAAGGAATCTAAACCCTCCTCCGCTCAGCCACTGAATATGAGCTACCCAAATGATAAGTATAGCGCCAATTTCAGCCACCAGCACAGGGAGAAGCCAGTCCTTATCTCCACGCTTGAGAAAACGTAGCATAACTCGTAGAATAAGCTATCCTCACAAAGTTAGACCAAACTATATGTAGCCTCCCCCAAAGGCTCCAGCCTCATTGTACTAAGAGGCTTATCAATCCGCCATCCAATCCAGAAGGACAATAAGCTTTCTATCTTGCTAGACTGGACACAAAACTTAGCGCCTTTTGGTTGGGAAAAGGCAGCCCCTTCGTCGCTGTTGGGATGAGGGCAAGGGCCGACGAAAAGAATAGTCCTTACCCCGAGAGTGACTATGAGCTTTATAGATTTAGAAGCTAACAGCCACGCTTTCGTAGGGCTTCAGAGGTATGCGTCAGAAAGAGTCGGGGCAGGCAGTGCAGCATTTGTTTCTAGCCTACCTTTGAGGTATGCAGATAGCCCTTCGCATTCTAGCCCATGGGCGCCCCGTACAGCGCTACTTGGTCTATGCCCTCCTGTGCTTTGTGCTTTTTAATCTCTTTAACGTCTTTTCGCTGACCCTGATCATACCCTTCTTGGAGATTCTCTTTGCACAAGCTGCGGAACCGGCTCCCTTACCTACGGCCTTCAGCTTGGAAGCCTGGAAACGCTTCCTCTTTTACGAACTCTATCGGTACCGCTTAGAGGCAGGGGCGCTTCAGGCTCTGGCTTTTTTTAGTGCCGTTATTGTGCTGGCTATCCTACTCAAAAACGCTTTTCGGTATGCGGGGGCCTGGGCCATAGCCGCTTATGAAAATCGCTTGATCCAAAATTTACGGAACCGCCTTTTTTCGCACCTAACCCAGCTGCCCCTGGGTTTTTTTATCCGAAATCGCAAAGGTAAGATTCTCAATCTGCTGACGCAGGACGTTCAAATCATTCAAGAAGCCGTGCTTGGCACCATATACAACCTTCTGAATGACCCGATTACGATGTTATTTTTCTTGTGCGCCATGTTTATTCTTTCGTGGAAGCTCACCCTAATTTCGCTTATTGTGCTACCGCTGACAGGCTGGGCGATTAGTAGGCTTAGTAAAGCCCTTCGAAGGCGAGCCCATCAGGGTCAGCGGCGCATGGATAAGGTACTTTCGACCTTGGAGGAGTTTCTAGCTGGGGCCCGCACCGTGAAAGCTTTCGGGGCCGAAGCGCAAGAGCGGGTCCGCTTCGAGCGAGAAAACGCAGCCTATACCCATTTCATGATCAGCTTACGCCGCAGGCTTGAGCTCGTCTCGCCCCTGACGGAGGTGCTAAGTGTCCTGGTAGTCGTAGGGCTCTTGTATTATGGTACCTTTGCCGTGCTAGGCGGCGAGCTCAAAGCGTCCGAGTTTATTACGTTCATTGCGCTTTTTGGACAATTTCTGAGCCCTATGAAGACCTTTAATCAGGCGGTTTCTCGGGTGCAGAAGGCTATCGTCTCGTACCGCCGCTTAGAAACGCTCCTAGCCGAGGCCCCTGAGAGTCGTCCTAAAACAGCGGATCGGGTGTTGACTAGCCTTAGTAGCGCTATTCGCTTGGAGCATGTACATTTCGCCTACGGGGATAAGGTAGTCCTGCATGATATCAGTCTAGAGATTCCCAAAGGCAGCCGGATCGCCCTCGTAGGCCCCTCTGGCAGCGGCAAGACAACCTTAGTCGATCTCATTTGCGGCTTTTACCAGCCTACCCAGGGTGATATTCTGATTGACGGCTACCCCCTCTCCAAGGTAGATCCCATGAGTTATCGGCGATTGCTAGGCATCGTACCGCAAGACGGCATGTTATTTCATACGACCTTGCTAGAAAACCTTACTTATGGCACCGAGGGGCCTGTGGATGAAGGCCGTCTGTGGGAAGCCCTCACCTTAGCCCAGGCGCGAGATTTTGTCGAAGAGCTGCCGGATAAGCTCCAAACCCTCGTAGGCGAAAGAGGTCAGCGCTTTTCCGGGGGCCAACGCCAGCGACTCGCCCTGGCCCGTGCCCTTTATCGCCAGCCTCAAATCCTCATCCTAGATGAAGCCACCTCAGCCCTAGACAGTGAATCAGAAGCCCGTATCCATACCGCCTTGGCCCATATGCCTCGCAGTTTCACCCTCATCCTCATTGCACACCGACTTTCTATGGTGCGACACGCCGACTGGATTTACGTTCTAGATAAGGGCAAAATCGTGGAGGAAGGCACCCATGATACGCTCCTTAGCCGGGGCGGGCTCTATAGCCGACTCTACCAACTGCAGGCGACCCCTTAGCGAAAGGCGTCTTCTATGTGGAGAATCTCAGGAATGCTTCCGAGCCGCACACCTACGATGTCGATACGGGCAGGATAAGTCTGCCAGGTAGGCTCCTGCTGGTAAAAAGCGCCAATCGCTCGGAGAAGGCGCGCTCGTTTGCGGGGACCGATTGTCTCTTCAGGATACCAGGGGGTACACACAGACAAGGTACGCACTTCGACAAAGACGAGCTCATCCCCATGCCGCGTAATCAGGTCTATCTCGTAGATGCCGCTGCGCCAGTTGCGATATAAAATGGCATGCCCCCGCTCTGCCAAAAAATCAGCAGCGAGGGCTTCGCCGTAAGCGCCTTTATTCATGAGGGCGGCGTCGCCGAAGCTCTTCAAAGAGGCGCCGCTCCTCCGCCGTGAGGTTTTTGGGCAAGCGCACCCGCACCTCGACGTAGAGGTCGCCGGGTGGATTGGTGGGCCAGCCTTTGCCCCGTAGAACCAGCGTATGCCCATTGGGCGTTTCGGGCGGAATCTGCAGCCGCAGCCGGCTACCATCTAAATGCACAAGCTCTGCCGTACCTCCCAGAATCGCCGTATACAGAGGCACTTCCAGGACAGTATAGAGCTGATTCCCTTCCAAATGAAAGCGCGGATGAGGTTGTAAATCAAGATAAACAATCAATTCCCCAGTAGGCCCTTGGTTACGCAGTCGTACGCGGCTATTGGGCTTGACCCCGCGAGCAATAGGCACCTCGACGGTACTATTACCTACGCGAATCGTCTTCTTGACGCCGGTATAGAGTTCCTCCAAGGTAATGGGCATGCGTACCTCGAGGGGCTGGCGACGCGCTTGTCTGAAGAGATCTTCCCCAAAAAACATCCGAAAAAAGTCTGAGAACCCACTAAAAGCCTCAGCCCCCCCCTCTCCCCATCCCGAAAAGCCGCCTCCTGGCCACCCCGTCTGTTCATAAGCTTTCCAATTGGCCCCTAGCTGATCATACTTGGCTCGCGTTTCAGGATTACTTAGTACCTCATAAGCCTCCTGAATTTCCTTAAACTTCTCTTCCGCCTGCTTATTACCCGGATTGAGATCAGGATGGTACTGCCGCGCTAAGCGGCGATAGGCTTTCTTAATATCCTCTGCCGAAGCGTCACGAGACACCCCTAAAATGGCATAATAATCCTTAAAGTGCACGGCTGCCATCAGAAATGATAAAGCAAAGATATCACCAGACTGCCAAAAAACTACAAAGCTTTCCGAATCGTCAGACCGTTTGGTCAAAATGGCGCCTATCTGAGGATTGGCACAGGTTGTGCATATAATTTGGCTATGAATACCACTAAAAAGGAGGTGCCTATGACAAGCATCGTGAAACTGATGGACTGGACAGAATCGCTCCCTGAGCGGATGCGAACCTTGCAAGAAGTCGTCGAACGCATGATTAGCGAAACGGCTAGCAACTTTACTCGGCTCGAGACCTTCGTGCCGCGCGTGGACATCGTGGAGGCCGAGAAGGGCTACGAGATCCACGTAGCAGCGCCTGGCATGAAGAAGGAAGACTTTAAGGTCGAGCTGTCGGAAGGGCGGTTAGTCATCTCCGGCGAACGGAAGTTCCAAAAGGAAGAGGGCGATAAAAAGACCTACCATCGGGTAGAGACTCAGTATGGCTCTTTCCTGCGGAGCTTCATTCTGCCGGAGGATATTCGGGTGGACGGCATTGCTGCCGAATACACCGATGGCATACTCAAGATTAGCTTGCCAAAGGATGAAAAGAAGGCCCAGGTCACCCGCATCAATATCAACTAATTCGCCTCGGTTTTCATGCTCAGAGGGCGCCACTGCGGCGCCTTCTTTCTTTTTGGTACTTTTGAGTGGATGAACGGAAAGGCTGACCTCCTTCGAGCGCTATGGCAAGCGGGCCTGATTCAGTTGCGCACGGAGGCCCCGTGGTTTCGGTGGGCTTCGGGTATCGAGAGCCCCATTTATCTAGACTTTCGGCGCTGCTTAGCCCTGCCGAGCTTACGAACGGCTATCGTAGACGCGCTAGAGGCACTCGTACAGGCGTACGCCTATCAAGGGATCGCTGGGATAGCGACAGGGGGGATCGCTTGGGCAGCCTGGCTAGCAGCCCGACAAAATAAACCAATGGGGTACGTACGAGCAGCACCTAAAGCCCACGGCCTGGGGCATGCCGTCGAAGGCCTCTCACCCTCAGAGGCTCCTGTTTTACTTATCGAAGATGTTGTTTCGACTGGCCAGAGCCTAAGCCAAGCTGCCGCCCGGCTTCATGCCAGCGGCTACCCCTTGGCTATCGCTACAGCGCTATGGGACTACCAGCTTACCCAGCCTATGCCAGGCCACGAACGCTTTATAAGTCTCTTTCAGTTTAGTGATGCCCTACAAGCTTGGGAGGCTTACCTATCCTCACGCCAGAAACAGACCTTGCATAAGTGGCACCAGACATGCCGCGAAACCCTTGCTGCCAGCTCAGCCCCCTAAGCGCAGCCAGCGCAAAACAGCTAGCGGGCTTAGCCCTGTGGGGGGCTTTTTGTCTCTTGTGCCAAAGAGGCTTGCCCTTACTAGCATCTGATCTGAGCTGGACTCTGGCTAGGTGGGGCATACTACTTTTTCTACTAACGCCTGGGGCTCATGGTCAGACTATCATCGGCGAGCTCGTCTTAGGCAAGCGTGAGCCCGAACCGCTCCTGCTTGAATATATCACCGCGGATGATGGCCTAGCCACGGTGGCCTACCGCTCTATCACCTCTACGCGTACTATCTCGCTCAATAAATATGATCAAGACCTCAAACGCGAATGGAGTGTGGACCTGTACGAGCAGAGCTCGGGGGAAGAGCTTACCCAACTAGCGGTTCTGGACACACTAATTTGGGTATTTACTCGTTCGGAACGGGGCCGCTTTGTAGACATCTGGGCTTATCTCATCACGATAGAGGGGCGTATAGTCTGGCAACGCGCGAAGATTCTAGAAGTAGCCATTCCCGGCGACACTCGCTACGCCCTTACCTATGCTCCTAACCGCAAGTGGGCCTGCCTAAGCATCGCGCTCAAGCGGGCGGCCGATAGCCTCGACCAGATAGCTTATTATCTCATCGGACCGGACACCAGTGTGGGGGGGATCTGGACGCTGCCTTATCGAGAGCGGGACTTAGAGATCCGGCGACCTCTCCAGCCCGGCAATGACGGCACCCTTTATGCCTTAGGCACCCATCGGGAAGCCCAACGCCCTTATCCCAGTTACATCCTGCTTCGTTACATTCCCCCTGAGGACCTGACTTTGCAGGTGCCCTTAGAAATTGAGGATTTGTATTTAGTAGAACCGACCTTTCGCGTGGACCGGGATGGGACTGTACGCATAGCCGCTTTTTATTCGCAGCGGAAGGCCCCCCAGGTCCAGGGACTTGTGTTTGCCGAAGTGCGGGGGCCTGGCTTCTTTTTAGCCTTCACCCGCAAAACACCCCTACCCGCTGAAATTCTTCAGCGTTACCTGTCTGAGCGCCAGATTGCCCGCGGTCGCGGCATACCGGACCTCTACCTAGATCACCTCATCCCTCGCTACGATGGGGGGGCTATCCTCATTGGGGAGCAGTTTTATATCACAACCGTTTCATTTCGGAACTTCTACGGCTTCTGGTACACCCAGGACGTGTACCACTATGACGATGTCCTGCTTTTTTCGGTCGACAGTACGGGAAACTTAGAGTGGGTCCGGGTCCTCCCGAAGTCCCAAAGTGGCGCTAGTGAGCAGGAGCTCTCCTATGGCCTGCTCGTGGGGGAGGAGCGCTTATACATTCTTTACCGCTCCCACATGCGGGGCACAGGCTCCCAAGTGTACGTCGTGACCATAAACCAGAATGGAGAAATAAGTTCGCCACGCCCCTTGCTTAGTAACTTCCGCTCCAGCGATGTCTTTTACCGCAGATTCACCCGGCAGCTCAATAATCGTGAAGGCATCATGGCGTATTACCGTCAGCGAACGGGGCAGTTTGTCCTGATCCGCCTTGAGCTCTAAGTCTAAAAGGGGCAGGGTATACCCTGCCCCCACATGTAGCTGGCATTACCCCTTTAGAACTTGGACCTCAATGGTGTCGAGGCCCAAGGTATCGTTATTTGTACCTACGAAGGCTAAATAAACATCCCAATCGCCTGTCATATTAAAGCCCAACTGTCCCTTGTATAAGCCAAAGGTACTAGCTTGAGGCTGGGCCTCTTGATTACCAGGCGCACCGTGGTCCATAGTCGGCATCCAGGTATTCACAAGCACACGCGCCACGAACCCATGCGCTGAGGGGAAACCGCTTGGCTCCGTCATAGGCTGGCTCATGTCCCGGCGATAGACATACAACTCGAGTGGCACCGTACCAGTTCGCAAGCCGCTCCCTGGTCGAAACTCGTACAGGAGCTGAAGGTTATTGGGGAATAGCCTTCGGCGCACCCAGCCTTTGGAATGGGGATTTACGCGCACTTCGGCGGTAGCGGTGTCATTCCCCCCGATCACCACGTGCAGCTTCCAGGGCTCGGTGACATTCCCACTGTCATCGACCGTACTCGGCATTTGAAAGAATACCGCACCGTAAAAGTACCCATCTGACTCACTACGCTGCAGTCCACTGGCAGGGCCGCTGTGGGTCTGGCTTAGCATATGCATCATAGGGAGGAGTTGGACGTCATTACCAGTGTAGCCCTCTGCTGCGATCCGGAGCTCATGGTACCCCTCTGTGATGGTGCTAGCATGGGCATAAATGTGCACGTGCCGTGCCTGCTCTCGAGTCGACCCCGGCAATCTCAATCCAACTAGCCCCCCCATGCTCCTGAGGGCGATCGTCATCTTTCTTCTTACAAGCGACAAGCGCCAGACCCAAGGTCAGCGCAAATACAGATAGGCTGATAAGCGGTCTCATACCGCAACAAAGTAACAAAAATATATTGAATCCAAGTTGAGTGGGTAGCCTTACTTTTGTTTCATGCGGGTGTTGTACCTGACGTACGATGGTCTGACGGATCCTTTAGGGCGGTCTCAGATCATTCCCTATCTCGTAGGGCTTCGTCAGGCATTACCGGAGCTGGCGATCGACATTATTAGCTTTGAGAAACCTCGACGCTATAACCAGGAGGGGATTAAAGTCGTTCGGTTATTAGCCGAAACAGGCCTAACATGGCACCCACTTACCTTTCACGAGCGGCCGCCAATCCTAGCCAAAGCCTACGATCTACAGCTTTTTAGACGCCGAAGTCGAGCTCTTTTTCAAAAGAATGGTTATAATCTGATTCACGCGCGCAGTTATGTAGCCGGTTGGATAGCGTATCAGCTCAGCCAGCGCCACGGATGCCCTTGGATTTTTGACATGCGAGGGTTTTGGGTAGATGAACGGCGCGAAAACGGGCAGTGGCCGGCTGGTCACTGGTTATACGATCAGCTCTTCCGCCTTTGGAAACAGCGGGAGGCTCGTATGATTTGGGCGGCCACCCACCTCATCGTTTTGACAGAGGCTGCTAAGGAGGTCTTACGCGACTGGGGTATCCCTTCGGAAAAAGTGAGCGTTATACCCTGCGCTGCCGATTATACCCACTTTGCTTTGCCACCTATGGTGCGAAAAAATCATCGAAAAGCCGTGCGAGAGGCGCTAGGCGTACCCGACGAGGCCCTAGTCCTGATTTATGCCGGTTCTATTGGGCCCCATTACGCCACGGATACGCTCCTAAAGCTCTTTGCAGTCTTTCTACGAATATCACCCAACCCAGCCTATTTAGTCGTTTTGACACTCCAACCCGCCCACCTTATCCATGCCCAGATAGCCCAGCTAGGAATCCCGCAAGAGCGGGTTCTCCTATGTCAAGCTTCCTACGAAGAAGTACCGCGCTTTCTATCAGCAGCCGATATCGGGATAGCTACCGTCAAGCCAGCCTTCTCCAAGCAAGGGATGTCCCCTACGAAATTGGCCGAGTACCTAGCGGCCGATTTACCAGTTATTATTAACAATATTGGAGATACTCCAAGCTTATCGAAAAAAATTCCTGGATTATTTATCATAGAAGATAGTAAAGACGAATACATGTCACATTTAGCAAAAAATATATTGAACTTTATCAAAAGCAAGAGGTGGGGCTTGCCCTCCTTGTCTGAGGCTAGCCGCCCCCTCTTCGGCCTAGAAGCAGCCGTCGAGCGCTATGCTAGCGTCTATCAGCGTTTGAGGCCCCTCGCTCACTCAGAACGCGAATGACCCAACCGACTAATAGCCCAGCCACTACAGCTAGGCCGACGAGCCACCAAAAGGTCTGGCGCAGGAACCCGAAATCCTCTTTAGCCATGGGAGCCGCCTGCCCTGGATAGACCACCGCTGACGCCTCCGCCTCAGCAGCAGCAGCGGCAGGCGCCGACGTGGCTGCCGGGACTGGCTGTGTAGCTGCACTGAGATAGCTCCAAAGTGCCTCGAGGTCCTCATCGGTGAGATCCGGGAAGGGCGTCATGACCTGCCTGTTATACTCCTCATAAACCTTCACAGCTACGGGATCGCCCGCCTGAATCATGGCCTGGGAATTCGCCACAAACTTGAAGAACCAGGCTTTCTCTCGGCGCTGATGCACCCCCGCCAGCGGAGGACCGATAAGCTTCTGATTGAGCTTATGGCAGGCGCTGCAGCGCTGCTGAAAAAGGGTCTTCCCCTTCTCTTCAAGCTGGGCCATGAGAAGCCCACCGAAAGTTACGATCATGAAGGCTTGTTTCCACATAAGCGTATGAGTTGGTTTAGATGGATTTTTGCGATATCGACAGACTGGCTGTTGTAAGGTCCACGCAAGTGCCCTTGACAATCGACCAGGAAAAAAGCGTCTGTATGCAGGATCTCCTCATCAGGCAGCGTAGCCGCCCTCACGCCGAAAAGGTCACGGGCTAGCAGGAAAGCATGCGCTTGGGTCTGGGTGCGCCAGTAATACCAGAGACGCCCCGGGATGCCATAAGCCTGCTGATAAGCCGCCAGTTGTAGCCCCGTATCCCGCTCAGGGTCTAGTGTGATAGACACCGCTACCACGGGATCTTCGGGTTTTGTCTGTGTCAAAAGCTCCCGCACAGCGCCACTGAGACGAGGACATACGGAGGGGCAGCGGGTGTACACGAAGGTGAGGAGCACCACGCGCCCCTGCAGAGCTTGGGGGTAAACCGGTCGAGCACTGCCGGCCTCATAGAGTGCGTATGTAGCAAACTTAGGCCAAAGGGGCTCAGGGCTGGAGGGGGGCAGTCGATGTAGCCACTGCCGCCAGGCCCAGGTAGTTAAGAGCGCAACTGCCCCTAGTCCCCCCACCAAGAGCCAGCCTGATCGAGACATGACGCTATCACGATTTAACCTGGACAAGCGGCGTGGGATTGGCCGGGTCGTAGGGGGGAGCCCCTTGCGGCGTAGAAAGGGCCTCTTTCAGCGGCACCCAATAGCTTACAATGATCAAAATCAAAGTGATGATTAGCCAGGGCCGTAAACGGGCTACCAGATCCGCCGTCGTAGCGGGTGCATGCAAGCTTTCAGCCGTCGGGAAGCTCAGAACCCCCGCTGGCCGTTCGGCTTTCCCTAGCAGGGTAGCTAGTAACACCATTAGATAGAGGAGAAAAGCCAGCGTCAGGAAGGTAGCCCCAATGCCCGTGAGGTAGGCGGTAGGCACCCAATCTGCCCGAAAGTGTGGCGAACCTGGATCTAAGTAAGAAAGGCCCATATTCGTACGGCGCGGCTGGCCTAAAAGCCCCCCATACATCATCGCTGGTGAAAAAATGAAGAGCCCTAGCATCCACAAATACGGCACACTGATATTCCAACCCTTTAGGCGGATAGGCTTACCCGTGAGTTGAGAAAGAAGCTCTAAGCTCATGCCTAAAATCATCAAAAACACAGGCCCCCCCACTGTCATGTGAAAATGCCCAGAAATGAAGCCCGTGTTATGAATCGTCTGGTTGACGTTATAGGAAGCATTGACAATACCGGTGAGCCCCCCAAAAACGAAAATCAGAAGGCCAGCGATGCTGTAAGCAAATAAGGGCCGGTCGGCATCTAGCCACGGTAGCTTCGTCATCCAGGACCAGAGGCCACGGGCTCCCCGCTGCCGCCCCGCATACTCTAAAGACGCCGCTACGGTAAACGCCGTCATAAAGCTAGGGATGGCCACCATAAACGTAAGAAACCCGTGGACAGCCTTCCAAAACGGGCTAAAGCCCGGCTCCGTATACTGATGATGTAAACCTACTGGGATACTAAAGACCAAGAAAAGCAGAAACGCCAAACGAGCCGCGGATTCTGAGTATAGCTTGCCCCCGGCCACCTTGGGAAGCATGACATAATACACCACATACGCCGGCAAAAGCCAGAAGTAAACAAGCGGATGCCCAAAAAACCAGAATAACGTCCGAGCTAAGGGAATATTAATCTCGGAAACCCAGCCCAAGGACCAGGGTATGAGCATGAAAAACACCTCAATTGCTAAAGGAATCGTGCACAAAAACCAGATGACAAACGTCACGATCATGCCTAAGACTGCAAGCGGCATGGGGGCTTGCTTTTCCCGGAGCCACTGGCTCAGGAGCGGAAGCCAACCAAAGAAAGCCACCCAGGATCCCACCACTAACATCGCCGCGCCTATGTAAAAAGCGGGATGCGCCTTCAAAGGGGGATAAAAGGTATATAATACATCAGCCGCTCCTAAGAGCATAGGCAGGGCCGCTACTAAAGTCCCCACCACCATCAGACCCGTAGAGGCCAAATGAACCCACCCTATCAAGGGGCGCTGGAGATAATACTGCATGACCGCATTGCCAAAGGCTACGCCAAAGAAGGTCGTCAAGACGACCGCGTTGATGACCCCATGCAGGGTAAGACCCTGGTAATACCCGAGCCCCAAAAAGTCCGAACTCTGGATCACGCCTGCCCGATATAACGCCTGCATGAACCCATGGTAAATCCCCAAAACCAGCAAAATGAGGGGCAATACGACTTCTATGGTCAGAAGGAGGCGGCTAAGCGGTGAAACCGCGAACGGCCGCACGTCTGCTGTTTTTTCTACGGTATGCATAGGAGAACGATTTGATTAGTCACTTGGCAACGATATAGGCTACCATGTTTTGATGAGCAGCGCCGCAGTATTCATGGCAAATAATGGGATAAACGCCAGGCTTATCCAGGCGAAAGCTGTAAGCATTGACGGCGCCTGGAATAGCCATGAGGTTGGCATTACTCCAGCTGAGGTAAAAGCCATGCGTGGCATCAGCAGCGCTTAGGAAAACGTCGACGGGTTTGCCCACTGGGACCTCAACCACCTCCGGCTCAAAGCGCCACATGCGGGCTACGACATATAAGCGCCGGCTGCCATCCGGTAGCGTGTCCACCTTGCCGGTGGTGAAAGGCTTGACATCTGACGGCAAACAAGGTGGCACATCGATACGAGCAACCTTGGCCGCCAGCAGGAGCGCTACAAAAAAAGCCCCCATGAGCCCTACCGAGAAACCTAAAACAATTTTTTCTGCCCTGTCCATAGTTGAGTTTTCTTTTTGATTTAGCCGCGAGCTAGCATCAGTAAGTAGATTCCAAGCCAGATTAAGACGGCTAATACTATCAAAGCCCCAAAAAAGGCGAAACTACCCCAAGGCACGAAGGCCTCGTCTACCAGCTGCAAATCACGAGTCGGTTCCATACGCACCTCCCTACTACAAAGGTAAGGAATATTTCAATTAAAAATGACAAGAAAAGTTTTGCCTGACCACTAGCCTTAAACGTCTATGGGGGGGCAGTTGGAACTGCCCCCCCATAGCTTAGAGCTAAATGGATACTACGTTAGAATTGATACCCTAAGCGGAGAATCCCCACCGTGGTGACGGATAAATCGCTAGAGCCGCCAGCAGCTTGCTTGATGATCGTAGTGGTCCCCCCCGCGCTCGTCGTGGTAGTCACGTCTTTATCCCGGCTGCTGATGAAGTTGAGGCCCCATTCAATACCGAGGTAAACTTTCTCAGTGAAGTACCAGTCAAAGCCAGAGTAAAGGCCGAACCCAAAGGCAGTACCCGCTTGATAGGTAGTGGATCCAATTTGAGAGAGACCGTCAACGGTCTGAGAGAAGTTAGACACATAAGCACCGCTCGCATAATTGGTACGCTCGGTCTTAGCCGAAGCTAATCCTAAGATAAGCTGAGCCCCAGCAAAGGTAGAGAGCTTTTCCCCACCAGCAAAGTGATACTCTACCCCCGGCTGAAAGCCGAAGAAGAAGTAGGAGCTTTTTTCTTCACCTACTGCTCCCGTACCATCAGGATTTTCATAATCCTTAGCCCGCTCACTGAGACTCATCACATTAAGTCCCAGCCGAGCGGCTAGTTTGTCACCGAGAAAATAACGGACCCGTGCCCCACCAATCGGGCTAATTTGAATGTTTTGAATGGCTCCTTGCAGGCCAACTTCAGCGGTGATCGTACCACCTGTGGGCTTTTGCGCGCAGACGCCTCCAATGAGAAGGAGGCTTGCGATTACGTAAAAGCTTCGCATAGCGGTGCAAAGCTAAAGCATAATATTCATTCAGAGCAAGAGCCCCCAAAGAGTTCCTTAACATCAACGCCGACTAAGAGGATTTTCTAGGCATTCTTGCCTTTCATGCGCTAGCAGGGCGCTGAGCGGGTACACCAAGGCCCCTAGCAAAGCGATAGCCCAGCCTCGCCAACCAGCACGCCACCCCCCTTGTAGAACGAGAAGCTTGAAAAAGCGCCAGATCGCTTTAGCCATAGCACTAGCGAGGCGTCTGGGCCCTTGTCCAGAGGCTAACCGATCAGAAGCTATAAGCTGACCGTATCGGTAAGTGCGCTGCCAATGGGCCGCAATGGAGTCATAGGTGTAGTGCCATAGCTCACCGGCTAAGCGCTTAGGTCGCACATCAGCCGGCCATCTTAATCGCTCATGCACGTGACGCATATCCCAAGTGGCGAGGCCTCTCTTAAATAGCCGTACCTTCCAGTCCGGATACCACCCCCTTATGCAGATCGGCCGCCCCGCATAAAAGGGTAGCCGACAAACCTCGTAAAGCTCAGCCGACCACCGCCCTTTCTCAGCTAAAATGGTTTCCATCAGCGCCGGTGAAAGCACCTCATCCGCATCTAAGGATAAGATATAACGCCCACTGGCTTGCGCATTGGCGTAGTTTTTTTGTTGGCCATACGTATCAAAGGGCCTTGTAAACCAGCGCACCTTTTCAAAGCTGAGGGCTACAGCCTGCGTATCATCGGTAGAGCCGCTATCCACGATGATAATCTCATCGGCTACGCGCTCGGCGGCCTGTAGTGTAGCAGGTAAGCGCCTTGCCTCGTTGTAGGTGATGATAACGACGGATAGCTCGATCATGCCCCGGCCCGAATCGCTTCAATGGGGTGGAGACGAGCGGCCCGCCAAGCCGGCGCCAGCGAAGCCATGAGCCCTATCACCGCCGCTAAAGACACCGCCCCTAAAACGCCCTGCCCCGTCCATTGCAAGGACAGCCCTATCTGACTCGTTACCTGACTTCCGATTGGCACGAGTAGCCCTGCTAGTCCCACGCCCACCACGCCCCCAATCACTGCCAGGTACACGCCCTCTGTCAAAAACAGACTTAATATAAACCAGCGCTGCGCTCCCATCGCTCGCTGAATCCCGATCTCCCCTTGCCTTTCCCGCACCGATACATACAAAATATTAGCTACACCGCTTGCCCCTACGAGCAGCGCAAACCCCGCAATAAACCACCCCACCAGCCGCACATACAGCAAGATGCTGTCCACTTGACTCAGGAGCGCATCCTGACGGTTGATGGCGAAGTTGTCTTCCATGCGCGGGGGCAGGTGACGCACGTGCCGAAGCGCTTGGCGCACGCGCTGCTCTAATATCTCTATCGGCAACGCATCGGGGTCCTTAGCTCGAACAAGAATATTCATGTCGCTACCAATATTACCGTAGGAAGAGAGACTATGTACCCGCATGAGGAGCGGCAGCGGCACAATCATCGACCTATCCTCGTCTCCAAAAAAACCCTGCGCCTTGAGAACGCCGATAACTGTAAAGGGCCGCCCAGCATACCATACCTGCTCTCCCAGGGGAGAAGCGCGCCCGAAAAGCGTCTGCGCTGCCGCCGCTCCTATGATGGCCACCGGCAACCCCCATTGTAACTCCTCCGGTCGAAATGGCCGCCCCTCCCGCAGTTCCATGACCGCCGCATATACGTAATCCGCCGATACTCCGCGAATCCCAAGGTCAGCCGTCTGCGTGCGATAGCGAACCTTCTGCAAAAAGACCGCATACAGAAATGCACTCCAGGCCTCATCTTTCAAAGACTCTTGCAGGCCCTCCAAGTCCCGCAAAGACACACGAGGCCGACGCGCATACTTGGCCCACTCCTCATTTCCATCGAATTTCCAAGGAAAGTGATGGACATACAGCGTAGAGATCCCAAATCGCTCAAAACGGGTTCGAATGGAGTATTCCATCGAATACGTAAAGATCTGCACGGCTGAGATGCTAAATATCCCAACGGCAATCGAAAGCAGCGTCAAAAGCGCGCGGCGGCGATGAGCCGTGAGGTTGCGCCACGCCTGCCGCAGAGCCTCTGTTAGCATGCCCAAAGATACAGCCTCTTGACAAGCCCTTACCCGCAGTCGTAACTTTGCAGCCCAATGAGCATGCGCCTCAGCGATTATGCTTTCGAGCTAAGCGAAAAACAAATCGCCCAATATCCTCCTAACCCGCGAGATAATGTTCGCTTACTCGTCATTGACCGCCAGACTGGTGCCATCCAGCACCGTCAGTTTCGGGAACTTAGTACCTTCTTTAGCGAGGGGGATGTGGTCATATACAACAACTCTTTGCCCTTTCCGTGCCGCTTGTGGGCTTGCAAGGAGCACTCAAGAGCTCCCGTGGAAATTTTACTCATGCGGGAGCTTGATGAAGAGTCGTTTTTGTGGAATGCGATGGTAGAGCCAGCCCGTAAGATTCGGGTGGGGAATAAGCTCTACTTTCAAAATAGCAACTTTTCGGCCGAGGTCGTAGACAATACCACGAGTCGAGAACGCGCGCTTCGTTTTGTGGTGCCACCGGGCGAATCTTTCCGACTTTTCTTAGAGGAGTTTGGAGAAATGGCTCTTCCGGCCTACATTCGTCGCAAGCACGACTCACGAGATTACACCGCGTACCGGCCCGTCTGGGATGGCATTGCGGGCTCCGTACAAGCGCCGGATGCTAGCTTACCTTTCACGAGGCTCCTCATTCGGGAGATGGAGGTCAAAGGCGTAGAGTTTATCCCTATCACCCTGCATACCGGTGCGCCAAACTTCCGCACTATCGAGGTAGAAGACTTGAATAAATTTTCCATGGACGCCGAGCGGTATCAAATCCCTGAGCAAACCGCCACCTTAGTGAATAGTGCTAAGAAAGCCGGGCGCCAAATTTTGGCGGTAGGGGTTAGCGTCCTCCGAGCTGTCGAATCAAGCCTAACGGCTTATCAAGAGCTCAAGCCTACGAAAGAAAGTTGGACCATTCGTTTTTTGTATCCTCCCAATCCCATTTACATCCCCACGGCTTTGCTTACGCAGTTCCACATGCCTAAGTCCATGGGGTATATTGCCACGGCTACGTTTGCTGGCTACTCTGTGGCGCACAAAGCTTACGAGGTAGCCCTCGCAGAAGGTTACCTCTGGGGCTGTTACGGCGACATGCTTTTGATATTGTGAAATACATTTGGGTGCAGCTTGGGGCTGGCCGGGGCAAGCGGCTAGGTGGCTTACCCAAGCCGTTTCGGCGGATTGGCTCCAAATACCTACTGACTTACGCAGCAGAAACGTTTCTAGCTACGTTTCCAGACGGCCACGTAGTGGGAGTCGTGTCAGCCGAAGACTTTCTGCGGGGGCAGCGGGTTTTGGCGCGAGCTTTACCCAGTAGACAATTTTCGCTTGTAGTGGGTGGGGCGGAGCGGCAGGACTCAACCACCCAGGCCATTCTGCATCTGCTCAAACTAAATCTAATCGAGCCGACGAGCCTCGTAGCGTTTCATGATGCGGCGCGCCCTCTCGTGCCTGCCGCCGTCATTACCCGCGCCTTTGCAGCCGCTGCAGAGAACGGAACCGCCGTCTGCGCCATGCCTGTATCTTTTTCGATTCGTCAGCAAACGCCGCATGGCTCCAAGCACTTAGATCGAACGCAATATTGGGAAGTCCAGACGCCTCAAGTGATTCGGGGCGATGTGCTGCTTGCAGCTTGGGACAAGTTTCCTCCGAGTAGTCGCCCGGATTTCACCGACGAAGGCAGTTGGTTAGAAGCCGCTGGCATACCGGTCCATCTCGTAGCCGGTCACCCCTATAGCCTCAAAGTCACGTACGAAACCGACCTATGGCTTGTGCGTCACTTGGCTCAGCAAGCCAGTAGAGGCCGCTGAGCTTTCTACTCACCAGAAAATCGATATGAGAAGGGGGCCTTTTCCCAGGCCCCCTCAGTGCGAGCGTAGTCGCTAGATTTAGGGTAGGTGTAGAATTTTTACCCGCTGAGGTAGGCCGCCATCGGCTGGCAGGGCTTCAAGCAGATACAGACCGGCTGGCCAGGGAGCGGACAGGAATACATGCCATCCTTCCCTAAGCGGCTCCGCCGTACGCCAGAGCAGTTCGCCAGATAGGTTGTACAGCCGCAGTTCGGTCAGAGGCTCCTTTACATGCACGCGCAACGCTTCCCGCCAAGGGCTCTCGACTAGAAGAGGCAATGGACGAGACTCGTCCGTAACCTCCTCTGGCACGCGATAAAGCGGCGGCGGCGGCACCCCCACTGCAAAGCCTGAGAAGGTTGAGAAGTTTCCGAAGGCCCACGCCCCACCTGTTATCGTACCTGTCGTCACACCACTTAGGGCATAGGTAGGCGCGGGGGCCGTGTATTCCGAAGCTATCGAGCCATCCGTCTTGACGACATAGCCCTGCGAGCTCCAGGTATTGCCCGTGGCCGTTTGCCAGCCGTTGACCTCCGCTGTCGTATAGTACAGAGTGATGTTGTAGGGGTTGATAGCGTTATTGGTAGGTAGGATGAGAAAGGTTTTATCCGTCACATACTGGGACGACGTATGGCCGGGTCGTAGAGCCTGGGCACTGGCACCAGCTCGATCGATCTGCACGGTGGTACAACCGTAGTCATTCACATCCAGATTGACGAGGCGAACCATGAGGCGACCATTCGGGCTATAGACGTAGACGGAATCGTAGGGGCCAAAGTAGGTGGACGTCGAGGTAAGGGTATTTTCGATTTGAGGCAGGCGGCGACCATACAGGACGATATTGTCGATAGCCATGGGCGGCTGGGTGCCGTTTCCATCGGCGTCGTTGTCCCAGCGCCAGGCTAGCCAGAGGTTGGCCTGATTTTCAGCAGCAGCGGGAAGGGTCACATACACCCGACGAATACTGGGGAAGCCATAGAGCTGATAGGACCGGGGCAGTTCACTAGCTAGAAGGCAGGTATTATTGGGCCAGGCACAGCCGATCAGCGGTTGAAACCCGCCTGTGGCACTGGTGGTGGAGTAAAAAAGCCGCCCAAAGTCATTGAATACCGCAGGAGTATACTCACCAGCCACTCGGACATCAAAGGCTAGCACGAGGTTGGTAGCACCCACGGTCGAGATAGGCGGGGAGACAAGCGCCACGCGACTGGTAGCATTGGTGCTGTAGTTATGGGGTGGTGGCGAACCTGTCGGATTACTCGACACATAAGCAGCATACGAGCCGCCCATGCTGGCCTGCGTGCCTCGCGACCAGCGATTGGTGCTATTACCAACAATATCGACCTGTGTCCACCCCGTAGCTCCGGCTTCAAAGTCTTCTCGGAAGAGTACGACCTCCGGTGGGAAAAAGTCGTTATTTTCAATCCAGACTCGGTAGACGCGACGTTGGGGATCAGTCGTAGCGGGACCGCTGGTGACAGAGAGCTGAAGGGCTGCTAGCTCATCAGCTTCAATAGCTTCCTCGTCAAAAAGCCGTACGGTGAGATTCTGAGATGCTGAGCTACCAGCTGGGAAAGTAAGCGTGGGCGTGAGAATCTGAATATCACCAGGTGCATAAGCCGTGCTGCCTGTAGCCAGACTCACACCGACTGTCACGTTTGCGCTGGGGGCCGCTGAGATGTAAACGGGGATCGTCACGTCCGTATACCGTCGGCAATCACCTGCCAGGGCTGGCCAGGTCAGCTCCTCGCGGTAAACGGCCCCTGTGTCCCGAAAAAATACAAACGGCTGATGTGTAATGCGCACATTGTCGATCCAAATGTTATTGCCATACTGATTGATCGTCACGAAGCGCAAGCGGATCCGCTGGCCGGTGTAAGCGTTGAGGCTGACGGTCTCGGTGCGCCATTGTCCCGCAGCGCTAGGAATATACCGTAGAGTAGTATTTGCCGTCGTGGCTAAGACATTACCGGCTCGTTGGTAAAGGGGTGTGGCGCTCCAAGTGGCGCCGCAGTCGGTACTAATCTCTACACGAAGCTCATCCGCGGAGCTATTATCATAGCGGGCATAGGCGACGTCAAAGGCAAGGCTTACTCCGGCCGGCGCATTCGTAAGGTCGATAAGCGGCGTATATAACTCATCCCGACGACCTGTTTGATCATAAGCCCATAGGTTGGCGTACATGGCGGTGGTGCGCTGGCCGTTGGAACCGACGCAGTGCGCAGGCCGCCAAGTAACACAGTCGCCATCCGGGTTAGAAACGCGCCAAAGACTGGCTGGAAAGGCCCGCCCCGACCACGCCTCGAAGTCTTCAAAAAGCGGATAAAAACCATTATGCACCGTAAAGGTCGTACGGACGGTATCTTCACTGCGATCGGGATCGCCAGCTAAATTAGAACAGACCGTCAAATTATACACGCCGGGGGTGGTGAAGCTGAGCCCGCTTAAGGTGAGGTTAGTGGTGCTACCTGGGGCGAGCGTGCCAGTCCAGGTGGTCGCCTGCCAAGGACCACCATTGATCTGGTAAGCAATCGGAACGCTTGTGAGGTTATTAGTAGTGCCGTTATTGCGGAGGACCGCGGCGATGTTGTGGGTACCGGGACAGAGGTCCTGCGGAATCGGTAAGTCTATGATAGCGGCATCGGTAGCATAGGGCGGTACAAGGGCTGGAGAAGTAATCAGCGAGCGACGACGGGGACAGTTCTCGAGTACGATCCGCATGCGCACCGCCTGGTCAATGGTAAAAATATTCATGCAGCCGTCGTCGGAGTAGTCCATGTAGTTTTCGATCATGCGGTCATTGCCGCACTGAGAAACGGGATGGGCGTTACAGCCATAAAGCTGCCCATTACAGACAGGCGTATCATCACAGTAATCATCCACGGTGCAGCCGCCATCCCCCCAGGTGTGACGCAGGCCCAGCCAGTGGCCTACCTCATGGGTCGTAGTTCGGCCTAGATGATAAGGAGCACTCAGGCCGGTGCTGCCTTTGAGCGCGCTGCCAAAGGCACCGTACAAGATTACTACGCCATCCGTATTAGCCGCTTGGGCACAGGCTGGCGCTCCCATCCCACCATCCCCAGGCATCCCGAGAAGGCTGCTGAGGTCGGGAAACTGGGCGTACCCGAGCACCCCCCCCGAGATGTCACAGACCCAGATATTGAGATAACGGGTGGGATCCCACTGGGTAGCCGGCTTGATGGTACTATTAATGTACCCAGTGGCATGAGGTGGGGCAGTCCAGCCTTGGGCATTGCAATTCCAGCGGACGATGCCGGTGGTGGGGTTCCCGCTCGGGTCACGCTTAGCTAGCACAAACTCAACCATGACATCCGCGCCGCGCGGGTGGTTGTTCCAACCAGGCGTACCTAGCATCCTACGAAAATCCTCATTCAGGACCTCGATTTGGTGCTGGATATTGGCATCAGGGATATTTCGACCACTGCCAAGCGCTTCACCGTTATGAATCACATGCACCACGACGGGGATGCGATACACTTGTCCGATGGTACGGGCCTGCGCCATTTCGGTCTTGTACTGGTCGATGCGGCGCTTGAGGATGGGCTCATAATCGTCCATTTTAGGCCAGTCAGGATACTGCGCCCGCATGAGGCTGTCAACTTCCATCGTGTAGCAGCGGATAAAGCGCGACTGTGCACTCATCAGGCCCCACAGACTGAGGGCTACTTTACCCCATAGAAATAGGTTTTTTCGCATAACGCAGCAAAGGTAATGCTTTGCTCCAAATCCGCAAGGTCTGTGGAAAACCAGAATTCGGCGGCGAGTTTGTACCTTTGTAGAGCTTTGGCGAGATAGCTCAGATGGTCAGAGCGCAGGATTCATAACCCTGAGGTCGCGGGTTCGATTCCCGCTCTCGCCACGCTGTGAGCCAAGATTCCGCGCTCCTGCGCTTCATTGACGAAGCAGAACGGTCTGCCTTGCTAGCTTTAGTTCGTGAAGCCCGTGATTTAGGCCTATACCGCCCGCTTTATCAGCTCAATCATTACAACAATGCGCAGCTTCGGCGGGTGCTTCGCCGCCTGGGACCGGCCTTGATGAAGCTACCTTCTATCCAACGGCACCTTCGTGCGAATCGGGAGATGCCTCCACCCGTCGGGATAGCCCAGGAGCCCCATCCCAAAGCTATCCGGTGGTACGAACTCCGCCAAAAGCTCTTCCCTGGCGTGTGGGGCATGGAAGCCGAAAAGGATTTTCTTATTGAACGGCTGTACTTGCCCCTAGCGTATCCTGGCCTTGCCAAACGTTATGGTCTGCATACTTCGCCTATGATTGTCGTGGAGGGCCCCCCTGGCAGCGGTAAGACGACGCTATTTCGCGCTTTAGCGAAGGGGACCCAGTGGCCTGTTCGCCTTGTTGCTACGCCGTCTTTGGCATCCATGTGGTACGGTGATACGGAGCGCCGCCTGCGGCAACTCTTTCAAAAGGCCAGCCGAAAGGCCCCGGCTATCCTCGTCTTTGATGAGATTGAGAGTCTTTTTCCGGCTCGCGATAAAAACCTGCCCTGGCTCACGGGCACTACAAGCCAGTTCTTAATTTCCCTGGACGAGCTTAGGAGTCAAAATAGCCTAGTAGCTGTAGTGGGTTTAACCAATCAGCGGCAGGCTTTAGACCAGGCAATCTTGCGAAGCGAACGAATCGATGGCTGGCTCTACATCTCCTTGCCCGATGTACACGAACGAGAATTGATTTTACGACAAGCGGCGCAAAACTTCCCTTGTACGCCGGGCATCCCTTGGCACCACTGGGCTGAAAAGACGGAGGGCTTTAGCCGAGCGGACCTCATTAGCTGGCTAAGAGAAGCCGCGCAGTTTGCTTTTACACGCGATCGCGAAACGGGTACGCCTCAGCTTATCACCGAATCCGATCTCCAACGCGCTTTCCATCGCTAGACCCGCATCGCCAGCTCCGGAAACTTCACGATAAAAGGCTCTATCGAGGCGGGCACTTCCCCCCTGGCGTTGAGCTCCGCTAAGCGACGCGCCTCCTCACTAAGAAGGCATACCTGCTTACCAGTCTCAGTATGCGCAAACCACAACCGCTCTAAAAGTATCTCCGTGCGCAAATAACGCCATTCCCCCTCCGCTGTTCGCAGAAGCTTGATATTTTTAGGGAGCTTATCTAAGGCCGCCTTATAGGCATCCAGCTCATAAGCCAGGCAACATTTTAGCTTACCGCAGAGGCCTGTGAGCCGATTCATGTGAATCGCCAAGCCCTGGTAACGGGCCATTTCCGTAGTGACCGCATGAAAGCTCCGAAGAAAGCTGCTACAGCATAGCTCCCGGCCGCACGCCCCTATCCCGCCCACTTGAGCACTAGCTTGGCGTTCCGGGATCTGATACATTTCTGGGCGGACGGAAAAAGTCTCCTGAACCCGCTTCATATAGGCGCGAAAGTCGACCCGTCCTTGCGCTGTAAAGTAAATAATCACACGAGACTCATCGGCTTGAAACTCAATATCGACAATCTGCATCTGATGCTTCTGCTGGAGATCCTCTTCGGCCATAAGTGCCCGAAAGGCTGGCAAAAGCGTTTTTTCCTTTTCACGAAGTTGTTGTAACCGCTGAACCTCTTCCTCGGTAGCCGCTCGCAGGATGCGCTGGATAGGTGGGACCTCCTCGGTCTGCTGCTTTTCGGCTGCTTTCCCGAGGAGGACGATCTGGCCGATGTCATACCCCTTGCCCGCTAGGGTCTGTCCCTTCCCGCGCCGAATCAGTTCCGCCACCACGACCCAGCTGCCAATCGTTAGACGCCAGGCTGCCTCTAGCCAGAAAAGCTCACGTCGCCAGCCCTTGAAACGAACCTCCGCTAAGACCGGACCACTCGCTGGCAGGGGCTCCACTCCTTCTAGCCAGCTGCGCGCCAAAGCAGAAACGCTACACCCCTTACACCCCTCGCCGCACGCCATACACTTCTAAAAAAGTAGACCACCGCGCCGCGACCTCCGCTTGCCCTAAAAGCTCCAAAACTTTACAAAGTGCCGGCCCCGCATCCTCTCCGGTCAAAGCCAAACGCAAGGTAATCAGAACCTTTCCTAAAGGTAGCTTATTGGCTTTGGCCCAGCTTTTTATCGCTTCTTCCAGGGCAGCGCTTGTCCAGCTTTCTAGACTGGTCCACAAGCTAGAGAGGGCAGGGGCTTGCGCTAAAACCTCTGGGGATAGCTTCGCCTGGTACGGCTCGGGTAGGGGCAAGCTCGGCCGCTCATAATAAAAGCGCATCACCGCTACGAGCTCAGGTACAAGCTGGGCGCGCTCCTTGGCTAATTCGATCAGAGCCCTCAGCGTTTCTGTGGGTGGGATAGGATGAGTCGTTTGGGACTGCCAGGCTGCTATGACGAGCGGTTCTAGCGCCGCTGCAGAATGGGCGCGGAGGTGCTGCTGGTTGAGCCATTTTGCTTTTTCAAAGTCAAAACGGGCCCCAGCTTTGCTGACACGCTCCAAGGAAAAGGCTTCGATGAGGTCCGCCATGCAAAAAACCTCTCGTTCATCCGCTGGATGCCACCCAAGCAGCGCCAGGTAATTCACCAACCCTTCTGGTAAAAAGCCCCGTTCGCGATAGCCTTCTGCGGTTTCGCCCGTGAAAGGGTCCTGCCACCGCAGGGGAAAAACCGGGAAGCCTAGCTGATCGCCATCTCGTTTACTGAGCTTACCACCGCCATCCGGTCGTAAAAGGAGCGGAAGGTGGGCAAACTTAGGCTTTTCCCAGCCAAAGGCCTCATAGAGAAGAACATGCAGGGGCGTAGAAGGTAGCCACTCTTCCCCCCGAATCACGTGGGTGACCGCCATAAGATGATCGTCCACCACATTAGCCAGGTGGTAGGTCGGCATGCCGTCACTCTTAAGCAGAACCTTGTCGTCTAGCTCGCGAGTACTGAAGCTGACCCATCCCCGAATTTCATCATAGAAGCGTACCTCCACGTTTTTGGGCATCAGGAAGCGAACGACATAGGGCTCAGACGCAAGGCGCTTTTCGACCTCGGCCGGGGGCAGCGTCAAGCTATTTTTCATGTAAGAGCGGGTAACGGCGTTATACTGGGGCGCCTGCATGCCGGCCGCCTCAAACCGCGCTCGCATTGCTTCGAGCTCTTCCTCGGTATCAAACGCATAATAAGCCCAGCCGCGCCGAACAAGCTCGTGCGCATAGTCGGCATAAAGGGCCTTACGTTCGCTTTGGCGATACGGGGCATGGGGACCTCCTACATGCGGTCCTTCGTCAAAGTGAATACCACACCAGGTCAAGGCCTCAATGATGTACGCTTCAGCTCCAGGCACAAAACGGCGCTGGTCCGTATCCTCAATTCGCAAAATAAACCGCCCCCCCTGCTGACGGGCTAGAAGGTAGTTATATAGGGCTGTTCGAACGCCCCCAATGTGCAGCGGCCCCGTGGGACTAGGCGCAAAGCGCACAACAACCGGTGGCTTAGGACTCATCGGAAACCTCCGACGTAACAGCTAACGTGCTACCAATAGCGGGTAGGTGCAGCGTAATGCCGACTTCCTTGAATTTTTCCTGAGCTTGGGCCGTGTCTATCGCAATGGGCGGAAAGGTATTATAGTGCACGCCCAGCACTTGGCTAACGTCTAATAAGAGGGCCGCTTCGACCGCATCTTCTACATCCATGGTAAAGTGGCCCCCAACGGGGAGAATAGCTAAATCGAGTTGATAACGTTCGGCGATGAGCTCCATTTCCAAGGTTAGAGCCGTATCTCCAGCATAATAAATAACCTGCTGGCCGTCATGGATCACAAAGCCCACCGGCACGCCCCCATAGGTACCATCCGCAAAACTACTTGTATGCACGGCTGGCACGAGCTTGACCTGGAGCTCGGTCGCCTGCCGATTGGGGTGGTAATACGTGCCCCCGACATTCATAGGCACCGTCTGGAGCCCTCGCTTGCTGTAGTAGTCATGGATCTCCCAAACGCCGATGATGGGGATCTGCGCTCGCCGAGCAATGGTTTCCGCGTCTAGAACGTGATCAAGGTGGGCATGAGACAGAAAGATAAAATCAGCCTGAATACTATTGATATCCACCTTGTCTTTTGCCAGCTCATTGCCCGTGATGAAAGGGTCAAACAACAACCGGATACCCTGCGCCGTCTCCACGAGAAAGCATGAGTGGCCATAGTAGGTAATCTGCATAGGGCAAAGATAGGCAGGGTGTGGGAATTTTTGCTTATCTTTGGACTGTGCTATGGCACCCCTGTTTAGCGGCCTACTCCTCACGGCAAAAGGCATAAGCCTGCTATTAGCTACCCTGGCTGCCTACCTGGGCTGGAACGTCCTCCGGGTACGGTCTAAACAGAAACAAGTGCTCATGCGCTGGGAACCCAGTTCCTTTGGTCTGATTCGGGTGGCTGGCTATGGGATTATGTTATTTCTGCTAGTGGGGGGTCTTTTGAGCTATGCTTTTTATGTCAGGGATATGGGGCGCCATCCGTCCGCGCATCTGTGGCTGGAGCTATGGCTCCTCTCTACCGGATTAGTCGCCTTGACAGGGCTCAATCACTTTTTGCTCAAGCTCCTCTTTATGCAGGCTATTGGCGAAGAAGGCGTTTATCGGTTGTACTTTTCCCGTCATCATCTGCACTGGGAGACTCACTTGGAGCCGTGGAGCGCTTTTCATGACTACTATGTCCAGGAGGATGAAATCATCTCCAAGATATGCCTACTTAAGCGAGATGGGGGCATGCTTTGCTTAGAAGTGCCGACTTATTTACTGCGGAGACTCATTCGTTTAGTCAATCATGAGATTGACAAGTATGCTTTCCTTTTGCGGTATGGCCGTCGAGTCTCCTCATCCGGAAAGTAGGCCTAGCGTAAATCCCTTAAGGCATGCTGAGTAGTCTGCGAGGATGGGCAGCCTTGAACCTACTTTTTACAGGGGTAGTCGTCTGGCTAGCGGAGGGACTGAGTGATCTGACCTGGCTGCGGCTCTACCAGCACTACGTCATCTGGCGCTCGCAGCGCAGCCTCCAAGAAGCCAGCCAACTGTTATCTCGATACAAGGGGGACCGGGTAGCCTGGCAGCAGCAACCTCACTTTCTCTACCTGCAGTATGATATGCGCGGGCAGCTTCGCTGGTGGAATACAGCCCAGTGGCCTTTGCCGTCGTATACCCCCACCTTATCAAGTGAAGCGCCCGAGGTAGTCGCGGATAGCGAGAAGGCCTACTACATCTACAAGCAGCGCCAGGACTCGCTCGTAGAGGTGGTCGCTGTACCCCTCTGGACAGCCGGCTCGGTGTTTCTACACAAATCTCCTCATGTCTTAGGCAGTGAATGGCTAGAGCTTGCCCCGCATTGCGTTTCCCCGTCCCTGAGCGGCACAGGCTTGCCTTTGTTATACAAAGACCTATCGGGCAAGACCTTCCTGCGATTATATATCCATTGTCCCGAGGCGTGGCGCAAGCCGTTGCGGCGGCTCTATGCCACACTCGGCTTACTAACGGCAGGATTGTGGCTGGCCGTTGCAGCCCAATCGCTTAGGCGGCGTCTATCTGCGCGGGCTTATTTGGGGGCAATGGGTGGGCTTCTCGTTTTAGGCTGGTTTGTCTCCCATAGCACAGGCTTACCGGCGCGATTTTTCGAAGGAAGCTTCTTTCGAGCCGAGAGTGTAGCATTTGGTTATTTTATTCAAAACGCCTGGGATCTCTTCACCTTGGGGCTTATTCTCTTATGGCTCCTATATGTTATCCCCCCTCTTAAGAGAGCATCCGATAATGCTCGGATAGCCTTATACTGGGGCGTCTGGGGTTTCGCAGGTTTTTTTTTATGGGCCTTAGGGCGGTATAGTGAGTTTCATTTAGAGCCGGCTGACTTTCGAACGCCTGAGGTTTATCTACTGTGGCCTTTGCTTTTGGCGGCTATTTTTCGAAGTCTGGAACTGCTTCAGTTGGAGAATCTCAGACACCATTGGTGGTTTGTCGT
>CAZAXD010000027.1:0-26910 GCA_964489015.1 uncultured Sphingobacterium sp. | reverse complement strand
GGTGCTTTGACGGAGCAGGTGCTGGCGGTGGGGGCGGCGGGGGCGGCGGCTCGGGCGGCAGCGGCGGCACTGGTGGCTGGGGCGGCGGCTCCTCCTACGGGGTGTTTCTTGTGAATAACGGTGCAAATGGCCAGCTCCTCCAGTGCCTGGTGGTCCCGGGCTCAGCTGGTGCCGGCGGGCTGGGTGGCGCCGGCGGCACCGGTGGAAATGGAGGAGCCGGAGGTCTTGGAGCCACCTGTTGTGATGGAGGTGGCAGGGAGATTGGCTTCGGAGGCAATGGGGGTGCTGGCGGACGAGGTGGTAACGGCGGAGCTGGTGGCAATGGCCAGCCGGGCGTGTCGCAGGCCGTCCTCATAGCGAGCGGTTCCGGCCTTGCTACGAGCGTCACAAACTTCAATCTCCCTGGCCAGCCGGTCATCACCGTGGCCGACATCGCCTGCACCAATACCCCCGTCAACTTTGCCACGGGTGACCCAGCTCCCCACAGCTGGAATTTTGGCGCGGGGGCCTCCCCGGCTACCTCGGCCAGTAGTCCCCAGGACGTCCAGTACAGCACCACCGGCCGCAAGGACATCCAATACGATGGCAACACCTACACCGGTTTTTGGAATATCCTCATTCCCAACACCACGCCCGTCATCACGGCCTCCACGCTTAGCGGCTGCCCGGGGACGACTATTAACTTCACCACTGACCTCATCGGTGTAAACTACCAGTGGCAAGTAGCCACGGACGCCGGATTTACAAGCGTGATTGCTAGCGGCACCACGCAAAGCTACGCCTACACGTTTAGTACGCCGGGCACCTACTACGTGCGGCATAGGCGCTACACCCATTGCTGCCAGTGGAGTGCTTGGTCCAACGTCCTTACCATTACTATTCATCCCAATCCGGCGGCACCCACGGCCAGTGGCCTTTCGCCGGTGTGTCGCGGGGCAGCGCTGGTCTTTACCGCCAGTGCACCAAGCGGTGTCAGCTTTGAGTGGTACGCCGCTGCGACGGGCGGGGTCTTAGCTGGAACCGGTTCGACTCTCACAGTTCCCTTTACCTCTGGTTTGTCGCTTTGGCCATTCAATTATAACGCCCCTGGAATCTATACTCTCTACGTGGAGGCGGTTTCGCCACAGGGCTGCCGCAGTGCTCGAACGGCCGTTTCCATCACGGTTAATCAAATCCCCGCGCCTACTGCCCCAAACGCTTCGCGCTGCGGGCCCGGTCCGGTGGTCCTTACTGCCACCTACGGTGGTCCCGGCGGCCCACCTACCTATAACTGGTGGGATGGTCCCGGCGCAGGGGCTACGCTCCTGCAGACAGGGGGTAGTAATACTTTCACGCCTACCGTTACAACCACGACCACCTTTTACGTGTCGGTCGTAGTGCCTGGGTGCGTGGAAAGTGCCCGTACTCCCGTCACGGTTACGGTTACGAGCGCGCCAACCGTGGATACTTGGACCGGTGCCGTCAGTAGCGACTGGTACAACCCTGGCAACTGGGCTAGTGGATGTGTGCCTAACTGCGGCACCAGTGTGACGATTCCCGTGGGGCCTACCAACCAGCCGGTTATAGGCTGGAACCCAGTGCCCGCTGCCTGCAATGACCTGACCCTCCAGGCCGGTGCCTCCTTGACATTTCAAACGAGCGCCGTGCTGGATATCTGCGGGCACTTTACTCACGCTGGAGCGCTCAACATGACAGCCGGTGGTACCGTGCGCTTCATCGGCAGCGGTGTCCAAAACTACAACCGCACGGGATCTGGCGATTTTTATCAGGTCGTTGTTAACAAACCTGGCGCCCCTCTGGCTACGCGTCGCGTGGAGGTCATTGGCCAGGACATGGTAATCACCGACGGCCTCAACCTCATCTCTGGTCGCATTGCCACCACGGCCACCAACCATGTCGATGTCAGAAATAAAAGCCCCTTGGCCATCATTGGGTATGGCTTGGATGATTACATTCAAGGCCGGCTCATTCGGGCTATTCAGGGTAGTGGGGGCATGTACGCCTATCCGGTTGGGGATGTGCACCCGGCCCAATCCCCTACGGGTAAGGGGTACCAGTTAGCGGAAATTACTTTGTCCAATCCCACAGGTGTGACGCGACTTCGGGGCTTTTTTACGCCTACGCCCCAGACGATCCCTACTACTGGTGAGCCGGCATGTGGCACAAACTACGTTTGTGCTTTGAATAACGGCTTCTGGACCCTACAGCTCGTAAGTGGTAGCGCTATGGGCACGACCTATGACCTTACGCTTTACTCGGCTAATTATACCAGCTGTACGGGGCATCCTTACTACAGCATCATGAAGCGGGAGGGGGCAGGCCCTTGGTATCTCAATGGCGTGTGCGCTTCCCCGTCCACGATTACGGCCACCCGTCGTAATCAGTTTAACAACGGCTTTTCAGACTTTGTGGTGGTTGGCTCTTCGACGCCGTTGCCCGTCGCCTCGCTAATGCTATCGGCTCAGCCACAAGGTGGGGCTATCTCACTCACGTGGCAGCCCGATCGGCCAGATGGCATTGCTCGGTATCAACTCCTGCGTGGAGAAGAGCCTACGGCTCTAGCCATGCTGGTGGAGATGCCAGCCCAATCCAGCGCGCATCCCCATGTTTATTTAGACAAAGAAGTCCAGCCGGGCAAGCTTTATTACTACCAGGCTGTGGCACTCGCAGAAGATGGCCGAGTGCTTTTGCGTAGCAATGTGGTGCAGGCCATTTTACCGGTGGAGGCGACTGGCTTTTCCGCTACCCTTCAGCCCAATCCCACCAGAGGCGATATTACCTTGTATGTGCAGCTGCCTGCCAGTGAGAAGTTGGAGGTCACCGTTCAAAATGCGTTGGGTCAGACCGTGTGGCGAGGTAAGCTCGAGAGCACGGCCGGCCTGCATGCCCTCACCTTGCCAGCACAAAGCTGGGCCAGTGGGGTGTATGTGGTGCGGTTGGTGGGTGAACAGCACGAGTGGAGTGGCCGTTTTATTCGGCAGTAAATAGAGGGGGTATCGAGCCTGCAGGGGGCTTGCTGAAGAGGGCGAGCCCCCTGCTTTTTTTGAGCTAACTTTAGGGCCCCCCATGCCTAAGGTCCTCTGGATAGGCGATCATCGCCCGGGTCGGTCTCCTTCTCAGCGCTTTCGCATCGAGCAGTACATACCCTACCTTGAAGCCCACGGGTGGCAGGGGTGCTACGCCTATTTACTTAGCGAATCAGAAGATAAACTCTTTTATGCGCCGGGCCATATCCCAGCCAAAGCCTTGCTCATGCTAAAAAAGCTGTATCAACGTTACCAGGAACTTCGAGAAGTCAATATGTACGATTTAGTCTTTGTGCAACGAGAAGCTCATTTTTTGGGGATTTCCTACTTTGAGCGAGCCTATGCCCGGCGGACTAAGTTGCTCTTTGACTTTGATGACGCGATATGGCTCCCTAATGTATCAGAAAATAATCGGCTTTTTGCTTGGGCCAAACGACCTGCAAAGGCTAAGGAGGTTATTCGGGCCGCCCACCTGGTTTTTGCCGGCAATGCTTATCTGGCGGATTTTGCTCGCCAGTACAATCCGCAGGTGGTAATCATGCCCACTACCGTTGATACGGACTGGTATGCTCCCATGGCCGTATTCAAACCGCCCTCTGTCGTAACAATTGGGTGGAGTGGTAGTCCTACGACCATTGCGCACTTTCAGCAGATACGGCCCGCGCTCAAGGTCCTAAAACAGCAATACAAAGAGCGGATTCAGATTTTGGTAGTGGGTGATAGCTCCTACGTGGATGCTGATTTGGGCATACAAGGGCGGCCCTGGTGCTTAGAGGAAGAAAAACAAGTTTTAGCCGGCTTTGATATTGGGATTATGCCGCTGCCGGATGATGAGTGGAGTCGCGGAAAATGTGGCCTTAAGGGGCTTCTGTACATGGCAATGGGGGTGCCTGCTGTGATGTCTCCCGTAGGGGTTAACACCGAGATTATTCAAGACGGTGAGAATGGCTTTCTGGCTGCTACCATCGAAGAATGGGTGGAGAAGCTCTCGATGCTTATCGAGGATCCGCAACTGCGCCAGCGCTTAGGACAAAAAGGCCGCCAGACGGTGGAGGAGCGCTACTCCGTACGGGCTTGGCGAGATACTTACTTGTACTACTTCAATAAACTGCCAGGGTTCTAACCCGTTCTGGACTCATGGAATGCCGCTCTAAGAGGTAATGGTCGCTGCTACTTTTTGGCTCATAATACCTCAAACCAGAATGAACTACCGTCTGTCTTGAGTCGGCCTAAGCGTGGATGTTGCCAAATGGGTTCGAGGATGCGCATAAGCTCTGGCCGTTGCGTTAGGTAGTAATTAGGTAAAAGAATCTTGTAGCGGTTGCGGGCACCAAGTAGCCATGTGCCCAATAAATACTGTTCTCCATAGGCCCGTTCACACATTTCAGGCAAGTAGTCATAGGGCCAGTAAATATCGTGAATGTGGACTAGTACGCCTGGTCGTAAAAAAGGCAAGACCTCTAGCATTAGTAAAGGAGCGTCCGTACCTGGCACGGCTAGATGGGCACCGTCCCAAAATAAAATATCCCCAGGTCCTAGTCGGTCGATGATCACCTCAGGCTCTATATTTTCTATCCTTTCGCGGATCACCTCATCACACAGCGCATTGACGGGTATGCGCGGCTGCGGATCGATCGATATGATCTTAGTAGGCAACTGATGATCCCTAATAGCCTTACGAGCGATCCTCGTAGACATGCCTGAGCCCAACTCAACGTAGTGGCTGGGTCTATGCTCGACTAAAAGCCCGTATAAGGCTACGACATCAATGCCCTTGATATGCGCGAAATTCCACCCAGGCTCTGTCGGACTAGCCGAATTCCAATCGGGCATAGCATGATAGTAGGACAAATAGCTTAGGAAGCTTTCCAGGTAAGTCCGATAGATTTCGTAATTTTCTTCAATGATACGTGCTATAGCTGAATGGGGAGGCTGGGTATAGCCCCATCGGGGTTGTAGACTTGGTGCGTATTCCAGCGCTACTGTTGTAAAAGTAGGCTGCATGGACCGATAGATTAGACGCGTCCAGCGATATAGCCGGCTATCTTTGGGTAAAAGCGGCTTAGCGACCTTTCTAGCAAAACTCATGTGGCAAAGATAAACAAGCAGCCCCAGACAGCGCCGTTAGGGCTTTTTTTTGATATCTCCCTCACCCTAAAAAACACTTGCGGTTATCGGCAGCTGTTTTGGGAGCTGCTTGAAAGACCTTAACGGCCAATCAAGGGTTCAGTATGGGGCTAGCACATAAAGTACCTTTTTCCGGTGCTGAACTATGGGAGGGGAGAGAACCTAGTCACAATTTTCCATCTCAAAAATGTAGTAACCCTTTTCGGAGATGGCTTTTTGCACTTCTGACCGGGCCATTTCGCTGTGGCAGTAGCGGCTTTCTTTCTGAGTCAAGGTAGACTTGGAAAGGCCCTTCGATCGGAGGTACTCCAGCCCAAAGCTATACACTTTCTCCTGCGGCGTTCCATCCGGTACGATGATGTCAAAGTGCATGATCCGCCCATCCGGCCTTTTGACGTATGTATCCCAAACAGCTACCTTCATAGGAACCTCCTTTTCGGTTTTGGGCAAAGAGGGAACCTGCTTTTGGATTTGGGAGAAGGCGGGCATTATGGAAAACCAGGCCCCTAAAACGAGCATTAGGCCTGACAAAACGCCCGCCCTCTTACCTAAAGAGTCTCGTTTTACCATTGCCCTTCTTTTACATAGGGATAGCACCACAGGAGCACAGTTAGTACTACCGCCTTGAACCAGGCATCGTGCATTTTGGCCACGGTTTGGGCATCATGACCCTTTTTCTCGAGGAAGGAGCGAATCGTGGCCGTAATGGGGTAAATGAAGGCCACGATGTACCGAAAGTGGACAAAGGGAACGCTACTCACGTTATCCGTTTTGTTTTTCTTTTCCGAGTGGTGGCGCAGGCCTATTTCTTGTTGATAGGCAAGCCAGGTGGCATCTTTGGGCTTTTCACATAGGTCTAGAATCCATTGCCCAAAGCGTGCCCGTACCTTGGCAAGGTAGTCGGAAAGCGGCTGCCCCGTCTTTGGATCAGTAAAGTAGTGCACCAAATGGGGGTGACTCCCCACATACCCGTACCACAAGTCCAAAATCGCATCTACCTGATCCCGAAGGACATCCGCCGCCATTTTGAGATAACGGTCGTCCTCGTCCGTCCATAAGAGAGTCTTCTTGAGAAGTTCTAAGTCTTCAACTTTGACCGGCGAAGCGGCCACTTTTCCATACATGTAACCTTGTGGCTTCATAGGCTTTGCGATTTAGGTTTGGTGCAAAGGTACAAAGAAATTTGCAAAACAAACTATGTGGGATAACACCAGCTTTGAGACAAGCCGGCCAAAGCCAGGTACTAAAAAGCGGGGTAAGCTAAGCAGCTTACCCCGCTCGAGTAAGAGAATGGAGCTATTTTACCTCAGGATTTGCCAGCGCAGGGTGGAGGTATTGCCATTTTCTACGCTAACCCCAACCTCGTAGACGCCCGGCGAGAGGGGTGGAAGTGTGAAGCGGGTAGCGCCAGGCAGCGTTGTGGTAAATACCACTTGACCAGTGAGGTTGTAGATGGTGAGTCTATTCATGGGCACGTTGGCTTCGAGGGTAGAAGACCCCGTTGAGGGATTGGGATAGAGCCTAACAGAGAAGCCAGAAGCAGAGAGAGAAGAGGTGCCCACGAAGTGGCAGGCGGAGGAGTCTTGACACTGGGTAGAATTATTTTGGATGAGGAGGCGATAGGAGCCGCTTTGGGTGGGGGTAAAGGAAGAGCCGGTGGCGACAATTTGGCCACTATTGCAGTCGCGCCATTGGCAGGTGTGGTTAGCATCGCAGCCTTGGCCGGTAAGGGTGCCACCGCTAAGCGTAACGGTAGTATCAATGGGTGGATGGTACGAGACGCTAATAGCCGCCGTGGCTTGACACCCACTTTGATCGGTTATCGTTACACTGTAGGTGCCGGCGCTGGTAACCGTAAGGCTTGAGGACGTGGCCCCTGTATTCCAGCTGTAGGTGTATGATGCGCCGGAGGGATTGGCTTGAAGGGTGATGGGTCTGCCCGCGCAGGCAGGTAAAGGCTCATTAGCTGTAATACTAGCCCCAAACGTATTAGCGCATCGAATCTCGGCTATCCATCCGCTGGAATTCGTGGAACCATCTGAAGTAAAGCGAAGAAGCATGCTATCCCCGCTCATAAGAAGGGGATTACCCCCATTGGGCAGGTTGGATCCGCTGTAGCTCCAGGATGAAGCCCCAGTTGTTCCCCCGTTGTAAATCCGTAAAATATCGAAGTTGGATTGAGTGGAAAAAGGAGCAGAAAATTGTATTTGTAGGGCGCCGCAACCGCTTTGGGAGCGTAGGACTAAAAGTTGACGATTTTCATTATTGCTATAATTGAAGTCGGCCCCCCCTGAGTCATAAAAACGTAAATTGCAGGTTCGTCGAATACCATGCCCCATCCATGTAATGAAGGGTTGCGGGGTATTTTCACAGCGGATGATGCCATGCCATCCTGGGGCGCCGGGGGAAGTGGGAGCGGATTTAAAGCGGAGCGTGATACATCCGCCGGGGATTTCAGAAGCAATCTGCTCGCCTTTGTTGTTCAAAATGTAAACGCCTATCAGCGGGGCATTGGTGGTACTTCCATCATAAGCCCATAGGGTATCTCCTGGTGCTAATTGGAACTGATAGGGGAAGGAAATAGCAAGGTATTTGGTGGGGTCGGTGGGACATAATGTGATGGTGCGGTCCTGAGAATAGCTATAGTTGCCCTGCACATTTCCATCGTCGTAGAAGAGGGCTTCGCAAGCGGAAATGGTTTGGTTATTTGTGGAGAGGGTGTAAATGGGCGGGACGGCCAGCGTGATGCAGGAGACTGTGGCGTTCCAGCCGCTATAGTTGTTGCTAGTGGGATCGCTCTGGAAGCGGACGGTGAGGTAGGGGCCGGTGGAGAGGAGGATGGGCGGGGTGTTAGAGCCGCTCCAGCGGCCGATGAGTGGGCTTGTGGTGGTAGGGCCGTCGTAGACTTCCAACCAATCGAAGCCTGCTTCGGTGGAGAAAGCGGAAAAGGCTATTCGTAGGCGGTAGCTACTATCTTGGGACCAGAAGGTGATGGTACGGTTTTCGGAGTTAGCGTAATTCCCGTAGGCATTTCTGCCATTGTCGCCTATGAGGCCTGGGGAGCCACTATCGAAGAAGTGCAGGGTGCGGCCACAGGGTACGGTGCTCAGGTCAGCGCCCATGTAGGTGGTGTAGGCGGGGTTGGCAGTGCAGCTAATGACGGCGGCCCAGCCGGGAGCTTCGTTAGTCGCATCGCTTTTGAAGCGGAAGGTGAGAGAGTCACCGGGGTCGATGGTGGTGAGGGTATCGGCTCGGCTAGAGCCTTGGGTGAAGCGGGCCAGGAGGCGGTTGCCACTCCAGACCCAGAGCGTATCACCGGCAGCCAAGCTAAGCTGGTAGGGGAAAGCCGCCTGTAATAGCGTCGTGGCGCTGGGTGGACGAATAATCCATAGACGATCCTGATTTGCGGCATAATTCCGATGGGGCCCCCCATCATCATAAAAGCTGATTGCCTCGCTACAGTTGCTAAGCGTGATCGTCGTAGGAGTAGGCGGCATGTCTTGCCGACTAAGGCCGCTTACGCAAGCGAGTTGAATGTGCCATCCTGCGTAGTTAGTGCTCCCGTCTGAGTAGAAAATAAAGGTCACTGTGTCACTGGTAGATCTGAGCGGAGCTAGGTTATTCCCACTACCGCAAAGGCGGTACATCAGACCACTGCTGGCGCTGGAGCCATCCAGAATTAATAGATTGTCTAGACAGCCCTCTAAACTCCAAGAAACTACCGAGACCTGAAGCCGGCCGCCGGGATTAACGAAGCGAACCGTATCACGGCGATTATTAGCGTAGTTTCCAGCGGGACCACCGTCATCATAAAAGCTGAATGTACCGCAGTTACAGCCTCCCGGATCAGCGATGTTGAGGACTAGGCCGTTTTGAGCATTTGTATTACACTGGGCCCATAGCATACCTAGACTCGCTAAGCTAACTAAGCCCCTAGTTATCCAATCGTATAGCATGGCACAAAGGTAGTGAAAAAAACTAATCTGTCCTGCTCAGCCTAAAATCAGTCGACGGAGAAGCTTAAGTGAGCATAAGCGCCTGAGTCGGTCGCCTTGTCGTAAGTTTGCAGCATGGCCGGGGTGATTCAGAAAATCCGCAACATGGGCGGGCTTGTTGTGGGGCTTATCGGGCTATCCCTTTTGATTTTCATTTTGACAGACCTTTTGCAGACCAATACGTTCTTCCAAGAACTGCTTTTTGGTCGTAGCGATGTGGTAGCCAAGATCGGCGATAAAGAGATTAAGTACGCCGCCTACAATCGGCAGTATGAGCAGAGCGTCCGGGCTCAAGCACCGCAAGACCCTCTGGCCCAAGAGCAGCTACGCAATGCCCTCTGGCAGCAGACCCTCTCCGAAAAATTATACGAGATCGAGACCGAACCCCTCGATCTTAGTGTGTCTGAACAGGAGCTTTATGAGATGTTTGTCGGGGAAGAGCCGCATCCTATTGTCATGCAGGTTTTTTCCCAGGGTGAGCAGATGTATGAACGGGAACGAGTACGCCAAATATTAGCCCAAGCACCTAATAATCCCGAGATCGCCGCCCAGTTGCGCGAGTTTGAAATCTACCTCGAAAAGCTGCGTCGACGAGAAAAGTACAACGCTCTCCTCAAGGCCTGTGCTTATGTGCCAGCACCTTTAGCGGCTTATCAGAATGCGCTGGATAATACAGCCCTCGACTTTAGTTATCTAGCGGTGAGCTATAGCGCTATCGCTGATACAGTTGTCAAGCTTTCCGATGCTGACATCAAAAGCTACTATTCTGCGCACAAAGAAGAATATCGACTTCGGGAGCCGGAGCGGGTGCTGCGGTATGTGGTATTTTTCAAGGAACCCTCTAGTGAGGATAGTGCGCGAGTGCTAAATCAGCTGTTAGAACTGCGAGGCGCCTTTATCGAAGCTAAGGACGATTCGATCTTTGCGGCGGCTCAAAGTGATCTCCCCGTTGACGCTTCGCTTCGGCGGCTTGTAGACTTGCCGAGTGCCCTCCAAGATTCTATCCGGGCTGGTCTTGTGGTAATAGGACCCTATAGTCATCCCAATGGATACGCGATCGGGAAGGTGGACACCGTGGTCCGGGATTCGCAGCCGGTTTATCAGGTACGCCATCTGATGATAGCCAAGGGGCTTGATAGCTTGGCGGCTCGCCGTCGAGCGGATAGCTTGTACAGGGTACTTACGCCGGCCAAGTTTGCGGAGGCGGTCAATGCTTACTCCGATGACTGGCAGACGCGCTTTGCGAGCGGGGAGCTAGGCTGGTATGGGCCCGATGGGCGGTTGGGCAAAGCCTTTTATGAAGCCTTGGCCAAGGCCCCTATTGGACGATTGTACGGAATTATTGCGACAGACCAAGGCTATCACATCGTCGAAGTGCGGGGCAAGGAGGATCGACGTGTCCGATTTCATGAGATTGTCAAAGAGGTTCGGCCGTCTAGCAAGACGTTAGTGGCCTTGCGGCAGCAGGCTCAGCAGTTTGCTATCGCTGCCGAGCGTGACTTTGATGGGGCTGCGAGTCAGTTTCGACAAAATATTCGTCTCAGTCCGGCGCTTCGCCCGTCCTCCGCTGCCTTGCCGGGACTCTTGGGGACTGCCGATGGGCTGCGCTGGGCCTTCGATCAGAAAAAAGTAGGGGCCTTTTCGGGCGTGATAGAGGTCGAAAACGCCTATTTGATTGCTCAGGTTGTCAAAGCGGATGAGCCGCCATATCGGGCATGGGATGCAGTGCGTGACCTGGTAGAGCCCAAAGTCCGTAATGCCAAAAAAGCTGAGCTCATTCGCAGCCGCCTCAAAGGAAAGACCTTGGAGGAATACAAAGCGGCTTATGGTGCGGGCGCGTACATTAGTCGCGCCTCGGATGCGCAGTATGGCAGTGTAGCCGTGCCGGGCATCGGCATGGAGCCTAAGGTCCTGGGCGCAGCAGCGGGATTAGATTCTAACGCTGTCAGCTCCCCTATTGAAGGCAATAATGCCATTTACGTCCTACAGCTCTTGCGCAAGGCAAGGCCTGCCGAGCCTACGCCTGAGGCTGCTCGTAGCTTGGCCCTCAGTCAGAGCGCTACTTTGGCCAATCAGCTCGTTCAGCGCTTTGAGGGCGCGATGACAGAGCGGCTAGACGTGCGAGACTATCGGTATCGGTTCGGATTTTGATGCGATGGCTGGCCCTGTTTTTAGGGGCCTTGGGGCTTAGCTTGGGCTTTTGGCATGGAGAGCCTTTGTCCCCTGCCTTAGATGCGACCTATCGGCTGGCCGCTAGCCGATGGGAGTCCGGTCGCCTCCCACATGCAGAGGTAGAATCTCCCGCTGATTGGGTGGGGTTATGGTTTTATCGCCTCAGCCCCGCAATCGGTACAGTTTTTTTTCGAGTATGGCGGGCTTTAGGGCTTATTGGACTGGCAGTCTTCTTTTGGCGCTACCGTTCTCGCGAGCGTTCGCTTGCCCCTATTGAATGGCTGCTCCTTGGTGTGAGCTTAGGACTGTGGGGACTTATGCCGTATGGGCGGCCTGGAGAGGTAGGTTTCCCGTTATATGTATGGGGGCTTTGGTTAGGACAGGGTAGGTCGTGGTCTTTTGGGCGAGGGGTGCTCCTGGGGGGTATGACCGGGTGGCATCCGGCCGCCGCGCTGGCGCTGGGGTGGTGGATCTTTTATCGTCTTGAGCGAAAGGAGCCTTCGCTGCTCCTGCGTCAATGCTTAGGTTGGCTTTGGGGGCTGCTTGTCTTTTTTGCGGCGCTCAAGGTCAGCTTGGGGGAGGCGACTTTACAGCGTTACCTGGCTATCTACCAGCTGGGTGCCTGGCGGTATGGTCAGGGAGACTGGCGCTGGCAGCTGAATGCGTTAAGTCTACTGCTGACCCTTTTCGCGAGTCGCGAAACCCTGTATTTGCCTTATCGGGAGCGGCGTCTGTATCGTGAGCGGTTATGGGCGGGCTTGGCAGCGGGGCTTATGCCGGCGCTCTGGCTTAGCCCTATGGGCTTGTGGGTCTTGCTTGGGGAGGGCACGCCCGCCTTCCTTTATCGTTTGTTACGTAGGCTTGTAGCCGCTTCAGCCTTAGTCGCGCTCTTCTGGCAAATCTGGAGCGTCTGGCCTCGTTGTTATGTCGAAGTAGCCCCTCATGGCTGCGTTTGGGGCACACCTACCTGCTACCTCAGGCTTCGGGGGGCTTACGGCTGCGACTTTACCAGTCCCTATCAGCCGCCGTCTAGCCTGGAAAAGGTCTATGACTGGCTAGACGCCTCTGCTTGGATCTACGACTATGAGGGGGCCTTCACGCTTCTTAGGCCTAAGCTCCCTCTCAAGCTAGAACCTTATCGCCAAGTAGACACCTTGTTACCTGCCTTTGGCCGGCTATATCAGCGGTGCCCTAGCGAGGCCGCGGGTCATACCCGCCGATCTTATAATCCTTAGGGATTCTCATGCTTTCAGGGTCGAGGGCTATTGGTCGAATGCTTACGGCGGTGACCTCGATGGTTAGCTCGGCCTGCTTGCGAATCATCTTAAGTGGTATCGCTCCGTAGAGCCCTTCGTTTAAGAAGAAGGCGGTAGCGCGCTTTTTGCCTTGAAAAGCCCCCATATCCACCCGGTATTTTGGAGAGACATAGTAAAAGATCTCTTCGTCGGTTTTTTTTACGTGAAAGACATAAGTTAATTCGCCCAGTACCCTTGCTGTATCACCGGTGAAAGAAGCTGGATAATTCTTAGGCTTCTTTCGATACTTTTCAAACCGGTAGGCGATTTTGTACCGAGGGTCAAGGATAAAGGTCCAGTCCCTATCCGGGTCATAAATGTGACTGGAAGGCATCGCGCCGCCCGATTCGTTGATCAGGTAGCGAGCCCCCTGAATAAATAGCTGCATTTGCGTAGGGGGCTCATTCTCTTGGAGGGTAGTGGCCTGGCGACCTTTGATTTTGACCTTGTAGGTGATGATACCTTCAAAGGGCTGGACTGGAGCTTGGAAAGCCTCATTTTGCGCCATAGCCATCCCCCACAGGGCAAGGGTCAGTAAGCTATTCGAGGATACGAACTCCCACCAGCGTAGCATCGTCTGTCGGTTCATTGTCTCCCATCCATTCCCGTTTCCAGATGTTATTGAAGAGGGCGCGTTGGCGGGTCATGCTGGCCTCTTGCCAAATATCGAGCAGGGCTTGACGCAGCCTAGGGGTGCCGAAGCGCTTGCCTTGAGGGCCCCCAAATTGATCAGTAATCCCATCTGTAAAGAGATAAAGACGGTCTTCGGGCGAAAGCTCTAGTTCGTAGTGAGTGAATTCCACATCTTCTGTGAGGGCTTCCCCGCCAATGGGGTACTTGTCCGTTTTGTACTCCGTGAGTTCGCCATGGCGAATCAGCCACAGGGGCCGATTCGCGCCTGCAAATTGAACTTCCTCCATGGCCAGATCAAAACTACACAGGATAATCTCCATCCCGTCTTTGACGTAGCGCTCTTCAGCCTCATCTTGGAGGAAGTATTCTCGCAGACCTTTATGCAGTTCTGCCAGGATTTTAGCGGGAATCGTTAGCCCCTTGTAGAGGACGATCTGGTTGAGGAGATTATGGCCGATGAGGGTTAGAAGCCCGCCGGGGATACCGTGCCCTGTACAGTCTGCCACGGCGAGAAGGGTACGATTTCCGATAGGGGTACGAAGCACCCAGCAAAAGTCCCCGCTCACAATGTCGCGACCGTGGGTCAGCAAGAAGCTCTCTGGGAAAAACTTCTGTAGGGCATTGACTTTGGTGGGAAAGATAGCCCGCTGAATCCGGCGAGCATAAGTCAGACCATCTTTGAAGTCCCGTTCGAGCTGCTCCAGGCGCTGCTGCTCGGGCAAACGGCTTGAGATGTCATAACCCAGCCCCAAGAAGCGCCTTTGCCCGCCAGTGACGCCTTCGGGTATCGGTAGAATCAAAAGGTCGATCTGATAAAGCTCGTAGTCTTTCGTACGATTTTTGATTTTACCCCGCCACGGCTTGCTGGCTAAAATGGTATTCCAGAGATCGCGAAAGTAACCGGCCTCATTGGCGTCACTGCGTAGAAGGTTGATATTCTGCCCGAGCACTTCCTCGATTCGGTAACCGGAGGGTTTTACGAAAGCTTCGTTAGCATAAGTGACAGTGCCCTGCTCGTCCGTTTCTACGAGCATAAGGGGCTGGTGGTAGTCTGTGTACAATTGCTCTAAGGCTTCAATTAGAGGCAGTAGCGCCGGTGTCGGCATGAAACTGGGATAAAGCTGCTGGATCTCGAGCCAAAGCGTTGGGAGCTGCTCTGCCTTAGGGCTGGCCATAGCCGTAGAAATTAGCAAGAAACTGGTAATAATTCTGGCCAAAGAGACGTAGATCGGGAATATTGTACTTAAGCTGAGCGAGCCGTTCTACCCCCATCCCAAAGGCAAAGCCCGTATAACGGGCGGGATCAATCTGGCAGGCGGCTAAGACATTCGGGTGAACCATCCCACAACCTAACACCTCCACCCAGCCCGTCTGTTTGCAGACCGGGCAGCCAGCGCCTTCGCATAGCAAACAGGAAATGTCTAGCTCCGCACTGATTTCCGTGAAAGGAAAGTAAGAGGCGCGCCAGCGCAGCTTAATGCCCTCGCCAAAAAAGGCCTTAGCAAAATAGGTAAGAGTGCTGCGCAGGTCGGCTACCGAAATGCCTTCGTCGATATAAAGCCCCTCTATTTGATGAAAGTAGACATGCGCGCGGGCTGAAATCGTTTCTCGGCGATACACGCGTCCCGGTGCTAAAATGCGAATGGGTGGCTTTTGGGTACTCATGACACGTACTTGGACCGTAGAGGTGTGCGTGCGTAGGAGTTTATCTTGGTCGAGAAAGAACGTGTCTTGCATATCACGGGCGGGGTGATCTGGTTCAAAATTTAAGGCTGAGAAGTTATGCCAGTCATCCTCTATCTCAGGCCCTTCTGCCAGGGAAAAGCCAATGGCGGCCAAAAGCTCTAGGATCTCTTCTTCCACGAGGCTCAGAGGGTGTCGAGCCCCGGCTTGCCACGCCTCAGCAGGAAAGGTAGGATCCGCTAGCTGAGTTGTCAGGCGGATCTGCGTAGTGAGGCGGGCTTTGGCTTCATCATAGCGGGCCTGGGCTTTCTCGCGAAGCATCTGAAGGGCCTTTCCTAAGGAAGCCCGCGCGTCAGGCGCCAACCCCTTCAGTTGGGCATAATAAGCCGATAGCGCCCCCCTTTTGCTCAAAAAGGTTCGCTCAAAAGCCCCTAAATCTTGGCTCGTCTGTAGAACAGCCGTGTCTATGGCCTGCTCCAAGGCCAGGAGATCCATAAGTAGTGCAAAAATACCAAATTCGTCCCATGCGCGCATGGAGATTACAGGGACCGCTGCCGTCTGGCTGGGAGCAGGCTGTGGAAAAGAGTTGGGAAACTGTCTTTAGATGGGAGGCTCTCTCCCCCTCGTCTTTGGCGTCTGGCTGGGTTCGCCTACGGCTTAGTGCAGCCGCTCTCAATCGTCGGGATGCTTGGATCGTGGCCGGACTGTACCCGGGAATTAAGTATCCAGTTACTTTGGGGTCCGATGGCGCCGGGCATATCGAAACCTTAGGGCCTTCGGTCGAAGATAAGTGGGATGGCCAACTCGTGCTCATCAATCCGAGTCTGGACTGGGGGCCGGATGCGAGAGTCCAGGGGGAGGGTTATCACATTATAGGGCTCCCTACGGATGGAACCTTTGCCACGCATGTCGACGTACCGGCTACCCAAGTGCATGTAGCGCCGAAGCACCTTACTACGCTTGAGGCGGCGGCTCTGCCTCTGGCAGGGCTTACAGCTTATCGGGCGCTTTTTGTGCAAGGCGCACTTGAGCCGGGCGAAAAGGTGCTGATTCCCGGCATCGGAGGTGGGGTCGCCACGTTGGCCCTTCAACTGGCTGTGGCTCAGGGGGCGCAGGTCTGGGTGACGAGCAGCCATCCGGATAAGCTAGCTATAGCCCAAAAGCTTGGCGCCGCTGGCGGGGTGCTCTATACCGAGCCGGACTGGGCTACGACTCTGGCTAAGTCGGCCGGCCCTTTTGATTTAGTCCTCGATGGGGTGGTAGGGGATATTTTCCCCGTCATTTTGGAAAAGCTGCTAGCGCCAGCTGGACGGTATGTGATTTATGGGGCGACGCGTGGAAATCCACCTAGACTCGATGTGAGGCGCCTTTTCTGGCGTCAGCACAAGATCATCGGTTCGACCATGGGAAGTCCTGCTGACTTTGAAGCGCTTTTGCACTTTGTTGCTCAGCATCAGATTCGTCCCTACCTCTATCGGGTTTTCCCTCTTCGTGAATTAGTGCCAGCCCTTGTTACTATGTGGCGTGGCCAAGCGATTGGAAAAATTGTACTAGATTGCCGGAGTGGTCTGGAATCATAGGTTTTCTTTATATTTGCCTCGATATGCGATACCTCGCTTTAGTAGTAATCTTGGGCCTCTACCAGGTGTACGCCCAGTGCGGTTCGTGCACAGTCAATCAGCCTAACTCTTTTGTGGTGGGCTTTGATCCGATTCCCCTCGTGCTTACCGCTGGCGTGGATACCGAGGTCGTGATTCAGTTTGCATTGCCAGACACGGTTATGGTCGGGGGCTTTACGCTCTACCCGAATTACGCCGTTTATGTGGACTCTCTGCGCATGGCAAGCGGCACGCAGTATGTAGTCCTCAGGGGCACGGGCAGTACCCCGGTAGGGTACAATACCGCCGCTCCTGGCAATGGCGCCTTGCGTTTTGATCAAGATCATCGGTACAAGCAGGTAGGCGCGAGCTCTTATGCGAATGTGGTTATTTACCGAAACCCCTCTCCCAGTGAGGCGGGGGTGGGGAGTGGTCAGCTCTCACCGCCCCGCGGTTGTGTTCGTGCTTGCATCAGGGGTATCAATCTTACCCCTGCTGGGCAAGGTGACTCCCTCATTATCTGGCTCAGGGCTTTCGTGGACCCCAATACCATCGATCCTTTCACTGGCCAGACTAATGATATTAGCAATAAAGATACTACTGAACTTAGCCCGCAACTGGCAGGGCAGCCGCTATACAGTGACGTACCCACGGCGTATGGGCCGATTTATGTCGTGGCGCAGACTACGGTGCTTGAGCAGGCGCTACAGGGTGGGATTATGATTAGTCCAAACCCCAGCTGGGGTGCGGCCACTCTTCGTTATCAGCTCAATTATCCTACTCCGGTAACGATCAGCGTCTATACCCCTGCCGGTCAGAAGGTCTATGAACACCAAGCTGGTATGCTTGCGGTCGGTAGCCATACGCATCTTCTTAGCTTACCAGCGGGAGTTTATATCGTGCAGGTCCATGCCGGGGCGGAGACCGAGCAAGCTCGCCTCGTCATCGTAGAGTAAGGATTTTGCTGCCTTATTATAAGGCCCTGGCTTAGGCTAGGGCCTTTTTTATTTTGTAAGGGCGGCCAGCGTGCTTTCTTGCAGAACTAGTAACTGGTCTGGATGAGCGAGCAGGTAGCTCCTTAGGCTATCCCAGCGGCTTGGTTCTATGCCATACTGCTTCAGTAAGGTGCCGATGTAGAGACGCAAGAGGCTATTAGGGGCCGTTTCTTGGTGAGTGATGAGCGCGGCGCGTCTCAGGTATAGCGCTCGGCTTAGTGTCACGGCTGTGTCAAAGGAGATAGGTGCCATGCGATTCCACTCAGCGACGGGGTCGCTAGTAGAGCGGCACCCGGCCCCTAAGCTAGCCAGAGCAAGCAAGCCCTGCCAGAATCGAATCCGCATAGTCTCGGGTGTTACTGAGGCGAGGGACTTTGTTTTGACCGCCGAGCCGCCCCCGTTCGGCCAGCCACCGGTGGAAGGTTCCCTCGGGGAGCACGACGATTTCTAATAAGCCTAAGGCTAGATCGCCGCTGCGCTTGGCGTCGTAGTCAGAATTGAGCTGTCGCAGGGTTTCATCCAAGATTACTCGAAAAGCTGCCAGATCGCTCGGGGGCGTGATAAACTCAATGAGCCACTGATGGGCGCCTCGCTGTCCGGCTTCTAAATACAAGGGAGCTACCGTATAGTCACGGACCGTGGTGCCGGTTTTTTCGCAGGCTATCTGAAGGGCCGCATCCGTATTTTCCACCATGACCTCCTCCCCAAAGACATTGATATAATGCCGCGTGCGCCCTACAATCCGCAAACGATAAGGCCGTATGCTGGTAAAGCGCACCGTATCTCCAATCAGGTAACGCCACAGTCCCCCTGTTACCGTGATCACCATGGCATAAACCTCATTCGGTTGGACGGCCTCGAGCGGTATCGCTTCCCAATCCCCACGTTCCCAGCTAGAAAAAGGAATAAACTCGTAAAAAACCCCATGGTCTGTCAAAAGCAGCATATCCTTGGGCTCAGGCTGATCCTGAAAGGCAAAAAAGCCTTCGGAAGCATTATAGATCTCGATGTATCGCATGTGCGGGCTAGGCAGGTACGCCTCAAAAAGCCGCTGATAAGGGGTAAAGCTGACCGCCCCGTGAAAAAAGACCTCTAGTTTGGGAAAAACCTCCAAGATATGCTTAGCCTTAGTCAGGGATAAAACCTTATCAAAAAGGACTACTGTCCAGGTGGGGACGCCAGCGATGCCGGTGATAGGTTTACGGAGAATGGCCTGAGCCATGCGGTTGATTTTTTCATGCCAGTCTGGCATAAGGGCGATAGCCTTATTGGGTGCACGGAAGAGCTGGTGTAAAGCTGGCATGTTCTCAATCAAGACTGCGCTTAGATCCCCATAGCGAGCGTGTGGACCTAAATGATTGATGGTATGACTACCGCCGATGCTTAAGATTTTGCCCTCGAGTAAATGGGTGTTTCCCGCAAAAAGGGTTAGATACGTGGCAAAGAGATCGCGTCCAGCTCGGAAGTGATTGTAGCGCAGCGTTTCGGTAGCAATAGGGATAAACTTACTTCGGTCATTCGTAGTGCCTGAAGACTTGGCAAACCAGCGAATGAGGCCCGGCCATAAGATGTCCTGCTCGCCGCGCAGGGTACGTTCTATCCAGGGATACAGGGCTTCATAGGCTTGAACGGGCACCTGTTTTCGGAAGCGGTCATAATTCCATTCGAGTGTCAGACCCACATGACGGCCAAAAGCTGTCCGGGCGCCCTGGCGGATTAGGTAGCGAAGCCATTTCTTTTGGGGGGAGAAAGGGTCGCTTTGGAGGGCCGCTACTCGCCGATACGATTGTCGAAAAAAGGGGTACAAGAGCTTCACCCAAGGCGCTATCATGGACGAATAAGTTGGAATTTTTCACCTAGGTACACACGCCGGACCTGCGGGTCATTAGCCAGCTCTTCAGCGGTACCGCTTCGGAGGATGGTGCCTTCGTGGATGAGGTATGCGCACTGCGTGATACTGAGGGTCTCGTGTACGTTGTGATCGGTAATGAGGATCCCAATATTTTGGCTTGCCAAGCGCAGGATGATTTGCTGGATCTCTTCGACGGCGATGGGGTCGACACCAGCAAAGGGTTCATCCAGCAGCAGAAAGCGAGGTTCTGTCGCCAAAGCGCGGGCTATCTCGGTGCGGCGTCGCTCCCCGCCGGAGAGTTGGATCCCTAAGGAGCGCCGTACGTGAATCAGGCTAAATTCTTCTAGTAGCTGCTGGGTACGGGCTTGAATCTGCTTCTTAGACAGGTCGCCTCGCAGCTCCAAGATAGTGCGAATATTGTCCTCGACACTCAGGCGCCGAAAAACCGAAGCCTCCTGCGGCAGGTAGCCGATCCCTTTTTGGGCTCTTCGATACATCGGGAGGCGGGTTATGTCCTCTTCATCTAAAAAAATACGACCTGCATCCGGCTGGATAAACCCTACGATCATGTAAAAGGTCGTGGTTTTGCCTGCGCCATTGGGGCCTAGCAGACCCACGATCTCACCAGCAGACAAAGTCAGGGAGACGTGCCGAACGACCTGACGGCGGCCGTACGTTTTGCAGAGACCCTCAGTATGGAGGCGCACCGGACAAAGTTAGTTAAGCCGTGGATCCAATGGGCAGCGGGTCAGGGCTGCATACTGAGGACCCTGATCTTGTAACACGTGCTGCCAGAGCGTCTTGGGGTCCGCCTGAAAGATATAAGATTTTTTGGCGGGGAAAACAAGCCAGGCCCCCTGCGCAATCTCCGCTTCTAGCTGACCCGGGCCCCAACCCGCATAACCGGCAAAAAACCGAATCATCGCTTCAGGGATTTCTCGCACGGCCAGCAGCGCACGCAGTTTTTTCCAGCTGCCGCTCCAGTACAAGCCATCCCCTACCTCACGGCTTTCCTCTAAGATAGTTCCCAGGGTGTGCACGATGTGAAGCGTATTCTTATCAACCGGTCCGCCCATGTAAAGGGGATAATCGACCTCCCCGAAAAAGTCTGTCACTTCTTTGACCCGAACGGGCGCGGGCCGATTGAGCACAAAACCCAAGCTGCCGCTGCTATCATGGGCTACGATCAGCACCACAGTTCGCAAGAAGTTAGGGTCCTGTAAAAAGGGGTGCGCTACCAAAAGCGTGCGGGCTTGCACCATGATTCAAATCTAACAAATTTTTATGCGAACCTCGCTTAGCATCTGGCCGGCCAACAGGCTGACTTAGGGGCGTCGAAGGGTGACCAGTTTGCTTAAAACTTTTTACCTTTGTGCCATGCGGGAGTAGCTCAGCTGGTAGAGCGTCAGCTTCCCAAGCTGAAGGTCGCGGGTTCGAAACCCGTCTCCCGCTCACGAAGGGACTCAGATTCATGGGGTTGGCGTACAGGCTCTGTCAAGTCTTATGTCTGCTGGCCTATTTACAGGCGCAGTCGGAAGAGTTAGAAGTTACGTATCGCGTTGAGGTCACGACCGTAGCGGGTAGTGGACGCGTAGGGTACAAGGGCGGTGCTGCCTTAGAGGCCGCTCTCAATCGTCCTAATGGCATCGCCGTGGCCCAAAATGGTACAGTTTACTTCTCCGATGATAACAATCACTGCGTTCGCAAGGTCACACCGGATGGCCGAGTCCTCCTCGTAGCAGGTACGCCTCGCGCGCCGGGCTTTGAGGATGGTACAGCCGAAGAAGCCCTCTTCAATAGTCCCCATGGCCTTGTCCTGGCCCCCAACGGCAACTTGTATATATGTGATTATGGCAATCATGCTATTCGCAAAATCACACCCACGGGTCAGGTCATCACCATCGCAGGGGGAAATGGGCCTGGCTTTAAGGATGGGCCGGCCAAACAAGCGACCTTTTACTATCCCATTGCTATCGTGCGGGATAGCCGCGGCAACCTCTGGATCTTAGAGTCCGGCAATCATGCGCTTCGTAAGCTTACGCCACAAGGCCAGGTGATAACGGTCGCCGGCCGAGGCACCTTCGGCTACAAAGATGGCATAGGACGGGAGACCGCCTTCAACTCTCCAGTCGGTCTGGCGATCGATAAATACGATAACCTTTATATCGTGGACGCGGGGAATCGGGCTATTCGCCGGGTGAGTCCAGAGGGCCGAGTGACGACTTTCGTGGACTTGCGCTTTCGGGGCTGGACCATACGCGGCAGCTTGACTGGCGGCCTTTCGTTTGCGACGACCGGTGGTGGGCAGGGCGGTGGGGTCACCATAGACCCAGATGGCAATCTCTACATCGCCGATGGCGGTATGCATTGCGTTTACCAAATCAATGTCGCTGAAAAAACGGTCGAGATCTTAGCAGGTGGTGGTAGACCCGGCTGGATCGATGGTCAGGGGCGCTTAGCTCGCTTTTATGAGCCGGTGGAGATAACCATCGGTGAAAAGCCTAATATCTTTTATGTGTGTGACTATAGAAATGCAGCTATACGTCGTATAACCATCGAAAAGCTAGAAAAGTATCGAAAAAATACGCCTCCTCCTGTAGATACTGCACCGCCCCCCCCGAAACCCCTAGCGCTCCGCCTAAAGGTTGTGGATGCTAGCTCCCAAAAACCTATTCCGCAAGCGACCATCATGGTCAAAGGCCCTAAGGCTACTTATGAACTCGCCACGGGGCCTGGCGGTGAAGTGAGTGTGACCTTGCCTCCCGAAAGCTATCAACTGCGAGCTACCCATCCTGATTATGAGAGTACTGAAAAATCCGTTCGATTACCGGGCGTCGAGTCCTTGACTTTGGTGCTTAAACCTAAGCCCAAAGCAACTATCCTCCAGCTCATGGTCATCGATGAAAAGACGCGTCAACCCGTTTCTGGTGCGCGAGTGCGTCTGCGCCAAGGCACCGATAGTGTGGCAGGGGGACAGACCGATGCAAAGGGACTCTTTCAATTTCCTGTGGTTTCCGGGTCCTATGAACTTCAAGTGGACCAACGAGGTTATTTTCCATACACCCAGGTCGTCTCGATCCAGGCTAGCCAGCAGCTCACGGTTGCTCTCAAGCCGGCAGAAACCGGAGAGGTGCTCCGTGAGACGCGTATCCTCTTTAAGCCAGGTAGTCCCGAACTCGACCCAGCCTCTTATCCTACCCTGGACAGAATCGCAGACTTCCTCAAACAGAATCCCTCGATTCGTCTCAAAATCCATGGCCATACCGATATTGGTGACCCTGACCCTAATTATAATCAGCGCTTGTCTGAAAATCGTGCGATCAACGTACGAGCTTATCTGATTCGGAAAGGCATTGCGCCAGAGCGGCTCGTAGCGGTAGGACACGGTAATACCAAGCCTATCGCGGATAATGGTACGGCCGAGGGCCGGGCCCTCAACCGTCGTGTGGAATTTGAAGTCCTTGCGCCCTAATGCGCCCCACCACTACGCTCGTCCTGCAAACCTTTCTCAAAAAAGGCTCTAAGAAGTGGCGATCCGCTCATCTTTTAGCGGAGCTCAAGGGGTTCGTAGACGAGGCGCTCCTCCAGATCGAGTTAGGAGCTTTGGAGGAAGCCGGTTGGATTATTCGGGATGAGAAAGGTCGTTATCAGTTGCATTTACTGGGCCGCCTTATTCAGGGGGCTGTCCAGGTGCGTCATGAGGAGGCCTACATTGAGCTAAGTCCTTTTCGGATACCGATTCGGCTGGGCGATTTTCGGAAGCTCCGGGTGCTTCCTTCGGAAGAGGTAGAGGTAGAGGTCAAGGAGCTCTATCCTGATGAGGTGCTTGGACGGATCGTGCACCGTTTGGCGCCGCCGCAGCGGCTCTTTGTGGGCGTCGTGGAAGAGGGTCGCAATCGGCGCCTGTATGTGCAGCCCCTCCAGCCGCCTTTAGCCATGGATTTTCAGCTGCCCAAGGGTACGCCGGTGGCCCTTGTCGGGCAAAAGGTAGCCGTGCGCTTCACTAGTTGGGGCCTCAAATATCCTGTAGCAGAAGTCGTACAAGTATTGGGAGAGCCCCGTGTGCATCAGACCGAGATGCACGCCATCGTATACGAGTATGCGCTGCCAGAGGCTTTCCCGCCGGACGTACTGGCCGAGGCCGAGGCCCTCCCGTCGGCGATCCCCGCCAGCGAAGTCGAGACCCGGCACGACTTTCGCGAGGTATGGACCTGCACCATCGATCCGGAAGATGCTAAAGACTTTGACGATGCCATCTCCCTCCGAAAGCTATCGGACACCTTGTATGAAGTAGGCGTCCACGTTGCCGATGTTAGCTATTATGTCAGGCCTGGTAGCCGTTTGGACGAGGAGGCCTATAAGCGAGCCACTAGCGTGTATTTGGTGGATCGTACTATTCCCATGCTCCCAGAGCGGCTGAGTGCGGATTTATGCTCTCTGCGGCCCCATGAAGATCGCCTGGCCTTTTCGGTTGTCTTTCAAATGGATGCAAGGGCTAAAATCCATGCCGTATGGATGGGTAAAACGATCATTCATAGTCAGCGGCGCTTTAGCTACGAAGAAGCTCAGGTGATCCTGGAGAAAGACAAGGGTCCTGTTGCAGAATCCCTAAGGACTCTCAATGCCTTAGCTAAGCGTCTTTATCAGGCTCGGATGGCTGAGGGTGGCATTCGCTTTGAGACTGAGGAGGTTCGGTTTGCGCTGGATGAAGCGATGTGTCCCATCCGGCTCTTCGTTAAGGAGCGTCGCGATACGCACAAGCTCATTGAAGAGCTGATGCTATTAGCCAATCGGCATGTGGCTAAGTTTCTTTCTCAGCAGGGCGGTTTGCCTACCCTCTATCGAGTGCACCAGATGCCGCAGCCAGACCGGCTCAAGGCGCTCAAGCTCTTCTTAGAGGGCTTTGGCTATAGTATTGACATTCAGAATACTCGGTGGCTGACCCGTTCCTTGAATGATCTGATTGAGGCGATTCAGGGCAAGCCGGAAGCCCACATCATCCAGACGGTGGCGATTCGGACCTTACCTAAAGCCCTTTATACACCGACTAATATTGGCCACTACGGGCTAGGTTTTCCGCATTATACGCACTTTACGAGTCCGATACGCCGCTATCCGGACCTGGTGGTACATCGTATCTTAGGGGCTGTTTTAGCGGGTACGCCTTCCCCTTATACGGATGCGGGCTTATTGCAAGAAATCGCCCGCCACGCTTCCGAGCAGGAGAAGCTGGCAGAAACTGCCGAGCGCGCCTCCATTCGCTACAAGCAGTTGGAATACTTAGCGGCCCATGTTGAGCGCAGCTTTGCGGGGATCATTGTTGGGATTGAGAGCTGGGGCCTGTATGTCGAGATTACCGAAGCTCGGGCTGAAGGTCTAGTCGCTATTCGCGACCTACCTCCAGACGTATATGAGCGCTCTGCGCATGGGCATACGCTCAAAGGCCGCTATAGCCGCCATACCTTCCGTTTAGGCGATAAGGTCCAAGTGCGTATAACGAGGATAGACTTTGATCGACGACAGATTGACCTTGCCCTTCTTACGCATGAAGGGCAGCCCGTGGCTACTCCTAAAAAGATGGTGTCATGAGCAGGTCATGGCCGACCGAATGGGTCATTCACGCATGGCCTGAGCTAGGTGAGTGGGAAAGGTGGATGCATTACGCCTTGACTGGGGGGGGCAAGCACCTGCGGCCGCGTCTAGCCTGGACTACCTATGAGCTCTACGCCGAGGCTCCGACTTGGGAAGAGGCTCTGCCGGCGCTACGAGCTATTGAGCAACTGCACAATTTTACCCTGGTCCATGATGATGTGATGGACGACTCGCCGCTTCGGCGCGGCCGCCCTACCCTCTATAAGCTTACGGATGCTAATACGGCGATTTTGATAGGGGATGCGCTTCTAATCGCTGCGTATGAGAGCTTAGCGGCACTGCCGCCTCAGAAGGTGGGGCCTATTGTACGGTACCTATCTCGGCAGGCCCTTCGAGTATGTCATGGACAGCTGCTCGATATGATGCTGGCCCAGCAGCCTACGGCTGCGGTCTCTATAGAGGCCTACTACCAGATGATTACCGAAAAGACCGGCGCCCTCATGGGGGCCTCCTTGGCGATTGGCGGCCTTTTAGCTCAAGTCGCGCCTGACCTGGTAGCACAGCTACAGGCCGCAGGGGAAGCGCTCGGGGTCTTTTTCCAGCTCCAAGATGATTACCTAGACGCTTTTAGTACCCAAAGCGGCAAAAAGTTAGGAGGCGATATTGCAGAAGGCAAGAAGACTTTTCTGTGGCTCTGGGCCTACGAAGTAGCGCCGCCGGCCATCCGCAGTCGGATGGAAGACGCCAGCGACCCCGAGGCCCGTCGCCTCGAGGTGCTCCGCTTTTATCAAGAAGCTGGGCTAAAGGAGCGGGCCGCGCGCTTTCTGGCGGAGGCCTGGGCTACGGTCGAAGCTGCTTTTGACCAGCTTCCTGCGGGGGCGCAGCTCCTGAGTGCCTTTGCGGATCTGACCGCTCGTCAAGCTTAGGTAGCTCGTACAGAGCCAGTGAGCCGGCTTGGCAAATAGGTGGATAGGGTAGACACAACCGGCTGTCCGTGATCACGTGCGTGATACCAGCGGCTCGCCAGACCTGGGGAGCATGGGCTAGAACGGAATCAAAGTAGGCTTGGCCCGAGCGTATCAAGGCTTGCCAAGCCGGATAGCCCCCTGCAGGGTCTACACCGTATAAGAGCCGCACCCGCTCGCGATAAACCTGGGGGTCGGGCGCCCGTAAATGCGCATCTAAGCGCAAAAAGCTACTTCGCCTGGCATAGAATTGGGCATTCTGGGCATGCGGCACCGGAGCTGCTGCAATTAGCGCATCTCGTGGTAAAGATTGGTGCGCGCAGGCACCGAGTTCATAAGTGGGTGCCTCCCTCCAGCGAAATAACTGTAGGAACGTTTTTCCTGTCTCTGGATGCCGACCGAGCCGTAGCGTGGCAAAGCCTATCATCCCTGCCAGTATCGCGGCATGGCCGGTACGTAACTGCCAGCCCCAGCTCATGCCTCGCAATAAGCTCAGTACCATAAAAAGGCTTAGTGGTTTGAGCCAGACGGTACTGCGCGGGAGTTGGCTATACCAAAGGGGCGGCCATCGGAGTGTGTAATAGTTTAGCACATAGGCGCCCAGGGCTAACCCGTAAAGCAGAAAGGCCCAGCGTAGAGGATGTCGTTGCTTTAGACTTATCCACAAAGCGCCTAACCACAGTCCGCCAAAAAGAAGGTGCGAACTGACCGGAAAGGTAGATGGACTAAAGTGCATGCCCATTCGAAACTCTAAAAATACCTGCTGCCAGAGGGGCTGCGCAGTAGGGGGGGGCCAGGCCTGCTTGCCGATCAGGGCGGTCTGCATACCGACTAGGACCAAAGCCAGGCTGTACAAAAGTCCCGGCCTCCTTTGGGATAGAGCCAATGGCGCCGCCATCAGGCCAAGTTGCCATCCCACAGAGGGATGAATAAGGGCACTGCTTAGGAGCGCGCCGGCAGGTATCAGCGTCAACCCC
>CAZAXD010000026.1:0-27897 GCA_964489015.1 uncultured Sphingobacterium sp. | reverse complement strand
GGGGTTGTGGCTAACCATTGGTTTACTGCTAGTTTGGGAGTATGGTCAGGCGGTTGGGGTCCCCATGTCAGTGCGGACTGGGCTTATGGTGGTAGGGGGGAGTGGGTGGTTAGTGGGCTTAGGTTATGGGGATTGGAAGTGGGTGGTGCTGGGGGGATTGGCAGCATTAGCTATTTGGCTTTTGCGGATGGATCCGCGGCGGGCCTTTGAAGCTGTTTACCGGGCTGCTTATGGGCTTGTGTATTGGAGGCGGGTGGGGAAGCTTAGGCTGGCACTTTAGTAGGAAGGCCTACGACCCGGTAGCGGTGCTCAGCTTTTTGGGGCTGGTATGGATAGCTGACACGGCGGCGTATCTCGTTGGCAAGCGCTGGGGACGCCATAAAGCAGTTCCCCATCTCAGTCCGCAGAAAAGCTGGGAGGGTTTGCTAGCTGGCGTAGTGGTCACGGCAGCAGCGGGGCACTGGCTAGTGTCGCTAACGGGGGATTGGGCTGGCATAGAGGGGGCTTTGGTGGGAGGCATGGTGGCGGTAGTGGGGTTTTGGGGGGATGTGTGGGAGTCGGCCTGGAAGCGGTATCATGGACTCAAAGACGCGGGACACCTCCTACCGGGGCACGGTGGATTTTTGGACCGGGTGGATGCGCTCTTGTGGGTGGGACCGGCATGGATGGCAGGCAGTTACATAATAAAAAGTTAGCTGATAACGAAAAGGCTTCTTCAGCACTTTTCGTTGCTAGCTACGCTCACGCTTACCTCCTGCGGCGCAGCCTTTCGCACACGCACCCAGTCGTAAAAGGTATCTTGAGTGTCACCACAAATCGTTTCATCATAGTAGCCTAACATGATCCAACGCAGATTTCTACTCCAGGTAAAAGTCGGACTGGCCAATACATTGGTGTAATCTCTGTAAAAAATCACTTGATTAGGCAGGATTTTTTCGCCGATAATGTAAGGGGTATTATTGGCTGAGGTCCATGCGTACCACCTACCTACGTCGTAACTGGTTGTGGCTCCTGTGCCTATCCAATAATACACATCTTGGCTGTTAACCTCTCGCATGTAGTGGATGACAGCCTCACCACACACATTACTACCACAGCCGCCAAGCTGAGCGCTATTGGCCTCTAAGTTACCAGAGTAGTTAGTACCAGTGTTGATTGGGTCGTACTCAACCCGCGCTTCCAAGTAATAGCCGGCGTTTAGATTGAAGGGCAGGCTATTAGTAAGATAAATCTGGCCTTGCGTGACTTCTAAAATGCCGCTGGTAATGCTATAGAGAGCACAGCTATAAGCCGTAAATTGACCTAAGGTGTTATTATCGAATCCTTCCCAAAAATCAAAAGTAGTCACGGGATCAGAGGCTCCTGCAGCTGTAGGATTTCCATACCAGAGGTAAATGGTAGTACTTGAGTTGGCTGGTATGGTATTGATTCTCACCCATAGGATGGTATTAGTTGTACCAAGGCCTGACTCTATCCAGTAGGAAAGAAAAGCACAGGTATTGTCGGTAAATCGGATATCATCGCCGTCGGTTTGCATTTTACCGCTTGCAATAAGCGTTTGGGTATTAAGTGTAATCATTACTTGATAGTTTGTGAGGGTGGTGGGATTAGGGTTAGTAATGGTGATGGCTCTATAGTAATCCCAGTCAGGGAGAGCACAAGGTGGAGATGGTAAGCATACGTTTGGATTGTATATAGGGGTCCAACAGGTGCCATTGTAATACTGAAACTCTCTGCAGTTTGTATTATATATGAGTAAGCCTGTGGCGGGTGCGGCTATGGCGTCTCGCTCTGCCCTTGTTAGGCGAGGAATGAGGATGCCCTTATCGGAAGCTTCTATGTGGAGTTTAGCAGAGGGGTGCGGGGTGGGTGTGCCAATACCTACATCGCCTTCAACGATAGTACCATTATTAGGGGCGGGGTTACCAGTATACCCAACTCCTACGCTGAGATTGCCGCTAACGCTAAGGCGACTGGCTGGCGAGGAGGTACCAATGCCCACGTTTTGCGCCCAAAGTACGCAGCAGCTTGTCAAACCTAAGAAAATTCTGGTACGCATAGCCGTTCAATTTAGGAGCAAAGGTAAAAAAAAAAGCACATGGACGCAAGAGCCCCCTACGGAAGACTACTACCGGTTAGAATAAAGCCTTTTGACTGAAGAGGCTTTTAATGCGCTGGTTTGCTAAGGCGATGTAGTGGGGGCTGATTTCGTAGCCGACGAATACCCTATTGGTTTTGAGGGCGGCGATAGCGGTAGTACCGCTACCCATGAAGGGGTCGAGGACGACTTCATTTTCGAAGGTGTAGAGCTGAATGAGGCGGTAGGGGAGTTCGACCGGAAAGGGCGCCGGGTGGCCCACCTTGGAAGCCTGTTCGGCAGCAAAGCGCCAGGTACTTTTGGTAAATTCTAAGAATTCCTCGCGGCTAATGGTAGATTGGCGGCGGAAGGGATTAGACCGCTGGAAGGTTTGCTTACAAAAAACGAGGATGTACTCGTGCGTATCACGCAGAGTGGGGTTTTGGGGGGAGCACCAACTTCCCCAAGCTGTTGAGGAGCTAGCGCTACGGCCTTTATCCCATAGGATTTCGCCTCGCATTAAAAATCCCAGTTCTAGCATGTCTTGGATGATGAAAGCATGCAGGGGGAGATAAGGGCGGCGACCTAAATTGGCCACATTGATGCAAGCGCGTCCACCGGGTACAAGGACCCGATAAACCTCCCGCATCACTTGTTTCAAAAAGCCCCGGTATTCTTCTAAGGTGAGGTCGCTGTCGTATTCTTTACCGACGTTATAGGGTGGGGAGGTAATCATGAGGTGAACGGAATAATCGGGGAGGGCTTGCATGTGCTCAGCGCTTTCGCAAAGGATTTGATTGACGCATTCTGGGGGTAGGGGATTTTCGAGGTACTTTACTGGCTCTTCCTTAGGTAGGCCCTCGTAGAGCCGACGGCTATAGAAGGGGGTAGAATCGTGGGAGATGCGGGCGGGACTGCCGAAGGAACTAGTGCGGGAGCGACGCTGGGGCATGGAATAGGTTGCTTTAGTCAGACTGCCAGTGACGAAGCCACTGGATATACGGCGCTAATAGGCCCCTTTTTCTTCTAAGTGGGTAGGGCGCCTCCACGTGATAGGCAAGGCTTTAGGGGTTGGGTGATGCAGGAGGGCCGTTATGCCTTCTGAGGAGATCTCCACTCCCCGTGGATTCGTACCCCGTTTAGGCAGCTTCAAAAATCGCTCTCTTCCAAGCGCCTCAAAGACCTCTTTTTGTGCCTCTAAGGGTATGCCGTATAGACCGCCTATCTCACCCCAACGAATAATGGCTAAAAGCATATCTGACATGGGCTCGTAAGTTTCCACGAATTTACTGACCTGTTCCCAGTCAACGGTCCACCCAAACTATCAAAGTAAGCAAAAGAGGGCCTGTGGCTCTTAGGCGGTGAGACTCCAATTAGGGCGGTGTCATAAACCCTGCTTTGGCAGGGGCTACGGAGAAGTTATTTATGAATATCGAAAAATTTTTCAAAATACCTTATCTTTGTGGCATGCGATGGGTTTGGATTGGAGTCGGGTTTGTATGGGCCCAAATGGACAGTTTACCCGGCTATGAGCTAGCGCCGGTTGAGATAGGGGGAGAGCGGGTAGGGGGGCGAGTATGGCATTTAGGGCGAGCTGTGGCGGGGCCGTTGTCTTTAGAGCGGGCGTTTGAGGGGATTCCGGGGGTCTCGTGGATGGCGACTGGGGTGCACAGCGGGCGGCCGGTGCTACGCGGGCTGTCGTATCAGCGAATCCTGGCGCTTTACGGCGGGCTTGTGCGAGATGGGGACTACTGGGGTGAAGATCATGGCTGGGAGGTGCCGGCTGCTCCGCTGCTTTGGCAAGGGCGGGTGTTATTAGGACCACAGGCTGTGCGATATGGTAGTGGTGCGATGGGCGGGGTGGTTGCGTTTGATCCCGTTCTGCCAGAAAGTGCCTTCGTGGCGGTGCGTAGTCAGGTGGGACAGAATCCCCTCCTTTTCTCGAAACAGGCAGCAGCTGGCTGGCGGAGCCACTGGGGTGGGCTTGCGTTTGAAACGGGTCTGCGGCAAGCGCACAATTACCGAGAACCTTGGCGTGGGTATATTCCCAACACTGGCCTTTTGGAGCGATACGTGGGTAGCACGGGGACGTTGGCTAAGGCTGCTCTACAGTGGTGGGTTTACGGCTTTGAGCAGCAGGTGGGGTTGCCGCCAGATGAATGGGATCCTGATAAGCAGCGCTGGTTGGTCGGGGATAGCTTGTTTATAGCCCAGTCTGAAGCGGCAGGGTTTGGACTCGATCGGCCTCGCCAGCGCATCCAGAACCTAAACGCGGGTCTTAGGCTAGGACAATCGTTTGCCCAATCTAGCTGGATAGGACGCTTAGGGGTCAATCTCAATCGACGCGCTGAGTACGGAATAGAGGACCTAAGGCCAGGGGTGGATCTTCAGGCACAGCGTCTCAATCTAGACCTAGAATGCATAGGAGCTTGGTGGCGAGTGGGTGCTGTGGGCATGCTGCGGCAGACTTGGGATGAAGGGATAGAAGGTTTCGGTCCAGCGGCCATTAGCTGGGAAGGGGCCTGGTGGGGACAAGCCTGGCGGTCATGGGGGGCCGGTGCGATTCACCTCGGGGTACGCTGGCAATGGGCCGGGCATCGTCATCAGGGGACATCGCGCCGTTATCACACGTGCGCAGTTGAGCTAAGCTGGGATGGGACCTGGGCTCAGCTTCGTTTGGCGCGCAGTTTTCGGATACCGCATCCCATCGAGCTATGGGCGAATGGCTTTCATGAGGGGGCTCGGCGCTATGAGATAGGACGAGTGGACCTGCCCGTGGAGATTGCCTATCAAGTCGAGGGCAGTATGGCCCGCGGCGCTTGGCGGATAGGGGCCCATGGGCACTATTTCCCCAATTTCATTTTCGTTGAGCGGCTGCCGGATACCCTGCTCAGTGCGATAGGGGGGCGCTTTCAGTATGCGAGCCAGCCCGCATGGCTATGGGGCTTAGAGGGTCTGTGGCATGCGGATGGGGTAGAGGTGACCTTGGCCTACATGAGAGGGGGACTCGTGGGGGCTTTCGGGGACTCTTTGCGGGCGATGCCCAAGGTCCCACCGCTGCAAGGGCGCCTTCGCTGGGATAAGCCTCTAAGAGGCGGGTTCTATCTGCGGGTCGTCCTTCGTGCGTTTGCGCCGCAGCGCAGAGCTTACACGGCTTACCGGACGGAGATCCCCACGCCGGGCTACTGGCTACTAGATTGGGCACTGGGTTGGAAAACGGCTGGAGGGCACTGGATAGTAGGCGTGGATAACGCCTTTAATCAGCGCTATCAGTCTCATCTGAGCCTATATCGGCAGTGGGGAGCGGCAGGCATCTGGGCGTCTGGCCGAAATGTCTGGGTGCGGTTAGAATTTTGAATAAAAAACAGACGGGAGCTCAACCCGAAGGGAGCTCAACCGCCTGGGCTTGCTGCTGCTTCCGCTTTAGGGGCACAAATAACGTTTTCACTTCAAAGTTCGGTAGTGAGAGGGCGACTGACCAAGGGCTTTTGACTCAGTGGTAAAGAAAGTCTTCTCAGCGGTAAACTACGCTAGGTGAGTGGTGAAAGGGTGCTACGTGTCGGTGAGGCGCTGATTTTGTTATTTTGAGGTATGCGGGTATTAGTAGCCATGAGTGGCGGCGTAGATAGCAGTGTGACGGCAGCGCTCTTGGCACGGGAAGGCCATGACGTGGTAGGGGTGACCATGAAGACGTGGGCCCACGACACGCCCAGTACGGCCCGAAAGGCTACTGGCTGTTGCAACTTAGACGATATCAATGATGCGCGAATCGTAGCGGTACAGTACGGCTTCCCCCATTATGTACTGGATCTACGAGGTGAATTTGGGGAGCGGGTGATTGAGGATTTTGTGGAGGCTTACCTGGCGGGTCGGACGCCTAATCCCTGTATCTTGTGCAATACGTACATCAAGTGGGATGTCTTGTATCGTCGAGCTTTGCAATTAGGCTGCGAGAAGCTAGCGACTGGGCATTATGCGCGGGTGGGTTGGGCGCAGGGGCGATACTTTATCCAGCGTGGACGCGACCTAAGCAAGGATCAATCTTATGTCTTGTGGGGCTTATCCCAGGCGGTGCTGGCGCGCACCCTTTTTCCGCTGGGCACGCGCACCAAGCCGGAAGTGCGCGCTTTAGCTGCCGCCTGGGGACTAGACCGCTTAGCACGAAAGAAGGACTCTTATGAGATTTGCTTTGTGCCGGAGGGTGACTATCGCGCCTTTATTAGGAAGCGTCAGCCAGAACAGGTAGCGGCGTTAGCTGGAGGGCCGATTATTCACAAAGAGACAGGAGACGTAGTCGGTCAACATGCCGGATATCCCTTTTACACCATAGGCCAACGCCGCGGTCTCCCTGCCCTGGGGAAGCCTCATTACGTCATAGAGATTCACCCTGAGACCAATACGTTAGTGATTGGCCCTGAGAAGTATCTCTATCAGCATACGTTAGAAATGGATCAGCCTGTATGGCACAAATACCCTGCCTTGCCTTACGAGGGGTATCCTGTGACGGTCAAGATTCGTCACATGGACCCTGGTCACACCGCGCGCTTGTACCAGGGTCCGGGAGAGCGCTTAAAGGTTGTTTTTCACAGCAGCGTCAAAGCCATCACGCCGGGGCAAGCCGCTGTCGCTTACGAGGGGGAAGACCTCGTAGTAGGAGGGTGGATTTTATAAAGGCTTTTGAGCGACGAGGCTAGTCGGGTCCTGCGCTAAGGTCCGTCGGGTGGCATCTAATATTCCGTTGACGAATCCGGCGCTGCGGGGCGTGCCATAGGCTTTCGCGATTTCGATCCACTCATTGAGGGTGACGCGCAAGGGGATATCCGCGCAGTGGGTCATTTCATGAACGCCGCACAGCAGGATGCATTTATCTACCATGAATAGGCGGTTCCAGGTCCAGCCTACGAGGTGCTTTTCGATGAGGGCCTGATAGGTTGCTAGGTTTTGCACCGTGCCGAAGTAAAGTTCTTTGAGAAACTCGGCATTGTGAGGAGCCTCTGCCAGGGCCGCTTCATAAATCTCCTGGAGGATGTGCGCAAAAACCTCATCCGGGGGCGTCTCGCTGAGAAAGTGGGCATACAAGGCCTGCATGACCCGAACGCGAATCTTGTGACGCGGCACAATGATGGGCGCTGTCGATTCTGGCGTAGTGGGATTCTCGCTCCACTCTAAGTTAGTCATACGTGGTTCTGGGTTTTCTAAGCTAAGGAAAGGGAAGCGGGGTGAGCGGGTTGACGGACTCGGAGCTGCGCAATCGCACTAATTCGTTCTTGCGCGAGCTGCATAGCGGCATGATGAGGGGTGATGTCACGCTTTTCAGCGGCCGTAAAGACATGCAAAAGCGCCTGATAGATGTACTCGGTACGCGACAAGGCTCGCTTCCGGTTGTAGCCTTCCAGCTCGGTGTATACATTAATGAGTCCACCTGCGTTGATGAGAAAGTCCGGCGCGTACAAAATACCCCGAACGGCCAAGCGATGGCTATCTGCCTCCTCATCAGCCAACTGGTTATTGGCAGAGCCGACGATGGCAGCGCATTGGAGGTGTGGAATCGTATTTTCATTGAGGGTAGCTCCCCGAGCGCAAGGGGCTAAGATATCCACCGGCTGGAGATGCCACTCATCAGGCGCAATAGGGAGGATGCCGTAACGGCTACGGGCCTCTTCGAGCTGGGCTGCACTGAGATCCGTGGCATACAAGGTGGCTTTTTCTTTGTGGAGCAGTTCGGCCAGTGCCCAGCCTACTTTCCCCAGGCCTTGAATGAGCACTTTGACGCCGGTAAGGGCCTCTGAGCCGGTGAGCTTTTTCCAGGTGGCCTTCATAGCCAGGTATACCCCATAAGCGGTGACAGGTGAAGGGTCGCCGCTTCCACCCATTTCTTCGGGGAGACCGGTGACGTACCGGGTCTCTGCGCGGATGAAGGCCATGTCCTGGACAGAAACGCCCATGTCTTCGGCGGTGATATAGCGCCCCCCTAAGCCTTCTACAAACTGGCCAAAGCGGCGCATAAGGGCCTCACTTTTGAGAAGGTGCGGATCTCCCAAAATGACCGCTTTACCGCCGCCCAGGTTGAGGCCGCTAATGGCAGCTTTATACGTCATGCCTCGCGACAGACGCAGCACATCATGCAGGGCTTCCTCTTCGGACTGGTAAGGCCAGAAGCGTACCCCCCCTAGCGCGGGCCCTAACGTCGTGTCATGGATGGCAATAATCGCCCTCAGGCCTAGATTGGGTTCGTGACAAAAGACGACCTCTTGATGGCCTAGGTCCGTTACTAGGTCAAAAACGCCCATAGTCACACGTGGGAATAGGCCGTTACTGCTGAGAGCTCGCAAGCCGGGAAAAAGAAAGCGATCTCACGGGCGGCCGCTTCGGGGCTGTCTGAACCGTGCACGGCGTTTCGCTCGATTGATTGGGCATATTTGGCACGAAGGGTGTCGGGGGCTGCTTGGGCCGGGTTAGTCGCGCCCATGAGGGTCCGATAGGTTTCAATCGCCCCGTCCTTCTCAAGCACGAAGGCTATCACAGGGCCGCTCGTCATAAAGCGCACTAACGACTCAAAAAAGGGTTTGCTTTGGTGTGCAGCATAAAAAGCCTCTGCTTGGGCTCGGCTTAGTGTCAGCAGGCGGAGCGCCACCAAACGAAAGCCAGCTTGCAGGATATCGTCTAAAATCCGGCCCGCTAAGCCAGCTTCCATGGCGTCGGGCTTGATGAGTCCTAGGGTCCTCTCCATGTGGCTCATGGCCCACAAAGCTACGAGTTTTTTTTTTCGCACCAGACCAGCATTCGCTTATTTGGATTGAGTCCAAAGAATTGCCATACCTTTGCACCGATATGCGTACACGTGTAATAGCCCTTCTCTTGGGCATAGCAGTACTGGGCCTGGCTCATGGCCAGACATTTCGAGACACATTGACTTTGCGAGTACAATCCGCTCCAACGGACCCGTACCGGCTCGTATTTTACCGACTTAGTGATGGGTGGCGCCTGGATACAGCGCTTACTACGAGCTGGCATCTGGCTTTTGAGATTCCTGGCTTCACGGCGGCGATCCGGGCTAACCATGGGGTGGGGGTTACAGTGTGGCGCACTAGCCGGCCTGCTACCACTGCAGACTGGAGCGCGCTGGTTCTGGGCGACACACTGGAGCGCCTGTATGACAGTGATACGAGCTGGAGCCGAGGTGGCTTCAATCTAACCGCCAATCCCCAGGATTCCTTTGATCTCGGCTGGGGTACTTATAATTTCACTACGCACGCTATCACGGGTGACTCGTTATATATACTTCGCTTGCCTAACGGCTCCTATAAGAAGCTCTGGTTAGAGCGGCTGCAAAGTGGGATTTATTACCTCAAACATGCGAACCTGGATGGCAGCGCCGAGGTTAGTGCCCAAGTCGCTAAATCCCTAGCACCTCGTCGCGGCTTTGTGTATTACGATGTGCTAAACGACCAAGCGCGCAATCTGGAGCCTGTGGACTCTTTGTGGGATCTGGTCTTCACGCCTTACCTCACGCTTTTGCCGCCGTCGGGCACGCCTTACGTGGTAATCGGCGCGCTGCAAAACCGCCAGATAATCGTAAGCCGTAAGCCCCTCTCTTCCAGTGCAAACCCCGATACCATCGACTATGCTGCGGCGTCCTATGCCTCCGCTATCAATACCATCGGCTACAACTGGAAGCGGTACGACATGACCTCTAATCAGTGGCTTTTGGCGGATACGGTTTATTACCTGGTGCGCACGCGCAGCGGTGATATTTGGCGTCTGCGCTTTGTAGGGTTTGGAGATTCTACGGCGGGCAGTACCGTCGTGCGGTATACCATCTTAGAACGGAAGCGCTTGGGGAGCGTAGCGAGCTTGCGTGGTGAGGGGTCTCGTTTGCCGGTGGTGGCTTATCCCAATCCGGCTACGGATGGAATATGGGTTTATGCGGGTGAAACCGGCGCGCCTGTGTCCTATAAGCTTTACACTCACACGGGACAGGTTGTTTGGCAGGGTCAGAGCCTTGCTGAGGGCTTCTTTTATGTCCCGCGCGGAAATTGGCCGGCGGGGCTGTATCTCTTAGAAGCTCGCACGGCTCAGGCGGTCGGCCTTGTTCACATTTTGTTTGAATAGTGATGCGCTGCTGGCCGCTGCTCATCCTAATTGCCTGGGGGCAGGTTCTCCAAGTCGTAGACGAGGAGAACCTGCCCGTGCCGGGCGCTCGCCTTTATGTAACAGGGCAAAAGAAGCCCCTAGAAGCTGACTCTGTAGGTCGAGCGCATTTGTCAGCCGGGACTCATACCGTTCGCGTCGAGGCCACGGGGTATAAGCCATGGGTGGGTACAGCTCTAGTCCCGGGTCAGGTCATTCTGCAGCGCTTAGAATATCGGCTAGAGGAGAATGTCATCACGGGTCAATCTGTCCCCATACCGGCTATCCAGAGCCTGCAGCCGATGCGCATCCTTTCGGCAGAGCGTATTCAAGCGCAGGGCGCCTTGTATTTGCCGCATTTACTCGCTACCGAGCTCAATGTGCGCCTTCAACAAGATCCCAACTTAGGCTCTTTTCTCCAATTGCAAGGACTTTCCGGCCAAAACATCAAGGTCTTAGTGGATGGGGTGCCGGTGGTAGGCCGGGTAGGTGGCAGCGTGGATTTAGCACAACTTCCCCTCTCAGAGGTCGACCGCGTCGAGATTGTCGAAGGACCCATGAGCGTCCTTTATGGTACGGATGCGCTGGGCGGCGTGGTCAACCTCATTACACGGGAGAGTCGCTGCCAATGGGAGGCTCGTGCTCGCCTGCACTATGAAAGCGTGGGCGTTTATGATGCGCAGTTTAGTGCTACAGGTGGTCCGGCTCGGCATCGCTTGCACCTAAGTGGCGGCCGGTACTTTTTCGGGGGATGGGATCCAGATCCAGAGCGGCTTCGCGCGCGACTCTGGCGACCCCGTGAGCAGTACAATCTTAGCGGACTTTATCAGTTTCGACCCTCCGATGCGCTGCGTATACGCCTCCAACTGTCTTTGCTGTGGGAAACCTTTTACAACCTCAAGGAGCCAACTATTACGCCTTATCGAGTGTACGCCTTAGATGAGTACTATTACACCCGTCGGTGGTTACCGCATGCGCATCTGAGCTGGAAGCTATCGCCCCACTGGCGCTGGGAGCAGCAAGTGGGTTGGCTAGGGTGGCAGCGCATCCGCAATGTCGTGTATAAAGATCTCGTCACATTGCGGGAAACGCTCGTGCCGTTGGAGGGGCAGCAGGACTCCACGCTTGAGACGCACTTCTGGACTCGTGGCTTTCTAACCCGAACATTGGCTCGGGGTGAGGTTCAGTGGGGCCATGAGCTTACCCATCAGCTCGTACAGGGGCTGCGCATCCGAAACGGCCTTGCTACCATGGGTGACTACGCCAGCTGGTTTAGCCTGAAATATCACCTGATAGATCGGCTGACTGTCAGTCCAGCCCTACGTTGGGCCTACAATACCCAATTTACAAGTCCTCTGCTAGCTTCGTTTCACTTCCGCTACGAGCTTGGCTCCGGCTGGGTCTGGCGGGGCGGCTATAGTCGGGGCTTTCGGGCGCCTTCCCTGCGGGAAATGTATCTGTATTTGGTCTTTACCAATCACAACATTCAGGGTAACCCCGACCTGCAACCCGAGAGAAGCCATCATTTCCACACGGCTCTCACCTGGAATCACCTCACGCCCCGCGGCATGCTCTGGCGCTTCTCTGCCTCCGCTTTTTACAACGACCTAACTAATCTCATTCAGCTCGTGGTTTTAGACCCCGTTACCCTTTACACGACCTACTTCAACATCAGTGCCTTTCAGACGCTGGGTATCCAGCCGCAGCTTGAGTGGAAATATAAACGGTATACCCTGCAAGCTGGTGCCAATTTCACTCGCTATCCTGGAGATCAGTGGGCTTGGGAGACTGCCTTCAACGGGACCTTGTCCCAAGGTGCTTACACAGCGGCGATCTTTTTCAAGTACAATGGCCGTCTGCCCATTTTCGTAGCTCAGGAGGATGGTACCGTGGCTTTTCGCTGGATTGGGGCCTTTCCGTGGATGGATGTGACTATCAGTCGCTCTATCTGGAAAAATACAGTTCATTTACTGGTAGGCGTTCGCAACTTGTTTGATATTCGACAAGTACAGGCAAATTTGGCGGGTGGCGTTCATTCAGGTGGCGGTGCTGCCGCGCCCATCGGCATGGGGCGCTTCGCATTTATCCGGCTAACGGTTAGTTTACAAAAAGGACAACTATGAAGCTGGCAGCGCGACTTATTACTGGACTGGGGCTTTTTCTCGTATGGGATTTGACAGGTTGCTTGAGACCAGATAAGCCCTGGAAGCTTCCCGAGAATGGCGAGCGTCTCGCTTTAGAGGTGGCGTTAGGCTCTGAGTATGATACCGTAGCTTTTGTGTCGCTACGAGAGGGACGGGTACACAAGGTTGCTCGGGCTGCCTGGGATCTAGAGCTAGTGCCGACGAGCAGTGGTTACGCGGTGTGGCTCAATGCGGCGCTCTATGCGTGGGCGGTGGTGACTGATTCAACTCAGTGGGCCAGCATCTCAGATGCTACGGTGCTAACGGGGTGGCGGTGTGACCTGCCCGATACGCCTGCCGTGGCGCCGCTTCAAGCAGGAGACCGAGTGTACCTTTTACTAGATCGGGATCGGGGTGAAATCTTTTACCGCGGTCCGGCCCGTTATGCCAAGCTACTGTTTACCTACGAAAATGACAGATTGGCGGTAAAAGCCTGGACTTTGGATAATCGCTTAATTGGCGAGTGGCGTTATCCTCGTTCGGCCCAGCGGCTATACCTGGCCTTAGATCGACCTGGGGATACAGTCAGCATTCGCCCCCCCTGGCCATTTGATTTGATCTTGACGCGATATGTGCACTACTATCCGGACCAGCCCGAAGCTTTTCGCTATTATCCCGTGTTAGGAGTACTTTTGGCCGAAGGTCGCCGAGCTGCTGCTGTGCCCGTCTCGCTGAGATCTTATGAAGCGTTTACCTATCAAGACCTCAGCTTCATCACCCTCCAGACGCGCCGAGACGAAATCGGCTTCGACTGGAAACGCTATGATTTCAACACGGGGACCTATGTGATCGACTTTACGCGCTTTTATGTGGTAGAAGTCGAAGACCTGGCCTACTACAAGTTACAGTTTGTAGACTTTTACGACGCTAGCGGTCGTAAGGGGACGGTACGCTTTGTCTATCAACCCCTTTAGGGTCGTCCTTGAGCCAAGGACGGGTCCCATAGCCCCTCGATTCCTTCTACGAAAAGCGTGGGAGGGGAGGTTGTACGGTCTAGCTGCCGTATGAAAGGCGCAGGTACCCAATACAGGGCACCCTCTGGTGCTTCGACGATGAAGAAGTCATGGGCTTGCCCGGGTCGAATTTCTCGGAGTCGCCCTTTGGGACCTTCGTTTAGGTCCACGACCTGCGCACCTTCCGCCTCGAAGTAGTAAAATCGCCCTGCCTCTAAAGGAGGCAAGTAGGTGCGCGGGAGATATAAATAAAGCTGTCGTAAGTTCTCTGCAGCATTTCTGTCACTGACACCTCGAAGCCGCAGTAGCCAAAGGTCAGGCGGAGCAGCGTCTTCGGGGTGGCGGGTTTTGTAGGGGTGTAGGGATGCCACCCGGTACGGCTGCGCGATTTTGTCTCCCTCTCGGGCTAGCCAGAAAGCTGATAAAGGATAAGCTTGTGGCTGCTGGGATAGGGTCTTTACCAGGACATGCCCCCGGAGTCCATGTGGACGGGTGACGACCCCCCAAGCAAAGAGTTCGATAGCCGGGAGCGGCCTTAGGCTTTTTGGGCTAAACGCTTTTCCTTTTGGGCTTTCCACTCGGCGAAGGCGGCTTGGATCTCCTCGGGGGATTTGCCTTTGCGCCAAAGGTGCAGTCTCAGCAGAATCCCCTGCTTAGAGAGTAGGGAACGGACAGTTTCCGTCGGCTGAGCGCCTTGCTGGAGCCAATATAAAATACGCTCTTCGTTGAGCTTGATATCCGGCGGATTGGTATTGGGATTGTAGTAACCAAGCTTCTCAATGAAGCGACCATCCCGCGGCGCGCGGCTATCGGCTGCCACTAAATGAAAAAATGCGTAGTGAGTACGACCATCTCGTCGCAGTCTGAGCTTTACGGCCATGGCTGGCAAAGGTACAAAAAAGATCGAGCAGCCCTGGGGCTACGCTAGGGATGGGGAGCCGTGCTAGGCGGGAGAGACGCCATTGGAGGAGGGTTGGGCAGGAATTGCGCTGTGTGGGCTGCCCATTGCGGGATGGAAGTAGGGTCCTGGAGAATAGCTCGGGAAAGCGTAAGCAGCGCTGGAAAGACAGGGGCCTGGGGGGCTAGGCTCGCTTGCTGAGCCCCCAGCCCTGGCATCAGTAGCCAGCTATGCGGGTCCTGCTGACGAAACTCGATAAGCTCCCGCTCATGGTGCGCGCCCCATACCCAGCCTAGGTGGGCGGGTATACCTATCGGCCGCTCCCGATGAATTAATGGCCAGACCTGGTCCTGCCAGGGCGGTGCTTCCGTCGTACGCAGTAGCACGAAAACCCACTTGTCTGGCCATTCATAAAATGGGGCTAAAGCCGGCCATCCCATGTAAGGGTGCACCGTTACTGCATCAAAGCCAAGCTCTGCAAAGGCAGCTTGGGCATAAGCCCAGCACGTATGGGCGATATCTCCCCGCTTGGCATCCCAGATAGTCAGATGACTCGCCGGGATGAGTGCCCGAAGCTTTTTTAGAATATTCCACCCTTGCGAGCCCCACCGCTCGTAAAAGGCGCTATTTAGCTTATAAGCTAGAGCATAAGGCAGGGCTGCTTGAATCACCTCCTTCAAAAACCCAGCTATCCAGTCTAAGCTTTGATGGGCATGCTGATTGGAAAGGGCCGCCCTATCTGGATCTAGCCCCACACAAAGCAGGGTACGCCGCGCTAGCGCTGCCGCTTCCAGCTCGGCGGGCGTCATCGCAGGTCTACCGTTTGAACGCCCGGATATTGCTTGGGATCAAAGGTAAATGCGTTATCGGCCAACGGCGTAGCCGCAAAGTTGCGAAGCTCATACGTGACTACGGTGCCATCCCGATGCGAAAAACGTATCTGCTGCGGAAGCGAGGTCGCCTCATCAATCCACACCTCGACCCGATAATAGTCGGTCCTATCGCTAACCGGAAACATGGATATCTTGTGAATTTTACGCCCTTTGGCGTAATCGGTTTGGTCAAGGCGTACCTTCATGTCTTGGTCATAAATTCGGAAGACTTTTTCGAGGCTAAAGCCTTCTTTCGGGTCAAACGATGTGAGGGTAACCTCGTTTTCCCTTTTTAGGTATTGCCAAACAGTCTTTCCATCACAGATTACAAGCATGTCACCCAGATCAAGGTGAAACTTATTTTGGCTGGGTTTATACCGCAATAAGCCTTTTTTGTGTATAGTCTTTTGTGTGGTATCGGCTTTATTTTCGACATGATAAGCAAACTCTACCGAAAAGCTTTCGAGGGATCGGATCTTTTTTCGACTGGCCTTGACGAGATTGTCGGCACGAGGGTCGACCTGGGCGAAGGCGCAGGCCATGATAAGGACGACAGCATGACGCATGAGATACCAATAAACCCCACAAAGCTAAGTACAAAAAGCCATAAGCTATGAAGCTAACCGATCGTTACAAGGGAACAGCAAAAATGGAGCCAGTTTGCTCGCGGGACTAGGCTTATAAGTGGAGTAACGGCCTAAAACAGGGTCGAAGACGCGTTACTCATTTGCCTGATGCGGCTCTGAGCAAGCTCTATATGGGCTTGACTAATTTCGTAGCCGACGTAGAAGCGCTGGGCCTTTAGAGCTGCTAGCGCCGTTTGACCGCTACCCATGAAGGGGTCTAGCACTACTTCGCCCGCAAAGGTGTAAAGCTGAATAAGACGATACGGTAGCTCGATCGGAAAAGGCGCAGGGTGCCCCACCTTTAGGGAGGGGGTTTTCTAAGTAAGGCATGGGCCTCTCGGGAGGAAGCTCTTCATGGAGCCGGCTTGCATAAAAGATCGAGGCGTCGTGACTTTCTCGACCAGCCGAGCCAAAACGACTCGTGCGGGTGCTACGTCTATGCTTGCGGTTTGTCATCAGGACCAGAAGCTAACAGGGTGGCATGAGGGAAGGGCGTTAACCGGGAGCCTAAGCTCAGAAGGGTACATCCCTAGAGTTGACTTCTACGACGGTAGTAATCCCAAAGCAAAATAGCAGCAGCACAGCTGACGTTGAGGGATTCGATGGTGGGGCTGTGGGGGATGGTGAGGTGGATGGGGGCAAGCTGGAGGTAGGATTCCGGCAAGCCGCGTTCCTCGCTACCCAGCAGAAGTATGCTGGGCTGAGACCAGTGGTGGGCTGGGAGCGGGGTCGCTTGCGGGGAGGCCTTGGTGGTGGCAAGGAGCTGCCAGCCGCGCTTGGCTAGCCGTTGCAGGTCTGTATGTGGCTTAGGACTGCGTACAATCCGCAGTTGGCTAAGCGCGCCGGCGCTAGCTAGCCAAAGCGCATCGCTAGACAAAGGCACGCTGCGCTGGGTCGGCCATAAAATCCATTCTACGCCAAAGGCTGCCGCACTGCGTAAAATGCCGCCCGCATTCCGTAAATCAGTGATGCCGATCAGCGCTAAGGCTAGCCCCGCTACCGGAAACCGCAGCGCCGCTTCGATCTGATAGGTGCGAATCGGACTTAAGTAGGCGACCCAGGTCGCTTTCTGGGGGAGCGCTTTGGCGGGGACCTGCTGGATGGGGATGCCATGCCGGCGAATGAGCGCATACAGCGCTTTGGGATAGGGCTGACCGGCTAGGTGTAAAATTTTTTCGACCTGTGCACCGCCTTCTAGGGCCCGACGAAGGGCTCGTAAATCGGTGATTATTTCCGTTGCCATAAACTTTGATACTCCAAGCGACGCTGCAGCTGCCACCGCCTGCCATTCCAGGTGAAGTTGAAGGCTGCCGACAGGTCTGGATAAACCCACGCTTCGCGTTCGAGATCTAAGAGGCGCAGCGCTGGCGGCCCTAAAAAGATATAGAGTAGCCCCTGGTCTGTGCGTGCGCCGGGCTGGTGTCCGGCAAAGAGGAGACTTGCCCGCTTAGCCCTTTCTGGGTGCCAGGCCCATCTCGAGGTTCCGCTGGCATAGGGCAATATACCCTGGACGCAAGACCAAAAAACCTGGGAGCTGTCGCCCTCGACGTACCAAGCGCAGCGCGTGGAAATGAAAGCAGAGCGCCCTTTCTTTTGTACATGAGGGGGTAGGGGCGCGCTGGTATCAATGCGCGCAGGCCTAAATACGGATTGCCACCTGGGTGAAGCGAGGCTTAGCGTGTCACGTTCTCCTTCCGAGGTGTAAACGGCAACCACAGGCGGCAACCAACCGTCCGGCGCAGCAATCCAGCGCTGTACTACATGAGGGGGAAGCCATAGCCTACACACGTGCGAAAGCCGTTCCGCTTCAGCAGCAGACGCTTCTAAAAAGTAAAACTTGCCCCCCACGGCTTCAAAGGACCATATGAAACTGCCTGTCCACACATTACAGGCTTGTGTGGTGAGTAGCGTTTCAGCTACGAGCGTTTTTTCTGAGTAAAGCCGGAGCCTCAGGGTGAAGGTGCTATCAAAAGCATAGTCTAGCCAAGGCTCTAGCTGCACCTGCAGAGACAGCGCCCAGCGCTCCCCAGGCAGTCGAAAGGCTTTGGCTGATAAAGGGGGGGCCTCCAAGAAGGGCCGCTCGATCAGGGGCAGGGTGAGCTGAGCCTTAGCGCAAAGGACGAGAAGGCAGCTTATCCCGACTTTGTGCATTCAGATCTAAGACACGCCGCAAAAGCATGCTATCCTGCAAGGCAGTTACCCCACGTGTGATGCTCTCCAAGCCATAAAACCAGAAATCATCCAGCTCCGCCTTGACGGTGTTTGCGTAGCGCATTTCTTCCTCCAGCTGCCCTACCGCTCTAGCATAGATTTGCGTAGCTTTCTCTTTTTCACCCAAGCCTAACCACATGCCTGCAAGCTGGCCTAGCTGGTAAATCTCCATGGGACAGGCCTCTTCTGAAAAGTGTTTTTCGAGGAAAGCTAAGAGATTACGCGCCTTTTCTCGATAAGCGGAAGCGGTGAGGGTGTCTCGCAGCGTATCAGCCTGCTGAATATAGTGGTCGATCAGGTGGTAAAAGACATTCCGGTAATTATTAACCATGCGGAGCGTATTCTCGTCGTAGAAGATATCGGGATTATCCAGGTTTCGATAGCGGAAGACCTCGGTCAAAAGCTGATAGGTCAGCGTGTCTTGAATGGGTGCATTATAGACAGAGCCGCCTGTGGCCTTACGAGGTTTGAGGGGCAGGAGTTCGTAAGTGTGCCCGCGCTGATAAAGGTAATCAGAAAGCCCCATATAGCTAAAGGAGGGTAGCGTGTTAGCAAAGCAGATAGGACGACGCCAGCCTTGCTGGTGATTGGCCAGGACGATATCGAGCGTCATGTAATCTTGTTTGAGGAGATAGGTATTTTGGCCATTGCCGCGGGCTGGGACTAGCCAGTAGAGCGTATCGGCGAGGTCTTCAGCCCTAAACCGATGACCCTCAGGGTAGTTTTGGAGAAAGCTAGCTTTATCAATAGGCAAAGCTATCGAGCTGCTCCTAAAGGGGAGCATGGCGGCTCCTTCACCCATAAAGAGTTTGTCCCGCACGGAGATAGGTACGGGCGGGGTACCATTAGGGGAGTTGTACTTGAGCTGGGAGATATACCAGTCGGTGTTCAGTAGGCTTAGGTTGATGATGCGCACGTCGGTTCGCACACCCTCGACTTCCTGCAGATACCACAAGGGGAAGGTGTCATTATCGCCATTCGTGAATAAGATAGCATTCGGGGGACACGACATGAGGAAATTATAGGCTGCATCGGGCGGGACATAATTCCCAGCGCGAGAATGGGATTTCCAATTTTGGGCTGCCATGAGGAGCGGAACGCCCAAGGTCGCTAGGCCTACTGGCAGGTCCAGATTTCGCTTGAGCTTTTGGCTAAGCCAGTTAGCTAAGCCCGCGGTCCCCATGCCTACCCATATAGCGAAAATGATAAACGAGCCCACATACGAGTAATCTCGTTCTCGCGGCTGATTGGGGGGCTGATTGAGGTACAGAATGATAGCTACCCCCGTCAGAAGAAAAAGGGTGAGCACGACGGCGGCGTGACGGCGGTTTCGTTGGAAGTGCCAGCTAGCGCCCAGTAACCCTAGGAGCAGAGGTAGCCCGTAATAGTGCGCTTTAGAAGGGTCTTTGCGCTTGTGCGTGGGCAGGCTGCGTAAGCGTGAGAATTCGAGGCCACTTTCCCAGGGGCTGTCCTGCGCTTCATGCGCCCGACCTACAAAGTTCCACAGGAAATACCGAATGTACATGTGGTACAATTGGTATTCCAAGAAGAAGCGAATATTCTCGCCCATGGTGGGCTTATCGTCATAAGGATTTTGCGGATCCTGTCCTTTATTTCGCACGTAATTGATGTAGCTAAAGGGGCCCTGACCGGTGTAATGGTTAGGGCTCCACATGCGAGGGAAAAGTCGATAATCACTCGGGTTATATTTGTAACTCTTTTTAGGTTCACCCAGGACATAGCGGATGGACGTGCGATATCGTAAATAAGTCTCGCCAACCTCTTCTATGTCTACGGGCATAGCGTTATAGAGGGTACCCCACAAGATGGGGGTTTCGCCGTACTGTTCCCGCTTGAGATAGCTTAGAAAGTTGGCTACGTTGCTGGGGTCATTTTCATCGATAGGCGGCTCTACGTGCGACCGCAAGAAAATCACCGTATACGAGGAGTAGCCTAAGTAGATGAAGAGCAGGCTAAGTGCAGCGGTAGAGAGAACGGCGTGCTGACGTTTCTCCGCATACCAGACCAGCCCCACTAGAGCCGCAAATAGGAGTATGATAAATAGAAGGAGGCCGGACCCGAAGGGCAAACCGAGGCCGGACTCTTGGCCGGTTTGGGGGTCTACGGTGCCTACAAAAAGCTTCTCAAAGGGCCATGCTAAGGAAATCGTGTATTGAATCACGCCATACTGCAGAAAGGCCAGAAGACCTGCGCCGATGAGGAAAGCCAGTATTCCGCCCCAAGCTGTGACCTTGGCGGATTTGCGGAAGTAGTACATGAGCGCTAAGCCCGGTAATGTAAGGAGATTGAGCAGGTGTACGCCGATAGAGAGCCCAAAAATGAACGCAATAAGAATGAGGAGTTGATTTTGGCGACGGGGATCATCGGTTTCCTCCCATACACACATGAGCCAGACTACCAGCGCCGTGAAAAGGGCGCTTGGGGCATACACTTCGGCCTCCACGGTGTTGAACCAGACCGAGTCGGCGAAGGTGCAGGTGAGTCCAGCTACGAGTCCGCTCAGACCTACGATTAGTTTATTAGGATCGTCCGTAGCCTTTTTGACGAGGTGCATGGCCACCCAGCTAATCAGCAAGGACGTAAAGGCGCCGGCTAAGACGCTAAGCCAGTTGATGAAATACGCGACTTTGTCGCTCGAGGGGGCCAGCATGGCAAAGAGGCGGGCAACGACCAGATACAAAGGGGCCCCCGGTGGGTGTGGCACCTCCAGCTCGTTGGCCGTAGCGATAAATTCGCCGCAATCCCAAAAGCTGGCGGTCGGCGCTACGGTGAGCCCATAGGTGAGCAACGCGACGAGCCAAACGATCGCCCCAAATAAGCGGGTTTGTTTGCGATAATCCATGCCCCGCAAAGATAGGATTAGATAACCAGTTGGAGGCGGCGGCTTTGGTCTGACTGCCAGAGACCTTGGGGGTCAAAGCGGGCTTTCTGCTCCGCAAAGACTTCCCACGCTGGGTACATAGCACGAAAGTGGGTAGGGGTCATGAGACTATCCTTGGTGAGGTAAATTTTCCCTTGGTGGGCGGCTACCTCATCCAAAAGGCTCATGAGATATCGTCGTACGGCGGTCGTATTAGGCAAGTCAATGGCAAGGGTCCAGCCCGGTCCGCTGAAGGCGAGCGGTCCTTTTTGCGGTCCTAAACGTTTGACAACCGTGAGGAAGCTACGCTCTGGCGCTTGCTGGAGCGAGCGCCAGAGCACCGCCAAGTCGCTTAGCGTGGGTACCACAAATTGAAACTGAATGAAGCCGCTGGGTCCCCAGAGCCGATTCCATTGTCGAATGCCGTCTAGCGGGAAAAAGTAGGTATGATAGGGCACGATCTGGGTGCCAGCTGGGTTCTTGAGCCAGTACCATTCTGCGATCAGGGGTATGGAGGCCGCATTAAAAAGCGGCAGGGGGGGCGTCCATGGCACGGCAAGCCGTCCCGCTGCAGCGACGACATAACGGCGCTGTGGTGATCGTAGTTCGCTTTCGTCTGCCCACCGACCCAGGTGAATCACGCTGCGCCCTCGCCGGTCTTGATGGTCGAGCCAGGCCACCGCGAAAGGATACTTGTCGTCCTCTGCCTCTAGAAGACTCAGACCCTTTTCCCAGTCACGCACCTTGTAGATCATATTACAAACCCAGCTGGTTGGTATTGGCTCCAGCCGGAGCGCTGCGCGTAGGATCACGCCCGTGAGCCCCATACCCCCTGCAGTAGCCCAGAAAAGCGGATCGGTCGGGAAGACCCTTTTTATTTCGCCGCTAGCCAGTAAGAGGTCTATCCACAGGACGTGATCAGCAAAGGCGCCACCAAGGTGATGATTCTTTCCGTGAATATTACTGGCAATAGCCCCTCCTACTGTGACAAACTGCGTACCAGGCACTACGGCCGGAAACCAGCCCTTACGCAGGAAGACCTGAATGATTTCATACAGGGATACCCCGCTTTCCGTGATTAGTACGCCGGCTGTTTCATCAAACGCAAGGAGGTGATTCCATCCGCTAAGGTCTAGGGTATATCCCCCTGTACAAAAGGCTGAATCGCCATAACTCCGGCCCTGCCCGCGGGCGATCGCAGGTCCCTTCAGCGCTCTTAAAAACCTACTCAGCGGTAAGTAGTGGCTCGTTCCTACCGGAAAGCGTCCCCAGCCTGTGATAGAGACTGTTTTCATGAGATTAGGACTTCTAGAAGCACTAACACTCCATAAGCGGCGCCTAAGCCAAGCAAAAATAAGTCGGAAAAAAGCTCGCGGCTCGGTTCGCCAGCCGAAAGGTTATGCGTGATGTGGTAGTAACGGAATATTCCCAGAACGACTAGGGGTAAGGTCCAAATCAGCCATCGAAACTGACCCTCTAGTAAGTACTGCGTGTAGACCACCAGCGTCATCGTGGCGGAGATGACCATGAGCTGATCTAGATAATAAACCGAGTACCGCTCAAGGACAGCGCGGAAGTTAGTTTGCTCCTCCATCAAAAGCCGCTCATACCGCCGCTTCCCTAGGGCCAGGTACAACGAGAGAAAGAAAACTGTCATAAATAAATAAGGCGAGACGGCGACCTGTACGGCACTCGCCCCACCATGAATCCGAAGCACAAATCCCGTCGCTACGCTGAATACATCGAGGAGTTGGATTCGCTTGAGGCGCCAGCTGTAGAGTAGGTTGTTGACTAAGTAACCCAGCAAAAAAGCCAAGGGCCCAATTCCTAGCCGGTAGCCTAGACCAAGGGCGATAAGACCGAAAAGCAGGGTGGTGGCATAACCTACGCCCTTAGAGAGAGCGCCACTGGCAATCGGACGAAATCGCTTTGTAGGGTGCTGTCGATCGGCTTCTGCGTCCCGGGTGTCATTGAACGCATAAATAGCCGAGGCCATCAGACACCAAGCTATGAAGTTGAGAAGAGCGGCGCTCCATTCGGACCAAGCCTTGGCAAATACAAAAGGTACGAGGACCAGAACGTTTTTAGTGTACTGCTGGGGGCGTAAGAGTCTGAGCCAAGCTAGCCACATAGCAGTTTTAGGCAAAGGGCGGTATAGGCAATCGCCACGACATCATCGAGCATAATGCCCGTAGCCCCCGACTTCTTTTCGAGCCAGCCAGCTGGCTCTATTTTGCAAATATCCCAAAATCGAAATAGGATAAAACTCCAGAGTGCCGCTTCCCATGTCGTGAGGGGGTACAGGACGGGCAGGAGGGCATAGGCGCTAAATTCGTCTGCGACCACCCAAGGGGGATCTGCCTTCTTCTGCGCAGGCAGCACTTGCCTGATAGCATACCAAGACGTTAGCCACACGCCCATAGCCAAAAGAAGAGCTACCAGCCAGCTGACCTGACTGAGCCCCCAGGCCAAGCCGAGCCCCAGAACGCTACCCCATGTGGCAGGGGCTAGCGGGAGGTAGCCCAAGCCTAGGCCATTTGACCACCAATGCCAAAAGCGCTTCATGTCCGTAAGAGCTTGAGCGCTGTGCGGGCCGCCTGCTGTTCGGCTTCCTTTTTGCGGCCGCCAGTGCCGTAGCTGAGAACCTGATTATTGAGCTTGAGGCATACGACAAAGATATCGTCACCATGGGTGCGTCGTCGCTCCTGCAAGACAAACTCCACTTGGCCTAGCTGGCGCTGCTGAATAAGCTCGAGCAGTTTGCCTTTATAGTTAAACTCCGCCTGCTCAATCTCTTGCCACCGAATAAGCGGAAATAAGCTTTTCCGAATAAAGCGCCGAGCATACCGAGGCCCTCTATCGATGTAGATGGCACCAATCAGCGCTTCTAAAATGTCAGCTAGATAATCAGGTTTTTTAGGTAGAGACTGCTTATAATGTTGCTCCAGCAGGTGAGGCAGTAAAAGGCGCTGCGTTATCTCCACCAAGTAATCTGTGTTGACAACCTTGGCACGGAGCTCTGTCATTTCGCCTTCGTCAAAGTGAGGATATTGGTGAAAAATGTAATCGGTGATGATCCACTGGAGAATCGCATCTCCCAAAAATTCTAAGCGCTCATATGATTGCGTTAGGTATGCTTCGCGGTCTTGATTTTGAGTGGGCAGGGTAAGCGCCTGCTGATAGAGACTAATATTGTTAGGACAAAAGCCGAGAAGCTTGTAAAAAGCCCGATACTCGCCCCGCCTGGGACCAAAGTACCTTTGATAAAGCCAGTGGAATGCTGAAATCATTCGACATATTGCTTGAAAACTAAGGAGACGTTATGACCACCAAACCCAAAGCTATTCGATAGCGCATAGCGAATAGGCTTATGTACGGGCTTGTGAAAGGTATAATTTAGGTCACACTCGGGGTCATCGGTAAAGTGATTGATAGTGGGATGTACCGTCTGGTAATAGACGGAGAGAACCGTACAGACGGCTTCTACGGCGCCAGCTGCTCCCAAAAGATGGCCAATCATAGACTTGGTGGAGCTGATGTGGAGCTGGTAGGCCCACTCTCCAAAGATGGTCTTGATGGCTTTCGTTTCGGAAATGTCTCCTAAGGGCGTAGAGGTGCCATGCACATTGATATAATCGACCTCGGTGGGGGAGATGCCGGCGTGGTGGAGGGCTTTTTTCATGACGAGCTCTGCCCCTTCTGCGCATGGTGCGGTAATGTGATAGGCATCCGCGGCTAGACCAAAGCCCACAATCTCGGCATAGATACGGGCACCCCGACGCCGAGCATGTTCGAGCTCTTCGAGTACGAGACAAGCTGATCCTTCACCCAAGACAAACCCATCCCGATCTTTATCGAAAGGGCGGCTAGCGGTTTTGGGATCGTCATTGCGCTCAGATAAAGCCCGCATGGCATTGAAGCCGCCGACGCCTGCCTCGTTGATAGCGGCTTCGCTACCCCCGGCTAGCATGACATCGACCAAACCTGCCTTAATGAGTAGGTAGGCGTCCGCAATGGCGTTGGCAGAGGAGGCACAGGCCGAGACCGTGGCATAATTCGGCCCACGAAAGCCGTATCTGATAGAGATGTGACCCGCTGCAATGTCTATGATCATTTTGGGGATAAAGAAGGGATTGAAGCGGGGGGGCTTGCCAGGCTCGTAGCCTCGCATCTCCTCAATAAAAGTCTGAAGCCCGCCAATGCCCGATGAAAAAATAACCCCTACCTGATCCCTGTCAACGGAGGCTTGGGGGAGCCCTGCATCCTGCAGGGCTTCCTCTGCAACGACCAAGGCGTACTGCGTGAAGCTGTCCATTTTTCGCAGCTCACGCCGGTCTATGTAAGCAGCGGGGTCAAACCCCTTAAGTTCGCAAGCAAAGCGCGTGCGAAACTGACTAGCGTCAAATTTCTTTATGTAATCTGCGCCGCTAACGCCATCGAGGAGGGCTTGCCAGTAAGTCGAAACATTGAGCCCGATTGGTGTCAGGGCACCGAGGCCTGTGATGACAACCCTTCGCATTAAGCGCTGGCGTGCTGTTCAATATATTGAATAGCGTCGCCTACCGTTTCGATTTTTTCAGCTACTTCGTCCGGAATCGAGATGCCAAACTCCTTTTCAAACTCCATGATTAGCTCCACCGTGTCGAGCGAGTCAGCCCCTAAATCATTGGTAAAGGTTGCTTCTTTGGTAACCTTTTCCGGTTCTACGCCGAGCTTGTTGACGATGATGGACTTAACGCGTTCTTCGATATTGCTCATAGGCTGTATGATTTCGCCGCAAAGGTAATACTTTTCGCTCAGAGCAAGGGGGGGGTTAGTGCTCGTTGAAGGGTTAGCCAGATTGGCTCCGTCTCAGACAGGACCGCTTGTCGAATGCGCGGCTCCGGTAATAGCGGCGGAAGAAGCTGCCCCCGTGCTACACCGCCTCTGCCTGTTTCTATCTCGGTGAAGGGCAGCTGACCAAATCGAATATTCAAGGTCTCAGTCGGATGACGAACGTAGAGCAGTAAAAGGAAGTGCTTGTGAGCTAGCGCTAAAAGGTTTTTAGTGTATTCTGGGTCCTGAAAAAAGCCGTCGGTGATTAGTACGATCAAAGAACGGCGTGGGTGAAGGGCGCCTATCCAGTGTGCGAGCGGTCGTAGGCGGGTCTGTCGGCTGAAGCTGCGTCGGGTTATCAACGTTTCAAGCGCGCTCCAGACGGCGGCTTGGCTACGGTGCAGGGGCGAAAACCACTCGACCTTTTCGGCAAAGCTAGCCCACCGTACGGCATCCCCCTGGCGTAAAGCTGTCTGCGCCAAGATAACCCCTGCTAAATACGCCAAATCGAGCTTTTCGCTGTAGGCTCGCATGGAGGCACTTCGGTCGAGCACCAAAGTCACCGGCAGATGGCGCTCCTCGGTGCCTAGCCAGATATAAGGTCGGCCTTGCCGGGCCGATAGGCTCCAATGAATGCGGCGCCAGGGCTCTCCCGGCTCGTAGGGGCGCGCATCCGCAAAGGTTAGACCCTCGCCCCGTATCAGCGATCGATAAGCCCCTATCAACAAGCTATCCACAGGCTGTCCTAATTGCCATCGTAAGCGCTCCGCCTGTCTGAGATACTGAGCGACCCGCATGCCACCCAAGTTTAGCTAACTTTGGCCATAATGCGACAAAATCAGCTTATCCAGTGGCTAATTACCCTGCTGCTAATGGGGCTCGTGGCTGTCCTGTACTTTTTCCCCTATTATCAGGGCTATCGCTTCAAAGCCTCCGATCAAGTTTCGCTCCATTACATGGTCTATCCTCAGCAGCAGCTAGAGAAGCAGACGGGTAAGGCGCCGTACTGGGCTCCCAATCAGTTTTCCGGCATGCCGGCCTATCTGATTTACTACAAGCCCGACCATATCTTCTGGGTGGGGCCGGTGGAGCTCCTTGGGCGTCTGTTTGGAGAATATCCGCCGGCGATCTTGTTTGTGGGGCTATTGGGCTTCTTTCTCTTACTTCGGGCGGAGGGGGCTACCTGGCCCGCTGCATTGGGGGGGGCTTTCGCTTTTGGGATGATGAGCTACTACACCAACATGATCATAGCTACCCACTGGGGGAAAAGCAATGTGCTCTTTACGGCGCCGTACGCGCTGGCGGGCTTATCACTTCTGTACCAAGGGCGATGGGGCTGGGGCGTCCTGCTTTCGTTGTGGGGCTGGGCTGGGATGGTCGGCGGTAATCACCCTCAAATGCTTTATTATGTCTTACTCCTCTTTGGGGGGTATGGGCTTTATCGCTTCTGGATAGCCTGGCAGACCCGTGGTTGGCGCCGTTTCGGGCTAGCCACGGGCCTTACTGTGCTTAGCGTAGTAAGCGCTGGCTTGTCTCAGGCTTCGAGCTTACTACCTTACTATAGTTATGGTCAGTATAGCATTCGCGGGGGAAGTGAGCTAGAGCGCGAGCGGGAAAAAGATCTGAGCCTTCAAACGGGCTTGGATAAAAGCTATGCGCAGAGCTATTCGGCCAACCGAGCTGAGGTTTGGTCGCTTCTCATTCCTGACATAGTGGGAGGTACCTCTAGTGAGGACCTTATCAAGCGTCTGGGCAATGGTTCTAGCTTAGTGCAAACGTTTCGTCAGTACGGGATCGCCGACCAGACCTTCCTTCGACAAGTGCCGCTGTACTGGGGCGGTTCGCCCTTTTCGACAGGGTCTTTTTATGCGGGCATTATTCCCTTCTTTTTGCTGGTCTTAGGACTGCTGTATAAGGTAGACGGTCTGGACTGGATCCTTCTATATATCGGCTGGGTGGTCATACAACTGGCCTTGGGGGCTTATGGATACAGTCTGTGGGCTAGTGCGGTTTTGCTTCTGCTGCCTTGGGGAAGCTATGCAGTAGCCCGGCGGTTGACGCCCTCTTCGCTAAGGCCTTTTTTAGCCGCAGCGACCTTCCTAGTGGGGTGGGGCCTTGTGAGCAGTCTAGATAGCGACCCCGCTACTGCTTACAAACTGACCGATGCCGCCCTGGAGTACTTACCTTTCTACAACAAGTTTCGGGCACCCTCTACTTTCCTAGTAGTCATGGGCTTTGTGTGGGGGTGGGG
>CAZAXD010000025.1:0-28189 GCA_964489015.1 uncultured Sphingobacterium sp. | reverse complement strand
CCCAGACGTGACGCAGGTCGTGAGCCAAAACCTCGTCGACTATAATGTCCGGATTTTGACACGGGCTCAGCTACTCAATATGAAACGGTGCGGCGAAGGCATTGTGTACGAGGTGCTGCGGGACGGAGCGGTAGAGACATACCAGGCCAGCCATGCCCTTCTTTCGGTTGGGCGGGTGCCTAATACAGGTGACCTAGGTTTAGAGAAAATCGGCGTTAAAGTCGATGAACAGGGGCAAATCGTTTCCCATCAAACCCAGACGACGATCCCCCATATTTACACAGCCGGGGATGTCGATAACCTGCGAGCAGGCTTTGTGAATGTAGCGGAGCAGGAGGCTCGTTATGCTGTAGAACGCATGTTTGGACAGGTGCGTCGTCCGCTAGAGTATGATCACCTGTCCTGGATTATGTTTTTGCGGCCGGAGGTGGCCGGGGTGGGGCTGAATGAGCAGCAAGCCCAGGCAGCTGGCTACGCCTACCGAGTGGTAAGGTATGGGTATGAGCTCACGGCACGCGGGATTGCCATGCGGACCCGGCATAGCTTCTTCAAGCTTATTACGACCGATGAACCTGACCCGTATATTCTGGGCTGTCGGGCCGTGGGGCCTCAAGCGTCTTCTATCATTGGCCTTGTCGCCATGATGATTCGGTTTTCGCGACGGATTAGTGACTTATGCGGTATCTTGCAGCCGCATCCTGCGCTCACGGAGGGTATTCAAGAGTGTGCCCGTTCGGCTTTGGGCGAGTCTATTTTTAAGGCGGAGCTGCTCTCATGAGGGGCTGGCCGGACCTTTTGCTTCGGGGGCGTTATGTCTGGCTAGCTTTAGCTTTGGCTGGGAGTCTGTACATGGGATGGCGTGCCAGAGAGGTCGAGATAAGCCAAGATTTTGTCAAGGTCATACCTGAAGACGATCCAGACTATCAGTTTTATCGTCGGTTTCAGGCTGCTTTTGGAGAAGATGCGGGGCTTGTTCTGATCGGGATAGAGATGCCCTCCAAGCCGGATGATACCTTCTGGGCGGCCTATCAGCTGCTGGTGGACTCGCTCAGTAAGCAAGCTGGGGTTAGAGGAGTCTTGAGTCTAGGCGCCCTGCCAGCGCTTCAGTGGCTAAAAGGCCGCCTAGTGGTGGAAACGTTAGCCGTTCGAACGGCAGCCGAGTGGCAGCGGGTACGAACCCACTTGCCCATCTACGAGGGACTTTTATGGGATCAGGCCGGCACCTCTACCCTCATCTTAGTGAGCTTAGATTCTCTTACCTTGCACACGAAAGCCAAGCACCGCCTGCTTGCAGCCGTTACGGCACTGGTGGAGACCTGGTCCGCTCGTACTAGCGTCCATGCTCATATCGGTGGGGTGCCCTATCTGCGATATGAAATCTCCCAGCTAGTGCCGAGAGAACTTCAGCTATTTACCATAGCCTCGCTTATTCTCACGATCATAGCGCTGTATGGATACTTTCGCTCTTGGTTTGCGGGCATATTTCCCGTCATACTTTTAGGGCTAACTGCGCTGTGGACGGTGGGGGTCATAGGCATCTATGGTTACAAGCTCACGCTGCTAACCGCCCTACTGCCCCCCCTGATAGTGATCTTAGGGATTCCACCGGCGATCTACATGATCGGTGAGTACCATCGGCTGTATGTAGCCAAGGGCGATAAGCGGGCTGCGATTCGGGAGATGATTCGCGACATGGGGTTTGTCACCCTGATGATTCATGCCAACAATGCCTTTGCTTTTTTGACTTTATATCTGACGCGGGTCATACCCTTGCAGGAGTTTGGGCTGGTAGCATTTTGGGGGACGATGGTTTCTTATGGGCTGACCGTGCTATTGCTGCCATCTATGCTCATGCTTTTGCCGGCACCCCGGGAGCGGGAGCTCCGCCACCTCAATAACCGGTGGGTTCGCGCTTTTTTGCGAGGAAGTGGCCTGATTGTGGAACGCTATCGACCAGTGGTATACCTTGTCAGCGGCTTGCTTTTACTGATTGGGGGCATAGGGGTTTTGCGGCTGCGGGCTGTCTCTTATATGGCAGATGATCTGCCGCAGTCTGCACGGGTGGTGCGGGATCAGGCCTTCTTTCAGCAGCATTACGGGGGTATGCTGCCTTTTGAGATCGTGATTGACGTAGAACGGGCCCAGGGTCTGCGGCGGATGGGGATTTTGCGAGCGATGGCGGCCTTGCAGGATAGTCTGCGTAAGTATCCGGAGCTCTCGCGCAGCCTTAGCCTTATTGATGGACTTAAGTGGGTTCGACAGGTCTACTGGGGGGGGGAGCCTGCTGCTTTTCGATTTCCGCTTTCGGAGGAGCTACCTACCCTCTTGCGCAGCATCCCGCGCGGGGCTTCTGTGGGGGCGCTCCAGGCCATGGTGGATACGAGCTGGCGACAAGCCCGCATCACGGCCTTTGTCCGGGACATAGGTTCTCAAAAAATGCCGGAGCTCTTGGACCGGATTCAAGCCGACATCGACGCCACTTTTGGGGCCGACGCCCCCAAGGTGCATGTCACCGGTACCACTTATATCTTTCTCAAAGCTATCGACTACCTCGTGGATAACCTGGTTTGGAGCCTTATAGCCACATTCATTCTGGTTGTCTTACAGATGTTTTTCCTTTACGGTTCGCTGCGGGTCATGCTCATTAGCGTAGGGGTGAATATGGTGCCGCTCTTTCTAGTAGCGGGGCTAATGGGTTTTCTAGGTATAGCCCTCAAGCCCTCGACGGCGCTCATTTTTGAAATGGCTTTCGGTATCGTGATAGATAGCGCCGTCCGCTACCTTAGCTCGTATCAGTGGTATTATCGGCGGCATCCCTTGCCCGAGCGGGCCGCTATTGTGAGCCTTCACCATACGGGGGCGCTCATCCTTTATACGTCCATCGTGCTCTTGGTGGGATTTTCGATATTTATTCCTTCCTCATTTGGTGGCACCAAAGCCCTGGGGATTCTGACGGCTTTATCGATCGGTATGGGGATCTTCTCTAATGTTTTTCTCTTGCCGGCCCTCTTAGTAACGTTTCGGCAAGCAGATGAAGGTCGCGTACGACGATACGTGCGGCGCCGGCTAACTCATATTCGGGAAAAGCGAGCTAAGGCGTGAGTGGCTAACGTTCTTGCGTAGGCAGCTGATTAGGCCTTAAGCACTTCGACGAGGCCCGAAGGAGCATAAGGCAGCGGAAAGTGCGCCAGATAGGCCTGAATCTCTAGCCGGATCTGCTGGTGACGGGCTTCATCGGTAGGGCGGGAAAGTACCTCGTCGATCCAGGCAGCCACCTGCTGAAAATCGGCTTCACCCAAGCCGCGAGTCGTCAGGGCCGGGGTGCCTAAGCGAATCCCACTGGCTTTGAGAGGTGGCTGCGGGTCATAGGGTATCAAGTTTTTATTGACGGTAATGCCGGCATTTTCGAGGAAGGTTTCTGCTTCCTTGCCCGTAAGGCCCTTATTACGCAGGTCTACTAGGACGATGTGATTATCTGTACCACCGGTTAAGACGTGATACCCACGCTCAATGAGGGCTTGGGCTAGCGCCTTGGCGTTTCGAATCACGGCTTGGGCATACGTACGAAAGGCTGGTTGTAAGGCCTCCCCGAAGGCTACGGCTTTCGCAGCGATGCCATGCATATGCGGTCCTCCCTGAATGCCGGGAAAGAGTGCACTATCCAAGAGCGCGCTCATTTTTTGAAGGGAACCCTTGGCTGTGCGTTTGCCTAGCGGATTTTCAAAGTCTTTCCCCATCATGATGATGCCGCCGCGGGGGCCGCGTAGGGTTTTGTGGGTGGTGCTGGTAACGATGTGACAATGCACCAGAGGATCGTTGAGCAGCTTGGCCGCTATCAAGCCTGCGGGATGGGCAATATCAGCCACGAGTAGCGCGCCCACTTCATCGGCGATTTGGCGCAGGGTGTGAAAGTCCCAATCCCGGGGATAGCTGCTAGCCCCGCAAAAGATCACCTTGGGTCGGAAGGCTAAGGCTTTTTCGCGAATGGCGTCGTAGTCTAGGAGGTACGTATCAGGCCTTACGCCATAGTGAGCTACCTCATAAAGCTGACCGGAGGCATTAAGTGGGCTGCCATGGGTGAGATGCCCACCGTGGGCCAGCTCGAAGCTGAGAAGCCTCTCGCCAGGTCGGAGAAGCGCTAAAAGAACGGCGGCGTTGGCTTGCGCGCCGCTATGGGGTTGTACATTCACCCACTCGGCGCCAAATAAGGCCTTCAAGCGTTCCTGAGCAATCCTTTCCACTTCGTCGGCATATTGGCAGCCGCCGTAGTATCGTTTGCCAGGCAAGCCCTCGGCGTACTTGTTATTCAAGACAGAGCCCAAGGCCGCTAACACTGCAGGGCTGGCATAGTTTTCCGAGGCAATGAGCTCTAAACCGTCTGCTTGACGACGGGCTTCGGCTTGTATCCAGTCAAAAATGGGATCGCGCACCAGGCAAAGTTAACGGATTTCTCAGCCAAAAAGTGTGCTAAGGGCCTCACGCGAGAGAAAAAATCGAATAGGATAGCCGCCTGGTGTGTAGTTAGGATTTTCACAGTGCGAGAGGGCCTCGTACAGGGCGAGGGCCTCTTCTAAGTAAAACTGACGGGGTGGACGCCTCTGAAGTTGCTGCATGGTTATCTGGGCTAACGTTTGGCCCCAGTCTGCAGGTGCCTCAGGCCCCGCTTCGGCCCAGGCTATTAGGCTTTCGAGAAGCAGCTTGTCTAGGCCTGGCAGCTGTGTCGCCGGCACAGCATGCAGCACGATCTCTCCAGCGTCCCGAAAGTCTAAAGTAACACCGTAGCTATTTAGCTGTGTAGCCCATGCCTGTAGGGTGGCATAAACGGGGGGACTTACGGTTTCGTGGAGGGGAATGAGGAGCCCTTGGCGAGGGATGGGCGGCTGCCGCCGTAGCCGTTCGTAACTGAGCCGCTCATAAGCTCGCCATAAATCCACTACCCAGGCCCCTTCTGCCTGCTCAGCAACGATTAGATAGCGCCGATACAGCAGTAAAGCGGGATTTGCTTCAGGAGGCGTGAGGGCGCTCATGGTAGTCGCAAACGGAAGGGGAGCCTCGAGCGCGGACAGCTGGAGCGGCACTTGGCGAGCAGCGGCGCTGCCACCTATGTCCGGCAAAAGAAGGCTGGGCTGCAGGCGTTCCGGGGATGGGATAATGTAAGACTGGGCAAGGCCTTTCTGAACGATGCTCATGAGCATCTTACGAATCTCGAGTTCGTGCACGAGGCGAGCCTCCGTTTTAGAGGGAACGACATTGATGTCTACCTCGGTGGGCGGGACCTCTAGAAAGAGCCAGTACAGGGGTTTGCGCTCCTTGCCCACGAGCGGTTTGTACACTTGCCAAATGGCGCTATGTAAGCTGGGATGCCGAATGTAGCGCTGATTGATAAAGAGATAGCTTTCGGCACTTTCGGCGGGCAGCTTTTCGGGGAGGACGAGATACCCCTCTATGCGAAAGATAGGAGTTTCTTCCGCTACATAGGTCAAATCAGCGGGGCTCAGGGCTGGATTGAGGGCTAAGATGCGGTCTAAGAGGTTTTGCGGCGGCAGATCATAAAGCCGCTCTTCCTCGTAGTAGTAGGTAAAGGCCAGGTGTGAATGCGGATAAGCCACCCGAAAGAATTCTTGCAAATTATGGCGATGTTCGGTCAGGGCGGCGCGCAGACTTTTGAGCCGCACAGGTAGCTGCTGAAAGAGGCGAGTCACGAGGAGGGTGGTCCCGGGCGCGCAGCGGGTGGGCTCGCTGAGGCGTTTTTCTCCGAAAGCCATGACGACATGCGTGCCTAGCTCATCCTCCGGTCTGCGTGTAAAAAGCTCTACATGGGCCACAGCGGCGATACTAGCCAAGGCTTCTCCCCGAAAGCCCTTGGTCTGAAGCTGGTAAAGATCCTTGAGGGAAGTGATTTTGGAGGTAGCATGCCGCTCAAAGCATAATTCTGCATCAATGGGCGACATGCCTATACCATTATCCGAGACTTGGATCAGCCGCTTACCGCCCTCTTGGGTCCACACTTGAATGTGACGAGCCTGCGCGTCAATGCTGTTTTCAAGGAGTTCTTTCAAAATAGAGGCGGGGCGGGTCACGACTTCGCCTGCTGCAATCTGCTTGACTACTTTCTCAGAGAGTAGAAAGATCCGCTGCTCAACGGCTCTGGTATTCATAACGCAGGCTAGAAAGGTCCGGCATGCGTGGCCTTTTTCTGGCTGTCTCATAACGGTATAGGGCCCAGCCTAGCTCGCGAAAAAAGCGAAACCCTTTATTCCAGTCATAGCCGCTCACGCTGGGCCCACCTAGCGGTGACCCCACATACAATACGGCCGATACCATGAACTCGACGCCTAGTTCAAAGTCTACCACATAAGCACAATCAACCAAATACCCATAAGCAAGCCCGACTTTGTTAAAAATGCGGATCCGTTCAGGCAGCCTGGTCGTGTCACTCGCTCCCACTAGGAAATACTTGCGTACGCCATCGTGGTACAAATGGGCTGGGAATTCCTTAGCGAGTTTTGCTTCGGAGGGATACATCGAGAGATACCGGCGCAGGAGGTGATAGTCGTTGATATGCAGTTGGAAGCGCTCATTGGGTCGTAGTACTTGCGGGAAGAGGATCCCCATTAGGAGCGCATGGGCGTCCTTTAGCGATAAGGCATTGGCCTGGGGGTCTAGGAGGTAGGGATGTCCTGCGTAAGGATGACTCCCTAAGGCATCCCGGCAAATGGGGGCCATCTTTTGTATAGCCTGCCCTGTTTCGGAGCGAAGCGTGAGCCCTTCCACGCAGCGATTTTCGGCAGCACTGCAACTGCGCCCTAAGCGGTGCCCCACATAAGCCGAACGATAACCGCGCTGATGAAGACGCGCTGTCGCCTCCCAGGGTGGGATCAGCGCATACAGATAATCAAACGTCTCGTTATCGCTATAGACCAGTTGCCGCTTGATGGCTTCCTCTAAGCTGTACGCTTTGGTGGGGGCTGTCGCCAGGCAGCCATTCGGACCAGGCTCTAGCTGGAGGCGAATATGAGCATGGAGACTACTTTGTCCTAACCGATGGAGCTTTTCCAAGGCGAGAATGGTAAGGGGAAGCTTGATAAGGCTAGCCGGGTAAAAATACTCACTGGTATCGAGCCGGAAGGCATAATGCTTCAGGATGGGGCGGTTTCTGTTATCCCGGTTGATTTGGGTGTAGAGGATTTGCAGACGGTAGGCTTTAGCAGCTTGGAGGTACGGCAAGAGCTGCGGGGCCCGTTCGCTCACAAAGCGCGCCAGCCAGACCGTATCCGGCCGAGAAAGGCTATTCACCTGAGGCTTGTATGTGTCCGGCGGAAGGAAACCCAAGCTAAAAATACACAGGAGCCAGACGAACCTTTTTCTGATCATAGATGAGCGTCGGGAATGGAAACTTAAGTGCAGCTAAAAAGAGAAAAGTCCAGCTCTTGCGCCTAATGAAGAAGGGCCAGTAAGGCTCTAAGGAGAGGAGCCACTGCCGCCTTTCACGGGCTGCTATCTGAGCGGGACCGACTTGGCCGTACCCGCCCAAGAGCCCCTTTGCGCTATGTCCAAGGGCCAAGCCCATCGGCCATGATCTATGAAATACACACAGCCAATAGGTTTGCCCGTTATAGTCCTTTAGGATCTGACTAGCGCCCTGTCCTAGAAGGTCCGGGCGTGCCCTGGCGTAAGCAGTGGGCCAAAAAGAAAATCGCATACCCACCCCCCAGGCCGTCGCTTGCAGGGCACCCGTCTCGAGTAAAAAGAGCCCCGTGCCTATGGTATTAGCTGCTAAGTCCCAAGCGGAGGCGCCCCACCTGGGAAAGCAGCCATCGATGATCTCTATCGTGGCTTGAGCGGTCCAACCTACGATGGCGCTTAGCCATAAGGCCTGAGGGCGGCTATAGCCCGCCATCTGAGCGCCAGCATAGCTCAGCGTGCTAAGGTGATAGGTCGTCCACACGTGGCCGAGCTTATCCATCTGCTTCCACTCGTGCCCATCATTGAACCAGCGCCAGCCTTGTGCCGTGCGCCAATCATACCAGCTAGCCATAGGCAGCCCGTAAATAACCCCATAGGCGGCCCCTACACCACCCCAAAAGTAGCGCTTATAGCTGGTGGAGCTATCCTGTTGCCATGCGAGCATCACGACCGCCAGCCACAGCATTTAGTATTCAAACTCGGTTTCTCGGGCTATCCATCGGAAAAATTCGGGTAGCCCTTGGGAAAGCGGGATCTGGAGAATGGCAGGGGTCTGGTAGCTATGCTGCGCTCTAATCACTTTTTCGATTTCGGTGTAGTAGCTAGCAGGGGCTTTGAGGAGGAGAACCGCCTCTGTGGCAGCGGTAATCTGCCCTTCCCACCGGTAGAGGGCCTGCGTAGCGGGAAAGATATTCGCACAGGCTGCCAGCCGCCGCTCTAATACAGCTTTAGCCAATTTCTGGGCTTCTTCCGGCCCCGAGGTCGTGATGTAAATAAGGGCAAACTCGCTCTCCATGTCTCAAAGATAGGCAAAACATGCCCTATAGCACTTGTGACACAAGCTAGTCGGACGCCTTAGCGAGCAGCGAGAATCACAACAAAAGTTTGGTTTCACGGATCAAATGCTTTGTCGTAAATTTAGAGCATGGTAATTCGTATCGCCTTACAAATAGGGCTTGCTGTACTCTTACTTGAGTTCTTATGGTCTCAGAATGTCGGTATCGGCACGGCGACACCGCAGGCGCGGCTGGATGTGCTGGGTAATCAAGTTGTAGGCCCCAGCGGCGGTTTGCCTAATGGGGTGGTGGGAGATTTACACGTGGGGCGTCAGCAGGCTACGGCTGGGACGGCAGGTGAGGTTACTCGACTCACTATCCAGCCATATGGTCACACGGGCGGACCTTTTCGGCTTGTGGCTCGGGATGTGCCTTCCTCGGCTTACTTAGACCTAAGATATGGGACTTCTGGGCTTGTGACAGTTATGCATAATGGTAACGTAGGGCTTGGAGCGGTGGCTCCTTCGTATAGGCTGGAGCTATTGAGTGCTACCGCGCGATTAGCGCTGGATGTGGCCGGCTCGGCTGGTTGGGGTCCTTTTTTGAACTTACAACGCTTGTCGGATAACTTATTTTGGCATATCTCAGGGCCGAGAGGTGGGGTGGAAGATGGAGACTTGACATTTTATTATCACAATGGTGCGTACAATCAGGTGCTGACGCTTCAGACGGATGGGACGGTCGGGATAGGGACGACGGCGCCGGCACAACGCTTGCACGTAGCGGGGAATCTGCAGTTTGATGGGGCTTTGATGCCGAATGGGAATTCAGGATCGACGGGTCAAGTCTTAGTCAGTCAGGGCGCTGCGGCTCCCCAGTGGCAGAATGTTCTGGGGCTGATTGGCTGTGGGGGCGTAGCGACAAACTACGTCCTCAAGTGGACTGGCAGCGTATTCTGTAACTCGGTTATTTACGACAACGGTACGAATGTCGGCATCGCAACGACGGCTCCCTCCTATCGGCTAACCATTGCGGGTGGTAGCAGTCCGATCTTTGCCGTGGATAATGGCGCTTCTTTTGTCGCTAGAAACGCTGGAGGCACTTATGAGAATTATCTATGGCCTCGGTGGACTGACAATATCATGTATCTAAATTACGGCGGGAATGGCTTTTACATTCGTAACAATGCCTCTGTGGGTGTGATGTTCATGACGCCGGGTGGGAATGTCGGGATTGGAACCACTGCGCCTCTGGCTCGTCTGCATGTCTCTGGGGAGGTGATGCTGGGTAATGGCGCTACTGATGGTCCTAGACTTGTCTGGCGCGGCGGTTCTGGTGGTACCCAGGAGTATAGAGCCCGCGTCTTCACAGATGGTAGGCTTGCCTTCTTTCCCTGTGAAATATCGACGCCCTGCTATGTTGGCGAGGTGCTCGCGCTCACCCAAAATGGCAGGGTAGGGGTGCAGCAAGTCACCCCAGCTTACACCCTGCATGTAAACGGCAGCTTCGCTGCTTCCTCCAAGAGCTTTGACATCTCACACCCCTCTAAGCCTGGCAAGCGGCTCGTACACGGTTGCCTCGAAGGACCAGAATTCGCCGTATACTACCGAGGCCGGGCCAAGCTCGTTAATGGCGCAGTCCAAGTAACCCTACCAGATTACTTTGAGTCCTTGACTAGAAAGGAGGATCGCACCATTCATCTGACGGCGATAGGATCCGAACCTTACCTCCTAAGCGCTTCGGATATTGTCAACGGCACGTTTACCGTTTATGGTACGAAACCGGATGGCGAGTTTTACTGGGAGGTCAAGGCGGTGCGGGCCGATGTGCCTAGGCTACAGGTGGAGCGTGGTGAGGACGAGTACATCGAATACAAATCGCAGTGGGGCGGCAAGTAAGAGAATCTAAGCAGTCATTGGCCGTCCATGCTCCTGACTAATAAACCACAAACCCTAGCGATAGGCCAGGCAGCGCTTAGCTTGCCTGGCCTTTGAGCTCGTAGCGTAGCTGCAAAAGCCCCTCCCAGCGCTTTTGAAATTCCCGCACGCCGGGCACGCGAAAGAGCAGATGGCCTCCGCGTAGCCATATGGTCCAGTGGCGTCCTATTTGGCACCGTAGTAGGGCATACACCCGCTGGCCGTCCCCATAGTAACTCGGAATAAAAAACGTCGTAGGCGGCATACTCTCATACGTGTAAATCCGGGCATCGTAGTCTTGAATTCGGAAAACGACCCACCGCACGCTTAGGCTCCAAGAAAAGCCCGGTTGCCAGCGTATGTCCTGGTACAGAAGATAGCCGCGACTCCGCTCTTCTCGAATGTATAAACTGCGCTCTAAGCGGACCTGATAGCGCCATTGCGGCGCAACCTGGTACAAGACATGGAGCCTCATATAGGCACGAGTGTGGTCTATGAGCCGATACCACTGGGCTGTGTCGCCTGACCTATCATAGGGCTTCGTTTCGTATCGCAATCGAGCATAGGCCTGAAACCGACGATTCGGTCGGTAGGTGAGCTGAAGGAGGTTTTCATGACCTGTAGTGGTGCCGTGTGCCCGGTAGCGATACCACGGAAAGCGGTATAGATCGTAAAAGCCAGCTAGCTCCCACTTGGGATGTGGACGCAAACGAAATCCGATATAAATGCCCTGCTCGTTTTGGAGCGCCCAGGGCCTTTCCGCATAGGCATACCCATAGAAGGAGGTAAAGTTGACATCAAAATGCCGCACCTGCAAAGCGACATCTAAGGATGGCGCCAGCACGGCACTCAAAGCCGCTGTAAAGGCTTTAGCACCTTGAGCGCTGAGCGCTACCTCGCCAAAGGTATTGACATTCCCAAAGGTGACGTCCCAAAAGACGCTGCCCAGCTGATGTGCAGTCCCAGTAAAGTTGTAGCGCTGATAGGGCGCATCTCCCTGTAGGCGCAGCGGGGGGGCAAAGCGCTGGTTTAGAATAGTGCCTCCCAAAGTCGTATAACGGTGTCGGTAAGTTAGCACAGCGCCGTTGGCGGTGGTGAGCAGGTTCTTTCGGCGGGCTAGCTCGCTGGAAGTGCGATGGAGGCCCGAAGCAAGCAGCGTGCGGATAGCGATGGCCTCTGTGTCCTCATCACCGGTGACTTGAATCGTCGTAGGGGTACCATCCTGACGCAGCCGAGAAGCGAATGCTATCACTTCTAAGCGGCGTGAAAGCTGATAGCTCACCACAGCACCCCGCCAAAACTGAAACTCATTGACAGAGGTATAGGGGACGAGTCCATAATGCGGTTGCTTTAGCGTAAGGATAGGGTCTCCTCCTTTCCCAAAGCCCAAACCTCGGGCTAAAACAAGTCCCTGACCCACCTGCAAAATGTAATCCCCAAGAATTAGGCGATTTAGACGGCCTAAGCTCCCCACCATCAGGTGCCCACTGAGGAAGTCATACCCATAATACCGACCGTTGGGTTGCCATCGAAGCGGCTCGTAGTAGTCTTTTTCCCCGATTAGGGCGGCGGACAAGTAAGGGTTTGCTTGGAGCCAAAGCCGCGTATATAGCCGATAAGGAGCGCCTACAGCCCCTTGTAAGGTTTCGGGCTGCCAGTGGCCTCCCTCCCCTACCAAGTCATAATTGCGCTGCGCACGCTGGATGAAGGTAAAGCGTGCTAGATTCGGGAGTTGACCCAGTTTTGGCGGCTGGGGGGCACCCTCGCCAAAGTCGTACGGCGTGGCAGGTCGCACCCGGACAAAGGGCTGAATCTGCCGAATGAGGTCTACCGTAAACCCTGGCACGGCTTGCAGTTCATAAATGGAAAGCAGAGCCCCATAGCGTTTTTGGTAGGCGCGCAGCTGCTTGATAAGCTGCGGGGTGAGGCCTGGTATTTGCAGGAGCTCGCGTACCGAAGCTGTATTGAGATCCAGGGGGCGTCGACTTTGCAGGATATCGCTTAGCTGGGTCCAATCTAGGCCTTCGGGTGCGCTCTCAGCTTGATCCTCGAGCTGCAGCTCGAGCCGTCCCGCCTCTACCGTGTCTGGCAGCAGTTGGGCTTGTAGGAGCGCTAGGCCCAGTACCACTACGAGCCCCCTCATAGGCGGCTATACGAGAAGCCTATCCCCACCCAGCTGCCCACCCTTGGGTTGTACAGGTACCCGAAATCTAAGCCCAAGGTCCGGTGGTATAAAGAGAAGCCGCCACTTACTTCGAGAAGAGGAGCCCCCACCCCCAGCCTAAGCTCTAAAACGGATACAGGCCGATAGCGAAAGCCCGTACGCACCTGAAGCGTCCCCACGCTAGGCTGGACTAGTTCAAGCAGGGCCTCGCTTTGGGTGGTGGGTTTATAACTAACGCCGAGGCCAAACTGGCTGCTACCCGGCAAGCGCCCCCATCCCCGGGCTAAAAGGTTATAGCCGTAGCCGCCGAAGCGCAAAGCAGGACCGATCTGCCACAGGAGACCCAGATCCGCCGTGACTTGAGAAACCCGCCCGTACTCTTGTAGATTGGTATGCAAAGCCCGGCCCCGTACCGCCACGGTTATGCTGCGCTGAAAAAGCCGCAAAGCATAGCCTATCCCGCCATGGAAGTGGCTAAGCTTGTCAAAGCCTGAATAATGACCTAAAATCGAAATGGCTTGCAAGCTATCCCAGCCGTAGCTGAGGCCAATCGATTGATAATTCCACTCGGGGGTCGGTGCATAGATAGCACTACCCGTTTGAAAAACTAATTTTCCAAAGCCAGAGGCGGGGTTGGCGCTTAGCGGTTCATGGGTGAGCGCGCTTTGGACCTGGCTTATGCTCAAAAGGCGCGGCACGAGGTATTGGGCCCATGCACCTGTAGTGAGCCAAGCAAGTAAGAGAAAGCGCATCTTCGCTAAAGATACAAAACTTATGTGGGCTGGCTTAGATCCGGTTGCGTCGCTGCGCCGCCCGTCTGCGATCGTCTGGGGTGCGAATCTTGTGGAGGAGCTGAGGCGTTTCGCACGTGTGACAAGCTTTTGCGAAAGCGGGGCTTTTCTGTGCTGCCGCTCACTTAGCCGGCGATGCGGCTACTGCGGCTTCGAGCGGAAGCGCTCAGGGCGGCGCTGTCCGGGCGGGGTGTTTGGCCTGTCTTCTATGAGACCTTTCCTTGGGCGCTCTATCATCACTGGGGCCTTCGCAAAAAGACCCTGTCGTCGGTCAAGGCGGGCCTTTTCTCAGATACTTTCTCCTGAGATCCTGGCCCAGTGGCCGTCTCTGATCGATGTCTATGATGCATTAGCGGCTTGGTACATGGGGTTTTTGGCTCAATCAGGCTAGGTGGAAGCGCTGACCGGACCAGATGGCACTTTATGGGTGCCTAAAGGCTGTGGATAAGTACAAGACCGTCAGCCCGGTGGGTGTTCTACTTTTGACGTTGTGCGTATTCGGTCGTTAGCCCTGCGGGGCTTCAAGAGCTTTGCGGATCCGGTTCACCTTCCTCTCGAGCAGGGGCTAATCGGCATCGTAGGGCCCAATGGCTGTGGTAAATCGAATATTGCGGATGCCCTTCGTTGGATTACTGGCCAGCCTAAGAGCCGCTTACTTCGGGTCGAAAAGTCTGAAGAGCTTATCTTCAACGGCTCCGCTCGCCGTAAGCCGCTCCCTTACGCCGAAGTCTCGTTAGAGATAGTGGGCTTTTCGCCCGAGTGGCCGCGTCTGACCTTTACCCGCCGGGTCCATCGAAGTGGAGAAGCCGAATACCTTCTCAATGGAACAGCGGCTAGGCTCAAGGATTTTCTGGAGTATTTCTGGCAGTTGGGCCTTTCGCCCCAGAGTATCTTGGATGGGGGGCAGATCGAAGCCCTGATTCATGATCGCGCCGGTGCCCGTCGCGCTCTCCTCGAGTCTTTAGCTGGTATAGAAAAGTATCACCACCAGCGCCGAGAGCTCCTCGTGGAAATCGAGAAGACCCGGCAATCCCTGACCAGCCTCGATAACCTCCTTGTTTCCTTGCAAAAGCAAATTTTAGAGCTCGAAAAACAGGCTGCCCGCGTGGAGAAGTATCAAGAGCTGCGAAGCCAGTACCGTTCGCTCCTTCAGCAGTATATTGCGGGAGAGCTTGTTCATTATCACAAGCAGCTTGCTAATCTGGCTAAGGAAGAGGAAGCTATCGACAAGGAGTTACAGGTTCTTTTGCGGGAGATAGGTCTAAGGCAAGGTCAGGTCGACCCCACGGCGCTAGAGACACTCCGGGAAAAGCTGCGGATGGCTGAGGCTGCGCACAAAACCTATCTACAGAGCCGGGAGCGTTTGACGCAAGAGCAGGCCCGGATAACGGAGCGGCTCGCCCAGTGTACGGCCCAGCTTGAGCGCCTAGCTGAGGAAGCCGTTCACCGGGCGCGTCAGCGGACAGAGCTTCTGGCCCAGCAGACCCAAAATAGCGACCACCTGAAGGCCTTGCAGGCGGAAAGCCTGGAGATACAAGCGGCATTAGAGTCGGCCACCCAGAAGCTTACGGCCGATCAGCAGGCTCTCAAGCAGATTCAAGCTGCGTTACACCGCCTTCGGGAGCAGCAAGAAAGCTTAGCCCATAAGCTGCAGGCGCTTCGTCTAGAGAAGCAAAAGCGGCAGACCTGGCAAGCTGCTTTAGCTAAGGAGCGGGAGACGCTCCAAAAGGATCTTGCAACCTTACAGGCGGAGCACGAGAGCCTTGCTGCGCAGCAGACAAGCCTCCAGCAGGGGCTCGCTACCTGTACAGACCGCCTAACAGAAGCCCAAGCCGCTTATGATAAATGGCTTGGCGAGCAGCAGCGGCTCAAGCAAGCGTTAGAACGGGTGCGGCAGACCATCAGCCAGCACGAAGTGCAGCGCCGCTCACTCGCCTCCGAGAGACAAGTGCTGGAGAGTCTGCGTAAGCAAGCCTCCGATTGGCCAGAGTGGCTAAGGCAATGGCTTATCCGATGGACCGATCGGGCATTCCGATTAGAGGAAATCTTTTATGCGGAGGAGTCGGATCTAAGCCTACTGGCACTACTTTTACGGCTAGAGCCTCCTACGTTGTGTATTCGGGATGAGGCGGTCTGGGCGGAGCTTCAGGCCCGCATCAGCCGTGAAAGGGAGGGGTTTTTCCGCGTCATTAGGGCAGCCTATGATACGAGTCCGCAAGCCCCCCCTGCTGTAGAGTCAGCCACCTGGTGGCCTAGTTGTCTAAGAGTTCTCCCGGGCTTTGAGGGGCTTGCAGCGGCTTTATGGGGGGATGTCTGGGTTTTAGAGCAGGTCCCGGCAGCCCTGCTGCCTCAGGGTATAAGGTTATTTGAGCGGGCTACTCAGCGGTTATACACACCCACGGGTATTGTATATCACCTAGGCACGCTCAAAACTGCCCATATCGGCCTGCCTCATCGCATTGCCCACCTGCGCGAGCAGGAAACCGAACTGGCAAGCAGGTTAGCCCAGCTTGAGCAGGAGCTAAAGACTACCCAGTCGGCCTTAGCCGATCTTCCTGTCGAGGCTGCAGCGCAGGCCGTGCAGAAGGCGCGAGAAGAAAAGGCTAAGCTTGAAAAGCAGTTGGAGATTACCGCTCATCGTTTGCGCGATGTGCAGAAAAGCTTCGAAAGTCGCCAGAGTCGACTTCTAGAACTGCAGGCGGAAGAGACCCGGCATCAGGCCGATGTGGTTGATCTAGAGCGCCAGGAGACCCAGCTTCAAGAACAGGCTGCACACCTCTCAAACCAGATTACGCAAGCTCTGGAGAGGCAGAAAGCTCTAGAAGAGCAGCTTCGTGCAGCGCAGGCCAGTACCCATGATTTGCGGTATCGGGCTGCCCGCTTAGAGGAGCGACTTAAGCAGGAAGAGCGTCACCAAAAGCTCCTTGCTCAGCAGCTCGAAGAGGTGCGCAAGCGGCTATCCTTCATCACCGTAGAAGAAGAGCGGCTTCAGAAGCAACGGGCGGAAGCGCAAGCGCGCTTACAGCAGCTGACGGCAGAGCTTCAAACCTTGGCACAGCAGATTTCGGCCCTAGAGACGCGCCAAGCTCAACAGTTAGCTGAGCTTGATACGTTAGAGAAGGCTCACGCCCAGCACCAATCCGCCCTGGCGACGCTGATAGCGCAGCAGCAGACCCTGCGAGATAAGCAGAGCCGGTTAGCCCTGCGTCGTTCCGAGTATCAAGCGCAAATAGCCCTCTTAGAACAGCGCCTTAGCGTAGAACTTGCGCTATCCCCGCAAGCCCTAACCCTTTCGGAGGCTACTCGCCTCAAAAAAGAAGAGGTGGAAGCGCGCCTCGAAAGCCTGCGTCAGCAGATGAGCACCCTAGGGGAGCTCAACTTCGAAGCAAAGCAGAACCTAGATCAGCACCGCGACCGCGAAAAGATCCTAAGCGCCGAAAAGCGCGATATCGAGGAGGCCCTTAGTCAGCTCGAACGCCTTTTGCATCAGCTAGATCGAGAAGCCCAGACTCAATTTGCTCAGACCTTTGAGGCCGTACGCTCCGCCTTTGTGGCGCTTTTCCGCCAGCTTTTCATGGGTGATGATATATGCGACCTTGTCCTAGTTGATCCCGCTAATCCCCTCACGAGCGACATTGAAATCCTAGCGCGACCCAAAGGCAAACGTCCGCTTTCTATTCAGCAGCTTTCTGGCGGCGAAAAGGCTCTGACAGTCTTGGCCCTGCTTTTTGCCACCTTTAGTATACGGCCTTCGGCTTTGTGTGTATTAGACGAAGTAGATGCACCCTTAGACGACTACAACGCCGGTAAGTTTGGGGCTTTGCTGCGACACTTTTCGCAGAATAGGCAGATATTAGTCATCACCCACAATAAAACGACCATGGCCCACTGCGAATTGCTTTACGGCGTAACGATGCCTGAGCCTGGCGTGAGCGCTGTTTTGGGGGTCGAACTCGCGGAGGCCGTAGCGCAGGTCTCGGCAGCATGAAGTACCGCCTAGAGTGCCGACGGGGGGAGCTCGTGATCAGCGGCGAGGCGGTGGATTATGTCGGGGGACGTCTGAGAATCGCCTGGGAAAAGGCTTTTGAAGGATTCGCTCTGGCAGGGCGGCCTTGGGAGCGTGTACTGCTGCTAGGAATGGGGGCGTCACTCATGCAGATCCTAGCCCGTACCGGTGCCCCGCCTCCGACCCATCTTACCATCGTGGAGAGAGACCCCGATATGGTTCGCTTGCAGCAAACCCATTACGAACTGCCCCTGCCTTATGAGCTAATCCTAGACGATGCGGCTACAGCCCTCACCAACCTCGCCGGCGTCTACGATGGCATTTTTGTCGATGCTTTTGAAGAGAAAACCGTCCCGCCTCAGCTCTTAGAGCTTGATTTTGTGCAAAGCCTGGCCAAACGCCTAAATTCGGTTGGGATTTTACTCTGGAATATCGTTTTGCCTACCCAACAGAGGCTTCTCAAGGACCGGCTGGAAAGGGTTTTTCCCTGCGTGTACAAGCGACACATCTGGGAAAATGCCATCTTTCTGGCTGCCTGGGAGCGGACTAGCCTAAGTGTCCCTTTTTGAGCATTTGTCAAAAACTTCTTTACTTTGTACTGGTATGCGCATTCTGCTGCTCATCAGCCTATCAGGGGCGCTCATTTGGGCACAGCGCCGATCTTCCTACAAAAGTTACTTAGCGCTGGGGCCTTCCGTCGGTATCACCAATTACAAAGGTGACCTGGATGATGATTTTACCATCAAGTTTACCAAACCCGGGTTTGGGTTCAATCTGATTTATAATTTTCATCCGCACTTGCGGGCTCGACTAGGCTTTTTGCAAGGCTGGATGGGGGCTGCTGACTCTGTTAGTGTAGATCGCTTTCGAAAGTGGCGAAACCTTCACTTTAGGTCGCATATAACGGAATTTCATCTAATTTTCATGTATGAATTCTTTGTGCATCCGCGGATTTATCGCTATCGTCCTAAGTTCTCGCCGCTCATTTTTGCAGGCGTGGCTGTATTCAACTTTGATCCCAAGGCCAGGGCTAGTGATGGTAACTGGTATCGACTCCAGCCCTTGGGTACGGAGGGCCAGTACTTAAATGATCCCACTCGGACGTATCCCAAGCCTTATGCCCTCACGCAAATCTCCATACCGATGGGGATAGGGGCGCGCTGGCGCTTGAGCAGTAAATGGGATCTGTGGTTTGAGCTAGGGCTGCGTAAGACCTTTACGGATTATCTCGATGATGTGAGCGACCGTTATGCGCCGCCCAACCTGATGCTGGCCCAAATGGGGCCTATAGCCGCTGGATTAGCGGATAGGAGTGGTTATGTGACGCAGGGAAGTAGTGGCTTTGCGGCGAATGACGTCCGCGGCTTCGTCAATCAGAAAGACTGGTACGTCTACACCGGGTTTAGTGTCACGTATATTATTGATCCCGGAGAGCGTTGTCCGAAGTTTCGCTGAGCGGTGCAAGAGGCGGATTGGTTAGCGAGGCTTGATCCGCTGCGGATCCCTCGGCACGTGGCTATTATCATGGACGGAAACGGGCGGTGGGCCGCCGCCCGCGGACGGAGTCGCGTGGAGGGACATCGCTCGGCTGTCCAGTCTGTCCGGGAGGCTGTAGAGGCAGCCGCCGAGGTGGGTGTCAAGTATCTGACTTTGTATGCTTTTTCTTCTGAAAACTGGCAGCGGCCCGCAGCCGAGGTCCAAGCTTTGATGACGCTCCTGAGCTATGTGCTAGACAGTGAGGAGGAGCGTCTCATTCGGAATGAGGTTCGCTTAGGGATTATCGGGGATTGGCAGGGCTTGCCGGCACCTTTGCCGGAGCGCCTCAGTCAGGCCATGGTGCGTACGGCCTTAGGCAAGCGTCTGCGGCTCACCTTGGCTCTAAACTACGGCGGTCAGCAGGAGCTTGTTAGAGCGATGCGGGCCTTAGCAGAAGCTATCAAGCAAGGCTCCCTAGACCCGGCTCGGCTCAGCGAGAGTGATATTAAGGCTCACTTGTGGACGTGGGACCTACCAGAGCCCGAACTCCTCATTCGCACGAGCGGAGAGCAGCGAATTAGCAATTTTTTGCTATGGGACATTGCGTACACGGAGTTTTACTTTACGCCGATACTGTGGCCTGACTTTCGGCGTATGCACTTTTACGAAGCTATATGGGCCTATCAGCAGCGCGAGCGGCGATTTGGGCAGGTTTCAGCCTCGTCTTAGCGCAGACCGCTTTTGAGCCGCGTTCGGTCGAGATCGCGGGCCTCCGTGTAGAAGGAATCCAGTATCTGGACCCGCAAGCCGTACAAATCGCTAGCGGACTGTACCTCTCTCAAAAGATCCGCGTTCCGGGCGAGGATTTAGCCCTTGCTGTGAAAAAGCTCTGGCGGCAGGGGCTCTTTGGCGATGTAGACATTTATGCCGACAGTCTGACGGATACGAAAGTCTGGCTTGTCATTCGCGTGGTGGAGCGCCCCCGTCTGAGCCGTTACCTCATTCGAGGGGTGTCTAAAACCCAGTCTAAGGAGCTCAAAGAGAAAATCGGCCTCATTAAGGGTACCATTTTTACCGAGTCGCAGCGGCAGCGCGCGCAGCGTATCATCAAAAATTACCTGCAAAGCAAGGGCTATTACCAGGCGGAGGTTCGTACCGAGATTCGGTCCGATACGACACAGCCCTCTGGGATTGAGGTTATTTTCTGGGTCAAGCGTGGGCCTCGTACCAAAATAGCGGAGGTACAGTTTCGGGGCCTTTCGCATTTTCCGGTCAAGCGCGCCAAGCGCGCCCTCAAGGAAACCAAAGAAGCCCGGCTATACCGGGTGTGGAAGCGCTCGACCTTTCAGCGGGTGAAGTTTGAAGAAGACGTAGAGCGCCTAGTCGAGCAGATGCGCGCAAAAGGCTACCGCGATGCCCAGGTGCTGCGGGATACGGTGTATCTGGTGAGCGCTCGGCGCCTCCGGATCGAGGTGGAGCTCTATGAAGGGCGGCGGTACTACTTTCGTCGCATCACGTGGGAAGGAAATGCCCTTCATGATTCCACGACCCTGAGCCGTATTTTAGGGATTCGACCGGGGGATGTCTACAATCCCAAGCTTCTAGAGCGTCGCTTGCAGATGGACCCGAATGGCAGTGATGTGGCTTCTCTTTATCTCGACAATGGCTACCTCTTTTTTCGGGTCGATCCGGTCGAGCATATCGTAGGCGAAGACTCGGTCGACCTCGTTCTGCGGGTCTTCGAGGGGCCGCAGGCTACCAATCGGCGAATCCTTCTAGCAGGTAATGACCGCACGCGAGACCGCGTCATCCTTCGGGAGATTCGCACCTTGCCTGGAGATAAGTTTAGTCGCAGCACGCTCATCCGAACCCAGCGCGAACTGATTAGCCTAGGGTACTTTGACCAAGAGAAAACGCAAGTCGTCCCTTTACCAGACCCGGCCGCTGGTGCTGTGGATCTCAAGTTTCTGTTAGAGGAGCGGCCCTCTGACCAGGTCTTTTTACAAGGTGGCTGGGGAGGTCGTATTAGAGATGCCTATGGCAATCCCATTGGGGGTGGTCTCATCCTGACGTTAGGCCTACGCTTCAATAACTTCTCGTTTAGCCGCCTTACTAATAAGCGCGCCTGGCGTCCACTCCCCACCGGAGACGGCCAGCAGTTTGGGATTCAGATCCAGCTCAATGGCGTCGGCTTTCAGAATTATGCTATAAACTTCCTCGATCCCTGGTTTGGTGGCAAAAAGCCTAATTCGCTGGGGTTCTCTGCTTATTATTCGGTTCAGCGCGCCCTCTTCTCGGACTATTACCTCTCCATATTTGGCTCGACGTTAGATCTAGGCAAGCGACTTCGCTTTCCGGACGACTTTTTCCGAAGCTATACGACTTTTAGCTATCGGTATTACACAGCTCGCAATGCCCTGGCGCTACTTGGCACCAATAATGCGGTATTTGTGAATATTTTTTCGCTACGTCAGACTATTGATAGAACGAGTCTAGACGCGCCGATCTATCCGCGTTCGGGTTCGGCCTTGACGCTTTCTGTCGAGCTCACGCCCCCGTGGTCCTACCTTTTAGGGGCTCGGTATCGGCAAGAGCGCGATCCTTTGCGACTTCTGGAGTTTCACAAATGGCGACTGGATGCGCAGTTTTATGGGCGCATTGCCGGAAATCTAGTTTTAGCGCCGCGCTTTCGTTTGGGGCTCTTAGGGCGCTATAATCCGCAGGTGCCCTTCTCGCCTTTTGAGCGGTTTTTTGTAGGAGGCGATGGTATCCAAGGCTTTAACATCGATGGGCGCGAGATTATAGCCCTGCGCGGGTACGCTTCGCCTTTTATCGGGCCGGCTAACGGCTCTTTAGCCTTTAGTAAGTTTACGATAGAACTTCGGCAGGCGATCTCGCTCAATCCGATGGCGACCTTATGGGTGCATCTTTTTGGGGAAGGGGGGAATGCTTGGGGGCGCCTTCAAGACTTCAACCCGCTTCAGCTTCAGCGCTCGTTTGGGGCGGGCGTACGAGTCTTTTTACCGATGTTTGGGCTTTTGGGCGTGGATTTTGGGTATGGGCTGGATGATGCGCGAGATCCGTCGGGTCTGCCGCTTGGTGGACCGCGTTGGCACTTTATGATAGGTCAGCAGCTATGATTCGAATCATACGATGGCTTGGGCTTATGGGGCTGATAGCCTGGGCGCAAAAAGTGGGTTATGTGGACACGCAGGCCCTTTTAGACCGCATGCCCGAGTATAAAGCCGCCGAGCAGGAAATCGAGCGGCTCACGCAGCAGTGGCAAAAAGAGGTGGACGACCTTTTTGGTCAGGCGGAGCAGCTCTTCCAACAGTACCGTGAGCAGGAGCCGCTCCTTTCCCCTGAGATGAAGCGCCGCAAACAGGATGAAATCGAAGCCGCTGAGCGGAAAGCGCGTGAGCTGCAGCGCAAGCGGTTTGGCCCGAATGGCGACCTCTTCAAACAGCGCGAAGAGAAAATGAAACCGATTCTCGACCGTCTCCAGCAGGCTATCCAGAGCGTAGCTCAGGAGAAAAAATTCTCCATCATCCTGGATCGTAGTGTGGGCGGGACCATACTTTACGCGGAGCCGGCGTATGATATTACGGAGGCTGTAGCGGCCAAATTAGGATTGAAATGAAGCGCCCCGTAGGCCTGCTCCTTATTCTCGGACTTTGGGCATGTAAGTCGGCTTCTTCTTCGAGGGCGCCTAGCCAAGACTCTACCCGATCTGCCGCACTCCGGATAGGGTATACGAATATCGAAGCGGTATTGTCCTTTCTGCCCGAGATGCAGCGCATCAACCAGGAACTCAAGAGCTATGAACGGAGCTTGATGGCACCCCTTGAAAAGAAGCAAGCTGCCCTCCAAACTAAGTATCAAGAATTCATGGGGCTTCAGCAGAAAGGGCTCTTGGCCCCAGTCGACGCTGAGAAGTATCAAGCCGAACTCATGCGCATGGGTGAGGAGATCCAGCGTCAGCAAGCTCAGGCTGAGCAAGAGTACCTGGGGCGAAAAGCAGCGCTCCTTCAGCCCCTCACCGAAAAGCTGCAAAAGGCTATTGATGAGCTAGCCGCAGAAGAAGGCTATACCTACATCTTCAATAATTCTAATGCCACGGGGGTGGCGACGATCCTGCATGCGCCCCAAGGAGATGACGTCACCCGAAAGCTCCTTTTGCGCTTAGGGGTTCCGGAGAATAGCTTGCCACCAGAAGGAAGACCATAATATCGTACCTTTGCACGCATGCGTCCTATCTTACTGGGATTAATCCTTCTTTCGCTGCTCTGCGCGCAGCCGCCGCAGTCGGCTAAAAAGCCCCATCGCATTGGCTATACGAATCTAGAACTCGTCCTTAGCTATCTGCCCGAGGCTCAGGAAGTCGAAGCCCAGCTGCGCACATATGAGAAAAAGCTTTTAGAGCAGCTCAACATTAAGCAAGCCTACCTACAAACTAAGATCGAAGAATATACCGAGCTCAAGCAGCAGGGCAAGCTTTCACCTGTCCAGGAAGAGGAGCGTCGCAAGGAGGTTATGCGCTTAGATGAGGAGCTCAAGCGCTTTCAGGAAGAGAGCGAGCAGAACTATCTCAAGAAGAAGGCAGAATTGCTGCAGCCCATCATCGAAAAGCTTCAAAAAGCTATCGGTGAGCTTGCTGCGGAGGAAGGGTATGATTATATTCTCAATAACTCCAACAGCACAGGAGTTGCGTACATCCTACATGGTCCGAAAGCGGATGATGTAACGGAGCGTTTACTAAAGCGCTTGGGGGTGGATACTTCCAAGCTGCAGCGGCCGGATGGTGCTACATCCTCTGCCCCTGCTTCCGGCACGGCTACACCCAAGAAGTGATTAAGATAGGGGTATTTGATTCGGGGTTGGGTGGGCTACTCACCGCCCGTTATATCAAGCGGCAGCGTCCAGATGTAGGTATCCTGTATTTTGGGGATACCGCTCATTTGCCGTATGGAGACAAGTCGCCCGCTCAGATCCGCTCCTATGTCAAGCAGATCATTACCTTTCTCAAGGCGGAGGGAGCTGGCGGGATTGTAATCGCCTGCAATACCGCTTCGAGCATTGCGGGGGAAGAGGCGCGGAGTTGGGCTGCCCCTCTGCCGGTCTGGGATGCCGTATCTGCGACCTTGGCAGCCTTTAGGCGTGACCCGCCTACCTGGCCCCTGGGCATTATCGGCACGCATACGACTATCCGTTCTGGCGTTTATGGGCGCGCGATTCGAGAATTGTGGCCTAATGCCCGCACAATCGAGCAGGCGACCCCGCTTTTAGTCCCATTGGTGGAGGAGGGGTGGGTGGAGCACCCCGCTACGGAGTTGATTCTACAGACTTACCTGCAGCATGATGAGCTATCCCAGGTGCAGGGGCTTCTTTTAGCTTGCACCCACTATCCCCTTCTGGAGGCGGCGATACAGCGGGCTCTTGCCCGCCTAAATCGCTCTCTGGCCATTTATGATACCGCCGCTCTGCTGGCACAGGCTGTCATTCGCGACCTTCCTGCCCCTACTGGGCAGGAGGGAGCCGATGCGTTTTGGGTTTCTGACTACACGGAGCGGTTTGCGCAGTTGGCTGAGCGCTTCTGGGGAGAAGCTATCACCATCGAGGAAGTACGCCTATCAGCTATGCCTTTATCCTTTTAGGCTTTTCTCATAAAACTGCTTTTCCCAGGCTTTTTCTCGGGTTTCGGCTTCTGTGATATAACTGCTAAAATAGGCGATATTCAATACGAGCCAATTGAGGAAGTTAGCGGGGAATTTGATCGGCCGAACAAAATCTACAAAAAGCACTACCCGAATGCTATCGGTATTATTATGGACCTCGTGTTCAAAGCAGTCGTCAAAGATCAGGACCTTGCCTTCCTCCCAGTGTAGCTTCTGGTCGTGGACGCGGATCCAACAGCTAGTCTTGGCCTCTGGTACAATCAGGCCTAGATGCAGGCGTAGAACGCCATTATAGGGGCCACGATGTGGTGGAATGTATTTACCGGGTTCTAAAATCGAGAAGAAAGCGGTTTTGATGCCGGGGATCTGCCGCAGAAGCCGAGCGGTTTCTGGGCAAGCTCGAGTGTTGGCTTCACTCCAGCGGCCATAGCCACAGAATAGGAAGGTCTTCCACTGCTTGTCCTGCGTGATTGTGCGGACCTCTGGGGTGATCTCATGAAAGGCTGGCAACTCGTCCTTGCGCTGGAGGATTTGGTCTAGCTCCTTTCGAATAGGGAGCCAGTTTTCTTCGAGCTGTTGGGCCCAGGGAAATAGCTCCGTTGGATAGACAGGCGGATTGCCGTGCACAGCGAAGCGCGCATTGATTTCCTCTACAGAGTCGATAAAGCCCTGTACGAGTCGCTCTTTCCAGGTAGTCGGCTTTTTTAGGGTGCCCTTGTAGGCTTGCGCCATGAAAGCAAAGATAGCAATATTTGTGCTAATTTAGTGGCCATGCGTACCTACCTTATAAGCCTGCTCGTCGGGGGCCTGTGGGCCCAAACTACCCACCCGAATCGGGCTTATGTTCGCACGGCCCAGGCTCCCTTTTTACATAACGTGGCTTCTGGTGACCCGCTGACCGATCGAGTTATCTTGTGGACTCGTATCACGCCCCCTCAAAACTGGACTGGCGCTATCAGCGTCGACTGGCAAGTAGCCATGGATACGACCTTTGCTACGATCGTGGCTTCGGGCACGACTACTACGGATGCTAGCCGGGACTATACAGTCAAGGTCGATGCGACGGGGCTCCAGCCTGACACCTGGTACTACTATCGCTTTAGGGCACTAGGTAGCTTTTCGCCGGTAGGGCGTACACGGACTCTGCCCACCAACCCCAGCCGACTGCGATTTGCGGTAGTCTCTTGTGCTGATTACCAAAACGGCTACTACACTGCTTACGAAAATATCACGCTGCGCAATGACGTGGACCTCGTCCTGCATCTTGGGGATTACATTTATGAGTACGGCCCTTCTGCTAATAACCTTCGTCAGTCTGAGCCGCCTAAAGAAATCCTTACGTTAGAAGACTATCGGATTCGGTATTCCCATTACCGGCTGGATAGCTGCCTGCAGTGGCTACACCAGAATTATCCATTCATCATGGTATGGGATGACCATGAGCTAGCCAACGATGCATGGAAGAGCGGTGCCCAAAATCACGATTCTTCCACGGAAGGCTCCTTTGCTGCTCGCAAAGCGGCCATGCTTCGCGCTTATCATGAATGGGCGCCTTTTCGTATGCCGGATTCGAATGACTCGCTGCGGATTTGGCGAGATTTTTCTTTTGGCAGCTTAGCCCATGTAGTTATGCTGGATACGCGCCATTATGACCGGGACCAGCAAGTGACCCCGACTTCTTCTTCGCTAAATGACCCGAGTCGCAGCATACTCGGACCTGTGCAGCGAGCCTGGCTTATTCAAAAGCTCCAGACTGCTACGGCCACCTGGAAAATCATCGGTCAGCAGGTGATGGTTGGACCGCTTAGAGCCTTTGGCGTTCCAGTTAATACCGATCAGTGGGATGGGTATCCCGTAGAAAGGCAGGCCTTGATGGATACGATCAAAAACAACAATATCGCCAATGTGGTGTTTCTGGCTGGAGACATTCACACCTCTTGGGGCAATGACCTGCCCTTCGGGCCCGGTTCTTACAATGTGACGACGGGCGCTGGCTCCACGTGTGTTGAGTTTGTCACGCCGAGTATTACTTCTGCCAATGCGTCTTTCTTAGGAGGGAGCTTCTCGAATGTGTCATTTATTAAGAGTCAGAATCCTCACGTTAGGTATGTAGACCTCAGTCGTCATGGCTATGTCATTCTAACCGTAACGGCTGATAGTGTACAGGGCGATTGGTTTTACACGAATCGGATCGATCAGTCTGTCCCAGGCGAGACAGCTGGCGAGAGCTGGTATGTAAGGCAAGGTGAACGCTTTTTACGAAAGGCTCCAGCGCCGGTTAGTGTGAGCCAGCCGTATAACCCGCCTCTTATTCCACGGACGGTGGCTACGGCGCTTACGACGCATCCGGGTTTCACATTGGTCGGGGCTTATCCTAACCCCGCCGCGGACTTTGTGACTTTGCAGCTTTATAGCGTGATGCCGATGGCTATGACCCTCGAACTGGTCAATGGTATGGGGCAGGTGGTTGAGCGCTTTTCGATCGAGACGCCTTCAGCCGGTACGCATTATTACCAACTGCCTCTTGACAAACTACCTCGCGGGGTGTTTGAGCTCATTATCCGCTCAGCCAAGGGCAGCACGGCCTACAAGCTTATTAAGCCGTGACAGAGCTGTAGCGCGCTAAGCGGGGGGACATATAGACCTGGTGTCAACATGGATAGGTCTAGTTATCCGCATACCTTTGTCCAATGGCCTATAAGGTGCGGTATGTGGCGCCGCAATGGCCGCTGCATACGCTAGAGGCGGGTCATTTGCGGCTATGGCACGTCAGGGCGTCAGAGCCCTTGACGACAGTATGGTGGGTATGGGATGCGCCTGCGCTAAGGGATTACCCGGCCGCCACTCGTGCTATCCTCACGCAAGCCCTGTCAGAGGGGCAGCCTGATAAAATAGCTGCCCTTCGACGGTTAGGCTATACTTGGGCCTGGGAGGTGCATTTAGAGGGCGTGATAGGCGTCTTGTCTGGGCTCACGGCCCACTTGCAGGAGGCGCTGTCGGTTGCCTTTTCACTCCTGGAGGCGTCCGCCTTAGGGGTGGGACAGATACGCGCTGTCGCTAGCCGTTTAGCTCAGGAACAGCGACGGGCCATGGCTTCTGGCGCTTATCGGGCTACGGCGTACTTGCAGGAGCGGCTATGGGGCGCTAGCTATGCGGTAAGCTTAAATCCCGGGGCGATATTGGCGATAGAGCCTAGTGACATCCACCATTTCTACGGGGCAGTCTTTCGGCGGTCTCTTCGGCATATTGTGCTGGTGGGGCCGCATTGGCCCCCGGTCTTGGAGAGGTGGCTTGCCTGGGCTGAGTCTTGTCCTTATAAGCTATCTGTAGCTCCGGTGCGGGATGGGTGGCAAATAGAGACGGATGAAGCCGCTCGTCAGGCTTCTGTCCGATTAGCGTATCCTTGGGTCCGGTCAGTAGACCCTCGGTATGCGGCTTATCGTATGGCCCTTTTAGCGCTAGGTGGTTACTTCGGTAGTCGCCTAATGCAGGAAATACGAGAAAAAGGCGGCTATACGTATGGGATTCATGCTCGGCGATGGGAAACGCTAGTGGGTAGTTACTTTATCGTAGAATCTGAACTGGACCAGGCGCGCCTACCCGAAGCGCTACAAGCCATAGAGGCGATTGTGAGAGACTGGGCTCGGATACCCCTTAAGGATGAGCGAGCTTTTGTCGAGGCCCAGAATTATCTCGTAG
>CAZAXD010000024.1:0-30955 GCA_964489015.1 uncultured Sphingobacterium sp. | reverse complement strand
TGTAGAGCTTATTATCCAAAACGCCAAGGGCCCAGACATTGTTATCAGGCGGGGGGGTAGCGGCGGGGAGGAGCCTTTGCTGGGTTTTGTCCCAGATGGCTAAGTAAGCCTTGTCAGTTTCGTTGAAGTAGGCAGCCACAAAATTACCCCCGAGGTATAGCTTGCCGTTGTACAAGGCAAAGGCCCGGGGATTGCCACCGGTGAGGAGTTGGCTAGTATTGGACGGGTCGGGGGCTCTCCAGGTCGTACCATCCCAGCGCGCAAAGAAAGCGATAGCCTGGTCATTCGGAGGCGATCCTACGCGAGTAAAGCCACCGCCTACAAGCAATTCGCCGTCGTAGACATAAAGCGCGTGAACCGGGCCATTGGTGCCGCCGCCGACGCTGGACCAGGTATCGGTCAAGGGATCATATTGGGCTAGGTTAGACGCATTAGAGTTTCCAATGCCAGTGAAATCGCCCCCCACAATGAGCTTGTTATTGTACACAGCGAAAGCATAAATTTCCCCATTGCCACCAGCGCCGGGGCTAGCGATACTTTCCCATCTCATCCCATCCCATCGGGCGATACCGCGGGCTTGCAGCGCCGTGCCATTGACGTAGGTAAAGCGTCCGCCTACGTACAGTTGACCATTCCAGCTAAGGAGGGCATTTACACGATTATCACAGCCGCCTCCGACGTCTTGCCAGGTTTGGGACAGGCCTAAAGCCACTACTAAGGGCCACCACCGCATACGCGGACTAAATTATGAAACTTCAGGCGGAGAAGATGGGTCCCTAAAAAAAGAGGCGGGGGCATGATACCCCCGCCTTGTAAAGCTCAGGCTTTGCCTAAGCCTCTAGGAAGCCTGACCGCCGCAGGCGGATTTGCCCTCCTTTTTGCAGCAGTTTTTCTTTTTCTTTCCCCCTTTGGTCGGCGTAGCAGCACTGGAATGCTCTTCCTCATGCTTATCGGCACAGGCGGGGTACTCTTGATTAGAGACCAGGCTATACTGGATGCCAGCTCCCTGTAAAGCTTTGTGGATTTGGCTGCAACAGCCAAGAGCAGGCTTGTCATAAAAGATTACTAGGTGGCCTTGCTTCTCGTCATAAGTCACTTTTTGAATGCCTTTTAGACTGGCTAAGCTTTTTTGGGCGGCTTCGACCTGGCTTTTCTCCATTTTGAGCACCATCTTCGAGGCTTTGCCATCATGGGCAAAACTTGTACTCACCCACAGAAGGGCGAGACTAATAACGGACGTAAGGACTCGCATAAGGCAAATATACAGCCTTTTTAGCAAAATCATGGATGAGGGTTATGGAGGAACGGAGGGGGAAGTACTACCTTTGAATAAGATGGGGGTATGGGGGTATCTATGGCTTCTGGTACCGGTTTTTGATGGGTGGAGTGGGCCGCAGGGGCGGGTGGGATCGACTGCGTATCTGTGTATAGGGCCGGACGAAACTGTGTATGTGGGGGAGGGGCGGCGCCTATGGCGTTTTTGCGCGGGCCGCTGGGAGGAGCAGTGGTACTTAGCTGGCGAAGGCCGGGCAGCAGCGATAGATAGCCAGGGGCGCTGCTGGGTAGTCGGCCTTAGCGTCATCTACCAAGCTGATGCAAGTCAGCGCCGTAGTATAGCCTTACCCCGTTTGGGTTGGGGCGAACGGGTATGGGCGCTAAACCAAGGCCTAGCTATTCGTGGTGCAGGGGCTAGTTACTGGCTATGCTGGAGCCGGTTAGACTCCGTAGTGGAGCTGCCGGGAGTCCTTCACGCAGCAGCGGAAACGGGGCTTGTGGTACAGGTAAGGGATAGCTTGTTAGAGGGCTTTCCCGGCCGGTGGCGGTTCCGAGCTCGTCTACCTAAAGGCATTCGCCGTGTTGCTCAGGTTGCTTCGACCTTATACCTTTTGTCGGAGGATGGGGGTATTTGGGAGCCAGAGCAAGGTCTGATTAGGTGGGTGGAAGGGGCTCGTCTCTTAGCTGGGCCGTATGTAATTACGGAAAATCGGGTTTATGAGATACTAACTGGACAAGAAATATGGGCGGGAGCGATCCTCGTTTATCAGGCTACGTGGCAAGAGAGTCAGGGTGTTTTATGGCTGCTGACTTCTACAGGCTTGATTGCGGTTTACGCTAAGGCAGGCTTAGGGTGGGTGTGGCAGCCAGGCTGGGCCCTCATGGCATGGAAGCGGAGCCATGGCCATGTCGTTGCCTGGCAGGGGGCGCGTGCCTTCTGCTTCACACGGGGTCAGGAGGTTCGATACCCCCATACACTGATCGATGCGACATGGTGCGACGGCCGCTGGGTTTGGGCTACGACAAAGGGACTTTTATCTGAAGATGGGCGTCTACTTGCCGGCGAGGGGTACTACATTCGGGCCGTAGCGGCCTCCAAGCAAAAGTTGGCCTGGGTGATTGGGAACGAGGTCTATCTGCGAGAGGCTTCGACCGGGGAGCGACGATTTGGCTTTCCGATAGCTATCATGGGCGTAGGGTGGCAAGGAGAGCAGCTATGGGTTTGGGGTTACAAGCAAGCCTACGTATACGAGCGGGGGCGGTGGCGCGGCTATGCTTTTGCCATGCCTGTGGAAGGGCGTGTATGGTCAGATGCTGTTTACTTTCAGCAGGGGCGGTGGTGGCTCCGCCCGCACGGTCGAGGTTGGGATACACTGCGAGAACCGCCCTGGTTACAGGCGGCCCTGCCCGTTAGTAACGAATGGGGGACCCTTCTAGCTAGCTGGGAAGAAGGCCCGGTACTGTACCTCCTTTTGTCCCGAGGCTTGCTTCGGGTGGATCGCACCCAATTGCATTTGCCTCCTCTGCGCTTTTCTGCGACCGTGCAAGGCCCTGCTTTAGAAAAGCTCGGTGGAAATAAGTATCGACTCCCGCTCACGCGTCCTTACCTCACGCTTAGCTATGAAGTAGAAGCATACTTCTTGCCAGCTTATGTCCAAGTGAGCTATCGGGCTGGTGATAGGCCATTGCAGCCGCTCCGCGAGCGCACCCTTTTACTAAGCGTCGGACAGGCGGGGTCCTTTCCGATAGAGGTGTGGGTGCGTCATCCCTGGTATGGCAAGGCTATTTCCAAACAATGGGTTATCCAAGTCGAGCCGCCTTGGTACCAAACCTGGTATGCCCGGCTGGGCTTTGGACTGGTAGGCCTGGCAGTGCTGGGGGGGCTATGGTGGCTGAGGGAATGGCATCATAGGCAGCTTCGGCGCCGCCTACAGGCCGAGCGAGAAGCCCTAGCACGCCAGGTGCAGGCCCAGCAAGGTCAGCTTTTACAAAGTGAACGCATGGCTAATCTCGGGGTCATGGCGGCTCACATCGCTCACGAAATCAATACCCCTCTGGGGGTGATTAGCTCGGGGCTTGAGGAGGCCCTGCGGCGCCTACCAGAGCTGAAGCCCGCTGTACCGATGCCCGCTCAGCCACCCAGCACGCCAGCGGAAGAGCGAGTCCTGCGGCAGCAGTGGCAAGAGGTCTCCCCAGACTGGTCGCCGCTGCTTATTCAGCAGCTGGCGGCGCTAGGGTATACACCCGCCCAGAAGCGTGAACTCGAACCTTATCTGGTCTCCCCTGAAGCGATGCATCGCCTTCGACTGGCAGGCGAGCTTGAAGCTTATCTCCAGCGAGCCCGTGAGGCCGCACAGCGCCTGCGCGAACGGGTCCAAGCCATCCGCTCTTATGTACGCGACATTCGAGAAGACCAGGCCACCCAGCGCGTGGACCTTCGGGATAGCTTGCAGCGCACGCTCAGTTTTTATCAGCCCTTACTCCGTCGAGTGGCGTTAGAGACTGTCTGGCCGTCTGAGCCGCTTATAGTCGAAGCGCATGCGGGCCGTCTCGATCAGGTGTGGGCTAATCTCCTTCAGAATGCGCTGCAGGCGCTACCCACGGATGGGGGAAAGCTGGCTATTCGCTTATTTCGAGAAGGCGCCCTGGCTATCGTTCACTTCCAAGACAATGGTCACGGCATTCCCCCAGAATGGCGGGAGCGGATCTTCGAGCCCCTTTTCACGACAAAAGCCCCCGGTGAGGGCACCGGCCTCGGTCTACCTCTGTGTCGTCAAATTATTGAAAGCTACGGAGGTTGGATCCGGCTTCTACACAGCGAACCCGGTTATACGCTCTTTGGCGTGGGGCTGCCATTAGCCTGAGGTCCCAGCAGGAATAACGTCGGGGCTTTGGGCAGGCTTAGGCGAGGCCATAAACCCACAGGTGCCATTCGGACAAAGCCCGTGGGAGCCGTCAAGTGGTGCGCTATGCAAAACATCAGTTCCCTCGGGGCTTTCTGTAAGATAGTATCGAATAACTGCTGCTGCCGGCCCGGGGTCTCCATGAAAATCTGGGTTGATTCTTTAGCTGCCTGAAAGATTTCGAGTAAGGTCTTCTGGCGGGCTCTTTTTTCGAGCGGTAAATACCCGTGAAAACAAAAGCGCATGCTAGGTAGTCCCGAAGCGGCTAAAGCCAGTGTAAGGCTGCTCGGACCAGCCAAGGGGATAACAGTATAGCCCTCAGCATGGGCGCGCGCAACGACTTGATGACCAGGGTCTGCTACGCCAGCTAAGCCGGCTTCACTAAGCAAGGCCGCTTCTGCCTTTTGCTTAAAAACGGCTTGATAGGCTTCCCAAGGCCAGTCGCCTAATCGGGGGTCATACTCGTATAAGCTAGCCATGGGGTCCAACCCCTCCCTTAGAAGCAAGCCTCGGACAGAGACTCCCCGTTCTACAAAAAAGTGCTGTACCTTTTTTACGACCTCGCCCCATGTCGGATAAAGCCAATAGCGCCCCTCAGCACTTAGGGGGAAAGGCAGGATATACAGGCGCATCTCACAAATTAGTGCCAGATTCTCCACAAATCATGAGGTGGCGCGGACAAGCCTGTGTATAGGGTAGACGAAAACACCTGTTATCTTTGCCCCATGAGTAGAGTTATCCCAGCCATCCTTCTTGTGTGGATCGGAGGGTGTGTCGATAATACCTTTGTTCCTACAGAGTCTGCGCCTTTGGCCGGCACGATCGCCCGAAGTGAGGTGCGTGTCAAGGAAAAGTGGCGCACCCTTGTCAAGATAACTAGTCAAAAGTCTCAAAAAACCCCTGCCTTCAAGGTATCAGGCCGGGAATGGAAAATACACTGGCGTAACAAAGAAAATGGCGAACTTATCCTCATTCTTTACGATGAAGCTAAGCCCGATTACTCGGAGATTCTGGTCAATACTTCTACGGTAGATGAGGATATGGTTTACCTGACGGGTAAAGGGCGGTATCGCTTAGAGGTCGTAGCTAAGCAGCCCTATGAGATTTTGGTGGAGGAGCTGCGCTAAGTGAAGCAAGCAGAGTCTCCGCTGAGAGGCTTGTTCCGCAGCGAAAGTGCTGAAGGGGGCAAGTTTGGTGGCCGTGTAAGCCACAAGGCCGACAGCGAAGGGCTTCTCTGGTTTCCACGATGTCGCTATAAGGCGAGAGCGGCCCGAAGCCGTACAAGGGTGTCGTTGCACAAAAAACCGTCGTCGTGGGGGTTCCCATGGCCGATGCGATATGGGTCGTGGCGCTATCTACGCTAAAAACGCGGTGGGCGCCTCCGATGAGAGCGGCGAGTTCCAATAAGGAGAGTCGACCGGCTAGATTCTGCACCCGAGGCGAATCCGTTAGCCCCTCGAGACGGGCCCGATCGGCCGCGGTGCCCGTCAGATAAACATAAAAGTGCCGAGGTAGTTTGGCTAGAAAGGCTTGCCAGAGCGAAAAAGGCGCCTCCTTGGTGGGCCAGCGGGAAGCAGGCGCTACCACTAAGTAAGGCTTGGGTAAGGCTTTGACGCGCTGCCAGGCCTCGCTAGGAGGAAATAACCAGGGCGGCGCTGGCCGAGTAGGCGCTATAGACAAGCCCGCCAAAAGCCCCAGATTACGTTCTACCTCGTGTAGACCTTCTGCAAATTGATGAGGGGCCCGATAATCGTACCAGCGACTAAGCGGATTCTTGTCAAAAGTGGCTCGGTGCTTGGCTGGAACTAGCCTTCCTAAAAGTCCCATCCGAAAATAGCGATGGACTGCAATCACACCAGTCCACGGGGTCCGACGCAGGCGGTCCCACAATGCTAACCAGCCGCGCCAGGTTTTGTCCCACAAGTATAGCTGATCGATCCAGGGATGAGGGGTTAGGAGCTCCTCTACGCCTTGGCGAGCTACTAAGCTAATCTGGGCAGTAGGGCTTGTTTCTTTCAAGCGGCTGAGGAGAGGTAGTGTCAGAACCACATCGCCCAAGAAGGCAGGCTGTAGTACTAAGAAACGAGCCGACGCCATTGCTTTTTCCAGTAGTCTAAATACAGCCAGCGTGCCTGCGTCGTCACGAGAAGTATCAGATAAAGCGACACAGGTGCTATCGCAATCAGAGGCAAAAACGCGCCAAAACAGGGGGAAAGGATACCTTCTCGGGCTAACTTCTTCCCTTGAGCATTGAGAATGTAAAAGACAATAAAAAGCGCCGTAGAGACTACTAGCGGGACACCCAGCCCTCCTTTACGAATAATACCCCCTAAGGTGGCGCCCAAGGTGAGAAAGACTACCGTCGCTAAGGGAATAGAAAACTTGTAGTACCACTCGAGTTTATACCGCCACAGGGTTTCATCTAGCTGACGCAGGCGCTCCTGGTAATAGCCTGCTAAATTTTTGTCTTGCCGTAAAAGATTTTCGGCCTGAAGTCTAAGCGGAGGCCCCCCTGCGTGAACGGAGTCATAGAGCGTGTCGGAGGGGCGTGGGAGCCAACGCGCTAAGTGCATAGCGAATTCCTGGCGGGCCTCTAGCCGCAGCCGGGTAAGGCTATCGATAGCTTGTCGGAGAGGGCCGATGGGGAGCATATACTGATGGCTAGCAAAAAGCTTCTCATCAGAGCGCTTGAGCCCTAGACCCAAGATATCGAGTCGTAAGTTCATGGTGTCAAAGCAGGTCTCAAGCCAGGTAGGGGTTTGAGTACCTTCCTGAGCAAGCTCATACTGACAACCGCCGTACAGCTCAAACGTAAGGAATAGCCACTTTTGGTCGACCACGGCCCGTCCCAGCGGTGCTACAATAGTTCGTTCGATACTCCCGTCTGGGCGATAAGCATAAACCAGGATATCTTCTATCGTTTCTTGGTCTTTTTGTACCCGCTGGATGTGAATTGCATGCCCCTCGATCCAGCGGTTGAAAAAACCGGGCTTCAGAGCTAGGGCGGGCTTGGCCTGCTCCATGTCGTAGAGCAGGGTGTACAGCCGGAGATTGGCTTTAGGGATTAGGTACCAAGACAAACCGGCGCTGAGCAGAAAAGCGCCTAATCCAAAGTAAAAGAGGGGTGTCAGGCTGCGAAAGAAGGATACCCCCGTGCTTTGTAGGGCAGTTAATTCTAAACGCTCCCCCAGATTGCCCATCGTCATGAGCCCCGCCATGAGCAGGCCCATCGGAAGGGTTAATAGCATAAGGGACAAGGAGGCGTATAAGAATAATTCCGCTAGGACTATTGTCGAAAAGCCTTTTCCCAAGATATCCTCCTGGTAGCGGGACAAAAACTGAATCACGAGAATGACCAGCGTCGTGCTAAAGCTGGCTATGAATGGCCCAATGAAACTACGCAAGATGTACCAGTCGAGACGCTTCATACCCAGCTATGAGGAAGGGCACCATAGGTGAGGTGCGTGCCCAAGAGGCGATCGTGCTGGATTAAGTAAAGGATGGGGAAGCGCTGGGTCAATTCGCCGGCTTTGGCATGGCGCAGGTAAAGGGTCTGACCTGGTTTCAGAAAGTCGGGCGGATTCGGGATATACACGGGCGTTTGGACTTCGCCGGCCCCTTCGTGCGGTAAAAGCCGGGCCTGTGGTGGAAGCCAGGGACGGGGTAGCTTGTCCGGTCCTGCCGCCCCCGAAGCGATATAGCCTCCCCCATGCACCGTGAATATATCTCGAGCTGGCCGGCGCGTAATTTCGACACTAAAGCCGGCAGCAGGTCGGAAAGTCACGTCCCGATAATGATCAAATAGGGCCGGCGCAAATAAAGCTGAGCCCACTGTTACTTCGTTTACACTGGGGTCCTTGACTGTCCAGGCCAGGCTACCCGTTCCTCCGCCATTTAGCACTTCTAGGGTAAAGCCTGCGCCTTTTAGGGCTGCAAAGACGCATTGCCGCTTGCGTAAAATCTCTTGCCAGGAGCGCTTTTTCAGGTAGCGTAATACCCGACCTTTGACCCCTAATCGATGATCCCCTACCCCCGCGATCTGGGCCTCGTAAGCCATCATACCTACCAGGCTTAGGCGCTCATAGCGCCGGATCCGCTGTGCTAAGTGCAGGACATCTTCTTCTGATCGCAGGGGAGAACGCCTCACGCCAAAGTAAAGCCAGCCCCAATCAGAGGAGACATCCACATCTAAGCATAAGAGCCCCGTAACGCCCATGCCACGCAGCGCATAATGCAAAGCCTCTACCTGCTCTAGACTATCTACCATGGCTATAGCCCGCTTACCCAGCTTTCGTAATTCCACATAAGCCTGTATCTCCGCCGGCTGTATAAAAGGATAGCCAATCAGAAAGTCATCCAGCCCCTGCTGCGCTAAATAAAGTGCTTCCCGGGCACTAAAAGGCATGAGCCCCCTAAACTGGGAGCTTGTAGATAAGACCTCCTGCAGAAGGGGTACGCAACGTATCGACTTGGTCGCAAGCCGCAACGGCATAGCGCGCGCATATTGTAGCACAAGCTGAAGGTTAGCCTGAAATGCCTCTACATCTAAGAAGGCGGCTGGCCTTGGCACCTCATGCAGGGCCGCGCTATATCGCAGGTAAGTAGTTTCCCAGTCCATAGGGCTAAATATAAGGCAGGAGAGCTTGGAGGAGGATATCTACGGTAGCTTCCCAACGAAAGCGCCTGACATGAGCCAGTCCCCGTGCGATGCGGGCCTGTCTGGCGACGGTATCTTCCGTAAGAGCTTCATAAAGTGCCCGAGCTATGTCCTGTTCGTCATAAGGGTCCACATAAAAAGCTGCGTCCCCACCTACCTCTGGTATCGAGCTTATCCGGCTAGCGACAACCGGTACGCCACAGGCTAAGGCTTCGCCGATCGGAATACCAAACCCCTCATACAAAGAGGGATAGGCCACCACAGCTGCCCCATTGTAAAGTTTTATGAGTTCGGCATCCGAGACGGTCCCTTTCCAAATTACCTCTGCTTTATGATACATCTGCTCATAAGCCTGAGTTATGATACTCCGTCCTTTCCTCAGAAGATGCCGGCCTACCACTACCAGTCTTAGCGGCTCCTTATAGCTCAAGCGCAGAAGATCATAAGCTCGCAAAAGCCTAGCAAAATTTTTACGGGGATGAATGCTACCCACATACAGCACGTAAGGGACCCCACCAGTCACGGCCGATGGAATATAAATCCGCTCATTAGGCGGCAATGGTGCAAACAGGTCGGTGTCTATTCCGTTGTAACCAATCGTTAGGCGCTCAGTGGGTACTTTATAAAACGTACACAAATCCTCTAACACGCTACGGCTATTAGCTATCACCTGATCTGCGGCTTGGACGCTTTCTCGAATCGTGCGTCGGTAGTAAGCGGTCCAGCCAGCGGGCAGAAACTCAGGATGACGTTCAAAGGCAATATCATGGACAAAGACCACCGTGGGCATCTTGCGAGCAATCGGACGGGGGGCTATGCCATAGGTTCCTAAAAAAACTTTGACCCCGCGGCGTGAAACGGCACGCGGTAAAATAGCTCGGTACCAGAGCTCGTATAAGGTCCAGTGCTTGAGCGGTGGAGGTAGAATGAGATCTTGCTGATTAGGGCCATAGTGATACTTAAGCAGGGGGCGGCGGTCAAAGCAGAGGTAAACTGGCGTCTGCATGAGTCGCGGCACCAGCCGCCGAGCGATTTCATGCGTAAATCGTCCTAGCCCCTCTAAGTGGGGTAAAAGACAGCGGCTATCAATGGCTACGGACATTTTGCCAGAGTATTTTCAGCAAACCACTTATCCAGGCATAGAGCCCGTACGAGAAAAGCGCTAGGCCGGTCCACATGCCGAGGCTGAGGGATGGCATGGCTTGCCTAAGGAGTAGTAGCCCGATCCCTAGACCGAACCAACTCCCCAAGAGCCGCCAGGGAAGGGACCTATCTATGTCGAGCGAGGGTAGAGTCCGCCTAAACAAAATATAAGACGCTACCGAAAAGACAGCATACGATGCCGCTAAAGCCATAGCGGCGCCGTTTGACTGCCACGAGGGAATAAGAAGCGTACAAAGTACGATGTTGACGATAACAGCTACGGCTTGAATATATCCAATGCTTTTTTCATGCCCGTTAGCCGTGAGATAGGTGCTATAAATGTTGAATACGCTATTTAAAGCGGCGCAAAAACTTAGAATTTGAAGATTTCGAGCCATGTTCGCTATCTCCTCGGGCTTACTGTGCCGAAAGAGGATGAGAAATAGCTCCGGCTCGACTAGCATGACTAAAGCGACAGCTAGCAGCGGCATGGCTGATAAAAGCTGACCAAAGAGAAAGGTTGAGGCCAAGCCCGAGCCATCAGAGCCTATCCGCGCAAAACGGGCATAAAATACAGGTAGCACTATCCAGAGGTACATCATACTAGCGCCTAACCATCGATAGGCACCCAGGTATAGGCTATTCGTGTGAGCGCTGGCCAGCCGCTCTAAGAAGATGGGATTGAGGCGTTCATTGATGCCAGCGGTCAGTATCACTAGGGCATAAGGCGTGGTTAGTCTGAGCAGTCTAAGCGCTGGTGAAAGCTGAGCCCGCAAGGTTAGCCAACCATGCCGGTAGCCCTGCCAATATAAAGTGATGGCGAGTGTCATGAGGCCTCCGCCTGCTAGCAGCATTACATAAAGTCCGCCATCTATTTTGTTCCAAAAGCCAAATAAAAGAAGCAAGATAAAGGCTTTTTCAAGGTTTCCGAGAAGCGCGTCAGTTCTAAAAGCCTGATGCCCCTGGAAGAAAGCCCGTAGATACTGGATACCAGCTAAGGCCACTTGATAGACCAGTAACCACCCCAACCAGACTAAAGCTTGATCACGATAGCCCATGGCATAGCCAATTAGCCAAAAGCTCACCAGGCTTCCGAAGGACAGGAGCACCTTTAGAAAGAGGGAATGCTGATAAATCTCCGAGTTATCCTCATGGCCTTGTGCCAGGCGACGCATGATGATGTAAGAGAGGCCCCAATCAGCCCCTACGTTGGCCCACAAGCTTAGGCTACTAAGGGCACCAATTAGGCCATACACGTCGTGGCCTAGACGATCCTGGATGATATTTTCTACAATCAGCCATAAGGGCTTAGTTATGAGGTGCGCTAGAAGCGTAATAAGGATGGCAGGGCCTAAATCTCTCATGATAAGCCGGGATAGCCGCCGCTCCAGACCCGATGGCCGATGGCCCCCAGGCTCTTGAGCACACCGCCTAGGCCAAAGTGCCGGTAAATGATGCGCGTGCGCTCACGGACATAAGCTAGGCGTTGCCGTGTGGAAAGCCCGCCTTCTAAATAGCGGATCAGCCGCAGGTTACTGTCATAAGTACGCGGCTTACGGTCTAGGAGGCGAATCGTCCAGTCTAAATCGGCTGCAATGCGATAGGTCAGGTCATAAGCGGGGGCCAAAGCACGCCGTACAATAAGCGCCTGGTGACAGATCGCCATACCTGTTTGAAAGTGCTTTTTCTCTAGCTGGCCATGTGGATAAGGCCGGTGACGAGGTCGGTCCAGAAGCTGGCCTTGCGCATCGACGTAGACGTGATCCCCATACAGGACATCCACCTCTGGGGGGGCCTTGGTAAAAAGTTTTTCTAGTGTGTCGGCCGCCCAGAAGCTATCTCCCGCATTGAGAAAGCATACAAACTCGCCGCGGGCTAAAGCCAGGCCCTTATTCATAGCGTCATAGAGCCCACGGTCTGGTTCGCTCAGGTAGCGTACGTGTGGCACCTGCTCCGCGTACTGCTGAATCAAAGCCAAGGTGCCATCGGGCGAAGCGCCATCGATAAAGAGATGCTCCCAATCCCGCCAGGTCTGAGCGGCTACACTCGCCAGGGTCAAGGGCAAAAAGGGCTCTGCCTTGTAGGTCACCGTAATAATAGAGAGGCGCGGCACCCAGCAAACTTACCCAATCCCTATCTTTGCAAAGGATGTTTGAAGCGATAGCAGAGCGGCTGACGGAGACGTTTCGCAGCCTAGCAGGACGGGCGCGCCTAACCGAGGCCAATATTGCCGACGCCGTCAAAGAGGTACGCCGGGCCCTCCTGGAAGCGGACGTGAGCTACAAGGTCGCCAAAGAATTTACCGACCGCGTCAAAGAAGCGGCTCTCGGACAGGAAGTCATCAAGTCCGTTACCCCTAGTCAACTCTTCGTTAAGATACTGTATGACGAGCTTGTTCGGTTACTAGGCGAGAAACAAGAGCCTCTGCGCCTAGCGCCCATTCCCCCCTCGATCTATATGGTAGTGGGCTTAAATGGGGCCGGTAAGACGACGTTTAGCGCCAAGCTAGCGCTACATCTGCGGGAGAAGGGACGAGCTCCTTATTTGATTGCAGCGGACGTGTATCGGCCTGCGGCGGCGGAGCAGCTAGCTGTTCTGGCGCAGCGAATCGACGTACCTCTCTATACAGAAACTACCCAAGACGTCCTCGGCCTTGTCACGCGAGGTATTCAGGCTGCCAAACAGGCCGCCCGCGAAGTCATTATTATAGACACAGCAGGCCGCCAAACGCCGGATGCCGACCTCATGGCTGAGCTCCAAAATCTTGCTCAAATCGTGGGCCCCACCGAAGTGCTTCTCGTTTTGGATGCCATGACGGGACAAGATGCCGTAACCACAGCCACGGCCTTCCGGGAAGCCGTGCCTGTCAGCGGTGTCATCTTATCTAAGCTCGATGGGGACGCCCGAGGCGGTGCGGCGCTTTCCTTACGAGCTACTACCGGCCTACCAATCAAATTCATTAGTACTGGTGAAAAGCCGGAGGACCTCGCCCCTTTTTATCCGGATCGGATCGCTAGCCGCATCCTCGGCATGGGGGATATTGTCTCCTTTGTTGAAAAAGCCCAGGCCCAGTTTGACGCTGAGAAAGCCGAAAAGCTTCAGAAAAAACTTGCCAAAAATAAGTTTGATCTAGAAGACATGCTAGATCAGCTGCGAACCCTTCGGAAGATGGGTAATATTAAGGATCTCTTAGGCATGATCCCCGGCTTTAGTCAAATGAAAGATGTAGACATTGACGAAAAGACCTTCAAGCATATCGAAGCGATCATTTTATCGATGACGCCCGAGGAGCGTCGCAATCCTCTGATTATAAACGGTTCTCGACGGCGTCGCATTGCGATGGGGAGCGGTACTAGCATTCAGCAGGTCAATCAACTTCTGCGCGAGTTTGAGCAGATGAAAAAACTCCTCAAAAGCTTTCAAAAGATCCAAACGCAAGGGCGCGATCCGCGCCAAGTGCATCCTCTCTTTCGGCGCAAATGAGTCGACCTATCCGGCGTTTATTGATAGCCAATCGCGGCGAGATCGCTGTACGTATCCAGCGTACAGCCCATCGTATGGGTATCCAAACCATCGCAGTATACAGCGAGGTAGATCGGTATGCGCCGCATGTAGAAATGGCGCACGAGCGGTACTTTTTAGGTGGGAATACCCCGGCGGAGTCCTATCTCAATATAGCCAAAATCCTGGCCGTAGCGCGGCAAGCCCGGGCTGATGCCATCCACCCTGGCTACGGCTTTTTGTCAGAGAATCCCGCCTTTGCTCGCGCTGTAGAGGAGGCTGGCCTCCTTTTTATCGGCCCTTCGTGGCAAGCGATGCAGCGCTTAGGCGATAAAGTCGAGGCGAAGCGATTGGCGAAAGCCGCAGCGGTTCCCCTTGTGCCTGGTACAGCGGCTCGTGTCCAAGATACCGAAGCGCTCGACCTTGCTCGACAAATTGGCTTTCCGCTGCTGATCAAAGCCGCTGCGGGCGGCGGCGGTAAAGGCATGCGAAAAGTTACCGCCGAAGCGGCTTTCTTAGAGGCGCTAGCCCGGGCCCGGAGCGAGGCCCAGACCGCTTTCGGCGATGATGGGGTCTTTCTAGAGCGTTACATTGAACGGCCTCGCCACGTGGAAATCCAGGTCATGGCTGACCAGCACGGCCAAGCCGTTTATCTTTTTGAGCGGGACTGTTCTATTCAGCGTCGTCACCAGAAGGTCCTCGAGGAAGCGCCAGCGCCCCATCTGGACCCGCATACGCGCACGGCCATGGGCGAGGCCGCCCTGCGGCTCATTCAAGCCGCCGCCTACACCCAGGCCGGTACCATTGAATTTATCCTCGATGGGGAGCAAAACTTTTACTTTCTGGAGGTCAATACCCGCTTACAGGTTGAGCACCCGGTGACAGAGCTAATTACAGGGCATGACCTCGTAGAATGGCAGCTCCGTATCGCCATGGGTGAGCCGTTACCTGTCCAGCAAGGAGACCTCTTCATGAGCGGCCATGCCATCGAAGCCCGCGTTTATGCCGAAGACCCCAGCCAAAATTTCCTGCCTAGCACGGGCCTCTTGTACAAGTACCGCCCGCCAAGTCTGCCTCATGTACGAGTAGACAATGGGTATGAAGAAGGCGGCATTGTGCCGATTTACTACGACCCGCTCCTAGCTAAGGTAATTGCGTGGGCGCCTACTCGTCTCGAGGCTATCGACCGCCTGCATCAAGCCCTGACACAATTTCCTATCGCCGGCGTGGCCAATAATCTGGAGTTTTTGCAGTTTGTGCTCAGCCATCCGACCTTTCGGGCTGGCCAAATGCATACCCATTTTGTGGACGAAGCTTTCGATGTAGCCGCTTTGGACCAAGTCGCCTTGTCTCCAGAAGAGCTTGAAACCTTGCGCGCAGTCGCAAGCTGGATAACCTATCATTGGTATGGCGCTCGGTCTGAGCGCTAGATCTGGATGGACCTTGCGCTTTTTGCGTTATTTTTAGGTGCATGCAGGAGAAACTAGACGCCCTCCGCCGCAAATACAGCCTCCTAGGCCAGGACCTGGAAGCCTATCTAGAAGGCCTGCTCTATAGCCGGTCCCTAACCTATTGGGATTATATCCACCTTGATACGCTTCTAACGCTTCAAAAACCACGTACCGATTTCCCAGACGAGCATATCTTTATCATTTATCACCAGATTACAGAGCTTTACTTCAAGCTTGTCAAAATAGAACTTGATCTCATTGCCCGCGAAAGCTGGCAGGAAGAAGCGCCGATTATTCGAAGGCTGAGACGGATCCATAGCTACTTTCGGCACCTCAGTACCAGCTTTGAGATTATGATGCATGGGATGGCTTCTGAAAACTTTTTGCGTTTTCGCACAGCCCTTCTCCCGGCCAGCGGGTTCCAATCCGTCCAGTTTCGTGAGATAGAGCTGATGTCCACGGGGATTCGCCAGCTTATTTCGCATCAGGCGCCGCCTATCCAGTCAGATAAAATCGAAGACCTGTATCCGCATATTTACTGGAAGTACGGTAACCTTGATGCTCGTACCGGCGAAAAAACCCTAACTCTCCGGCTCTTTGAAGAAAAATATGATACGAACCTTCTGCAGATGGCCATAGCCTGGCAAGGTAAAAACCTAAATGCCCGACTACAGGACCACCTAACAAAGGGTTATGCCAGCGAGGAGCTTATTCAGACTTTGCGTGAGGTAGACGTAGAGATCAACATACACTGGCGGTTTGTGCATTTCAAGACAGCGGCCCACTACCTTCGGCGGGAGCAAAGCACTTTGCCCTCTACAGGTGGGACTAACTGGTTGTCGTATCTCCCGCCTGCGCGTCAGCATATCATTTTTTTCCCAGCCGTTTGGCAAGAAGACGAAAAAGCCGAGTGGGGCAAAGGCAGCTTTTTACAGCGCTTTGAGGAAGCCGTGGAAGCTCACTGGAAGCTCGGCCGCCGTTCTAGTAGCACCACCGCATAAGCGGCTATACCCTCTCCGCGTCCCAAGCTGTCGAGGCCTTCGGGCGTGGTGGCTTTGATGCTTACGACTTGAGGAGGTACCTGCAGAAGCTCCGCAATCTTAGCGCGAATCGCCTCGTAATGGGGTGAGAGCTTCGGCGCCTGGGCGATGATGGTGCTATCAACATTCACGACCTGCCAGCCGGCCTCGTGGACTAAGCGTAGCGCTGCCTGTACAAAATAGCTAGAAGCCCGGTCCTTCCAGCGCGCCTCACTCGGCGGGAAGTGCTGCCCGATGTCGCCTAAGCTTAGCGCACCCAAAAGCGCATCGGTGATCGCATGTAAAAGCACATCAGCATCGGAGTGACCTTCGAGACCATATTCCCACGGTATCAGTACTCCGCCGAGGTACAGGCGTCGCCCGTGACTAACTTTGTGCACGTCATAGCCCATCCCGATGCGATACATAAGTTACGTACTGCTTGGGCAAATGTACATGATTTGGGGGCGTACCTTATGGCCACTGCCCGTGGCACCCCCGCTACCGGTACCTGAGGCCTCGACGTATCACGTCGTGCAGGAGCTAAGCGGCCTTTGGACCGGAGGAATCGTGCCTAGTTATAGCGAGCAGCCTTGGCAGGTTGAGCGGCTTATTCATTTGTCTGAGCCAGGGTGGCTCTACCTGTATGACCTGCATGGGGCGTTTACGCTCTACCTCAGCGAGGCTCTCATCTATCGGGGTGATACGCACCACCTGGCTGTTCCAATAAGAGTCCCAGGCGACCTGAAAGTCCGAATAAAGTGGGAAGGAGCTGGTGGGTTGATGGGGGGCATCTATGTGTATGCACTCAAGGGCCCGGTAGCCTGGCCTATCGATACAAGCCGGTTATGGATAGTCCGTCGCATACCACACTCGGAGCCCACGCCTATGAGACATTCTCTCCAGCCGAGGCGTATCCCCTTGTGGGTCTGGGCAGCAGGCTTGGGGTTGTGGGGCCTATTAGCGGCTTATGGCGCCTCCTTTCGGGAAGCACAGTGGCGTGGGCCGTGGACGAAGCAAGTACCTCTCCCCTTTGAGACGGCCTTGTCTAGTCTGATGGTGGTTTCTACTTTGCTGATGCTTTGGCCTGATCATGTGGTTTTCTTTTTACTCGGGACCGGTATAGAAGTCATATACTCAATACAACAGCGTTTATCGCTCAACAAACTCTGGCAGAGTTGGGTGTCTATTTTGTGGATTACCTTTCTGCTTGCCGTCAGCTGGCCGCAGCCATGGTGGGGATGGCTTGCGTGGGGTGGTCGGGCTGGGCTCTTAGCCCTCCGATTCCCGCAGTTTCTATACCTTTGCACAGGTTATTTATCACTCTACCTTCTGATTGGGGCATGAAGCGAATTCGAAGTATTTTTATTGCCATGGCGCCACCGGCTGCGGATTCGCCTTATTACGAACTAGCCCGGTCATGGAAGGTGGAGCTCGCCTTTAGCAATCTCATAGAGACCCAGGGCTATGCCTTGGCCGAATTCCGAGAACAGGGCATTAGTCCGTTAGATTTTAATGCTTACATTTTTTCGAGTCGCCAGGCGGTTGAGCATTTTTTTCGGCTCATGCGTGAGATGCGTCTGGAGGTTCCCGCTGAGAGTCGCTTCCTGTGTACAGGCGAAGCGGTGGGACAGCAGGTTTATCAGTATGTCAATGGAGCTTTGCGTCGGCGTATCTATGCCCAGGCAAATAGTTTATCGGGTCTGATTCCCTACATGAAAAAGTATGCTAGCCTAAAGTATCTATATGTAGGCGGGGGCGCGGCGCCTCTGCAGTTTTTTGAAGAAGCAGAACGAGCTCGGCTAGCTGTGCAAACCGTGAAGGTTTACCATGTGCACTATTTGCCTTTGCCGCCAGAGCTTCGGCGGCGGCGCTTTTCTGTGCTATGCTTTCCTTCGCCAACGAGCGTGATTGGTTGGTTTCAAGCACACCCGCACTATCAGCAAGGTGCTACGACCGTGTTAGTATACGGGGAGGATACGCATCGGGTAGCAGAGAGTTATGGCCTGCGCATTGCGGACTATGCGCCCAAGCCCGGCGTTCCGTCGCTTCTAGCACTACTAAGTCAGTTTTTGCGCCAGCAGTGATCCCCCCCTTGCTTTTGTCAAAAAAGCCTTAAGTTTGCCCTCGTGCGGCGTTGCTGGCTACTTTTAGCTTATGGGGGTGTCCTTCTAGCGCAGCAGGATCCTCAGTTCACCCAGTACATGTATAACCGCTTTGGTCTCAATCCCGCCGCTGCAGGCTATGCTGGCGCATGGCAGATTGTAGGTTTAGGCCGTGTACAATGGGTGGGCATTGATGGGCATCCTACGACTTTTGGATTAAATGTCAATACCCCTGTTTCGTTTTTACGGGGTGGGGTAGGTCTTGCGTTATCTGGGGATCAGATAGGCCCCTTCCGAACGGCTGATATTAAGGCGGCTTATGCGTTTCGAATTCCTTTCGGGACGAATGGGACAGCTCTGCAGCTTGGGGTAAGTGGTGGGGTGATCAATAAATCCCTGGATGGCGCCTCCCTGCGGCCTGAGCAAATTCCTGATCCTACGTTATTCAATCGAGCGACTTCTATTCTATTGCCGGATGTCAATGCGGGTGTTTACTTCTCGCTTCCAGAGGATAAGTTTTACGCGGGCTTCTCTGCGCTTCATCTGACAGAGCCTAGGCTAAAAGAATTTACCTCGACAGGCCGCTCGCGTGTCTACAGGCACTTTTATGCTACAGCTGGTTATACGGCCCGCTTGTCTGAAACTATTAGCTTGCAGCCTTCCGTGTTTTTTAAGCTAGCCCAAAGTCAATATATGCTTGACTTAAATCTCTTACTACGGGTGCAGCCGGTTGTGCTCGGGGCTTCTTATCGATTAGGGGATGCGGTGTGTGCAGTACTGGGCCTTCAGGCTACGGAAGCGCTGTACGTGGGCTACTCTTATGACTATACCTTGTCGCGCTTGGGTGCTGTGACGACGGGCTCGCATGAGATCGTACTTGTCTATACGTTTGCGCCTGCCTTGAGGCTGATTCCGCCGGATTATGGGGTTCGTGATCGAAAAGACTTTCGTTAAAAATAGCTACTTGCAATTATGAAAAACCTCGTATATTTGCCTGCAACAAACCTTATGCGTATGAGAGGTAAGCTGCTGCTAGCTGCGGGTATTGGAATGAGCTTAATCCTTAGTGCTTGTGGTGGAGGCGAGACTGGTGCGCGAGGCGAGCTCACTGGCGTAAAAAATCGTCCTAAGTGGGATAATCCCCTGCCTTATGGCATGGTGACTATCCCAGCCGGTACTTTCCACATGGGGAGCAACGAGCAAGATGTAAATTATTCGCAAAATGCTCGCATCCGGCAGATTACACTTAGCTCTTTTCATATTGACGACACGGAAATATCCAACAATGAATATCGGCAGTTTGTAGACGAGGTTGCGGCGGGAAGCGAGAAGGCCTTCATGGATAGTGTCTTTAGTTTCATGGAGCGTTACTATGGCAAGAAGATTAATAATCAAGAAGAGTACCTGCGCCTAGTCTATCCAGATACTCAGGTTTGGAATCGGGACTTTGGGAATTTCGTTTATAACGAGCCTCTGGTTGAAAATTATTACTGGCATCCTGCTTTTGATGAATATCCTGTGGTGGGGATGAATTGGTATGCTGCTCAGGCTTTCTGCAACTGGCGCACTTTATTTTATAATGCTTATCGTACCGAGCGCGAGCTTCCGCCGGTGCCTCGTTTTCGTCTGCCCACGGAAGCGGAATGGGAGTATGCAGCGCGGGGTGGGTATGAGCATAAGATTTATCCATGGCTTGGTCCTTATACTAGAAATTCTAAGGGTTGCCCGCTCGTGAATTTCAAGCCTGGTCGAGGTGACTACATTGCGGATGGTTTTGAATACACTGCGCCGGTTAGGTCTTACTTTCCGAATGACTATGGACTTTATCACATGGTGGGCAATGTGGCGGAGTGGTGTGAAGATGACTTCGAAGAAACGGGGCCTATTGCCTATGCGCACGACTTGAATCCCGTTTATCGTGACCCTCGTAAGCAAAATCGGCGTCGCGTTGTTCGGGGTGGCGGCTGGAATGATGTTGCTTACTTTGTAACGGTAGGTACAAGGGACTATGAATATGCCGATACGACCAGGTCTCATATTGGTTTCCGTTGTGTTCTTTCTGTGATTGGTCGTTCTGGCGCTATGTAAAAACGTTATCCAAAAATTTTGTAGATATGGCTAGCAAGAAACAACAAGGCGGTTTCGATGCGTTGCTTCGCTCGAGGGGTTACCGTGTTGCAATGAAGTATCTCTATGCCTGGGGGGCAAGCGTGGTTATTATCGGTGCGCTTTTCAAGATCTTGCACTTGCCTGGTGCGAACGAGATGCTTATTGTCGGACTTGGGACGGAAGCGGCTGTGTTCTTTGTATCCGGCTTGGAACCCCTGCCTGAGGATGAAAAGCACTGGGACTGGGCCAAAGTATTTCCGCAGTTGGCTGAAGAGTCTGAGGAAGAAGCACCTGACCTGCTGGCTGGTGGTATGATGGGTGGAGGAGGTATGCTGCCTGGTATCGGTCAGGGCATTCGCTCTTTACAAGAAACTAGTCTCACCCCAGATTTGCTCGAGGGTCTGGCCAACGCCATAGAAGGTCTTCGTGTCAATGTCGATAACTTAACTGGCATTACAGATGCTGCACTCGTGACTAGAGACTTTGCGGACAAGGTTCAGCAAGCCTCTGCTCAGGTAGAGCGGCTCACTAATAGCTATGCTGTCACTGCCGACGCAATGGGTAAAATAGCGGCCTCCTTCGGCGATATTCAATCTTACCAAGCTCAGCTCAAACAGCTCTCTCACACGATCTCACAGCTTAATAACGTATACGAGTCTGAGTTGCAAGAGATTCAGAAGCACATCGCCTCCATCGGCCGATTCTACGGCGGGCTTGGTCGTGTGCTTTCCAGCATCGAAGCCACCTCGCAAGACGCTGAGAGCCTCCGTCAGGAGCTTGTATCCCTCAATGCCAACCTTCGGGGTCTCAATGCTGTCTACGGTGGCATGCTCTCAGGTATATCTACGGCACTTCAACGCTAATGGGCTATGGCTAGTGGTAAGCTGACGCCCCGTCAGAAGATGATTAACCTGATGTACCTAGTGCTCACGGCTCTCCTCGCCCTCAATGTGAGCGCCGAGGTGCTTCAGGCCTTTCAAAACTTAGCAGACTCCCTGCAAAATACGGCTAACAAGTTTCAAGAAAACAACTATGTTCTTGTGGAGGCCATAAAGGCAGCTATTCAGAAGGAAATCGAGCAAGGTAATCGAAAAAATGAGCCACTCATTCTGGAAGTCGATCGCGTCCGGGCTAAAGTCGACTCTGTAGTGGGGCTACTTAAGGGGTACGCAGGTGCGCTATTTGAGGAGCGTGTGGCTGGTAAAGATCCCGAGACTGGTCGACTCAAGCGCCTTGATGAGCGGGAAAATAACTACCGCTTTTGGATGGGAGATGATGATGCGGCTAATAATGGTCGCGGCGAAGGCAAGGCTCTGGAAATGCACCGTCTTCTCGATTCTTTCGTGGACTGGGCCACCCGCTTCTATGCTTTTTACAATAATGGTATTCTTCCAAATGGTGGAAAAGGCTTTGAGAAGCTGGCCGTAGATCCCAAGGATAATCCCTATGTGAAAGAGAAAGAAGCCCAAGATAAGACCTGGGAGTACTTTACCTTTCATATGACACCGGCTGTGGCCAATCTAGCTGTGATTTACAAGTACATCAACGATGTGCGGGTCATTGAAACGGAGCTACTCAATCTTCTTAAGTCTAAACTGGGTGAAGTTACTTTCAAGATTGACTCGCTTGTCCTTTTTGATGCGCCTCGGAGTGAGATTGTAGTAGCGGGGATGAAGTTTGAGACGCGTGCTTTTGTCGCAGCGACAAGCTCAGAGGCTAAGCCTATTTTCTCTGGGTCCGGCTCTATGAAGCTCGAAGGCGGTGGTTATACGGCTACGTTTAGCATTCCGGCTAGTGCGGCGGTTATCCCCAGTCGACAAAGGAAAGGCAAGCAGCAGTACACTATTACTGCTCGTGTGCCTAAGGCTGACGGTTCATTCCAGGAGCTCAAGCTTAGCAAGAGTTTCGAGGTTGTAAAGCCGGAAATCGTCGTTACTTCGGCAGCCGTACAAATCCTTTATGCTGGGTGTGGGAATGACCTCAATATAGACGTGCCAGCCTTGGGTGAGCTTTACGATCCTGCTATCACCTCTGATAAGGCTCAAGTTTTGCGATCAAAGCAGAGCAAAAAGAAGTTTCGCGTGGTACCGGCCGTCAACGCAAAGACTTGCCGCCTCAATGTCAAGACCCGTCTGGGTGGACAGCTTGTGGATCTGGGTAGTTTAGACTACAAAGTCATTCCACCTCCTCGTCCTGCTCTGCGCGTCTATGTCAATAAGGAGCCTTACAATGGTACCAGTCCCGTTCCTCGTACTGCTACCGTATGTGTGCAGGTAGAGCCTGATCGGGACTTTGCGCAGTCTCTCCCCGAAGACGCTCGGTATGTCATACAAAAGACGGAGATCAAAGTCGTCAAAGGGCTCGCAGGCGCGCAGGTAATAGGATCAGTGCCCACCTCTAAAGTGGCGACTAAACCCTTGGTTTGTGTAGACCTCACAGACTATGCGCGTGGTCTTCAGCCCGGTAACGTCTTGTACATCCAGTTTAGTGATGTTTTTCGGGTTAATTTCCAGAATAAGCAGGTAAAAGAGGCCTTCTCTATCAGCGAATTAGTGTTTCCTGTAACTATTGGTAAATGATATGAGTGCTCGTAATCTCGCCATTTTATTTAGTGGATTCGTGATCAGTGCTGCGTATGCGCAGTTTCCTCCCAGAACAGACGACCATTTCTGGCGAAAAAAGGTCGTTATTACCCTCGATTTTAGGGAAAAGATTAATGTCCCTATTGAGAGCGGACAAGAAGGCTATCGGTTGTACACTAATTACAGCACAGACCCCATTACTGATAAGTCCCCCCATATTAACCGTGAAGGGATTATTGTAGCTTTGCTAAAAGGCTTCAAGGATGGGAAATTCGTTGGGTATAGTCCCAAAAATCTTAGTCGCCAGGTTACCTTTGAGGATTTTGATGCATACTCTAGGCGTATTGAAAGTGGTGGACAAGCTGGTGGTGACCTTGAAGGAGAAGATGCGGGAATGGGAGGTGGCGATGAATTTGGCGGTGATGAGTTTGGCGGTGATGAGTTGGGCGGTGATGAGTTGGGCGGTGATTTAGGAGGCGATCCGGGGGCCGCTCCAACCTCCGATGCGGCGACTACGCCCAGTGCTACCCAAGCTTTCCCTTATCTAAAGTATTACCGCACGCTTGCTCGTGTTATTGAAGACCGAATCTTTGACAAGAACCGCTCAGACATGTACTACGATGTACAGTACATCTGTCTAGTTCTTGTGGATCCCAAGGGCGCCTTAGCTGATGAGGATGCGGTGTGTTTTAGGTACAAGGATGTGATGGATGCGCTCGATGAAACGCAGTGGCGAAATCGTTACAATGACGCCGAGGACCGATCCTTGCGGGAAATTTTCGAACTCCGCCGCTTCTCCTCTTATGTGACGGTGGTCTCTGGCGATGAAGCCAGGACGCTGAACCAGTCTGAGTTCCGTCGGCAACAAATGATCGAGTTCGAGCACAACCTATGGACTTTTTAAGGGTAGACGTTCCACCATGCTTTAGAAGCGGCCTTCTGCAGAGGGCCGCTTCTTTTTTACCTTTGCAGCATGGTACTCCTTTTTTGGCTTGCGCTCGTGCTATGGCTTGGTGTGTTTCTTACAGCCACCGCCTACACGACTCTGCTCGAGCGTAAAGTCTCCGCCTTTATCCAGGATCGGGTAGGTCCTAATCGGGCGGGACCTTGGGGGCTTTTCCAGCCACTAGCTGACGTCATTAAGCTCGTTGTTAAAGAAGCCTTTCAACCTGCCCCCTCTTACCGACTCCTCCAGTATCTCGCGCCCATCTTAATGGTTACGTTAGCGATAGGAGGCATCGCCATCATCTCCATTTCTAGGAATTTACAATTCTTTTCCGCCAATATCGGCGTTCTATACCTCTTGGGCCTTCTCTCCATGGGCGTATATGGTATCACTTTGGCGGGGTGGGCCTCGGCGAGCAAGTACTCCCTACTGGGTGGGCTGCGCAGCGGCGCGCAGATGGTCTCCTATGAGTTGGCAATGGGCACGGCTCTGCTCAGCGTCATTCTTTTGACAGCTTTTCTGACGAGAAGTCCTGATTTTCTCAAGCCTGCTACGATTGTCGAAGCTCAGCGCTCCGTCTGGTTTGTGTTTCTAAATCCTGTAGGCTTTCTAATCTACTTCATAGCGGCTTTTGCAGAGACTAATCGGGCCCCCTTTGATCTGGTCGAGGCGGAGCAAGAGCTAGTCGGAGGTTACCATACGGAATACTCGGCTATTCGCTTCGGTGCGTTTTACGTGGCGGAGTATCTCAACGTACTCCTGTCTTCTGCAGTGATTGCTACCTTATTTCTGGGCGGGTATTTGGGGCCCTTTGAGCGTTATCTGGGGATAGGCCACTGGCCACTGTGGGCTCAAGACCTCTGGGGGGCTGCTTGGCTCTTTGTCAAGATGATGCTGCTTGTGTTTGTATTCATCTGGGTGCGCTGGACGCTGCCTCGGTTTCGATATGATCATCTCATGCGAATCGGCTGGAAGGTGCTCCTTCCCTTAGGCGTGCTTAACTTAGCGGCTCTGGCAGGAATATTGTTACTTACCCAATAAGGCTATGGAAGCAAATTTCTCGCAGCGGACCCGCGAGCTCCTGGGGTATAGCCGGGAGGAGGCTATTCGGCTTGGGAATGATTACGTCGGCATCGAGCATGTGATGCTGGCTCTCTTACGTCATGAAGATGACCCTGTACCGCGACTCATGCGTGAGCATGGTGTGCCGATTCAGAATTTTATGCGGGAGCTCGAGGCGCGGGTGCGCTCTACTATCTCGCGCCCTGTCGGGGAAAGGCTTTCGACCTCTCGGCAGGTCGACCAAGTTTTTCGACGAGCGGGGGTAGAAGCAGCTCGCCTGGAATCGTCCGAAGTGCAGCCTGAGCACGTCTTTTTAGCGATCTTACGGGATGACACATCGCCTATTGTCCAGGAGCTGGATAAATATGGCCTAAATTATGAGGTGGTGCGAGAAGAGCTACGAGGGGAACCCATGGTGGGAATGGCCTCTTCGGAGCCTTTTGAGCCGCCGGAGTCCTCCTCGTCTCGCGGGCGCTCTGGCTACCGAACGGCGCAGCAGCGTTCCCGAACGCCCATTCTGGATAATTTCGGCCGGGACCTCACGCAGCTCGCCGCAGAAGGGAAACTAGATCCGGTGATTGGTCGCGATCGAGAAATTGAGCGCGTGGCCCAGGTCCTGAGCCGTCGCAAAAAGAATAACCCGGTTTTGATCGGCGAGCCTGGTGTAGGAAAAACCGCTATCGTAGAAGGGCTTGCCCTCCGGATTATTCAGGGTAAGGTGAGTCGAGTTCTCTTAGGAAAGCGAATTGTCGCTTTGGACCTGACTGCGCTGGTAGCTGGCACTAAGTATCGAGGCCAATTTGAAGAGCGCATGAAAAGCGTTCTCGCCGAGCTGGAGAAATCGCCTGAGGTGATCCTCTTCATCGATGAGCTGCACACGATCGTCGGAGCTGGGGGCGCTTCGGGCTCCTTGGATGCTTCTAATATCTTCAAGCCCGCATTAGCACGGGGTGAGATTCAGGTCATAGGCGCTACGACCCTGGACGAGTATCGAAAGTATATTGAAAAGGATGGGGCCTTAGAGCGTCGCTTCCAAAAGATTATGGTGGATCCGCCTACGGAGGAGGAGACCTTACAGATTCTCAAGCAGCTCAAGGACCGCTACGAGGAGCATCATCATGTTTACTACACCGAAGCGGCCTTAGAAGCTTGTGTACGACTCAGCGGGCGCTACATATCAGACCGACAATTTCCGGATAAGGCGCTAGATGTGTTGGATGAAGCCGGGGCCCGCATTTACATGGCCAATATCCACTTTCCTCCTGAGATTGTGGAGCTAGGGCGGCGGATAGAAGAGGTTCGCGAAAAGAAAAATCAGGTTGTACGCTCCCAGCAGTTTGAGGAGGCGGCGCATTTACGCGATCAGGAAAAGCGCTTGCAAGATCAGCTCGAAGCAGCCAAGCTACGCTGGGAAGAAGAGCTAAAGACCAAGCGCTTCAAGGTCGACGAAAATGATATCGCGGAGGTTGTGGCTTTCATGACCGGGATCCCCGTCCAGAAAGTAGGAGAGGGAGATATCAAGCGCCTGGCGCAGATGGGGGATTATTTACGTAGTCGAATCATCGGTCAGGACGAAGCCATCGATCGCGTAGTTCGGGCGATTCGCCGGGCGCGCACAGGCCTCAAAAATCCCCGAAAGCCGATAGCCTCTTTTATCTTTTTAGGGCAGACCGGCGTCGGTAAAACCGAACTCGCTCGGGTCATTGCGGAGTACCTTTTCGAAGGGCAGGAGGCCCTGATCCGTGTCGACATGTCGGAGTACATGGAGAAGTTTGCCGTCTCTCGCCTTATCGGTGCCCCTCCTGGTTATGTGGGGTACGAAGAGGGGGGACAGCTAACCGAAGCCGTGCGTCGTAAGCCCTATAGCGTCATCCTCTTTGACGAGATTGAAAAAGCGCATCCCGATGTATTCAATATCCTCCTGCAGGTCTTAGATGATGGGCACCTCACGGATCGTCTCGGGCGCCGAGTCGACTTTCGGAATACGATCATCATCATGACCTCTAACGTGGGAGCAAAAGAGCTTAAAGAGTTTGGTACAGGCGTGGGGTTCGTCACCAAAGCCCGCCAAGAAAAGCAAGCCGAGGCCATGCGCGAAGTGCTGGATCGAGCGCTCCGGCGGGTCTTTCGGCCTGAATTCCTGAACCGAATTGACGATATTATCGTCTTCAACCCCCTCACAAAAGCGCAGGCCTCCCAAATTCTCGAACTGCAGCTCGCCGACGTTCAAAAGCGACTAGCCGAGCGGCAGTGGACGTTAGAGGTGACCGAAGCGGCTAAGCAGTTTCTCATTGATCGCGGCTTCGATGAACAGTTTGGGGCGCGTCCGCTCCAGCGGATCATTCAGCGCTACATTGAAGAGCGGATAGCGGACGTGGTGATAGAGTCGCAAGTTAATGGACCTGCAACCTTCGTAGCGGATCTTTCGGACGATAAGACCACGATAGAGATTCGCTTAGCTTCTTCGGTGGGTGCTGAATGAGATACGGCCTACTGGTCGGCCTATTATGGGCACAGGTACCAGCTGATTCGCTTCGCCGTTTATTTGAGAAAGACTTAGCGTTTGACCTTGTGTTAGAACGGACTTTTCCTGTCATGCGAGTCCTGACGGACACGTTTCCGCTGGAGCCTTTTTTGTCGGGCGGGGTACGGGTAGGCGGTATTTGGCGCTGGCGCTTCTTTGAGCATAAAGATCAGGCTATGCACGGGACAACGGGGTTTTTATGGTATTTTGACAAGGTCACCTTGCGGGCCGCTAGCGCCAGTGTGGCTCCCGAAGTAGAGCGCGCCGGTGAGACGTATCGATGGCTCAAATACCGGGCAGGGGGGCCTATGCTTAGCTTAGGCATTCGGTGGCACAAAAAGACCGCCGATGACCTTTTCCCTCGCGCTTGGATAGACGTAGGCGTATGGGCGGCTTACTGGGTGGGGCGCAGTACTAAGATCATCGCTATACAAGAAGGGCGCTTGGCTAAGATACGCCTAGAAGGCAATCCCCATCTGCTGCCTCAGCAAGGGGGAGCCTATGTCAGACTGGGCTACCAGTGGCTCTACCTGGAAGCGTACTACCGGCTGACACGCTACTTTCAGCGCGGGACCTATGGTACGGCTCCTAGCCGTTCCTACCCCTACAGATCCCGCTGGGAGGTAGGAATCGGGATCGCTATATGAAGCTAGTCGTAGCCATCACCGGAGCCAGTGGCAGTATCTACGCCGAACGGCTTCTACACTACCTCGACCTGCTGCAGCCTGCGTACGATCTAGAAGTAGCCCTCGTTTTGTCAGAAAACGCTGCTACGGTGTGGGAGTGGGAGCTTAAGCGGCCCTTGCCCGAACGCTTTCCTCGGTATGGGATCAAAGACTACTTTGCACCGTTTGCCTCCGGCTCGAGTGGGTACAAGAAGATGGTTATCATCCCCTGTTCCATGGGGACCGTGGGACGCCTGGCTGCTGGTCTCTCGGATGACCTTATCACGCGGGCAGCTGATGTGGTGCTGAAGGAAGGCGGCGACCTTTTGCTAGTGCCTAGGGAGACGCCCCTGCATGTACTGCACCTCGAAAATCTCTTGAAGCTAGCAAAAGTAGGCGTTCGGATTTTGCCGGCCATGCCCTCTTTTTATCATCATCCCACTAGCATAGAGGCGCTAGCCGATACGGTGGTGTATCGTGTCTTAGATCACCTAGGGCTGGAGGTGTCTCAGCAGCGGTGGGGCCATTAGAGGCCCCAGTTTTGGCGGTCAAGGGTGCGGTAGGTGATCGCCTCCGCTACGTGGTGTGCTTTGATGGTTTCGGTCCCTTCGAGGTCTGCGATGGTTCGAGCGACCTTGAGGATGCGGTCATAGGCCCGAGCCGAGAGCTGCAGGCGATTCATGGCGTTTTCTAGTAAACGCCGGGTCGGGTCGTCTAGCCGACAAAACTCTTCTACCAGTTTAGGCGGCATTTGGCTATTCGTATGCAGGTGGGGGATGTGGCCGAAGCGATGGGCTTGGATTTCTCGGGCTTGCCGCACCCGGGCTCGGATGATAGTGCTATCTTCAGTGGTATTTTCTTGACTAAGTGTAGCGGTCTCTACGGGGGTGACCATCAGATGTAGGTCGATTCGGTCCAGGAGCGGTCCCGAGATACGGGCTGTATAACGCTGGACAGCACCGGGGGCACAGGTGCAAGCTCGGGTTGGATGGGTGTAATAGCCGCATGGACAAGGATTCATCGCAGCGATAAGTATAAAGTTCGCAGGATACTCAATGCGAAATCGGGCCCGGGCGATGATGATACGGCCTTCTTCTAAGGGTTGACGCAGCACTTCTAGGACTGTATGCTTAAACTCCGGCAGTTCATCTAAGAATAGCACGCCATGATGGGCTAGGCTGATCTCGCCAGGCACGGGGTAGTTACCGCCTCCTACCAAGGCGACATCACTGATAGTATGATGCGGGGCGCGAAAAGGGCGTTTGGTGAGTAGACCCGTTTCTGCTTGTAGGAGTCCTGCGACGGAGTAGATCCGCGAGGTTTCTAAGGCTTCTTCTAGCGTGAGAGGCGGTAAGATCGTGGGCAGGCGACGGGCTGCCATCGTCTTACCCGCGCCGGGTGGCCCTATCATGATAAGGTTATGGCCGCCTGCTGCAGCGATTTCTAAGGCTCGCTTGAGCTGCAGCTGCCCTTTGATCTCGCGCATGTCCACCTCGTACGCTTGCGAGGCTTCTTGAAAAAGGGCACGCGCATCGACGAAGACGGGCTTTAGGGGCTGCTGACCATTCAGAAAGGCGACGGCCTCCTTTAGATTTTTTGGGGTATAAACGGAAACATCTTTTACGATACCAGCCTCTGTTCCATTAGAAGGAGGAAGTAAGAGCTGAGTTAGCTGGCTTTTTCTAGCCAAGATAGTGATAGGTAGTGCGCCTTTGATGGGCATGAGCGAGCCATCCAGAGAAAGTTCACCCATGGCGAGGAGATCATCCCATGTTGCTCGGCCAATCTGACCCGATGCGGCTAAAATGCCTAGCGCAATCGGTAGATCGTAGGCCGTACCCTCTTTGCGGAGGTCAGCCGGTGCTAGGTTGATGATAATCTTACCCCGGGGAAAGGTAAAGCCGCTATTCCGAATAGCGGTTTCGACGCGTTCCCGGCTCTCTTTGACGGCATTGTCAGGTAGCCCCACGATAGCATAGCCTAGCCCGCTGGATAGATTCACTTCGACTGTGACCGGGTACGCATAAATGCCATACAACGCAGCGGCCGGAATCTTAACCAGCATACTGAACCAAGATAGGTATTTTTGGCCAGTGCTGCAGCTAGTGCCCGAGCGGGAACTGATAGGGTTTATTGGGCTGGGATGCTGGGCGGGTTATCTTGCCTATCAGCTAGAATATCGACGGGTGCCGTTATGGCTTTACGGCTACCTTGTCGTAAAACTGATAGCTGCCTGGAGCTTTGCTTGGCTTTATTATGTGCACTATCGCGACGGTGACGCTATTTCTGTGTATCTGACTACTGAAGCCTTTTGGGATCACTGGCGGAAGGAGCCTCGGAAAGTCGTAGCCCTATTATTGAGGGAATGGTCATCCGACTATGAAAGGCTAGGCTGGGCGGTGTACTCGGCTGATCCCCGTTTGAAGTATTATGATTATGACCGATGGGACCCGGTAAATTATCTATTCTGCCGCCTATTAGTTCCTCTCTATCTGGCTTCGGGGCGTAGCTACTTTGGGATGCATGGCCTGATGGGGCTCCTATCGGGGCTTTTGTGGTATGGGACTTATCTGCGGTGGCGTCGACTCATACCGCTAAGGGGGGTTATGGCGGGGGTTTGGTTTTTACTGCCGAGTGGGCTTTTCTGGGGTTCGGGTCTGATTCGCGATAGCATAGGGCTGCCCCTTATGTTGTATAGTACGGGCTGGTTAGCAGGTGAATGGCGTAAAGGGTGGGGTTGGGGGCTTGTAGCGTGGTTAGCGGGGCTAATCCTTCGGCGGGAGGGGGCCGTTTTGAGTGTGGTGGTTGGCCTAATGCTACGGGGACGTTCGGGCTGGCTCTGGCGGTATAGCTTAAGCTTCGTCCTGGGCGGACTCCTTTTGTGGCAGATAGCCCCCAAGCTGTGCGCTTATCGCAGTGAGATGCTATTCCGATTTCTATTTTGGGAAGGCGGCGGGACTCATGTGCTATTCATTCCTTGTCGCACTGATTTTTGGGAGGCGCTAAGTACATG
>CAZAXD010000023.1:0-31271 GCA_964489015.1 uncultured Sphingobacterium sp. | reverse complement strand
ATTAGTCATGTGCAAAGCATAGGTCGAGACCCCACGGAAATCACCCCCAAATGGCGGATTTGGCGCATTGGCGGTCTGCACCACCAAATCATACGCATTGAAATAGCGCACGGAATTCAGCGAGATAGCTACTAACCGATTCGGGCTAGGTTCTACATTAGCAGCCGTGCGGTAAATAACGGACTGACACCCATTTGTCTTGGACCAATCCGTCGGATCATAGCCGCCCTCTACGGTGGTATTGCTCGTAAAGGAAATGGGATTGTCAATGTTGTAGGTGCCGCAAGCAAGCTTGAGGTAGCTATTATTGCACTGGGCCTTTTGAATGGCGGTAATGAGGTTAGCGGGATTGGCACGCGTTCCACAGTTTGGATCGCTGGCATCATTACATCCCGTAGGCGTGACGTAAATCACCACGCAAGATACAGGCGGTGGGGGCGGATTAACGGCAACCGTTACAGGCGTGGGAGCGCTCCGACAGCCATTGGCTCCAACAGAAAAGACGTAGTAGGTGGTCGTGGTAGCGGGAGAAGCGGTAAAAGTGGGACCCGTGCCAACGATGGGGCCCGTCGCTGAACCCTCGCGCCACTCATAGTTCACAGCTCCCGGCGCAAAAGCGGTTAGCAAAACACTACTCCCCGAGCAGATTTGAGCGCTTGTAGGCGTGACCGTAGGCGGCGCTGGTAAAGGAAGCACCGTGACGGTTACTTGATCACGCCGACGACAACCTCCTACAAAAACAACTTCTAACGTATACGTCGTCGTAGAAGTGGGAGTCGCTACAGGATTTAGAACATTGGGGTTACTAAGACCGATAGCCGGTGTCCATTGAACACTCTGAATGTCGCCAGGGGGTCCCCCTACTGTTCCATTAAGCGTAACGCTTTGTCCCTGACAGATAGTGGCATCCGGCCCCGCATCAACGGGATGAGATACGCCCCCTATGACGTTCACCACATAACCGTAGCTATTGACGCCCCGAATTGGACAAGCATCATCCATCACCGTCACCACAAACTGATGCTGGCCAATGTCTGCCGGCGTAGGCGTCCAACAGAACGTCGCGGTTGGATTAGGCGTGCCATTACCCGTAACCGTAAAGCTAGCACCGGGAATGGCATTATTCCAACTTACGGTAAGATTTTGGCCGCCATTAGGATCCGAGAAATTAACATTGAAGCAAATAGGAGCACCCGTAGCGCAACCCTCCACGGTATACGTGGGCGGGTTATTGGGATCATAAGGGACACCGCCAATCCCAGAAGCTGTCGGCAGTTCGTTACTACAGCTAACGACGCGCACCTGCATGTCCCGCTCATACTCCCCAATCTTGACACTATTGCGGTACTCCTGCACCCGTATGCAGATCACGCCCACAGCAAGCGCACTCGGCGTAAAGCAAACCGTACCCGTCCGCGAGTCAATCGTAGTACCCCCACTCGTCGGTAGAGGATTCGTACCACTATAACCACCGGAGTAGATTACACTCGTAGATACGTCCATACCTCGACAATAAGTGAGGCTGAACACCAAACTATCTCCATCCGGATCGGTGATCCCAGGGTTAAGGCAATTTCTTTGACCCAAACAGGCTAAAGCAGTGGGAGGATTATTAAACACCGGTGAGTTATTGCATGGTGCTAGGGTATTATTCAGATAGGAATAGATTGTAAAATCATCATAGGCCGGCCCCGTCGTAATCGCACCGTTCCGGCAACAGTTGGAATACCACAAAACCCAGTCCGAACAGCCCGCAGGCAATTGCAGCACCCCCTGATAAATGTCCTCCTCCCAACCGTAGGGCCCACTACCAGAGCAGCTGCTCTGCCCCCCGGGACATACGGGGGTAATGTCCGCACTAGAAATGCGATATAGTGAAATGATGGTATTGACACCGCACTGAACCGACCCATAATGAAGTATAATCGGATTTTCTAAAAAGCTGCCCCAACAGTCCCGGTACAGCTTGACCGTGACTCGATACTGATTAGAGCCTATGCACTCATACGTAATTTGGCCGCCCATAAGGTGGCTAGCGTATACCCCTTGCGAGCCTACAAGCCCTAATAGGAAGCCCAGTAGCTTATAACGCCAGTTCATACATGGTAAAAGTAATACCTGTATGCCAAAAACAAACCCTGCTACCTAAGTCTGATAAGGTAAGTGGGCAAAAAGTTCTCCTGAATGGCACTGAGGGCCAACCGAATGGTAAGCGGCGCTCCTTGTAAGAACCTCTAATTAAGTCAAAGTATGTAAACTCTGGGTTACCGGGTACAATAGAGAAGAGCCCAATCAATAAGAGCCAGCGGGGGACTCCTACTATATTTAGACTAGGAGCACCCCGCTGGGTCGAGAAATCGCTACTTAGTTACGTACAGCGTTTACTTAGTCACCGGCTCGATTTCTCCGTGAATGACCAGGTTGATGGTAGGTTGACGGGGATCGTTGGTGATCACAGTGACGCTCTTAGAGTCTTTACCAGATCGGCCGGTAGAATCAAACGTTACCTTGATCGTTGTGCTTTCGCCAGGCTTAAGCTCCGTTTTGGTGGGCGCGGCAACTGTACACCCGCAGCTGGCCTTGGTCTTACGAATAATAAGTGGCTTTTTGCCCGCATTAGTTAGACGAAATTCATAGGCTACCTTGTCACCTGCTTTGATTTTGCCATAATTATACTCCGTCACGTCAAACTGGGCTCTTGGAGCTTCCGCTAGAGCCTGTTCGGTGAGCTCACCGAAGTACTCCTCAATATTGGCCGTGATGTAAAAGGGCTTGTCAGGCTCGGTAACGTCAGCCGTCTTTAGCTTCATTACATGATAGACAAAGCCATAGTCATTAGCCGCACCGGCATCGTAAAAGATTTCCACTTGTACTGTATCTTTAGGATTGAGCGTGTAAGTCGCACCAGCCGGCCCCTTAGGCGTCACAAACTGCACTACGACGTGAGGTGGAACGTCAGAGAAGCCCTTTAGCTCTAAGGGCTTATCGCTGTCGTTGTAAAGCGTAACGCGCTGAGACTTCTTCTCGTTGGTCCTGACGGTGCCGAAGGAAGCATGATTAGCGGGTCCGAAGCGCAAGCTACCGATTTTGGTAGGATACCAATCTTCAGGTCCTTTGGGACGTGGCAGCACTTCGCCTTTGATGGAGAGGACGTGGGTCTCCTCCTTGGTGGTATCCTTTTCGGAGCGAACCCGGACCGTAATGGTCTTGACGAAGCTACCCGACCGCCCCCAAGCGCTGTACTGCGCTTCAATGTAGCCCTCTTTACCAGGGGCGATCGGCTCTCGGCTCCAACTCGGCGTCGTGCACCCGCAGGAAGTCTTGACGTCTATAATCTTTACTGGTTCTTTACTGACATTTTTGAAGCTAAAGCGCGTGGTGGCGACCTTGTCTTCTTCCTTAATTTTACCGAAGTCATGCTCGGTTTTGGGGAAGCTTACGAGCGTCTTTTGCGCATTTGGCATAGCATCGGCTTTGGCGGGTGCGCTTTTCTTTTGTGCCCAAGTCAAGCCCACTACGAGCAGGCCTAAAGCTAAACCCTTTCCTACGTACCTCATATGCGGGGCAAAGATAACAAAAAGCCCTTACTTACCGTGCAAAGGGCAGTAGCTTTTCTAAAAAGTACGGCAATTGCCGATGCCACCAGGGCCAGTCATGATGGACATCTGGGCCCCAAATGTCCACCCAGGACGGAATGTCCTTAGCCGCCAAAATCTCACCCATCTGGCGGGTCTGGGTCAGCATCGGTTCTTCCCAAGCGCCCTGGCCCACCGCTAGCACGATTAGTTTCTTTCGGAGCTGATCAAGGTAGTACGGATCGGTTAGATTAGGTAAAAACCACAGGGGCGAGTTATAATACACGGTCTCGTCGGTATAATCGCCGAGAAACTCCCGAAGCTCATAGATGCCGCTTAGGGCTATGACTCCGCCAAAGGCGTGAGGGAAGCGGAATAAAAAATTAGCCGCGTGGTAGCCTCCCATGCTCACGCCAGTGGTCCATATGGGAAGGTCGGTCTGCTGGCAATAGTAGGACAGCACTTCGCCGAGAATGTATTGCACATACGCTTCGTGCCGTGCGCCACGCAGCGCTGGGTGCAGTTCCGAGGCGGTCCAACTCTCCGTATCTACGCTGTCGACCGTAACGACCTGGATCTGACCAGATTCGATAAGGGGCTGCAGCGCACCTATCATCCCAAAATCTTCGAAATTCCGATGATCGCCCGCCTGCGCTGGAAAGGCTAGTAAAGGCTGCCCCCCCTCTCCATAGTGATTGAGACGCATGGTTTTCTCTAGGTGGGGGCTATGCCAAGCCTCATGTCTGACCTTCATAGTATCAATCGCTTTTGAACAAAGTGCGCCATTTCTAACATGTCTTCATAGGAAGGGGTGCGGACAATATAATGCTCATCCCCCATTGCTGCTCGAAAGAGCGGTATCGTTTGCGCATGCAAAATAAGCCGCTCTCCAAGGTGCTTGAGAACGGCCTCGTGGTCATGAGCATACCCAATATGCCGCTTTCTGGAAATGTAGCAGGCGTAGTAGCTTGGCGTAGGGAAGACAGGTCGATGCCCTAGAATCACCTCTGCCCAGCCCCGATAAAGGTCTATATCATGCGCAAAGTTGAAAAGATCTAGGGTGGGATAGCCCGGTGGGCGCATATTAACCTCTAGCGGATACAGCTTTTCATCCTGAGCCCGAATAAACTCAAAGTGAAAGAACCGCGCGCGCAGTCCATAAGCGGCTACGATAGCCTTACCCGCTGCTACGAGGTCTGGCTCGATTTCCCGCCGCACGTAGTAGTAAATGTCTTCATCTTGGCTTACCACTTCAGCTACGCCCCGACTGTACTCTAATGAAGCGTAAAAGACCATCTGCCCATCGTGATCGGTAAGGCCATCAAACGTTTGAATCGTGCCGGTGATGAATTTCTCCAGCAGATACCCAGGCCGAAAGGTGTGCTGAAAGCGCTCTAGCTCCTTTTCGTTTTGAATACAGATGGCCCCGCCGGCCCCCACGCCCCGATCGGGCTTAGCGATAATGGGAAAACCATAAGTCGCCACGAAATCCGTTACTTCGGCAAAGTCCTTGACTACGCGACCAGGAATGGGGTCTAAGCTTGCCCGCTGGAAGTAGGCTTTCATCTCGCTTTTGTGCTGGAAGGCCGGCAGATCGGCTGGCTTAGGACCTGGCACGTTTAGCGCTGCCCGAATGGCCGCCTCCAGCGGTAGCCAGTACTCGTTGAAGGAATCTACGCCATCCAGCCCGCCTACTTCATGCGCTATCTGGCGTGCTGCCCGGAGGACGGCCTCTGTGTCGTGGAGGTCAGACACCGCCTCATAACGAATCAGACTTTGCAGAATCGCTACAGGAAGCTCCTGAAAAGGCGTATGACCAATCCCCACCGCTACACCGCCTAGCTCCCGAAAATGCCACGCAAAAAGGTGATAATTAGGCGGAAACTCCGGCGAAAGAAATAACCACCGCACGTGGCAAAATTAGTACTAGTGCGACTTATCGGTCCTACAACAGGCAGGAAGCTTTTGGTAAGCAGTCGGATCACGCGGGACTTCATCCGCATCATAGCCCAAGCGGCTCAGGGCCTGCCGAATCGCCGACGGGGTGGTCTTATCCGGCCGATGCGCCACAATCACCCGCCGCGCCGGCACATCCACCTCTACCCATCGAATGCCTTTCCGCGTCGATAGCCCCTTAATGATCGTGCGCCGGCAGGTCTCACAAACGACGGAGCTTTGGATAGAAAGCGTGTCTAGCTTGGCTGTCTGTGCTGATAGACTAAGCCATAGGCCGAGACTCACCACCCAGAAGTACATGATGCAAAAGTATGCAACTCGCACGACCTAATCCATACAACGCTCTATGGACAAAACGCCCACCAGTCACCGAACGTGAGCCGAGCAGTCTCCGCCACCCACCCTATAACACTCCGCTTACGATAGTGAAATTCAAATTATTGCGAGATCCCCCCGGGAAAGGTGGCATAGCATGCCAGGTGCCACTAAGTAAGTCATAGTAATGACACTGAAAAATGCAGCCCAAAAAGCAGAACTGAGGTCCCCCTATCACATAAATCCGTCCTAAAGAAGGCACTGCTACGGCCCAATTATCATGTTGCGGAAGAGGATGGTTGGCTAGTGTACTCCAAGTACCTGTAGCCAAATCATACGACCTGACATCGTTCGCACATGTAAAGCCAGGTGCTTCACCGGTTCCTGCATATAATTTGCCCCCTATATGAGCTAAGAAGAGAACGTAAGAGAAACAAAATAGAGTAGCGCGCACTAAGCCAGGGAAGTTAGCTTTTTGGGGCCACGTTAATAAAAAAACGGTATGTAATTGAAAGTCCCTACACCTGATAGTCGAGAAGCCGAAGATGGGAAGAAAATTGACTACCGTAGGTGAACTAAGAGCTTGGAGAGTGCTTAACGCCGCCATCGCCTCGCCCAGCCAAAAGCTGCCAGACGGCCCACTAGCAGCCCCACCACCGCTCCATCTAGCGCCGGCCAGCCTAGGCATCCTATCAGCCCAGCCGTCCCGCATAACGCTAGCCCCACTTCTATGATCGAAGTAATCAGGTTTTGACGAGTAGCATGGTAGTGAATAAAGCGCCCCTTGTAGTACGCTAAAAAGGCCGTAAGAGCTGGGAACAGCGTAGCGACCTTAAGCCCACGATAAGCCAGAGGCGCTACCCCGGCTGGCAAGCTAAAGGCCCAGTCAACCCAAGCACTTGTGAGCAGAGGCACCCAAGCAATCAGAGCTAACCCCAATCCACTTCCCAACGCAATGGCCGCCGCAAAAGGTCCCAAGACCGATCGGGCCCTTGTTCCCTCTAGCACCACCACTACCTCCTGATAAGCCACCCCTAAGCAGCCAAAGAGAAACGCGGTATTCGTTACCGCAGGATACGCGGCCAAAGAGGGGATCGCCATATACCCCTTTGCCATAAATAAAGTGAGCAGGGGGCTAAGGGCCACATGGACCAGCGCCGTCAAAAGCAGCGGCACATAAAAGGCCCATATCTCCCGTAGCGACAGTACTGCCGCACGCGGCTGCGGCGAAAGGCTTCGTAGGTAAGGCCCTGCCCACCACCGCACGGCTATCGCTTCAGCCACGACGCCCGCGGAAAGGGCTACGGCTCCTACCCAGACACCCGGTAGGGTCCCTCCTTGCTTAGCCCATAGGCTACCTAAAAGGCCTGCGCCGCTCATGGCGGCTAGGCGGACCACCGTGGCGAAGGAGATCTGACGCGAGCGGCCCGCCCGAATGAGCACACCCTGCCACAGGCGCCGAAACCCAATCGCTGCCGGCCAGGGTACCAGTAGCCAGATTGCCCCCCGCACAAGCTCCCCCAGCGCCGGCGACAGACCCCATAATACCCCATTGAGCCGCGCAAAAACAGGCGGCAGTCCCAATACAAACATCATGAGTGACAAGAAGCCATTGAGGCCGGCCGCAAACCGAAAGAGCTGCTCATACCGCCGCCGATCGGTCACCAAAGCCGCCCCCGCACTGAGCAGCATCATAATCGGCGACTCCACAAAAAAGGCAATAGAGAGGGCTATAGAAAAGGCGGCGAGGTTTGATGTGGGCTCGGACAGGCGACTAATGAAGGCGATGGCGATAGGTCCTTCCAGCGACATCATGAGCCAAGTCAGCGCCAGGGGCAGCCACAGACGCAGGACGAGTCGCGCTTCGGCCCGGCTAAGTGTCTCAAAGCCGAGCTCCATAGCGTCGTTTCTGGCCCTCGCTGAGGATATGTTCTAGGATCGCCAGCGGCGTGTACCCCGCCAACGCCACCTGATGAAAAAAGACCGTCGCCGGCGTAAGCCCAGGGAGGGTATTCACCTCCAAAAGCCAAAAACGGGCCGTATCTTCTACAATTTCCACAAAGCCATCGAGCCGCGCATAACCATGAATGCCTACCGCTTGGGCTATGGCGACTACCTGAGCCTGTACCGCCGCTAACAAAGCTTGATTACGAGCCGGATCGGATGGAAATAGCCGGGCGGGGGTGACGTTTTGGCCAGCGCCAGCTAGAAACTTCTCTTCAAGGCGAAGCACAGCCTCTGACTTGACCGTCTCGCTAGGCCAGAAAGCCTCATAACGGACCCCGCCATCAGGTGCGGTGTGCGAGATGACGCCCACCGTCACCTCGACCCAGCATCCGTCCGAGAGCGCCGGCAGGTAGGCTTCAATGAGGGCCTGCTCTTTGGGCGGAAATGGTTCATCCGGTGCAATTTGTAGCCGGCTGGCAGCCTCTGCCGGCACTTGCTCCTCTGATCGCAAAAGAGTCGAGAGATAAATCTGGAGTTCAGCGCGATCTCTTAGCAGACGAACCCCACTGCTGCAGCCCTCATCCACGGGCTTGCCGATCCAGGGACCCGGACCGACCGCCGCCTGAATCTGAGCTAGGACGGCATCGGGATCGGCTTCCCAGCTTTCTCGACTCACCAAGGCATGGGGCGCCGTGCGAAAGCCCTTCTCAAGCAGGTAGGCATTCGTACGGTACTTATCCATGAGAAGCTCACACGTATCGGGTGGACTACCATTGTAAGGCAGCCGGAGGTGCTCTAGCAGGCGCTGAACGGTGCCATCTTCGCCGGGGCGGCCATGTAGCGCTAAAAAGACAAAGTCCACCAGCGCCGGCAACGCTTCCCATGGAATGAGCCGGGCCCCATATGCTAAAACCCGCTCATACCGTTCGTCTATAGCCTCAAGCTTAGTTCGGGCCTGAGCCGTGACGGCGGGAATTTCTGCTTTGTCGAGACTGGCGGCAATATCGTCTGCATTGTCTTTGAAAAGAAGGCGCGGTGGCAGTTCCCACAGCTCTAATGAATCACCACGAACCCGCAAAAAGAGCGGCAGGACGCTGTAGCGGCTACTAAGCTTCTGAACGACGTTACGACCGCTTTCGACAGAGATATGGCGCTCCGTCGAAGCGCCACCAAAGATCACCGCAATGCGCTGAGCACTCGGCAGACCGCTGGAAAGCCCGGGGCGGCGCTGCAGCTGCCAGCGCCGCACAAACCGAGGCAGCGGACCCGTACGAGTCTGATCCAAAGACCTATCTATTAGATAGCTCAAAAAGCTCGTCGGTGTAAACCCCACTTCGGCTGCCTGGTGAAAGAGAAGCGAGGCCGGCAGCATGCCCGAAGTCGTATTGGGATCATTGAAATAAAGCTCGCCGCTAGTCGACCAGATGCCATCTAAGCGGGCATACACTCGGACGCCGGCCTTTTCGGCCAAAGTCTGAGCTAACTGGCTGATTTCCGAGTTGGGCAGCTCAGAAGAAGGCGTCTGCTTCGAACTGATACCGGCCAGGTACTTGGCGCGGTAGTCGTAGACTTTGCCAGCTTTTCGAATATGAGTAGGAGGGAGCGCTACCAGCTGCCCATCAGGCCCCTCTAACACAATGACAGAAAACTCCTCCCCTGCAATAAAGGCCTCGACCAAAATCACCTCGGGTGCATCCCAAGCCTCTACCCATCCTTGCTTAGGCAGCCGCCCTAGAAAAGCCTGAAACTCGGTCCAGCTCGAAACAACCTCCCGGGGAATGCCTTGCCCGTCCCGATAGAGAAAAGGGAGGCCAAGCCCCGTTTCTAAGTCCAATAAGGCGCTTAGCGGCGTCTGACGTAGAATAGTCACAGGCCATGTAAAAGCAGCCTGCCAGAGGGCTTTTTCTAGCTCGTCTCGATGAAAGCAGGCCACGACGCCAATCGTAGAGCCCTGCAGGGGGTGCTTGACCACGCACGGAAGCCCCACCGTATCGAGAATGTACTCACAGGTCTCCTGGCGAGCCTCCCACAAGCGCCGCCGGGGTACGGTGACATAACGCGGGACTGCAAAGCCATGAGCTTCTAGCCAGCGACGCTGCTGTGCCTTATCCATACCCCAAGCGCTGGCCCCAATGCCTGAGCCCACATACGGTAGGCCTAACTGCTCTAAAAGCCCCTGCAAGCTACCGTCTTCCCCTCCAAGCCCATGTAGCACCGGAAAAACCACATCCACCGCTTCCCTTAGGCTCTCTAGCGTTAGAATGGGCCCTAGGCTAGAAAGCGCCCGAAGGTAAGCGGCATTCTCGGGATGCCACAGCGCTTCGGCATAGATGGGAAACGATATCCCGGCGGGCACAGCCTCAGGCGGGGGAAAAAAATCCGTAATCATACCGTAGTAGAGCGCAGCGGGCTTAAGCCGCACTAGCCTATGATAAGCATCGACAAAGAGCGGTACGGGCTCAAAGCGGCGCCGATCTAAGAGGTCATACACCGTGCGACCCCCCGCGTATGACACTTCCCGCTCGCGAGAAGCCCCACCCAAGAGGACACCTACACGCACCTTGCAAAGGTAACGCAGTAGCTAAGCAGACTAATCAGCCGCTTCGTGCCGTAAAAGCGCCTGAACAAACCGCTGCGGATCAAAGGGTAAAAGATCATCAGCAGCTTCACCCACGCCTACAAAGCGAATCGGCAGTCCTAGCTCCTGCACCAGCGCAAAGGCCACCCCGCCTTTGGCGGTGCCATCGAGCTTAGTTAGGACGAGGCCTGTGCAAGCAGTAGCCTCCAGAAAGACCTGAGCTTGACGAATGGCATTTTGCCCCGTCGTCGCATCTAAAACCAGCAGGACTTCGTGGGGAGCGCCGGGCAGAGCCTTCTCTACGACGCGATATACCTTGCCGAGTTCTCGCATAAGCGGCTCTTTGGTATGCAAACGGCCGGCCGTATCAATGAGTACGACATCGGCTGCCATTGCTTGCGCCTTTTGAACGGTTTCATAAGCTACGGCACCTGGGTCCGCTCCCATTCCCCTTTCGACAAGGGGGACTTCTAGCCGCTCAGCCCAATGCCTCAGCTGCGACACAGCCGCCGCCCGGAAGGTATCCGCTGCGCCCATCACCACCCTTAGGCCTTCCCCCTTGAAGCGGTACGCCAGCTTGGCTAAGGAGGTCGTTTTCCCGACACCATTCACCCCAACGATTAGGATCACATAAGGGCTACCGGCCTTGGGTGTAAAAGGCCGATCCAGCAGCTCGATGAGGAGTGCCTCTAAGCGATCTGTGATCGATTCGCCAGCGGCCAGGGGTGTCCTGTGCAGGCTCTCTTGCAGACGCGTGAGGATGAGGTCCGTCGTTCTGGGACCGACATCCGCCGAAAGCAGAATCGCCTCTAACTCCTCCCGAGTCTCCTCGTCCAAAGCCGTTTTGCCGCTAAAGAGGGAGCGTAGCCGCTGCCAAAAGGAACGTCGCGTTTTGTCCAGCCCCTTTTCTAAAGCCGGGCTTTCAGGGGGCGGCGCTTTCTTACCGCGAAGCCAATCCCAGAGTCCCATATTCAGCGCTCTATAGCTTGCCAGTGCGAGAGGTACGCATGCGCCGTAAGGTCAGAGGAAAGGGGACAAATCGAGACGTACCCCTGCTGCAGCGCCCAAAGGTCGGTGTCCGAGCTCACATCCGTACTTTCAAAGCGACCTACGAGCCAGTAATACGGCTGACCATAGGGGTCCACTCGCTTTTCAAACTGCTCAACAAACCGGCCATGAGCCTGCCGCGTCACCCGAAGCCCCCGAATCTCCCTAAGGGGTAAATTCGGGATGTTAACATTGAGGGGTATTTCCGGTGGAAAGGGGTGCGCCAGATACAGCAGAATGACCTCTCGCGCTATCGCCTGCGCCGCTGTGAAATCGGCCTCCATGCTGTAGTCAAGCAGGGAGAACCCCATAGAGGGGATTTTTTCAAAGGCGCCCTCCATCGCTGCCGATAAGGTCCCTGAGTAAAAGGCACTAATGGAGAAGTTTGCCCCGTGATTGATACCCGATAGGAGGAGGTCGGGCTTCAGGCCCAGGACACCTGTAGCAAGCTTGACACAGTCAGCCGGTGTACCGCTGCAAGCCCACGCTGGGATCTCAGCCCCAAATGTGGTAGAAGGATACAAGCGCAGGGGGACTCCAATGCTGACGGCGTGCCCCATGCCGCTCTGGGGCCGATCGGGTGCTACTACCAAGACATCGCCAAATTCGCGCGCCACCGTTACCAGCGCTCGAAGTCCCGGCGCCGTGATCCCATCGTCATTACACACGAGCACCTTCATGTGCCCCGAAGGTACTCAAAAATGCCCTGCCCTTCACCTCGCCCAAAAGCCCTATTTTTGTTTGCTTTAGCGCGTCCTATGGAAAACCGAACGCCTTCACCTAAGCCGGGTTTCAACCTCTACTGGCTCTATCTACTCCTCTTTGCGGGGATTATCTTGTCCTTCATCTTTGTGCCCGAACGGCAAAGTAGCACCCCGATTACTTACCTCCAATTCCAAGACTGGGTGGAGCGCCGCCTCATTGATCACGTACGCCTCATCAATAAAGACCTAGCCGAGGTTTATCTGACGCCGCAAGCTCGGGAGCTAGCAGAAATCCAGCGCTTAGAAAAGCGGAGCTTCTGGGGGCCGTTACCTTTTAGCTTTCGGGTAGTATCCGCAGAGAAGCTTGAGGAATTTTTGCAGCAGCGCCGTATTCCCTACACAGTCATTGATAAGCCTGACTACTGGGGTATCCTGCTACAGTACGGGCTACCGATCGTACTGATTGTCGTGGTGTGGATCTTCATTCTAGGACGAATGGGCAATCGTAGCATTGGAAGCGGCGGCCCCGGTGGGATCTTTTCCATCGGCCGAAGCAAGGCGGCCGTCTTTGAGGGCGGTAATAAGGTCAATGTGACCTTTGCGGATGTCGCCGGCCTCGAAGAAGCCAAACAAGAAGTTCAGGAGGTCGTAGAGTTTTTACGCAACCCGCAGAAGTTCACGCGCCTAGGTGGCAAGATACCCAAGGGGGTGCTTCTCGTGGGCCCACCTGGGACAGGTAAGACCCTTTTGGCTAAAGCGGTCGCCGGCGAAGCCGGGGTGCCCTTCTTTAGCATTAGCGGGTCAGACTTTGTAGAGATGTTTGTAGGGGTGGGAGCTGCGCGGGTGCGAGACCTCTTTCGGCAAGCCAAGGAGAAAGCGCCCTGCATTGTATTCATCGACGAGATCGACGCCGTAGGCCGGATGCGCAGCCGCACCTCCGTTCCGATCTCCAACGACGAGCGAGAGAATACCCTCAATCAGCTGCTTGTCGAGATGGATGGATTTAACACCGACAGCGGCATTATCGTCATGGCGGCTACCAACCGTCCGGACATTCTAGACCCAGCGCTTTTGCGTCCCGGCCGATTCGACCGCATGATCATGATCGATAAGCCAGATGTCCGAGAACGGGAGGCCATCTTTCGCGTACACATAAAGAAGCTGCTGATCGCCCCGGACGTGGATATCCATCGATTAGCCCTTCAGACGCCTGGATTTGTGGGTGCCGATATTGCAAACGTTTGCAACGAAGCAGCTCTTATCGCCGCTCGCAAAGAACGCCCCGCTATCACGATGGCTGACTTCCAAGAAGCCATTGACAAGGTGCTCGGAGGGCTCGAGCGGCGCACCAAAGTCATTTCCCCTGAGGAGAAGCGCATCGTAGCGTACCACGAATCCGGTCACGCAATTGCGGGGTGGTTTCTCGAGCATGCGGACCCGCTCGTAAAAGTCTCTATCATTCCGCGCGGCATCGCAGCGCTGGGCTATGCGCAGTACATGCCCAAGGAGCAGTACCTCTACACCAAAGCCCAGCTACTCGACACGATGGCAATGACCCTAGCCGGTCGCGCCGCCGAGGAGATTGTATTTGGCGAGATTTCCACCGGGGCCCAAAACGACCTTGAGCGCACCACCCAGCTGGCTTATGCCATGGTCACCCAATACGGCATGTCCAACCTAGGTCACTTCGCCTTCAAAATGCAAGGCGAAGAATTTGTCTTTCAGCGCCCCTACTCCGAAGAGACGGCTAAGCGCATCGATGCTGAAGTCCAGCATATCATCCAGAGCGCCTACGAACAGGCCAAGGCTCTCCTGCAGGAGAAGTATCCGCTTCTCCAGGCTTTAGCCCAGCGCTTGCTAGAAAAAGAGGTTCTGTACCAAGAAGAAGTAGAAGCTATCTTGGGCCCTCGCCCCAAGGGTACTCCCGTCGAGTCGCCAGCGACAAGCTCTTCCTAATGCACGCCCTGTATCCCCCGCACGCCCCGCCCCATCGCAAGCTCTTCTTTGTCAGTGACCTTCATCTGGGTATCCCTGACCCCGCTGCCAGCCGCCAACGAGAAAAGCACTTCTGTAGCTGGCTAAACCACATCGCCTCAGAAGCTGCTGCTATCTACCTCCTAGGCGATATATGGGACTTCTGGTTTGAGTACCGTACCGCCGTACCCAAGGGTAGCACACGCTTGCTGGGCACCTTAGCGGCGCTGGCAGATGGCGGGCTTCCCCTCTACTTTATGCCTGGAAACCACGATCAGTGGCTAACAGGCTATCTCGCAGAGGAGGTCGGCTTGCAGGTGTTACCTGACCCTTGCTTGGCGACGTATTTAGATCAGCGATTTTTTCTATCTCATGGCCACCGCTTAGGACCTTTACCCCGGCTAGACCGACTAGCGAATGCTATCATGGGCTCGCCCTTCCTGCAGGGGATCTATCGCCTACTGCATCCTGACCTGGGTCTACGTTTAGGACGCTTTTTATCAGGCCGGAGTCGCCAAGCACACCACCAGCTCGACGATATCGATTTAGGGCCACTTGAGTTTCTTTACCGATTTGTCCGGCAGGCCGTGCATAGCCAGACGGCATGCGACTGGTACGTGTTCGCGCATCGACACCTCCCCCTGGTGCGCCAGGTAGAGAAGGCTCAGTATGTCATCTTGGGAGACTGGATTCGACGCTACACGTATTTTGAGATTTCGGGAGGCTGGTGGGCCTTGAAAACCTTTTCTGACCATGGTCCGGCAAGCCTGGCTGAAGGTCCTCTGGCACTGGGGCTGTCTGTGGGCTAGCGGTTGGGCTCAGGTTATCAACCTGCCGTGCATCCCTAACCAAATAGCCTTAGATGAGCTAAACCATTTGTACCTCTGGTGTCCTGCCGAACGGGCGCTTTATAAGATGTGGGCCCCGCGTTATGACTCCGTAGTACGGATTGGGAACGTGGGAACAACTGAAGGCTTTCTCGACGTAGCGAGTCTAGCGCCCATTGCTAACCAGCAACTTTATGTGCTAGACGTAGGCCGGCAAAAGCTCTTTTTACTCGGTACGAATCTCCAGCCGCTTCAGCGCATCGATTTTATGGATTTACCGGCGGAGGTGGCGCGCGGCTTTCCCATGCTTCTGACGGCTACCCCCAGTGGAGAACTTTTTTTTGTGCTGCGAGAAACCCAGGAGATCGTGCGCGTAGATGCCTTTGGGCGGCTGCTGGTACGCTTCGGCGGTAAGGTCGCAGGTCCCGCCCGTCTAAGCTGGGTAGAAGCCCTCTGCGCCACGCACGACCGCCTATGGGTTTACGACAAAGCTGCCCATCAACTCTTAGCCTTTGATTTGTGGGGCAACCTTTTGGCGCCGGCCTATCCTGCGCCCAAGGCGGCTACATTTGTGGCCCTTGGTCCGCAGCACGCACTTTTTCAACGGGGTAATACGCTCATCTTTCTACGAGAAGGGGTAGCAGTGCATCAGATGGATCTGCCAGATCCGATTCGCGGCGCGTACCTAAGTCAGGAGATAGCTTACCTTGTCTCGGACCAGGTTATTGAGAAGGTGGCCTTGCCTTGAGCCGTAGAAGATAAGGCGACTGATAACTGCCCACATAGATGTACTCGCCTATAGGTCGCGCACTGGAAGCCGTGGGATAGCCAGGTGGTGCCTGATACAACGTCTCTAGCTCATAACGACCCTCCGGTGTACGGCGAATCTCCACAATCTGCCATCGATCCGCCTCGCTGCCAAAGGCTAAGCTACGCGCCCACCGCATCAACGAGCGGTGGCAGACCACCCACACGCGATGGGTGTCTATGAGCGCTAAGTTGTCAGGATAGCCCGGCAGACGAATCTTCCGAACAAATCTTAGCTGCGTGGGACCCGCTATCTCTTGATAAACCCAGATGGCTCTACGCATGGCGACACTCACCCACCACTCCTGCTGCGTCGGGAGGTACACTAAGCTGCTGGCATAGGGAATCCCTCCTATCACACGCTGACAAGAGTCCCCTTCACAATACCACAGCGTGCTATGCACTCGCCGAATAAAAAAACCCAGAACTAAATGCCAGCGCGCCCGACCCGACCTATCATTAGCTACCATAAACCGAATCGAGTCGATCGGCCACAGGGCTTGCAACGAAACAAAACCTGGATGGTGCCAGCTTCGCACAGGGGTTAGAGACGTACCGTCCCAGCGCCATTGCCACACCTCAGTGGGACACTCACGCTGCCCCTGAAAAAACCACAAGTAGGGGGCTCGGTAGCTTAGCTCAAAGGGATGCCAGCGCCGCCCTGCCGGGGTATACACCCGAAGGAACGGCTGCGCTGCCCCCGCCTCAAATCGATAAAGCACCCCATGCTCGCTACTGTCTTGCCGAGCACGCAGCCTATCATACGAAAAGACCCATAAGTGCGTCCCATCTACAGCGAGGTTTTCGCAGCCGGGTAACGTCAGGCTCGTATCCCAAATCCAACTCTGCCCCCTTACGGATAGAGCGACTTGGAGGCTTGCCAGTAAGACTCGAGCTCCTGCAGGGTACATTCTTTCAAGGATTTTTGTGCTTGCATGGCCCTCTGCTCCATATAACGGAAGCGCTGCTGGAATTTTTTATTCGTTCGAGCTAGCGCCAGCTCGGGGTCTAAGCCCAAATGCCGCCCCAGATTTACGAGCACAAAGAGGACATCGCCGTATTCAGCCGCCGCCTTTTGCGGGTCATCCAGAGCCGCCTCCAGCTCAGCCAGCTCCTCCTGTAGCTTGGCTAACAAACCTTTTAGCGAGGTCCAATCAAAGCCGATAGCGGCTGCCTTTTCTTGAAGGCGATACGCCATGTACAAAGGTGGAAGGCACTCAGGCAGGTGGCCAAGTACAGAACCGCCGCGCTCCTGCTGTTTGAGAGCTTCCCATTGTGCGATGACAGCCTTAGCGTCCTGAGCCGTACGATCGCCATACACGTGAGGATGGCGGGCTATTAGCTTGTGAATCAGGCGATCTACCACGGTATCTAAGCTAAAGAGTCCTGCCTCCTGGGCTATCTGCGCATAAAAGTACACATGAAGTAGCACATCCCCTAGCTCTTCAATCATGGCGACCGGCTCTTGCCGACGCAGCGCCTCGACAAGCTCATAGGCTTCCTCTATCGTATGCGGCTGTAAGCTATCAAAGGTCTGCGCCTGATCCCATGGACATTTTTGCCGAAGCTCCGCCACGATAGCCCGGAGTCGTTCTAACCCTTCCACTCTACCAAAGGTACGATGGCTTCTCTGTACTTTTGCCAGATGCCTGTCGAAGCCGTTTTGGAAGAGCTTCGCGCGCGCCTCGCACAAGGCGAGTCGCCAGAAAGCCTTTATCCCACGATAGAAGCCCACTATCTCCAGCTGCTGGAGACCGACTCAGACGAACGCTTAGCCTTCGAAGAAGCCATTGCTCCCCTAGCAGAGGGTATCTTCATCCCGAATCTCTTTTGGATTTACCTACAAGGCTTTCTCCAGAATCCAGAGGATTATCGCCCCTTCCTTGAGTACCTACTCCTCACGTTTGCCCAGCTCCCTCCGAATCCCACCGCCCAGAAGCGTCTCAAACCGCTCCTGTACGTTTACTTTAGCCAAGAAGAGCCGTTTCATCTCAAGCGCTTATGGGACCGCCTTGAGCAAGAGGCGAACCTCCAACAAATGCAGTACTTCCAGCAAATGCGCGCCCTTACCGAGCGAAATCCTCTAACTACCGATACCTTTCGGCGAAAGTTTTCCATACTCGGCGAGTATTTGCCTAACTTTGATCAGCTCTTTCTCCCCCTTCCCCAGCTAAAGCGTCTCTATAGCTCGGCTTCATGAAGGTGCCTGCGGTCGGCATGGTGGTAGCTATTGGTTTAGGGGCGATCGGTGGCGCTTTTTTGCGCGTGCTGGCGCAGCGGCTACTCAATATTTCCGCCTTTTCGCCATACGGGACCATCGTCGTCAATATCCTGGGCAGCTTCCTGATTGGCCTGATAGCGAGCTACTTTCGGCAGCGCAGGTACTCTGTCTTATTTCATGGGCTAACGGCGGGCTTTTGCGGTAGCTTCACGACCTTCTCGTCGATAAGTCTCGAGACCTTAGACATGCTGCGCTTGGGCCAAGCTAGCCGCGCCACCCTTTACGTACTAGTCACGGTATTAGGAGGCTTTGTAGCAGTAGGCTTGGGCTGGATAGTCGGTCGAGGCCTAGCTAGTTAAGCGGATTCGGATTTTTCTGGGTAGGGCACGAAGCGATAACCGACTCCCTTGAGGGTTTCGATGTAATCAGCTCCGATTTTTTCGCGGACCTTTCGCACGTGGACGTCTACGGTACGGGGCGTCACATAACTACCAGCACCCCAGATGCGGTCTAGCAGCATGTCACGCGTGAAATACTTGTACGGGCGGCTCGCCATCGTGAGCAGTAATTCAAACTCTTTACGAGAGAGGGGGATTGGGGCATTAGCTTTGTAGACCGTGTATTCTGACGGCTCGATGCGGATAGCACCAAATTCTAGCTTCTGAGCGGGGCCGGTTCGGCGCTGCAGAGCTTTGAGCCGGGAGATAAGGGCTTTAGGTCGAACAGGCTTGACGATAAAATCATCGGCCCCGGCTTCGAAGCCGGCCAGCTCCACATACTCTTCGCTCCGAGCTGTCAGAAAGATAATAAAGCTATCTTTAGTTTCTTGTGCGGTGCGAAGGCGGCGACAGGTTTCGATCCCATCCAGCTTAGGCATCATGATATCCAACACAATGGTGGCTGGATGATGCTGCCGCGCTAACTCTAGAGCCTGCAGACCATCCGCCGCCAAGATGGGTTCATAGCCTTCTTGTCTGAGGTTATAGGCCAATATCTCCAAAATATCGGGCTCGTCGTCCACCAGGAGCACCTTGCGCCATTCCATGGGCCAAAGCAAGAAAGTTTGTATAAAATTACCGTGAAGGGTCTTAGCGGGGGGATTTTTGTACCTTTGTAGGGCATGGAAGCTTTGCAGGCGATTGAAGCGCGTCTGGCTGATTTATCAGCGGCCTGGATACAGGCCTATATGCCAAAAGCGTTTTTGGTCGATCTCAAGATTCGGGTGAATCGGCCCGAGCCGGAGATCTATTTGCGGGTGGATACAGATTCAGGGATTACCCTTGATCAGTGCGTTCGGCTTCACTTATACCTTCGGGAGAAGTATGCCCAGCTGGACTGGCTCCCGCCTAATTACGGTATTACGGTAAGCTCGCCCGGTGTGGGCAGTCCGCTCAAGCTGCGTCGGCAGTATCATGCCCAGAAAGGTCGGTTCCTCGCCGTACGCCAAACCGATGGGCAATGGATACGGGGCCGACTCTTAGAGGTGTCTGACGAAGGCATCCGCCTCGAGACCCGTCGTCACCCGGTCCTGCTGCCTTGGGAACGGATCGAATTTGCCCGTGTCGAAGTTAATCCTTCTCGTAAACGCGTATAATCTTATGCCGCGTACAAAATCCAAAGAGCAAGAGAAAAAAGCGCTACAAAAGCAGCGAATACTGGGATCTATCCAAGAGTTCATTCAGGGGCGGGGGATCGACCGTCAGAAGTTTACCGAGGTCATGAAGCAAGCCCTTCTCGATGTTCTTACCCAATCTGAACGCAAGGAACTGCCCGAGGGCGACAACCCCTATTCGGTGATTGTCGATCCCGAAACTGGCGATATCCAACTCTTTCGCCGCTATCGCGTCGTGCCCGACGAAGAGGTAGAAGACGAGCGCTATCAGCTTCCCCTCAGCTATGTCTTAGAGAAGGAAGGCGAAGACGCCATCGAACCCGGTGAAGATTACTACGAAGTAGTCGCCCTGGATCATTTGACTCGTACGCAAATTCAAACCCTCAAAGAGCGGCTTTTCAATCGCCTTCGCAACCTAGAGCGCCAGGCCCTGTACGAGCGCTATCGTCACATGATAGGGGAGATTCTCACCTGTGAAGTGCTCAAGGTAACCCGAGACGAGCTTATCGTTTTGCACGAAGGGAATGAATTGTCCCTGCCTCGGCGCGAGCTCATCCCCGAAAAAGATGTCTACGTTCCCAAAGACAGCAATGCCTCTACGTATAGACGTGGCGATAACCGGGCTTCGAGCATCGTAAAAGCTGTCGTAGCCAACGTCCTGGACCCTCTCAAGGCTTCGTATTCCCGTCCATTGGTGATCCTGTCGCGCACGTCTCCCCTGTTTTTAGAAGCGCTTCTGAAGCTGGAGATTCCAGAGATTTACGATGGACTCATCAGCGTCAAAAAAGTAGTACGCATGCCGGGGATTCGAGCCAAGGTACTGGTAGAAAGCTACGATGATCGGATCGACCCAGTGGGGGCCTGTGTGGGCGTAAAGGGCACTCGCATACGTCCCGTAGTCGAGGAGCTCCGGGGCGAGTACATCGACATTGTGCCCTACAATCCCGATCCTAAGCTTATGATAGCTCGGGCTTTAGCGCCAGCGACCGTCATGTACGTCGAGCCGATGCCCATGCAGCGGCAGGCCAAGGTCTTCGTCGCACCAGAGGAGTACGCCAGGGCTGTCGGAAAAAATGGTATCAACGTACAACTCGCCGAGCAGCTTCTAGACTATAAGCTCGACGTGCGAGAAGTCGCAGAATATTACGAAGAAGAGGACATCGAGCTTTCTGAGTTTGCGGATGAAATCCCCGACTGGATCTTGCGAGCGCTCCAGCAGGACGGCTTTCATACCGCCAAAGCTGTTTTGCAATTTCCAATTGATGAACTGCAGAAGCGTACCCAGATCGATCTGCCCATCCTGAAACAAGTCTATCAGATTCTCCAAGCCGAATTCGACGAATGAGCAAGAGTTCTTACAAGCTTAGTGAAGTAGCCTTAGAGTTTGGCAAATCGACAGATGTTATCCTCAGTACCCTCAAGGCTCTAGGGCGCCCCATTGATGCAAATAACCCTAATGCTCGTATTCCAGCCGATGCATACCTCGAGCTCGCTAAAAAGTTGGGCAAGTCTGTACCGCGGGAATCGGTCGACGCTAGCCCCACACCCATACAGCCAGCCTCTTCCGAAATAAGCGCTTCGCCCACGCTGAACCCACTCGGCAAGGTGCCGTTACCCCATCGCAAGCCGCCTCTTCCTCGAAAGGCTCCGGCTACACCGAGCCCATCCTCCCCCGAGTCGCAGGAAGGACCTGGTGCCCAACCTCCCGCAACCCCTAGTATCAAGTATAGTCCTTCTTCAGAGCCTGTGAACAAAGGCTCTGGTCCCTCGATTGACACTGAAGAGTCCCTACCTCTCCCTCCGTCAGAGCCGGCTCAAGAAAGGGAGCCAATCCCCGCTCAGCCTGTCTCTGAGATGCCCCCCTCCGAATCAAGCTCGTCGGAAAGTCTCACATCGGCCATCCCGCCTAGTTTGGAATCCCAAGATGTGGAATCAGGAGAGGCAGAGGAAGCGTCCCAGCCCAGTGACATACCCCTCCAAATCGTAGGCAAGATAGATCTGGGAGAGGCGCCGCAGCGAACTCGGCGGCGTATACAACTGCGCGATTTACAGCCGCCTGCCCATCTGGCCCACCTGAGCCAGCCCCCCTCTGCTCCTACTACACCGACCACCTCAGACGAAGCTCCTGGGGAGGAAACCGCTTCCCCTGAAAAGCAAAAGCGAAAGCGTACCCGCAAAAAGCGCGCGCAGCTTAGTGCCGCCAAGGCTTCTGCAGTCTCTAGTCCCACCCAGAAGTCTCAGAGTAAGCAGCCTGTCAAAGCCAAAATCAAAGCCAGTGGCGACGTAGCGACCCGGCGCCGCCTACGCCAGGAAAAGCTCCGCCAGAAAAAGCAAAAAGAAGAGCTCGCCCAGCAAGAAGCCGCCGCCACGGCTTCGATCCTTGAGATTGCGGAGTACATCACGGCATCGGAGCTCGCCGAGGCCTTGGATGTCCCGGTAACGCAGGTTATTGCCAAATGTCTTGAGCTGGGTTATCCCACCTCTATCAACCAGCGTTTGGAGCGGGACCTAGCAGCGGTGATCGCCGAGGAGTTTGGCTTTCAGGTCCGCTTCATTAGCTTAGATGAAACCATCGAACAGCTCACAGCCGTGGAAGAGTCGGATGAGGACCTAGTGCCTCGTCCCCCGATTGTGACGATCATGGGGCACGTCGACCACGGTAAAACAACACTGCTCGATTATATTCGAGATACCAACGTCGTAGCTGGGGAGGCGGGCGGGATCACGCAGCATATCGGCGCCTACGAGGTGACGCTACCCAGCAGCCAAAAGATTACCTTTCTCGATACACCAGGTCATGAGGCATTTACGGCCATGCGGGCCCGAGGGGCCCAGATCACAGACATCGCCGTGATCGTCGTCGCTGCGGATGACCACGTGCGCCCCCAAACGTTAGAAGCCCTTAGCCACGCCCAAGCCGCCAATGTGCCGATCCTCTTCGCCATCAACAAAGTAGATAAAGACACCGCCAACCCAGACCGCATTCGGCAAGAGCTCGCCGAAGCCGGCTTCCTCGTCGAAGAGTGGGGCGGCTCTTACATGAGCCAGCTCATCTCCGCCAAAAAGGGCTTAGGCGTATCAGAACTCTTGGAAAAAATTCTCGTCATGGCCGAGCTCATGGACCTCAAGGCCAACCCCAACCGCCCGGCCAAAGGCGCCGTCATCGAAGCCCAGCTGGATAAAGCACGCGGACCGATTGCTACCCTGCTGGTGCAAACGGGTACCTTGACCGTCGGCGATGTGCTCTTGGCAGGTGAACACTTTGGCAAGGTGCGCGCGCTCTTTGATGAACGGGGCAATCGGATCCAGCAGACCGGGCCCTCTCAGCCTGTCCAGGTCTTGGGCTTGAGCGGCGTGCCCGATGTCGGGGAGCGGTTTTACGTGCTCGAAGAAGAGAGCCTCGCCCGCGAGATGGCTCACCGCCGCGCCGAGCTTCGCAAAGAGCATGAACGCCGCCGTGTCTCGGCTAGCATCCTCGAGGGCATCGCCAGCGGTCAAGCGCAGCAGCTCAACCTCATTATTAAGGCCGACGTGAGCGGCTCTCTCGAAGCCCTCACCGATGCCCTGTTCAAGCTGTCCACCCCTGAAGTCCAGGTTCAAATCATCCACCGCGGCGTGGGTCAGATCACCGATAGCGATGTCCTCCTAGCCAAAGCCTCCAACGCCCTTATCATTGGCTTTCAAGTGCGGCCGAGTCATACCGCTCGTAACCTCGCTAAGCAAAATAATGTCGAGATTCGCCTCTATAACGTCATTTACGACATCATCGACGAAGTCAAAGGCGCCCTCTCGGGAATGCTTACGCCTATTATCCAAGAAGAAGCGCTAGGTACCGCCGAAGTGCGTGAAGTCTTCAAAATCCCCAAAGCTGGTACTGTAGCAGGCTGCAAGGTTCTCGAGGGTAAAATCATTCGCGGCGCAAAAGCCCACCTAATTCGCGAAGGGGTCATCCTCTACACCAGCACGATCGCTTCCCTCAAGCGCTTCAAGGATGACGTCAAAGAAGTCACAGAGGGCCTTGAATGCGGTCTCACCTTAGAGGGTTATCAGGACCTCAAACAAGGTGACCTCGTTGAATGCTTCCAAGAAATTCAAGTTAAGCGCACGCTCTAAGCATGAATCACTTTGTCATCGAAATTACCACCATACCCCACCCTCACCTCTTGGACCCCCAAGGTGAAGCGGTCCAGGAAGCCTTACATCGGTTGGGATTTACCCAGGTAGACGCCGTTCGGGTAGGAAAGGCCTTTATTATAACCGTTAGCGCCTCGACTCCAGCCGAAGCCCTCGCCTTAGCGGAAGCTAGTGCCCAGAAGCTACTCCACAACCCGGTCGTAGAGACCTTTCGCCTGCGGCTCTTAGAACCCATCCCTTAGGGCATCCCGCCCCAGAAGTAGCTCGAACTAGCGCTCGTCCCCTGGGTAGGCCGGAGGTATAGCGGCCTGGGCGGCAGGTCCCATACGCCCGGTCCCTGCCAAATACCCACCAAACGACCATCTAATCCCCATCCCTCGATGGTACCAGGGGCATTTATCCACAAGCGATTAGCTTCTATATCCCACCAGGGCAGCGTAATGTGGACAATAGGACTCTTTCGACCGTGTAGGCCCTCCACATAGACCCAGGCGTCTTGATGCACTGCTACCCATAATAAATCCTCTGCTACCCAGTGCCAGTCCTCGATAGCCCCGGCAGCCACCTTCAGCTGGATGCGCTCGCCCGGCAGGCTCCCCCTTACCTGGATAAGCAAACCGTTCCGTTTGGCCTGCTTTATCTGCAGAACGAGCCCAGCCACCTGCGCCAGCGGCTGATCCGTCACTCCGATAGCAAACTCCGAAAAGCTATCCCATCCCAAACGATGCGCATAACTCGTATCACGCCCACCTCCATCTACCTTGATCACGCGACCTAATGTACCGGCTGGTGGCCACAGACCATTGGCCCGCGTCCAGTCTAAGCAGCTCGTAGACCCCTCCGCCCGTCGTAATACCGCATATCGATCATCTGCCAAAGGTGGCACCACAAAACCCCAGGTGTATGCTTTGACATCATAGCTGACCGTGTAGCCGGTGGTATTGGGCCGGACCCGCCAGTAACCCTCCGGATGCAGTTGCAAATGCAGCGTACCATCCGCTTCGGTCACACTGAGTTGCCCACTACAGAGATTGCTAACCCCCGGTACAAAATCGACATCGATATAACTAAGACCCGTTTGGCTTTGTATCTGTAACTGTAACCGCCGATGAAGGGCCTGCGGTTGTAGCGGATCCCACCCCACATAATAACTGGTTAGGTTGGGATAGCCCACAGGAAAATCATAATCTCCACTGCTACCAATGTATCGCCGCATGGGACCCGAGACAAAGCTGTAATACACACTAAACCAGCCGGTCGTATGATGCGAGACCGCACTAGGCGTAGTATTCCGAACGGTAAGGAGATTAGTCCAGGAGGTATTCAGGATACCCGTCTCCAATTGGAGTTGGTTGTGAATGTCAAGAGGCGTCTCAAGCAGCACCGCATCCTCACGATAAAGCCAAAGGGTACCAAGATTACCCACCACCGGCGCCCCATCCGAAAAGCGTAGACGGATATTCCGACAGCTAATCCCACTGATCCCCTGAGAGCTAATAAGATAGGTGCTGAGCCCACTCGTAGGCAGCGTCGTTACCAGCTTGCCTACGACCTCTAACCGAGCAGCGGCATCACCCTGGATGTAACGTCCGCTCCCAGTCCCATATCGGATGGTACCCCGTAGCCGTAGCGTTTTACCATTGAGTACAAGCCGACCCCCTCCTAAATCCAGTTCGCCGACTACGTCTGTCGTCATATACAGGCTAAGGGAAGGGCAATTGACTTTGAGAGTATAATACTCATGCCGTGAACTGAGCGCGAGGCTAATCGATGAAGAGCCATAATACTCAACCGTCCCCCCGTATGTACTATTCCAGCCCCAAAAGTTATTGTCTGCCGCCCGAGTAAGGTCAGCCAAAGGCACATACGGCGTCTGGGTTCGAATCAAGCCCGTGGAGGTGTTGTTGCTGACCAGGACCTTGCCTAGCTGGAAGTTTCCATAAGAGGTGCTCGTGCAGTTAGTCTTGCAGTCGATCGTTCCATCGAGCTTGGTGTAGGCCGTGCCTAAGCAGCTATGCACTTTCAGCTGCGACGAGGTACTATTGATATTGAGGGTGCCCCCTGCTTGAATCTCTAGCCCCGGCGTCGTAGAAGAAAGACACTGCCGCTCGAGCCGACCTCCGTTGAGATTGATTACACCACCACTCTCTACTACAATGCGGTATACCCGCAACGTGCCGCTTGTGACATTAACGACCCCGCCGTTATGGACAATCAGATCAAAATTTGCAAAGTTTGCCATTCCGGTGAGGTTGATATTGAGGGTACCGCAGATGTCTAAGACATAAGAACCGCTAGTATTACCAGTGTAAGGGGTTTGGATATCGAGCGTAGCGCCGGAGCGGATGTAGATGCTTCTACAGCTTTGGAGGTTGGTTGGGACGGTGCCGCTGATAGTGACGGTATGCCCCGAGCTAATGATAGGATAGCGGGTATTCATCTGAAAAGAGGCCCAAACGCCGCAGAAAAATCCGCTCGCCCAGGTATTACAGCTAGTCCAAGCGCCCGTCTGGGAAGAGCTGAGGCAGTTAGAGCCGATGCAAGTCCCGCACTGGCCCCAAGCCATGCCCACCAGTAGGCTGGCAGTCAGGACGGCCCAATACTTACTTGAGAACGGTAACTGTACCCACATACTCATGGTATTTGCCTTTGAAGTCCTTACCCCGTACTCGGAAGACATAAGCATCCTCAGGCACAAGCTGGCCGGAGCGCTGATCCCGAGCATCCCACCCCTGTCCAGCCTGACGGGTTTCCCAGATTAGCTGCCCCCAGCGATCATAAATCTGGAATAAGAAGTCATACGCATCAAAGTAAACCCCACCAGGATAAAAGAGATCATTTACACCATCGCCATTAGGAGTAAATGCCGTCGGCACGTACATGGTAAATTCGCCAAAGACGACGACCTGCTGGCGAGCGGTATCTACACAGCCCTTGTCATCAATCACGACGAGCTGCACCTCATACGTACCTGTGTCGCGATACATATAGGTAAAGCTCGCGGCTTGACTAGTAGAGCCATCCCCAAGAGACCAGTAGCGCTGGACCACGACACCCGGCGTCAAATCCGCGAAATACGTCTCCTTGAGGACGCGGGTAATCGAGTCTCGCACTAGGATCGTTGCGTTAGGTCTGGGCCAGATGCGAACCGTTTGACGCAAGGTATCGCCGCAGCGGCCGTTGTGAAGGATGAGCGTAATCGTATAAGTGCCTGCTTGCGCATAAGCATAGGCCGGCTGCATAGCGTGACTGGTATCTCCGTTCCCAAAGTCCCACAGCCACTGGACCGGCAGACTGCTCGGGAAACTCCCATTCTGCAGCGTCAAAGGCACCCCCACGCATACATCCGAAACGGAAAAGAGCGCCTGGGGCTGACCAATGACATAAAGCTGCTGATAAGCGGTGTCGGTGCAGTAACCATTCCCCACAACCAGACGGATCGTATAAAGTCCAGAATCCGGATAAACATGATCCGTCACCTGCGGCGTGGAAAACGTCGTTCCATCGCCCATATCCCAAATCCACCAGCGCGGTCCGCCCGTAGAGGCATCCAGGACCGTTATCGCTTCGCCTGGGCAGATAACAGCATCGGATAAAAGAAAGTCTGCACGCATGGAGTCCACGACGACTACTCCCTTGGTAATGGCATCCGCACAGCCAGCCACCAGGGCCGTCATCGTCACGACGTAGGTCCCAGGGCCTGGATAGGTATGCTGGACCGTCGGCGCGTATACTGTATCGCGCGTACCGTCCCCAAAATTCCAGATCCAGGCGGTAACGACACCGCTGCTGGCATCCGTAAAGGTCGTCGGCCCCCCCGCACAAGCAGTATCTGCCACAAAGTCCGCCTGCGGAACGGCAGACACTACCACCGGCTTAGTGATAAACGTATCACAGCCAAAGGCATTCGTGGCAAGCAGCGTCACCTGATAAACACCACTCGCTTGATAAATATAGGTGGGATTCGTGGAAAAAGACGCATTCCCATCGCCAAAGAGCCAAACATAACTTACCGCTACCGAATCTCGCGTAAGATTTGTAAAGCTAGTAGGACGTCCCAAGCAGACCGTATCTGCTACAAAATCTACCGCCGGCATCGTATAGACCGCTACTTGCTTGGTGATGCTATCCAAACAGCCTACGCCGTTGCCCACTATCAATGTAACTTGGTACACACCACCCTGCGTGTAGACATGAGTAGGGTTTTGCTGGAGGGAAGTACCACCATCTCCAAAATCCCACAACCAGAAGGTCGCAGCGCCCACCGTCATGTCCGTAAAAGCCGTAGGCCGATAGGCACAAGCCGTATCGTAATCAAAATCAGCTTGAGGTCTCGGATGTACGAGGACTAGCTTTTGGATAGTATCCTCACAGCCTTGCGCATTCACCACGATGAGAGTAACCGTATAGGTACCGGGATTCGCATAAAGGTGCTGAGGATTCTGCAGGGTAGAGCCTGTATTATCGCCAAAATCCCAAAGCCAGTCTACAGCGCCCGTGGATAGGTCAGTAAAGCTCGTAGGAAAGGTCCAGCAGGCTGTATCCGCTATGAAGTCTGCCGTAGGCTTTGGCCGTACCGTCACCGCTTGGGTGATACTATGCGTACAGCCTACATTATTAGTGACAGTCAAGGTTACATTGTAAGTGCCAGGAGCCGCATACGTATGAGCCGGATTGGAAACCGTACTGGTATTCCCATCGCCAAAGTCCCACTGCCAGGCAATAGGGCCGGCAGACTGGTCGGTAAAGACCATAGCCTCCCCAAAGCACGGCGTGGTCGCTGCAAAGCTAGCCGTCGGCAGGGGCTTTACCCAGACCTGCTTTTGCACCGTGTCCCGGCAACCTTGGGGCGTAACACCGATGAGTGTGACAGTATATAAGCCGGCAGTTGCATAAGTATGAGAGGTCGTGCTACCATTCGCGACAGGACTGCCATCCCCAAAATCCCAGCTAAACGTCGTGCCTCCTACGTCTGACGTAGCATTCAGGCTAGTAATACCACCCAAGCATACCGTATCCGCTACAAAGTCAATTGCGGGCTTGGGATAAACCGTAATGGCCTGCGTGAAGGTATCGCGACAGCCTGCTCCATTTTGAGCAATAAGCTGAACAGTATAAGTACCGCCTGCAGCATATATATGGGTAGGGTTAGTAGCTGTGCTGAGGGGGGTGCCATCACCGAAGTTCCATTGATAGCTAGACGCTCCGCTCGAGGTGTTTACGAAGTTTACAGGCTGGTCCACGGCACAACCACTTATCGCCGTAAAGCCGGCTGTCGGCACGGGATAAACTGTCACCACTTTGGTAATGCTATCTACGCAGCCAGTGCCCGCCGCAACAACGAGCTTGACGTTATAAGCCCCCGGCATGGCATACGTGTGGGTAGGATTCTGAAGGGTACTAACAGGACTGCCATCCCCAAAGTCCCACTGCCAACCGGTGGGGGTACCCGGCGTCAGATCAGTAAAGGCGGTCGCTTGCCCCAAGCAAGCTGCAGTAAAGCTAAAATCTGGGAAAGGCCGGGCATTTACAGGCACATTCTTCACAATGGTGTCGTGGCAACCATCCGCATTGGTCACAATCAAACGCACGGAGTAAGTACCCGCCACAGTATACAGATGGGTCGGATTTTGAAGGGTGCTGGTGGGGCTTCCATCGCCAAAATTCCACTGCCAGCTTACAGCGCCTGTAGATTGATCTGTAAATTGTGTAGCTACCCCTACGCACTCCACCGTGTACGTAAAGTCCGCAGAGGGTCGGGGGTAGACGCTTAGGCTACGTCGAAAAGTATCGCGACACCCCACGCCGGAAGCCGCTACAAGGGTCACCATGTAAGTGCCCGGGGTCGCATAGGCATAGGAGGGATTCACAGCGGTGCTCGTACCTACGCCATCGCCAAAGTCCCAATGATAACTGGTGGCGCCCGTGCTGGTGTTGGTAAAGCTTACTGAGCCCAAGGCACACGCCGCGGGCAGCGCCGTGAAGCTAGCTGTCGGCAAAGGAGAAGCTGTTACAGACTGATTCAAAGTCCGCCTACACCCAGCCGGCGTTACGACCTCCAGCGTAATAGTATAGGTCCCCGCCACACCATAGGTTGACGTAGCCGGCGTGTAAGTCGTATCGCGCTGTCCATTGCCGTAGTCCCAGATATATAAATAAGAGGGGTCAAAAGGCGTGCTCTGCGTAAGCGACACCGCAAGGGGTATGCATCCGCTACTCGGTGTCACTGTAAAAGCGGGAGCCGGAACGGCGTTTACATCAATAGCCTGACGGAAAGTATCTCTACATCCAGTGGCCGCATTAGTCGCAACCAGAGTAACAGTATAAGTGCCCGGGGTATTATAGGTATGAGTCGGATTCGCAGCGGTGCTCGTACCACTCCCATCTCCAAAGTTCCAGCTATATGTACTAGCCCCACTTGAAGTATTGGTGAAGGATACATTCACCCCCTCGCAGACGAGGGCTGGCGCCGTAAAGCCCGCTATCACACGTGGGCGAACAGTCACCGTGCGTTGAACACTGTCTCGGCACCCCTTATCAGTGACTACAATAAGCTTGATGGTATAAGTCTGACTCGATGTGGTACTAGGATTGGTGTAAGTAACGGGGGAAGTAGGTGAGTAACTCGTGTCTCTTGAGCCATTGCCATAATCCCAGATGTAGAGGTAGCCAGGTAAATTAGGGCTCGTCTGGGTAATACTGACACTCAAAGGCGGACACCCCAAGGCAGGTGACACAGAAAAGCTAATCGTAGGCAGTGGGTTTACATTAATGGTCTGGGTGACGGTAGAGGTACAGCCATTCTTTGTCACGGTCAGCGTCACGGTCTTTGGACCTGGGGTAGTATAAGTCACGGGGGGCGGATTATATGCAGTAGACGAGGCAGGACTCCCCCCTGGAAAGCTCCAGCTATAGGAGGCACCCGCTTCACTGGTGTTAGTAAAATTGAAGACTGCAACCCCCTGACACTTCTCCGTAGCATCCACCGTAAAACTGGCCGTAGGGAAAGGATAGACCGTCACCGTCCGCTGCAGGGTATCCCGTCCACAATAACCCCGTACGTATAGCGTCACGGTATAAGTCCCCGGAGTGGCATACGTGTACGTGTGGGACCTCGGCATTTGAACGGCAGCCGCCATCGCCGTATCGTAAATAAAGGGCGAACCATCACCCATGTCCCATATGAATGTCAAGCTATCGCCCCAGGAGGTGTTTTGAAAAGTAATAGACGACCCTATACATACCGCCGTGGGCGTAGCCGTGAAGCGGGCCACCACCGGGGGATGTACCCTAATAGGAATAACCGTATCCCGAAAGCCGCAGTGATTCCGGGCCCGATAACGCACATTATACGTGCGTATAGCGTTACCAGAGGGATTCGTAAAGGTCAGCGTAGGAATATTCATAGGACGACCTGGCAAGACCGTGGTCGTGCCGGTACAACAGCCGCACCCCAAACCCGGCGTATAATTGCCATAATTGGGACAATTGACTGAGCACCACCAGGGGCCGCATACCCCCCCACCATCGACCCAAAGCTCTTCGTAAAAAGGCGCCGAGGACACCAAACCAGG
>CAZAXD010000022.1:0-32911 GCA_964489015.1 uncultured Sphingobacterium sp. | reverse complement strand
GGGCTTCCTATGCTCCCGGCGGGTATCGCTCGCTCTTATCTCGAAGCTAAAGACCTCGCCCATAAAATCGGCTACCCCGTGGTGATTCGGCCTTCTTTCACCTTAGGCGGAGCCGGCGCGCATCTCGTGCACTCGAAGGCCGAGCTCGAACGGGCCGTAGGCCGTGCCTTGGCCATGAGCCCTATTCATGAAGTGCTCATCGAAAAAAGCGTCGCCGGCTGGAAGGAATTTGAACTCGAGGTCATGCGGGACCGAGAAGGGCACTTTATCGTCGTGTGCACCATCGAAAACTTTGACCCGATGGGCATCCACACGGGGGATTCTATCACGGTCGCCCCCGCTCAAACCCTCCCCGATCACCTCTATCAGCAAATGCGCAATTACGCCAAAAAGCTGCTACTGTCTTTCAAGCACTTTGCCGGCGGCTGCAATGTCCAATTTGCTCTGAGCCCCCACAGCGATGAGATGTATGTCATCGAAATTAATCCCCGCGTCTCCCGCTCCTCGGCTTTAGCATCGAAAGCCACGGGTTATCCCATTGCCAAGATTGCCGCTCTCCTCGCTGTCGGCAAGCGCTTAGACGAGATTACGAACCCCGTCACGGGTCACACCTCAGCCTTTTTTGAGCCAAGCTTAGACTATGTCGTGGTAAAAGTCCCTCGCTGGAACTTCGATAAGTTTCCCGGCGCCAGTCGACAACTCGGCATGCAAATGAAAAGCGTCGGCGAAGCCATGGGCATCGGTCGGTCTTTCCTGGAAGCCCTCCAAAAGGCCGTTCAGTCCCTCGAGCTACGCCGCAATGGCCTCGGGGCCGATGGCCGAGAAGTGCAGGACCTCTCCCAACTCCTTCAAGGGCTCGAACGCCCCAGCTGGAACCGCATCTTTTACATTCATGATGCCATCTTAGCGGGGATCCCTATCCGAACCGTCCATAAACTAACGGGGATTGATGAGTGGTTTTTATACGAGATTCAGAAACTGGTAGACTTAGAACGGACTATCAGCCAATACACTTTAGACACAGTCCCGGCGGACCTCCTACGGCGCGCCAAACAGCTAGGCCTTGGTGATCGGCAAATTGCGCACCTACTGGGCACGGTCGAAAGCCAGGTTTATCACAAGCGCTTGGCGATGGGGATTCGACGCGTGTATAAGCAGGTCGATACCTGCGCTGCTGAGTTTGAAGCGGAAACGCCCTACTACTACTCCACCTTTGAGGACGAAAATGAGGGCGTCGTGCCAGCAGAGCGACCTCGTCTACTCATTTTGGGCAGTGGCCCTAACCGCATCGGGCAAGGCGTAGAGTTTGACTACTGCTGCGTCCATGGCCTCTTAGCTGCCAAGGACCTGGGCTATGAAGCCATCATGCTGAATTGTAATCCAGAAACAGTCTCGACTGACCCGGATGTGTCGGACCGCTTGTACTTTGAGCCGGTCTTTTGGGAGCATGTGTATGAGGTGATCGACCGCGAAAAGCCCTCGCATGTGGTAGTGCAGCTAGGGGGACAAACCCCGCTCAAGTTAGCCGAAAAGCTCGTACGCTGGGGGGTGCCGTTATTAGGCACTAGCTGGGAGTCTATCGACATTTCAGAAGATCGGGGCCGCTTTTCCGCCCTGCTGCAGGAACTGGGGATACCCTACCCGCCTTTTGGGGTAGCCCACACGCCCGATGAAGCCCTAGCGCTAGCGGAATGGCTCGGCTATCCGGTGCTTGTACGACCTAGCTATGTCTTAGGTGGGCAACGCATGCGCATCGTGGTCGATGAGGACGAACTCATCGAGCAGATCGTGGCCATTCTCCGTGAAATGCCAGATAACCGCATTCTCATCGACCGGTTCTTGGCTGGGGCCATCGAGGCCGAATTAGACGCGCTCTCGGACGGCGAAGCAATCGGCGTACTTGGCATCATGGAGCACATCGAACCGGCGGGGGTGCACTCGGGTGACTCCACGGCCGTCCTCCCCCCTTTTTCTCTCAAGCCCAAATACGTAGAGACCATGCAGCATTATGCGGCGCTCCTCGCGCGTCGCCTCCAGGTCAGAGGCTTTCTAAACGTGCAGTTTGCTATCCATGAAAACACGGTGTATGTCCTCGAGGCCAATTTACGCGCTTCCCGCACCGTGCCCTTCTTAGCGAAGGCGCTTCAGAAACCCTATGTACGTTGGGCCATGGAGATTTTGCTCCAGGACAAGCGGATCCAAGATTTCGACTTTTCGCAGGCGCTCAGCGGCTATGCCCTCAAGCTGCCTGTTTTTTCGTTTGACCGCTTCCCCGAAGTCGAAAAGACCCTCGGCCCTGAAATGCGTTCGACCGGTGAGGAGATTCGGTTTATCACGGACCTCACGGATCCGCTGTTTCAGACATTGTATACCCAACGAAGCCTCTACCTTAGTCGCTAATGGAATGGAGCGCGTACCTGCGGGGCATCACCCCACCCCTTATTCACTCGCATCGGATCTCGCAGTCGACCTCGTTTCCTTTAGGCGATGTCGCTATAGAGGAAGCGCTCGCCCGTAAGCCGCAAGCCATCTTGATTGGCTATCCTTACTATCGTCGGCCTGATCGGTTAGTTTACCACCCGGCTATCACAGCCCATATCCGAAAGCGCTTCTATAGCTTAGCGCAGATCTCTACGGCCCTGCGGCTCGTCGACTTTGGGGACATCCAGCTGGAAGAGGGAGACGAAGGCGCCCCCCTCGAAGTCGTAGCAACCGAACTGCTGCAACGGGGGCATCGCGTGATCGTCTTTGGTGGAGGACAAGAGGCGGTCCTTCCCCTCTACAAAGCGCTGACCGCTCAAGAAACGCCATTTATCTATGCGCTCATCGATAAAAAGCTAGACCTAATCGATCCCATCGGCCCCACTGAAATGCCAACCCGCTTACACCAGCGCCAGCTATTAGAGAGCGGATTTTGGCCCACTTATCTGCACTTATTAGGTTTAGCTTGGCACTGGCTGAGCCCCGCCGAGGAAGACTTTTTACATACGGTACTGCGGGCGCCTTATCTGCGCCTGCACCAGTTATACGACGATGCAGACCAGGCCGAGCCGCTGCTACGGACTGCCCGGCTTATCTGCATAGACGGCGGCATCATTCGGGCAGCCGATGCCCCCGCCACCTTTGACCCTGAGCCCGAAGGGCTCACCATCGAAATGGCCGCTAAGCTTATGCGCTTTGCCGGAAAGGGGTATTATCCCGACGTTCTCCACCTAGCTAATTACTGGCCCCGACGATACGGCATCCCCCAAACGGCCTTTGCTTTTGCCCTGCTCCTATGGTACTTCCTCGAGGGGCTCCTTAACCCAGAAGAAGACTTCCCCAAAGCCGACCGCTCCAACCTCGAAGCTTATAACGTCTCCACCGACGAGCCCCTGTGTCCTACGCTTACCTTTTATCGGCATCCTGTCAGCGGGCGGTGGTGGCTGGCTCTCCAGGCCCCGGAAGCAGGGCCGTCTTTCCTTTTTCCCTGCCACGAAAGCGCTTATCATCATACCATTACCTATCGCGAGCCGCCCAGCTTGTGGTACATGCTGCAGCAGATAGGCCTCCCCTGACAGATACTACTCAAGCTAAAGCCTGAACCCAAGGCGCCTTCTGCAGCACTTCCCAAACGATGCGATTGGTATCCGGTAACTGGGCAAAATACGCTTGAACCTTTTCATCTATGAGACAAAACCGGCGCATGTCCTTCACAAAGGAGCGAACCGCATTGGAAAAGGCCGAGGGATAACGGCAACTCTCTGCGATGCCGCGCTTGATAAGCTCCCGGGCTTCCGCAAAATCTTGATAGTTTGGCCCAAAAAAGACGGGTTTGCCGTAAACCACAGGCTCCAAAATGTTATGGATGCCTTTGCCAAAGCCACCGCCTATCCAGACCAGGTGCGCATAAGCATACAAATACGCCAGAAGCCCCATCGTATCGATCAGGAGGATATTATGCTGCTTGGACCAATCTGTCTGACTGTAAAGCGAGAGGCGCCCAGACCAGCTGCGCTGAATAAGGTCTAAGGTCTTGGCTCGAATCTCATGAGGCACGAGAATCCAGCAGATATCTAGGCCTCGTAGCTGCGCATAAGCAGTGCTTAGAAAACGAATATCGGCCTCCCACAAGCTGCCGGCGATGATACAGAAACGTCCCCCGACCCACTCTTGAATGCCTGATATGGGCATCCACTGCTCGCGAATCTGCTTGACACGCCAGGCCCGGCTATCACCGGCAACTGTCACCCGCAAGATACTCGCCAAAGTCAGCCTTTCTAAATCTGCGGCTGTCTGCACAAAAATGTGATCCATGAGCCGAAAGAGCTGACATTTCCACCACCACTTAAGTCCGCCAGAATAAGGCGCGACGTGCGCTGCTAAAAGGTATAGGGGCACCCCCGCCTTCTTGAGCTCCCAGAGTAAATTAGGCCACAGATCGTACTTCACAAAGAAAACCGCCGTGGGCCGTATACTGCGGATCCACGTTCGCACGACACCCGGCAGGTCGCTAGGCAAAGCACCTATCCAATCCGCCAGCGGATAGCTCTGCTTATACCGTTCCCAGCCCGATGGCGAAAAGAACGTCACCACGATCTGGGGTCGAATCGGAAGCTTGTCCGCTATATACTCTAGCACAGGCCGCCCCTGTTCAAACTCACCCACGGACGCACAGTGGAGCCAGAGCACAGGTCTGTCCAGCGAAAGCATAGGCGGCTTTACGCGACGAGCCTGCCACCAGCGCCGAAACTTATCCCCCAATAAAGCCATGACAGGCGCCGCCATGAGCACCAAAGTCCAGCCCAGTGTATAAAATGCCCTGATAAAAGTCATTCGTCTAAGGGCGCTTTTTCATAGAGAGGCAACACCCAACCTAAGCGAAACCCCACCCAGAAATCGCGGCGGGGCGCTCGGTCTGGCAAGGCCCCATCATACTGATAACCGCGTAAGCTTTGCGTAAAAAACTGCCCTGCTTCTAGAGCGAGGTAAAAGTTGAGCAGGAGCGCATTGCTGAAGAAGCGATAGCCAACGGCCTCGGTTACACCCCACCCCGCTGTAAGGCGGTCGATGCCTTTTAGATAATCACCCTCGAGCAGAGGCAAGCGCTCGCTGCGGGCTTTATTGAGACTAATTCGGTGGCGTAAATAGCCTAGGCCTAGCTCGACAAAGGGACCGCAGTTGGGGTTGTGCCGCGGTAGGCGAACTCGCGGAAAGATCTTCCCGACTCGCAGCTGGAGGCCCCAGCCTGCCGCCTGCATGCGGGGGGAGACAGCCTTGCTGTATTCGTCAAATAGTACGAGATAGCCCGCTTGCTGCATAGAAGGGGATACGTAACTCGCCAAAAAAGCCGGCTCCCGCACCTGGTCCCCCACTAGGCCCAGCCCCGCTAAACTGCATGTCCAGTGCCGTTTTACCTTGAAGGCCGCTTCTACCTGCACGGTATTGAGGTAACCAAAGCGTCGACCCAAGTCGGCCCCCGGCCAATAACCTCCGTATGCTACTGCCGGCATCGCAAAGGCAATAGCCGAATCTCGTATACTAAGTTGAGCCCAGACCAGCCCAAACCCTAACGTCCAACGCCAGTCCACCGGTTTTTCTACCTTTGCGCAAAGCTACTGTAAATTATGCAAATTGGCGTTATTGGAATTGGTTACGTGGGGCTCGTGACCGCAGCGGGTTTTGCCGAGACGGGTAATCAAGTCATAGGTTACGACATCGATGAAGCCAAAATCGAAAAGCTGCGCTGCGGAGAAGTCCCCATTTATGAGCCGGGGCTTGACCGCCTCGTCGCTCGCGGCCTCAAAGAAGGGCTACTCACTTTCACCACAGAACTTAGCCAACTGGTCTTACAAAGTGAGATTATCTTCCTAGCTCTGCCGACGCCGCCTCTAGCCGATGGAGCCCCCGATGTCTCTTATATCTGGCGGGTGGCAGAAGCTTTAGCCGCCGTCATACAGGCCCCACGCATCCTGGTCACCAAAAGTACCGTACCGTTGGGCACCGCTCGCGCCTTACAGCGCTTTTTTGAGGAGCGATTGCCCGGATATGTACGGACGGCCTCTAATCCCGAATTTCTGCGAGAAGGGTATGCCGTTGAGGACTTTCTCAAGCCGGACCGGGTAGTCATCGGCGCTCTGGACGCCGAAGTAGCCAAGACACTCCATCGCTTGTACCAGCCCTATACCCGACAGGGTAATCCCATCTACATCATGGACTGGGAAAGCGCCGAACTCACCAAGTACGCCGCGAATGCCTTCCTTGCGATGCGGATTAGCTTTGTGAATGAGCTAGCCCGCTTAGCCGAGAAGGTTGGCGCCAATATAGATCAGATTCGCCTGGGCATGGGAGCTGACAGTCGCATCGGTCGGCGTTATCTCTTTGCGGGGATTGGCTTTGGCGGCTCTTGCTTTCCCAAGGACACCCGCGCGCTCTTAGCGACCGCGCAAGCCCATGGTATAACCCTCCGCCTAGTCGAAGCGACGATCCAGATTAATCAAGAGCAGCGACGATTTTTTCAAGAAAAAATCGAAGCCTACTACCGCGGAGCGCTCAAAGGCCGCAAACTGGCGGTCTGGGGCATTGCTTTCAAAGCTGACACCGATGACATCCGCGAAGCGCCAGCGCTCCCCATTCTTGCGTGGCTTTTAGAGGCTGGCGTCGAATTGCGGGTTTTTGACCCCGTCGCCCTCCCCAATCTCCAGCGCCAGCACCCGGACTGGCCTATTTATTATGCCCAAAATGCTTACGATGCCCTTCACCAGGCACAAGGTCTAATCATTTTTACAGAATGGGGCGAGTTTCGCCAGCCAGACTGGAAAAAGCTCCGGGAGCAGCTCCTACCGCCTGTCATCTTTGACGGACGGAACCTCTATGATCCTGCCATCCTTGAGAAGGAGGGGTTTGACTATCTCTCTATCGGACGCCCGGCTGTGTATGCTTATTCCCGTTCCCTGGCCGGATCCCCGTGAGCTTTTCCGGGCCCCTTTTACCCTAGCTTACGCTTGCATCGAGACCCCACCACCCGCTGCGCCCGTGTGGGTACTGGACCTTTTTCGCGAAGACGGTACCTTCATAGAAGACTGGGAGATTCGACTCTGGCATCTCAAGGCACAATATCCTGCTCAAGAAATCCTCCTACACGTCACGGCTTTACCCCCCGCTCTTATCCTGCCCGATACTTGGGGTCTGAGTGGCCTACTCATCCACAGCCCCACCTGGACATTGTTACATGGCTTACCAGCTCCACCCACCCAAGCCAAGGTAGCCTATCCTTTACCCCCAGCCTGGCAGTGCTTACCGCCCGATTTCACACCGCCTGCGGCCAGCCGCAAGCGCTTACAGCACTTCCTCCTCCGCCTGCAAGCATTGCGCCGAGCCTTGCCCCAGGTCGACTTTAGCCGTAGCACGTTATTCTATACCGTAGCCGACGCAGTTACTTATCCGCATTTCTCGCTACAAGAGTTAGAGAACCATGTGGCTACTATACGGCGCTAACGGGACGACAGGGACGCTATTCCTACAAACCTGGCAGCAGCGCTGGCCCGGTGCTCCCCCTATCTTAGCCGGCCGCTCTGAACTCGCTCTCAAGAGTCTAGCCCAAGCTTATGACCTTCCGTATCTCTGCTTCGAGCTTAGCCAGCTCTCGCAGGTCAAGCTCCCCCCCCTCGGGCTTATCGTTAACCTCGCGGGGCCATACATGGACACGGCTCAACCTTGGCTTGAGTATTGCCAAGCAAACCGATTGAGTTATATCGATATCAGCGGCGAATGGCGCACCTTTGAGCGGATTTATGCCCAGGCGGAGGCGTTTTACCAGGCCGGAATAGCCGTCATCACAGCTGCGGGGTTTGACACGGTTGCTGGCGAAGCGAGTCTCACCGCCTTTCGCAGGCGTTACCCCCAAGCGTCCGTGCTCAGACTCAGTATTTATGCTGAGGGCGGCTTCTCCGCTGGCACGGCCCAGTCGGCCTTTCGCATGTTACCGGCTGGTTTTTTCTGCTATGAAGCGGGGCATTTAGTCCCTTGGAAGGGCACCCAGATCATCACCCTGCCTGATGCGCGCCAGCACGAATTTCGAGCTGCAACCTTAGCCGAGCTCATCACCTTTCCGGCTTGGCAGCCTGTCCAGCGGCTCGAGACCTATGTGGCCATACCCCCCCGCTATAGCCACTATGTGCCGTTTGTGGAAAAGGTCTTTGTGTGGCAGCCTTTTGCCCAAGCGGTAGAGTACCTCATCCGCCAGCAGCGCAGTCGCCTAGCCAGTCAGATGGACCTGGCTGCACCAAGCTTTTTGCACGTGGAGAGCCCCGAAGCACCCGAGCGGCTTTTCATAACTACCCAGCAAGCGTACCTCTTTACGGTCATGGTGCTGGGACGGGCCATTCAGGCCTACTTTGAGCAAGGTGTGAAGCCGGGCGTAGCTAGTGCCTACGCTCGCTACGGAGACCATCTTTTAGAGGGACTTTCATGGCACAGCCAATGGCAGCACCTTTAGTGGCGGGCGTCGATGAGGTAGGCCGTGGTGCCTTAGCGGGTCCTCTCTTGGTCGCTGCCGTCATCCTGCCCCCACAGGCTAATCACCCCCTCCTCCGCGATAGCAAAGCGCTAACCCCTACCCAGCGAAAAGCAGCCGCCCACTACGTGCAGCAAATCGCCTTAGCATGGACGATCGTCGAAGTTCCCGTCTCCTATATCGATGAGGTGGGGATCTTGCAAGCGACCCTGAGCGGTATGGCTCAGGCTATCCAGCGACTAAGCATGATGCCAGCGCTAGTGCTCATTGACGGTCCACATGTACCTGCTCTAGAGGGCTATCGCTTACAGGCAGAGGTCAAAGGCGATGCGCGACACCGTCCTATCGCCGCCGCATCTATCTTAGCGAAAGTCACGCGCGACCGCCGCATGCAAGCCCTGCATGCAGATTATCCCGCCTACGGTTGGGCTCAAAATAAAGGCTATCCCACCGCTGCCCACCGTCAAGCCCTAAAAGTCCATGGCCCTTCGCCCTGGCATCGGAAACGCTTTCTGAGTAAACTCTTACCGCCAGAACTTCCCTCATCTCAATAAGGCCCCTTTCCGAAAGAGAACCTCCTAATCCTGTCTAACTTTGCCCGGTGCGTATCCTATGGAGCTGGCTTCAAGAGCTGGTCGAGATCCATGAAACGCCTGAAGCGGTAGCCGAACGCCTTACCCGCGCAGGGCTTGAGGTTGAAGGCATTACCCCTTATCAGCGCCTTCCGGCGTTTTTGTCCCAGATTCGGATCGGGCAGGTCCTTACCTTAGAGAAACATCCAGCGGCCGACCGGCTCTGGGTGACGCAAGTAACACTAGGTGGGGGAGAAGCGCTTACCATTGTCACCGGTGCGAATAACCTCTTCGTAGGCGCCCGTGTGCCGGTGGCTTTGTCTGGCACAGCTTTGCCTACGCCAGAAGGACCCAAGCCGATAGAGGCCCGTGCCTTTCGGGGCATCCGCTCCGAAGGCATGCTCTGCTCTCAAAAAGAGCTCCAGCTTGGCGCAGACGCCGAGGGCATCTGGATCCTAAAGGAGACAGCGCCCATAGGCCAGGATCTGGCTAGCTATTTAGGGGATTACACGGACACCGTGCTCGAAATCAGTGCCACCCCCAACCGAGGCGATGCGCTGAGCCACTGGGGTATCGCCCGCGAGTACCACGTCCTAACGGGCGCCCGTCTCCATAAGCCGCCGTTAGCCCCTTTAGCCGAGAAGCCGGTCTGTCCTTTGACCCTCGCCGTACCTCAGTCTGACCTGGTGCCACGGTATGGCGGTCTCTACCTGGAAAGTGCGGGTGAATGGGCTACACCGAGCTGGCTTCAGATTCGGTTGGAAGCCGCTGGCTTGCGCAGCATTCATCCGGTCGTGGACGTAACCAACTACATCTTAATCGGCTTTGGGCAGCCCCTGCATGCTTTTGACGTCGATCGCCTGGAGGGGGATCTGCTTCGGATCGGTCCCTTGCCTGCCCCTGTACCCTTTGAAACCCTGGGTGGCCAAACGCTGGAGTTAGCCGCGGGGGATGTCGTAATCGCGGATGCAGCCGGACCAGCCTGCTTAGGCGGCATTATCGGGGGGCTACGCGCAGCCGTCAGCGATGCGACTCGTCGGGTCTTTTTGGAGTCTGCCTATTTCGCCCCGCAGGCGATCCGGCGCACAGCCAGGCGGCTGGGTCTCATGACTGATAGCGCTTACCGCTTTATGCGCGGCACCGACCCCGACCTCGTGCCCTGGGCAGCCCAGTACGCCGCCTCCTTATTAGCCCAGGCTACCCCTAATCTAGCTACGTCTGCTTACGTGGAAGTACACGACCCAGCCCACACCGCACCCCGCCGCATCGTCTTTTCTTTAGCAGCGCTTCGTACCCTTACCGCCCTCCCCCTCCCCGCAGACGAGGTCGAAGCCATCCTCACCCGCTTGGACATCAGCCTACTAGAAAAGACTTCGGACCAAACCTATACAGTCGCTTCGCCTCGGTACCGACTGGACGTCACACAAGCCGTGGACATCGCAGAAGAGCTGGTCCGGATTTATGGCTGGGACGCTATCCCCTTGCCCAATCGAACGAGCCCTCTGCCTTATATCGCCCCAACTCCGACGGCGCGCCGAGCCCAGCTAAGGCAGCGCTTGAGTGAATTTCTGACTGGGCTTGGCTTGTGGGAGATTCGCACCAATTCCCTCACTGCCAAGGCCCGCCTAGCGCCAGGCGCCCCAGCAATCCGCTTAGCGAATCCCCTTTACGAAGAGGTAGCTTATTTACGCACGACTTTAGCGAATGCCATTGATGTGATAGCCTACAACCGCAACCACGGCGCCGTGGGCTTCTGGGCCTTTGAGTGGGGTAAGGTGTATCAGCCCAGTGGCGAAACCCCCAAGTTAGCCCTATGGGGTTGGGGACGCCCTCCCCGTCATCATCTGCAGCGCGACCCCTTGTGGGAAAGCTTCTTAGCCCTTATTGAGAGCCTTTTGACCCGCTTAGGTTTGGCTTATCAGCTAGAGGCGTTTTATACCCCATCGGATGCCTTGTGGCTAGAGGGGGTGCACCTGTATGCAGACAAGCAGGTCTTAGGCACGGCCGGGCTCCTTCATCCGGATTACTTGACCGGAACAGACCTAGCTAATGAGCCGGTGGCCTATGCAGAATGCGACGCCACTACGCTCCTAAGCCTTCCCCCGCGTCAACTACCACACTTCCGGAGCCTATCCGTATACCCAATCGTCGTCAAAGACCTCAGTTTTTACCGCCCACCTGCGCTTACGTATGCCGCCATCAAAAAGGCCCTTGAGGCGAGCCGTATATTAAAACCCTATCTGCGCCAGATCGAGCCTTTTGACCGGTATCACGATGCGACCCACGGCGAAAGTTATGGGATTCGCCTTTACCTCCAAGCTGCCGATCGGACGTTAGACGAGGCCACGATTCACACCCTTCTCGAAGAAGCCATGCGCCTGATCGAAAGCCTTGGCGCTACCTTACGCAAGAGAGGCTAAGCCATGCGCGCCGTTCCTTATTGGTACTGGTTACTGGTGGGCCTCACAGCGCTAGGTGGACAGCTGGCCCCACAAAGCCCCTTTGAAGCGATACCGAAACTGCTGCTAATGCCTGCGCTCTGGTGGTCTTTCCGTCAGCACCTACCCCGTGCTATGCAGATCGGCTTATTCTGCGCTTGGGTCGGGGACGGTGCGTTACTAGTGCCGGGCCAGCCGCTTTTCTTTTTGGCGGGGATGGGGGCCTTTGGCCTTATGTGGGTGGCCTATGCTCTAACCTGGTGGCAAATCCCAGCAAGTGCCAACCGGGTTCAATTCATGGGCATCTTGGGCATAGGACTGGCTTGGAGCATAGGACTCCTGATGGCGCTATGGCCAGGGCTTGAAGCAACCTACCGGCTAAGCTTGCCCGTTTATATTCTGCTGCTACTGACTTCGGCTCTGGTAGCGGCTAGACACCGCAGTGCCTCTTTGCTCGGGGGATTAGGTCTATTTTGGCTATCTGATAGCCTGATTGCTATTCAGCAGTTTGCGACGGCTCTCCCTGGAGGAGCGTTTACTATCTTGGCCCTGTACGGCATAGCCCAGGGCTTTCTGATAGCAGCAACGAGCACCTTTTACACTTCCAAGAGAACCATCAGCTGATCATCGGTCTGCTCATGCTCCCCTTGCCACAGCTGAAGGGCATGCAAAATCTCCCGCTGAAGCGCCCTGAGATCCTCATAAGCCCCTGCGCGTAGCAAGCTCTCTAAGCGCTGCGAACCAAAGCGCTTATGCTCCGCTCCTCCTAGCTGATCGACGATGCCGTCCGTTAGGAGGCACACCCGACTAACTTCACTGCGCGAAAAGCTGAAGAGTCCCTTGTTCAGAGTACCCCCCCTTGCCGCTAAGTCCCGCCCGATACCTACCTTGGACTTATATACCTCTACAGGCCCCTCGACATGCTGGATAAAGAAAGGCTGCGCCTGGGTCGTAAATAGCTCTAGCTTTTGATCCGTGAGATGAAGCAGCGTTATCTCAAAGCCCTCCAGTATCCCGGCCTCCTCCTGCAGCTGACTAAGCTGGGCATGCAGGCGCTCGATGCAATCTGCCAAGGTCCCTTCCACAGTGCGCCAGACCTGATCAAGTAGCTGTCGAAACGCCATGCCCATCATAGCCCCAGGTACGCCGTGCCCCGTAGAATCAACAACGGCTAAGCCTAGTCCTTCACTCCCCTCTGCGAACCATACGAAATCACCGCCAATCTCCGTCTTTGGCCGATAAATAAGCTGGACCTGCTTGATGCCCCTAGGCGGGGTAGCTAGACTTGGTAAAAAGGCCTGCTGTAAACGCTTAGCATATCTAACGCTCTCATCCAATGCCTGCGCCTTAGCCGCCGCCTTTAGGACCTGCTCTCGGTAGGGCGTCGTATCGATTTGCACCACGATGCACCATTCGACCTCGCCCACCTCATCCAAGATGGGCTTGATCGTCGTGAGGACCCAGTAACTGGTACCATCCTTTCGCTGGGCTAAGAGCTCACGCTGAAAGGGCTGCCGCAACTGCCTAAGCTGGATGTACAAATCCTGTAACTGATCTGGCGCGCCGCTCATGTAGTGCTTGAAAAAAGCAAGCGGCGACTCAGCAGAGACTCGCCGCAACTCCTCTAAACCATAACCGCTAAGTTTTGTAAAAGCCGGGTTGACCCACTCCACCTCGAAGTTCCTACGTAAAATCGCAACGCCAGCCTCGCTATGCGTAGCCGCTAGCGATAATAAGCGAAGTTGTCTCTGGGCCTCAGCAATTTCCTTAGCTCGGGCTTCAGACTGCTCCAGGAGCACCCGCAGCTCTTCCTGCGACTGGATAAGCTCCTCATTGAGCAGCTGCAGTTCCTGATTTTGCGCTTCCAGAGCTTCTTGCTTTTGCGCAAGGGCCGTCATGAGCTCCTGAATACGCTGCTCTTTCTCCACCTGGTCCCGAATATCCACCCCATATATAACGATATGATCCACCTGACCAGCGCCGTTCATAAGCGGACCCGCATAAAAAAAGTACCAGTGCATGGTACCGTCTTTCTTTTTTATATACAACGGCTCCCGAAAAGGCATGCACTGCGCAATAAACTCCCGAATGCGCCGAATAGCCTCTGGATCAGTCTCCGCGCCCCTTAGCACCTCAAGCAGCGGTTTACCCTCCACCTCTTGTAGCGTATAACCCAAGCGCTGCGTAAAGGTGTCACTAATCCACTCTACCCTTCCCTGCGGGTCTAAAATAACCACCAGATCGCCTGCTACGATTGACGCTAAGCCCAATTGAACAAGGTACGATTCGCTCTGCTCCCGAAATAGCGAGCGCAAGGCTCCCAAAATGCCCATATCGGCGCAAATATACGTAGACCGAGTCAAATCAAATACTCAGATTTGACGACACTTGTAACGCAAATCATCAAAAAAAAAAAAAATACTGTTTAAACGCATTAATTTACAATAATTTCATCCAATCAGGATTTACGCACCACAGATGACCACTTATCGCATGAATTAATGAGCCTAATAGCCGAAAAGGCGGATGCCCAGGAGGAGAATTACTTAAGCCGTTTTAGCTGATTGCAACCAGAGGTATGAGCCTAAGCGTGGTAAGATAGTGGCAATAGGGCTAAGGCGCTCATCAGGGAGCGGGTCTAAAAATAACAACTCAAGCACGGCTATCGTCTGCTGGTGAACTTCCTCTGCCCAGAGCGGCAAATAAAGAGCGTATCGAGGCGTGAGCGGCACAACATGAGACAAGACCGGCGCCTCAGCAAGCGCAGGCATCTCGATGCCGTAAGGCTGTCGTAGGTTTGCTGCGGTCTGTAGGAGGCCGCCAACGCACCGCTGGCCCAGCCGCTCCGGCACAGCGTACGTCGCCGCCACTTCACCCCCTTGCCCGTCCCACGCGTAGGCCACGCCCACCACAAATCCCAGATCCTCCCTGAGATACTCGAGCAAACGCCGCAAAAACGCCGGCAGGGCTACCCCATAACTCGACCGCATAAGCGCCTCGTACCGAGCCATTAGCGCTGCCTGCTTCATGGCCGCCTCCAGCTGACGACGTAGAGCTTCCGCTTCCAGATAACGGGCTTCGGCTTCCAGACGGCGGGCTTCTTCAGCCTCAGCCTTGAGGGCGTTAAGCTGCGCCTGTTCCTGACTCGCCTTCTCTAAGCGCCCCCGATCCCTGGCTGTGCCAACCAAGACCAGAAAAGCCCAAGACCCCAAACCGATCTTCCAAATAAAAGCAACTAACTCCCCATGCGTAACCTCGGTTGGCTCCAGGAACGCGCAGTAAGGCCTAACCACATATTGCAGCAAAAGCGAGATAGAACTCATCACAATGTAAAAGATCATTGCCTTTCGCCTTTCAGAGATTAGGTCAAATGCCGTGAGCACATAAAAACCAAACACCGTGATTAAGGCAATGGAGGAAATTTCCAACTTATGGCTAATAGCCTGAATTACAAACCAAGGAGCCATTCCAGCAATAACGCTGAAATAGCGGAGCCTGATATCCCGAATGGCTACAGGCTTTAGCCAATACAAGAATAGGAGGAAAGCATTGAGAAGAGCAGTACCCCCATATGTCCACAGGGCAAATTGATAGGGGATCCGTGGTATAACCTCTCTCAATAGGTAGGCATAGACGAGAAAAACAAGACTAGACCCCACTACTAAGCCATGACCAATGACCAAAATCAAGCGAAGAGAGTCAGGCAGCCTAGGCCCCTCAGGCAATCGAGACACGCGCTTCCCGGTAGACGGCCTGGACGGCATGAATGAGGGCGATACCTTCGTTCATGGGCCGTTGAAAGGCCTTGCGCCCCATGATGAGCCCCATCCCGCCCGCCCGCTTGTTGATCACGGCGGTGCGAACCGCTTCGGCCAGATCAGAAGCCCCCGAAGAAGCGCCTCCAGAGTTGATAAGACCAATCCGTCCCATGTAATTATTGACCACTTGATAGCGACATAGATCAATCGGATGATCCGTCGTTAGCTTATCGTAGACTTTGCTACTCGTTTTGCCGAACTTGAGCGCGTTATAACCGCCGTTGTTTTCGGGAAGCTTTTGCTTAATAATGTCGGCTTGGATGGTAGCGCCGAGGTGGTTAGCCTGGCCGGTGAGGTCGGCTGCTAGGTGGTAGTCTTTGTCGGCGCTGAAGGCTTTATTACGCAGATAGCACCAGAGAATCGTCACCAGCCCCAGCTCATGCGCATAAGCAAAGGCTTCGCTAATCTCTTGAATCTGGCGAGTAGACTCTTCCGAGCCGAAGTAAATCGTAGCGCCTACAGCAACGGCGCCCATGTCCCAGGCTTGCTTGACCCCCCCAAAGAGAATTTGATCGTATTTATTGGGGTAAGTCAGCAGTTCGTTGTGGTTTATCTTGACGATGAAGGGGATTTTGTGGGCGTACTTGCGGGCGACGCTGCCCAGCACGCCAAACGTAGAAGCCACCGCATTACAGCCGGCCTCAATCGCCAGACGAACGATATTTTCTGGGTCGAAATAGAGCGGATTAGGCGCAAACGAAGCCCCTGCTGAGTGCTCTACCCCCTGATCCACCGGCAAGATTGATAGGTAGCCGGTCCCCGCTAAATTGCCGTACGAGAAAAGCGCTTGTAGATTTCGGAGAACTTGCGGATTTCGGTCGCTGTGCACGAAGATGCGGTCGACAAAGTCGGGCCCCGGCAGATGCAGGTGAGAACGGGGCACCGTCTGACAGGTATGCTCCAGTAAGCCCTGTGCTTCATCGCCCAAGACGGCGACGATGTCTTCGTAGGTCTCCACTTTGGTTGGCATCGATGAAACGGTCGTGCTCATAGACGTATTAGTTAGAATAAGAGGCTTCCACGGCAAAAGCTTCTTGTAAACGGGTCACCTGATCCAGGGCCTCCCAGGAGAAGGTACGAACCTGCTTTTCAAAGGAGAGGATTTTTTCCACGGGATTACCGTCTATCTGCTCAATGCGAATGGTCTGGTGGCGCAAGTCCAGAGCCTCCGGCGCGCGGCCAAAGTGACCATAAGCAGCCGTATACTTGTAAATGGGGCTCTGAAGCTGAAGGTGTTCAATAATAGCCGCAGGGCGTAGATCGTACAAATCTAGGAGCTTTTGGGCAATCTGACTATCGGTGAGGCGAACCCGAGCCGTTCCAAAGGTATTGACATAAAGCGCCACAGGCCGCGCGATCCCGATCGCATAAGCAATCTGGATGAGTACCTCATCCGCCACCCCGGCAGCTACCAGATTCTTAGCGATGTAGCGAGCCATGTAAGCCGCACTACGGTCGACCTTCGTAGGGTCTTTGCCAGAGAAGGCTCCGCCGCCATGGGGAGCACGACCCCCGTAGGTATCCACAATGATCTTACGTCCAGTTAGGCCTGTATCGGCATGCGGCCCACCCAGCACAAACCGACCAGTCGGATTGACATAGAGCTTGAGACGCTCATCAAGCATCTCAGGCGGAATCACCCGCGGAAGCAAGATGGTGCGCACGTCCTCTTCGATCTTTTTGTGCATAGCCGTCCAAGAGTCCGAAAACTCCTCATGCTGTGTAGACAAAACGATAGAGTCTACGCGGACTGGCCGGCCATGATCATCATACTCAATCGTAACCTGTGACTTAGCATCCGGACGGAGGTAAGGCATCCAATCTGTATGCTTGCGGATGTACGAGAGTTCTCGCAGAATGCGATGCGCATACGCGATCGGCATCGGCATGAACTCCTCCGTCTCGCGGCAAGCGTACCCAAACATGATACCTTGGTCACCAGCCCCCAGGTCCGGATCGAGGCCGTGATTTTTATTTACACCCCGGGCAATATCGGGCGATTGCCGATGAATCGTCACAATAACCCCACAGCTATCCGCATCAAAGCGCAGCACAGACCGATCATAGCCAATCAGGCGAACCGTATCTCGAGCTACCTGCTCGTAGTCGACCTGAGCGGTCGTCGTAATCTCCCCAGCTAAAACGACTAGTCCCGTGGTAACAAGCGTCTCACAAGCTACCCGGCCGTGCGGATCCTGAAGCAGAATAGCATCGAGTATGGAGTCAGAGATCTGATCAGCCACCTTGTCGGGATGACCTTCACTGACCGATTCAGAGGTGAAAAGGTGCGACACGCCGCAAATATGCATAAAAGTTGACACATTTGAGGCGATGCATGCGCTAGTGATCGGTTCGGCGGCTCGGCTTGAAGCGCTTCAAGCAGGCATGGGGCAGCGCTGGGTGGTCGACTATTGGGTATGGTCGAGTGCAGTGGGACCCGGCTGGGGCTATTATGACCTCATCATAGACCTGGAAGCGGATGAGCGGCCTTCCCCAGCCTTTAGCGTGTCTAATCGGGCATTCTGGCTTCTCAACGCGGTCAAAAAGCCCCTTCGTACGATTTTACCGGATGCAAGTTGGTGGGACCGAGCAGTAGGGGTTAACCTCCTGCCCGGCTTCTGTACACGCCCCTTATTAGAGGTGTCTGCGCTCTCACCCGTAGCCCTGCAGCAGCTGAAAAGCTGGGAGCCCCACTTCGTCGCGGTACCGGACGAAATCGGGATGACCTCGGCCCGCCTTGTGACGCTTATCCTCAATGAGGCACTTCTTTTAGCCGAAGAGAGCCAGACCCCCTTAGAGACTATCGACCTGGCTGTCAAGCTTGGGCTTAATTACCCGCGCACGATTACAGAATGGGGCGAGTGGATGGGCTGGCAGCATGCTCGGGACATCATGCTCGCCCTAGCCCAGCACTACGGCGAAGGCCATTATCCCATAGCACAAGCCCTCAGACAGCGCTGAGGTCTCCTCATCCGAGTCCCCTACGTCAGAGCTGAGCGCCATGCTGTGGACGATAATGCAGACAAACCCGCCGAGCTGGAAGCAAAAGGGTCTCCGCCGCAGCTCGAAGATCAGCCGGCGTCAAAGCTTCGTACGACGCGATCGGATCCGTGAACCACTCTAAATGCCCAGCCAGTACACTATGCACTAGGGCCAAGGCCTGATCGAGACCAGTTTCCCGCTGACGATACACTTCGGTGTAGCGCATCGGGCGATACCAAGCGAGAACGGGACTCAGATCATCGGCAAGCACCTCCTCAAGGGCGGCTGCTAGCGCACTTTCAAACTGATTGTGCGTAATGCCCGGCGCCAAATACGCCTCCAGTACCCACATGCCCCCTGCCTGCATTGGCCAAGTATAAGACTGTAGCCGGGTAGCTAACCCGAGTTGATGCACAAGGCGCTGGACTAGAACGCTTTCGACCCCTCCTGCCAAATAATCATCTAAAAGGTCTATCGCCGGTATGCGCGAGTCCGCTAAAGGCGGAAGTCGATAAGCCCAGATGACAGCAGACTGGGGCACTGGCACCGATAACTCCCAAAGCTGGTCATTGGGCAGGGGCAGACTTTCTACAGAGGCAATCACAGGCGCAGGCTCGGTCGCCTTGGGCTCTGAAAAAAGGGTCTCTATGGTCTCCCACGATACCGAACTGCTCACCACGAGGTAAGCCCGACCCGGTCCGTAATAGCGCTGATAAAAGGTTTGTACCGCTGCATCCGGTAAAGCTAAAATCTCCTCTGGGGTGCGCCCGATCACCATCGTCTCATAAGGATGCCCGGCAAAAAGCCCTCGACACAGATGCGCATACCGCTGCGCATAAGGCGGATTGAGATAGCGCTGCCGAAACTCTTCGGCAACGACCTGCCGCTGCGTCGCAATTTTGGAAGGGGCTAAATTTAAGCGGTACAGCCGCTCTGCCTCTAGCGCCAAGGGCACCTCCGCCACATCCCGAGGGACCCGCGCGTAGTAAACAGTATAGTCTTGACCAGTATAAGCGTTGGTTAGGCCACCCACCTGCTGGATTACTTTGTCATACTGAATCCGCTCATCTTCAAAAAGTAGGTGCTCCAGGAGATGGGCGACGCCGGCGGCTTCGGGCGGCTCATGCGCCGCACCGACATCATAAGCCAGTACCACGCTGGCAAAAGGCGATTGCGTATCTAATAACCGATAGGCCCGTAGGCCATTAGCCAAGGTCCGCGCCTCAAAAGGAACTGCTCTCATACGCAGCCTAAAGCTTCTAATAGGCGCTCTAGGTCCGCCTGCGACGTGTATCGAATCCGAATCTCGCCGCTTCCGTCCCGCTTGTAGCGCAGGTGGACCGGCGCATGGAGCTTTTGCATGAGCGCCGCTTCTAAGGCTTTGATTTGGGCAGAAAGCGGAGTCGGAGCCATGGCCTTTTTGGGTGTATCATCAGGAGGCTGCAAAAGCTGATTGACTAGCGCTTCGACTTCTCGTACGCTAAGGCCCTTGTCGACGATTTGCTGAAAGACTACGAGCTGCTGATCAGGGTTATCAATGGCTAGGAGCGGGCGGGCATGGCCTTCGGTAATCTGACCTTCCTTGAGGGCCTTTTGGATAGGCGGGGGTAACCGCAGGAGCCGAAGCGTATTCGCGACAGCGGGGCGACTCCGTCCGACTTGGCGAGCCACTTCCTCCTGCGTAAGCTGACACTCTTCAATAAGCCGCTGATACGCCAGGGCCAACTCTATGGGGTTGAGGTCTTGCCGCTGAACATTCTCGACGAGGGCAAAGGCTAAAAGCTGGGTGTTATCAGCTCGACGGACATAGGCCGGAATCGTGGATAGGCCCGCCTTTTGCGCAGCTCGCCACCGCCGCTCTCCCGAGATAATCTGGTAGCGGTCCCCCACCGGCCGCACCGTGATCGGCTGAATCACCCCATGTAGCCGAATCGACTCCGCCAAGGCCTCTAAGTTTTCCGCATCAAACTCTAAGCGTGGCTGGTAGGGGTTAGGCTCAATACTCGCTATCGGGATCTCTGATACCGTATGGGAAGTCTGAATCACTTCTTCTTCTACTGGTAAGATAGCACCAAGTCCACGACCTAAACCGCGGCCTTTCATGCGGGAACGGGCATTTCGTTGCGTTCTAAAAGCTCCCTAGCCAGGCTCAGATGATCAACGGCCCCCCGGCTGTGTACGTCGTACCGAATGACGGGCTTACCATGACTAGGCGCCTCACTGAGACGGGCATTACGCTGGATCACCGTGCGAAACACGACAGAACCAAAGTGACGCTGCACTTCATCGACCACCTGCTTGGAAAGACGTAGGCGCGCATCGTACATCGTGAGGAGGATGCCCTCTATGGTAAGCGCCGGATTTAGCCGCTGTTGGACGATCTTGATCGTATTGAGCAGCTTACCGAGGCCCTCTAAAGCAAAGTACTCGCACTGCACAGGAATCAGCACGCTATCAGCTGCCACCATGGCATTGACGGTGATAAGCCCCAAAGACGGCGCACAGTCCAGTAAGATAAAATCATACTCGCTGCGAATCGGCTCTAGCGCCTCCCGAACCCGATACTCGCGCCGGGGCAGATTAATCATATCCACCTCGGCCCCTACCAGGTCTATGTGAGCGGGTACCAGGTACAAGGTCTGAAAGTCAGACACTTTGAGTACGCAGTCTCTAATATCTGGGACTTGGCCGGTGATGACATCGTAGATAGTCTGGCGCACATTGCGGGGATCAAAGCCAAGGCCAGAGGTGGCATTCGCCTGCGGGTCTACGTCGACCACCAGCACTTTATATTCATACGCTGCCAACGAGGCCGCTACGTTGATAGCTGTGGTCGTTTTGCCGACACCGCCTTTTTGATTGGCAATTGCGATGACCTTGCCCATACGTGTGACAAAGCTACGCAAAAATAGCACGTAAGGGGCGCCGCGGCTCGTGCATACTCTGGGGAAAAACAACTAGCGCTCCGGACCCGTCCTGGGCTTGTACCTTCGTCGAGTGAAAAGGTGGTCGCCTCTCTTGGCACTCTTAGCGCTCCTTAGTTGTCACAGCCCCCCTAAGCCAACCCCTTACCTGAGGATAGGGCTTTTTAGCCCCCATACTAGCCTAGACCCCCTATACGCCCGGGACCAGGTGAGTGTCTGGCTGGTCCAGCAGTTGTTTGAAGGGCTTGTCGCGTATGACACCGCGCTGCGGATCGTGCCGGCCTTAGCGGCACGCTACGAAATCCTAGACCAGGGGCTTCGCTACCGGTTTTACCTACGCCGGGGCGTTCGGTTTCACCGAAGCAATCGGACCTTATGCGCCCAGGACGTTCTATACAGCTGGCATCGGCTTGCAGATCCACAATGGGCTTCACCGGGGAGTTACCTTTTTGCCGGGCTCGTAGCCGGTTGGGATGCGTATCGTAACGGCACCACCAAGCAGATAACGGGGCTTCGGGCCATCGGGGACTCTGTAGTCGAGGTTTGCCTCACCAGGCCTTATGCGCCCTTTTTACACCTTCTGACACTCCCTTATGCCATGGTGGTCTTTCCCGAAGCGGCGCAGGCCGCTGGCAAGCGCTTTAGCGAGCATCCCATCGGGACGGGTCCTTACCAGTGGCACTACGAGGAGACCGGTCGGCTCTTAGTCCTTCAAAAGAATCCCCATTACTGGGCCTTGGATACGGCTAGTCCAGCTGGGCTTGTCTTTCGCTGGTTTGCCAATCGCTTATGGGCGTATGAAGCTCTACGCCGGGCCGAGATCGACGCCTTTGAAGGGCTTGACCGCAACCTCCTCCACCTGCTTCAGAGCGATAGCAGTTGGCAAGTTTGGGCCTATCATTTAGCCATACCGCAGCTAGGCACGGAATACCTTGGCATGGACATCCGCCCCGAAGCCCCGCTTGGGGATGTCCGGCTTCGCCAGGCCCTATCTTGGGCAGTTCAGCAGTTCGATATTGCTCAGACGCTATTCAAAGGTCAGGTCCAGCTAGCGCTTACCTTCCTACCCCCTGCTCTGCGGGCTAACGAGCCACCGCCCCCCCCTCATGAGCCAGATAGCCAGACCTGGCAGCGCCTACAAAGCTTGGGGCTAACGCTCTATGGCCCACCCGGCGCCCGGGAGGTGTGTGAATTTCTCCAGAGTCGCCTGAGCCATCTCGGCCTCCACCTAAAAGTAGACTACCTCCTGGGTCCTTCCCTTCGGGAGCGGCTTCAAAAAACCAGCTTACCGCTCTGGAAAGCTAGCTGGATCGCGGACTTTCCCGACGGCGAAAACTTTCTCATCCTCTTTGAGAGCAGCAAGGTTATTCCGCAGGGCCCCAATACGACGCGCTTTAGTGACCCTATCGTCGATAGTCTGCTAGAAGTAAGCCGTCGACTCATCGATCAGGATAGCCGCCGGGCGTTGTATACCGAGATTGAGCAGCGCGTTTTGGCCCAGCAGCCCGTCATCCCGCTTTATCATCCGCAAGGCCACTGGCTCCTTCGCCGGGAGGTTCAAACCTTCCCTAATAGCCCGCTAAGCGTGTGGTTACCGCTTCACCTGGCGCGTAAGGTTTCTGGCTCTCACAGTTTGCCCTAACCGACGCCTAAGCTTGGGCCCCATGACGGTGCATGAGGAGCGGCTCGATCTGAGCCCGCCACGTTGTAAACGCCCCCGCTAAAATCGCCGCCCGAGCCTGCGCTACCAGCCCCAAAAAGAAATGAAGGTTAGCCGCGGTGACGAGTACAAAGGCAAGCGGATCCCCTACCCGAATCAGATGGTGAAGGTAAGCCCGGCTATACCCCCATGGCTCTACGGGCGTGAAATCGTCCCGGTAACGGGCATTGCGTAGGTTACGAACGCCATCCCACCCGTACAAAATACCATGTCGGGCATTGCGAGTCGGCAAAACACAATCCATCATGTCCATGCCGGCCGCAATAGCCTCCAGAATATCTCGAGGCGAACCAAACCCCATCACATAGCGCGGCTTATCGGATGGCAAAATCGCTCCCATTTGCCAAAGGATCGGCTGCCTTAGCTCAAAAGGCTCACCCACCGCTAGCCCCCCCACCGCGTAGCCCTCAAACCCCAAATCCGACAACTGCTCATAGTGCAGCGCCCGCTTAGCCGGGTCAACGCCCCCCTGCACAATCCCAAACTGCAAGGGCTGATACCCGTAGCAGCCCCCGCTTTGCAAAAAAGCCTGCCGTGCCCGCCGCGCCCATAGCGTCGTCAGTCGAAGCGCTTCCTCAAGCTCCGCCTCCGAAGCCGGATAGGGTGGACACACATCCAGCACCATCTGGATATCCGATGGAGCGTTGAATGGCCACGGCCCTTTCTGGGGTCAGCTTGTGTGGCGAGCCGTCCAAATGCGATGTGAACGTGGCCCCCTCCTCAGACAAGCGACGTAGCGGCGCTAAGCTAAAGACTTGGTAGCCACCGCTGTCGGTCAGGATCGGTCTATCCCAGCCCATAAACCGATGAAGCCCCCCAACTGCCTCTAAAATCGCTGTACCTGGACGCAGGTAAAGATGATAGGTATTGGCCAGCAGAATAGGCGCCTCCAGAAGATGATGGGGGAAGGCCCGAATCGCTCCCAGCGTAGCGACAGGCATGAAGACAGGCGTAGGCACCTCCCCGTGTGGGAGGTGCAGGATACCAGCCCGGGCCGCCCCATCCTGGCCTACGAGCGTGAAGTAAGTAGCCGCAGCCATCGCCAAGCGTCTTTTTTGGCCTCCGGGTTTTGGATCATTTCCGAAAGGCTAGGTAGCCGCCACACGATCGAATCCGCCGCCGTCGGTGCGCTGAGCCTCTGGCCTTGTCTATCATACAGCCCCACCGCCACCGGCAAAAGCGCCGCCCCAAAAACCCAAAAGTGTCGCCCCGGCATCACTTGCAAGCGCCCCCAGCTCAGCGGGGCCTGAGCCGTCCACCAGGTACTATCAGCCGACGACAGATTGACGGCCGCTAGAATCTTAGGCAGAAGTTCCAACGTAGAAGGCCGGTTTTCATGAGCAGACATAAAGACCACCACCGTCTCTCCTCCCTGATGAATGCGCTTTAGGAGCGGCTCTGCAGGCCATAAGCGCGGTCCTATGTAGTAAGCCCCCATTCGGCCAAGGCTTTTTCGACAATAGCTTCTCCCAGGGCCAGGGAAGCACTAGCAGCCGGCGAAGGCGCATTCAAAACATGCAGGCTCCGCGGGCCCGTTATAAAGTAGAAATCATCCCAGAAGACACCATCCGGAGTCAAAGCAAGGGCACGCACGCCAGAGCGCGCCGGCACCAGGTCGGATAGCTCTAGCGCCGGTACTAGCCGCCGTAGACTCTCATAAAAGAGTTGCTTCGAAAAGGCTCGCCGATATTCACCGAGCCCGATCCGCCAGTGCTTAGCGAAAAAGCGCCAGGTGCCCCTGTACGTCAAAGCCGACCACGCATCTCGCAGCGAAAAAGCCGTGCGACTATACCCTTCCCGAGCCCAGGCAAAGACCGCATTCGGGCCAGCCTCGACCCCACCGTGAACCATCTTCGTCAGGTGCACCCCCAGCACCGGATACGTAGGATGCGGCAGGGGATAAATCAACGCCCGGACCTTGTGCTGGGCTTCCGGCCGTAATTCATAATAATCACCCCGAAACGGCACAATCCGCAAGGGCACCCTTAGCCCCTGCAGGCGCGCTAGCCGATCCGCTTGTAGCCCGCCGCAGGTGATTAGATATTGAACCGCCACGGGGCCGCGCCCGGTTTGCAGGATAAGCACTTGGGGCTGCGACTGTATGCCAGAGACGGCCGCTTGATACCAAACTGCTGCGCCGCTTCGCTCTAAAAGCCGCCGCGTCACCGCTACGTAATCGATGATCCCCGTCACCGGGACGTAAATCGCCGCGCTGCCCCGAGCAAATGGCTCGTAATGCGGAATATCCGCCGCTTCTAGCCACTTAATGCCCTCGATTTGATTTTCCTGGCCCCGAGCAAAAAGCGCTTGCAAGCGGGGCACCTCGGCCTCCTCCACCGCCAAAATGATTTTACCGCAGCGCTCATGGGGTATCCCCTCCGCCGCAGCAAAAGCATAGAGCTTTTCGCGGCCTACCCGACATAGCGTCGCCTTGAGCGACCCCGGTTTGTAGTAAATGCCCGAGTGAATCACGCCTGAATTTCGGCCGCTCTGGTGATAAGCCGGCTCACCCTCTTTCTCTAAGACGACGATACGCGCCTCGGGCCATCGCTTCCGCAAGGCATAAGCCACAGACGCCCCCACTACCCCAGCCCCCACTATCCCCACCTCAAACCGCTCCATCACTGCACCGACGAAGTAGGTACGACCAAAATAAAATCGGCCCGCTTGCGATCTTCTTTCACGTAACCAGCATCCGAAGCTACCGTGCTGATCACCACAATCTTGCGCCTAGACTTAGCACCCCAATACTGCCTAAGATAAGCTACAATGCCCTCTGCATAATCAGAGTGGTAACTGCCGTTGATATGCAAAAAAACGTGTCCGGGTTGAAAAGCTTCTGTGATGGCATGGGCCATAGTAGCATCCTTTAGCATCTGCGCCAGGCGAAAATACTCGGGATTCATGCCGTGCTGTTGGGCCATCGCCCCCATCTCGCGGTATGAAGGCAGCGTATCCAGCCGGGGGAAAGGCAGAGGCGCCACCCAAGGCCGCTGCTGGCCAGATAAGCCATCCAGCACAGAAAGGCCTTCCTTCGATACGGAGCGGGCTATATCCCGCGGCACATTCGTCCCATAAATCGGTACCCCATGCTGCCGAGCAAGCTCCAAAAGCGGCGCGTAATCGGTTATAAAGTTCGGCCACACCCGCGTACGCTCCGCCAGTGCCCGCCCGTTAGCTATGGCCTTCCGATGAAACGCTGCCAAATCCCCCTGCTGGTCCTTTTCAAACATCTCCAGCCCCAGCAGCACCTTGCCCCTCTTTAGCGCAATGAGGTCCTGAAGCAGCCGAAGCTGGAGCTGATGCGCCAGAGCACTATTGTGCAACTCCCCAAAGAAGACCACATCTGCACTAGCCGCCTTTCGCAAAAGCTGCTTGTAGCTAGCAGGCTTGCCCTTGGCGGTATACAACGAAAAAACCGCCTGCGCCCACACCCAACTGACCATCAAAAAAGCCACCGCCCAATGCATTGCCCAAAGGTACGCAACCCCTCCCAAAGGGCAAAGAACAAAAAGTCGTATCATTGCGTGATGGTAGAAAGGATGTCAGGTATGTTTTCTTACGAAAACTCTTTTCCAGAAATGCCTGTGGCATTGCTTTCACCTTATTATGCAATCCCTACGACCTTTTGCCCCTATTGGATGGGGTTAAAAATCACTTCTGACAATGGCAAACAAAAATTATCCATCAGCTGTCAGAATCGAAAAGTTGAACCTGCACCAATAACAGAATGTTAGCCTATGCATATCTTAAAAATCATTCATGGCTATCCACCTGAGTATAATGCAGGTTCAGAAGTGTATTCGCAATCTATTTGCAATGAACTTTCTCAATATCACAAAGTTTCTGTGATAACCAGAGAGGAAAACCCTTTTGAACCTTGTTTCCGTATTAGAGCAAAGAAAGTCAATGAAAATTTAACCTTGTACTACATCAATAACCCGCAAGGTAAAGATGGATACAGACATCAACAAATGGACAAAAACTTTGCTGAATTAGTCCGTAAATTGCAACCTGATATTGCACACATAGGGCATTTGAACCATCTATCCACTGGTTTTGTAGATGAACTCAATGCCTTAAAAATCCCAATCATTTTTACCTTACATGACTTCTGGCTGATGTGTCCCCGAGGGCAGTTTCTGACCCGCAGTATAGGTAAAGAAAATAACTTCCAGCTTTGCGAAAAACAAGAACATACCAAATGTGCTTTGGATTGTTATCAGGTGTATTTCAGCGGCAGAGAAGAACACTATGCCAAAGATGTAGAACGTTGGAGTACGTGGGTACAGGAACGTATGCAGGAAACCCGTTCTGTCATCAACAAAGTAGACCTCTTTATTGCACCTTCAAAATACCTGATGCAAAAATTTGTAGAGGAATTTGGCGTACCTTCACACAAAATCCTGTATTTGGATTATGGATTTCCATTGGAATACCTCACCCCTACTGAAAAAGGCAAAATCCAAAATAATTATACTTTTGGATATATAGGCAGACATATTCCTGCCAAAGGTATTGATTTACTCATAAAAGCCTTTAAACGAATAGAAAAACCTGCAACCTTAAAAATCTTCGGCAGACATGACGGACAAGTTACTAAAGCTCTATGAATCCCATAGAATTTTGCGGTGAGTATGTAAATCAAGACTTAGCTGATGTAGTTTTTTCGCAGGTAAATTGCATTGTTGTACCGAGCATTTGGGGTGAAAATTCGCCACTTGTCATTCATGAAGCCCAAGCCTGTAAAATTCCAGTCATTACCGCAGATTTTGGAGGCATGAAAGAATACGTACAACATAAGGTAAATGGGCTTTTGTTTAAGTTTCGTGATGTTGATTCTTTGGCAGAACAGATGAATTTTGCAATTGACAATCCTCAATATATGGAAATTTTAGGTAAAAGAGGTTATTTATATTCTGCTGATGGCAAAGTACCTGACATACACGAGCATTGTAAAGAACTACAAAAAATCTATGAACAAATCATTAGCAAACAGTACGGCGCAAGAGAAGTTTAAGCTCTGGCGTATCACGTTGGACACTAATCCAGAAGACTGCAATTTGAGTTGTATTATGTGTGAAGAACACAGCCCTTTTTCAAAGTACATTAAAGAAAAACTGGGTGGAAAACATCGTAGAATGCCTAAAGAATGGTTAGAACCTATATTTCGGCAGGCAAAAGCATTGGGAGTAAAGGAAATTATTCCTTCTACTATGGGCGAACCGCTGATTTACAAGCACTTTGCTCATTTTGTAGAATTATGCTACAAGTACGACCTCAAAATGAACCTCACTACTAACGGAACATTCCCCAAAACCACTGAAAAAACCGTTACAGAATGGGCAAAACTTATTGTTCCTGTAACCACAGATGTAAAAATCAGTTGGAATGGAGCTACTGCCGAAACTACCGAGAAAGTAATGTTAAAGATAAACTTTGAAGAAGTGCTGAATAATGTAAAGGAGTTTATACGGGTCAGAAATGAACACTATTCCAATACGGGCTATTACTGCCGTGTAACCTTTCAGCTTACTTTTATGCAGAATAACATGCATGAATTAGCTGATATTGTAAAATTAGCGGCTACCATAGGCGTAGATAGAGTAAAAGGACATCATCTGTGGGCACATTTTGAGGAAATCAAATCTTTATCTATGAAATCAAATACTCAAAGTGTAGCCAAATGGAATGAATATGTTAAGCAGGCTTATCAAGCACAGGAAAAATACCTTAAACCTGATGGTAGTAGAGTGATTTTGGAAAATATTTTTCCATTGCAAGAATATGAAGACAAAGAAGTTCCTGAACATTACGAATGCCCTTTTTTGGAAAAAGAACTATGGATTTCCGCCACAGGTAAAATTTCCCCTTGCTGTGCCCCTGATGAATTACGCAATACACTCGGAGATTTTGGAAATATTCAAGATACAACTATTCAGGAAGTCCTTCAAAGTGAAGTGTATCAGAACCTTGTAAAAAATTACAAAAAAAATCAATCTGTGTAAAACTTGCAATATGAGAAAACCAAAATAACTATGGAAATAATTGCAAACTTAAAAAAGAATGGTGTGTTAAACATCAAAAACGTCTTAGATTTTGAGTTAATAGAAAAAGCAAAAGAAGCTATTGAAGGTTTTATTCATCAAAAATCAAACATTTATGTTCTAATTACACCTCAAAATGTAGTTCGGAAAATTCGCTATGCCTTTGAAAAAGATGAAGTTTTTTTTGGATATTATTTCCCACCCAAAAGTGATTCATATTCTCAAAAGCATTTACGGAAGTGATATTATTGAAATTTTACCAACTTGGGAAGATATTTTGATTAAGCAACCCAAAATAGGAATACCTGTTGAAATACACCAAGATTTAGGACTACAAACCGTAAAGTTAGGCGATGTGTATAGTTTAGCTTTTCATTTTCATGATACAATTCAAAATCCTGTTTACTTTCTGGAAGGAAGCCACAAACTTGGTGCAATTACACGAGAAGAAATTAAAAAATACCAAAATAAAGAACTTTACAAACCTTACTTATCTTTGGCAGGTGAGGTGGATATTCATAACGTTTTAACTTTACATTATTCAGAGCCTAATACAAGTGAAAATCCACGTTATAGTTGGTATGTTGAGTTTAGAACAATTAAACAAATCGTTGAAGATAGTCCTTGGGATGAAGAATGGGCATTACAAAGACAAGCCATATTATTATATGCTATTGAAAACAGAAAAAGAAAAGGTTTGCCTTTTGAAGAGATTGCTTTTTCAAGAGCATTGGATTTAAAGAAACATATAAATAATATTTCATTACGAGTCCCCCACGAAATCAACGGAGTTAAATACGAAGCAAACGAATACAATCACTTTGCAGACCATAAAACACTGTTTTAGCTATATGAATACAGAAGAAAAAATAGCACTTTTGCTCCGCCACGCCGACAGAGATGACATTCCGCAAGGTTCTTTCGGAAGTGAAGTCTTATTGAACGAAAAAGGCAAACAAAATGCCCTAAGTTTTGGCGAAAAATTAGTTGGAAAGAAGGTTAATAGAATTTTCACTAGTCCTATTAGGCGTTGTGTTCAGACGGCAGAATTTATTGTACAAGGCTATGAAAGTTCATTAGAAATCATTGAAACAACTGCATTAGGTGCACCTGGACTGCATATATCAGACGAAAAAATTGCAGGAGAATTTTTTCTACAACATGGTTTTGACGAAATGTATAATCGATTTATAAGCGGCAAAGAAATTCCGGGGGTACCCAGTATTGACGAATTGAATTATAGAATTACGAATTTCATAAAAGAAAACTCAACTGAAAACGGAATAACTCTTTTTATTACTCACGATATGTTAATTGCTTTTTATCATTTTAGTATAAACAAAAAAAGTTTACACAAAAGACAATTGGGTGAATTATATGACGGGGTTAACTCTTATAAATGGACAACTTTATGAAAAATAAACTCAAATCCTTTTTTACAGAACACTGGAAATATATGGCAGTCAGCACGGCTTGCAAACTCCATCTGTTTGATAATTTACAAGAGTTTAAAACAGTACAAGAGTTGGCAAGCCAACTTTTACTTAATCAAGAAAAGTTATCTGTATTGCTTAACGCTTTGTACACTATCGGATTTTTGGAAAAACAATCAGACAAATACAAGGTGAATGAAACATCAATATTGCTCACAGAAAATCACCCTGAAAGTCTTAAATATGCCTGTTTGAATTGGTTTGATGAACATCTGACCACCTGGCAGCAGTTAGATTTTTCCATACAAACGGGTAAAAGTGCCTTTGAAAATATCTACGGTATGTCTTTTTTGATTATTTGCGTCAAAATCCTGAAAAGCTGAATGCTTATCACAAAGCTATGTATGAATATGCCCGTGATGATTACAAAAATCTGCCTGAACTTATTGATTTCAGTAAGTATAAATCTGTTATGGACATAGGCGGAGGATATGGTGCGATTATACAAAATATCAAACTCAAAAATCCACAACTTGAATGTATCTTGTTTGATTTACCCGAAGTAATTCAGAATGTAAACATTCAAGGTGTTACTGCTATTGGAGGAAGTTTTTTTGAAAAAATCCCTGTTCAGGCAGATGCTGTTATACTTTCAAGAGTAATTCACGACTGGAATGACCATAAAGCAAACATTATTTTGCAGAATTGCTATCGAGTACTATACAAAAACGGAACATTGTACATCATTGAAAACTGTTTAGATAATACCAGTATTGACCTATCTTTGCTCTCGCTCAATATGACGGTTATATGTGGAAGCCACGAAAGAACCTCCACTGAGTACATTCAACTTGCCCAAAACGTAGGATTTGAATACAAAAATCAAACAAAGTTAAACGAACTACAAACTATTCTAATTTTTCAGAAATGAATTGGCAAGAAATCACCGTATCTGAAGACAATACTTACTTTGTCTATAAAGGAAAACTAATATTCGGTAGAAAATTCATAGAAGTTTTGAAGTTTCATGCTCCGGGCATAGCTCCCGTAAAAGATGAAAGTGGAGCATATCACATAGACAGGTATGGAACCCCCCTGTATCCAGAGAGATATGCGAGAACATTTGGTTTTTATTGCAATAGAGCGGCTGTAGTTGACTTCAATAATCAATGGTTTCATATCAATGAATTAGGAAAGCGAGTATATGCCCAAAGTTACTTATGGGTAGGAAATTATCAGGAGAATGTTTGTACTGTCAGAAATGCAGACAACAGATATTTTCATATAGATTTAAACGGAGAACCTGCTTATTCCGAAAGCTATGTATATGTGGGGGACTACAAAGATGGTATTGCTTGTGTTAATTGTTATGATGTTTTTCATGTATATTTATAAAAAAATGAAAATTTATTCATCAAAAAGCATTTTTTGATTTAGGATTTTTTCATAAATGATACGCCACCGCAAAAGATGAAAGAGGCTGGTTTCATATTAACAAGCAAGGCTATGAAGTATATAAAGAAAGATATTTAGCAGTAGAATCGTTTTATAATGGATTTGCACTGGTTACAGATTTTTAGAATAAAAAAGAATTATTAATGAGAAAGGCGAAGTAATTTTACACATTCATTGAATAAAAAATTAGAAGATTTTTACCTTAAAAAATATCCTTCAGAAACTTTTTGTCCTAGGAAAACGGGTGTGGAATCATCAAAGGCGGAGTATTTATCGACCACCGACCCAAAGACTGCATGTCTGCAGACGAGGTGGAAACCGGTTTCCGAGCTAGGGTACTACCCACCAAAAGCGAGTAATAGCCCCACCCATACCCAATCCAGGCCGCACTAGACTCCCAAGAACATAAGAGATAGAGGAAGTTTACGAGCGATTCATCAAAACGTGCGCCAAGAAGCTAGGCTGGGTTGCAAAGTCAGAGACCGGGGGCTTGGCTACCTTTGTTGTACATGCTGAGGAGGTTCCTCGGGTTATATCTAGCTCTACTTGCGGGATGGGCGCAAATTCCGGCTGCGCCCGACACGCTTCCCGCTTCCTTAATCGACTCCCTCAGTCGCTATAGCCCCACCAACGATACTATTTACTACAAAGCCGCCGACTCCATAACCTTTCAGACATCGCGAAAGCAGCTCTTTTTATACAATGAGGTAGAGCTGCGCTATGAGCAGATGCGCCTCGAGACCGGCTACGCCTGGATCGACTGGCAGAGCGGCTGGATGTACGGTAAAGGCCTACCCAGTGGGGATACTCTAGCCCAGCGACCCGTTTTTTACTATTTCAATGATCGCTACGAGCTAGACAGCCTGCGGTATGATCTCAACCGCCGGCGCGGGCAGGTGTTTGGCATGCAACAGGCCAAAAATGAAGAGGTCCTAGCGGGTCGCGCCCTGCAGGTCAACCCCGATGGCACCTTTTACGCAGCGGGGGCCTACTACACCACCTGCACAGCCCAGCCCCCCCATTTCTAC
>CAZAXD010000021.1:0-36891 GCA_964489015.1 uncultured Sphingobacterium sp. | reverse complement strand
TTTTCCACTACATCGAAACCTCGGTGTCTTTACGAGCCGAGGCATGCCCCTTTCTAAACTCTTTGCGCAATGGCAGGGCAAAAGTTCTGGTTTTACGGGGGGCCGGGAGCGCTCTTTTCACTTTGGAGCCCCTGAGTACCGCGTCATTGGCATGATATCCCATCTAGCTGCCATGCTGCCCGTCGCAGATGGCGTCGCCCTAGCCAGTAACCTCACCAATAGCCCCTATATTGCGTTGGCTTTCATTGGGGACGGTGGCACCAGCGAGGGGGACTTTCATGAAGCGCTCAACCTCGCTAGCGTCTGGGACCTGCCGGTCCTTTTCCTCATCGAAAATAATGGCTACGGCCTCTCTACGCCTACCTCAGAGCAGTACCGATGTAAGCAGCTAGCAGATCGCGCCATAGGTTATGGCATAGAAAGCTGCGTGGTAGAGGGCAATGACGTATTAGCCGTCTATAAGACCATTCAGACTTATGCCACCCGAGCACGCCAAACGCGCCGACCTTTTTTGATTGAAGCCCTCACCTTCCGCATGCGCGGCCACGAGGAAGCCTCCGGCACCAGATACGTCCCCCAGGCTCTCCTCCAAAGCTGGGCTCAAAAAGACCCGATCCTCAATTATGAACGGTACCTTTTAGCGGAGGGCTTACTCACAGAGGGGCAGGCGCGCGAACTCCGCAAAAAATTGAAAGCCGATATCGAAGCCGCTATCACGCCAGTTTTGCAGGAGCCAGAGCCGGTCCCCGACCCCGCCCATGAGGAGGCTAGCGTTTACGCACTAGCCCCTGCAACCCTAACCCCACCCCCACCAGACCAGGGCCAGCGAACCTTACGGTACGTTGATGCTATATCAGAGGTCTCCGCCAGGCCATGGAGCAAGATCCTAAACTCATCCTAATGGGCCAGGATATTGCAGAATACGGCGGCGTCTTTAAGGTAACAGAGGGCTTTGTCACGCGCTTTGGAAAAGCCCGCGTCCGCAATACACCCCTCTGTGAGTCAGCCATTCTAGGCGCAGCGCTCGGTCTAGCCATCTGTGACATCCCCAGCATGGTAGAAATGCAATTCGCAGACTTTGTCAGCTATGGGTTTACGCAGATCATCAATAACCTGGCTAAAAATTACTACCGCTGGGGCGTTCCCGCTAAGGTAGTCGTCCGTTTGCCCACTGGAGCGGGCGTAGGCGCCGGTCCTTTTCATTCCCAAAGCCTAGAAGCGATTTTCATGCACGTGCCTGGGCTCAAAATCGTTTATCCGGCTACTGCCTTTGATGCTAAAGGGCTACTAACCTCCGCTTTGCTTGACCCCAATCCCGTTCTCTTTTTTGAGCATAAGGCCCTTTACCGAAGCATCCAAGATATCGTACCCGAAGCTTACTACAACGTTCCGATTGGTCCCGCTCGGCTGGCTAAGCCCGGCCGCGACCTCACCATTATCACCTATGGGCTCGGTGTGCATAAAGCCCTTGAGACCCAAGCTCAGTTCCCTGATATCGACATGGAGATAATTGATCTACGCACGCTTTTACCGTGGGATAAAGAGCTTATCACGCAGAGTGTGCGCAAAACCCACCGAGTCATCGTCTTGTACGAAGGTACCTACACAGCGGGTGCAGGGGCCGAGATTGCCGCCTGGATCGGCGAATATCTCTTTGCGCACCTCGATGCCCCGGTCTCTCGAGTAGCCTCCCTTGACACACCTGTCCCCTTCAGTCCTGCCCTAGAAGCAGCCTTTCTCCCCTGGAGCCGCCTCAGAGACGCCATTCAAAAAGTCATCGCTTTTTAGATATATGCCTAAGTGGAATCTCTATATCGGCTTATTTTCTGGGATACTATTCATCTTTCTTGGTATTCTACTGATTTTTTTACCTAGTCCTGCGCCAGCACCGTGGATGAAAGACTTTTTACCGTTTGTCCTGGGTGCTTATGGTCTTTTACGCCTTGGCATGAGCCTGTACTTCCTGCGGCGAAAGCCTCCGGTCTTACTTCTTCTACTAGCTTTTGTGCTCGTTAGCTGCCAGCTTGGGCCAGAAGATAACATGCATGTTCGCTTCACTTACGATGGAGAATGTTCTACCTGTCCCATCGCTCGCATGGATTCCCTGTTACAGGAGTACTTCCCCAAAGCCATCGTTGAGACTGTCTACGACTCTGCCAATAATGAGGTTATCCTCAAGCTAGACTCCAATCACGTAAAGGCCGATACACTGATTACCGTTCTCTTGGCTTATGGGTATGCCGTGAACGACCAACTGCCCTATAACCCGCTTATGTCGCCCTGCTGCACACCCATAGGTGAGGATAGCCCTTCAACTGCTTCTCTTGCTTTGGTAAGCCCAGAAGATGCCTCACCGAAAGAGGAGATGACCCTCTTAGAGCAGGAGTTAGAACAGGAACTCAATGAGGAGCAGCTTCCCAGTGGAGACCTCGAGGAGATAGGCAGCTTAGAAGAAAGTCTGGAAGACCTAGAAGATCTGGGACTCGAGGAGGGACCGGCTCTAGAAGGCTTAGAGGAGGGGCTTGATGAGATAGGGCTCGACGAGGAACTAGGCCTTGACGAACCCAGCACCCCCAAAAAGAAAACAACCTCCCCTGGCAGCACACCTAAGTAATCCCCTGAATAGGTTTTATTGTAGCTTTTAGCTGAGGGACAAGTGCCCCGCTTGTTAGCCAAGGAGTATGCGTTTGACCCAAGCGAAAACAAACGCCTCTGACAGGTAAGCGGGATTCCAGTGCAGGTCAGCCTCTCGGTAAAAAGGGCGGCGTGCCTGCCACAGAGCTTCCCAGCTTGAGACAGGCTGACGCGCTAGAAGTGGCCGCGGGCTTTTCTCCAGCCGATGCCGTAGCCAGGGCCAAGGCGGATCTACCCACAAACGCCAGCCGTACAACGCCAACTGGGCGCGGATCGCCGCCACCGTCACCGTACCCCCGCCTAAAGCCACTATCACCGGGCCCGTATAAGCTTCCACCAACTCAAAAAAAGCCCGCTCCTCCACCGCCCGAAAACCCATTTCCCCCCCTAAGGCGATCCATTCCGTTGGCGTTTGCCCCGTCCGCTCCGTAATCCAGCGATCTAAATCAACCCAAGGCACGGCGAGCTTGCGACTCCAGCGCTGCGCCAAGGTCGTCTTTCCACTGGCGGGAAAGCCTAGCAAAAAGAGACGCCCCGGCCTCACTTCTCTTGCAGAAGCGTCTCATACACGGAGTAATTCGTCGGGTCCACCTGTTTCATGACCGCTACAAAACGCTGCTTCTGATCAGGTAGGGCTTTTTGAAACATCTGCATCAGTTCAGTGCTTTTGGCATCAATAAAGACCCGGACCAAAATGCTATTAGGCTGACTCTGCAAAAACGCAGCTAAAGCTGCCAGACTAAGCAGAATTTTTTCACGAGCCAGCTGCGGATCCTCATGAAAGGCATCAAGACCCTGACGATGGTACTGGTACATCACCCGGTGAAACTCCTGATAGCTGCTATTGAGAAGATTTTCGACGAACCAATACCGAGACCGTAAAAAGTTTCCACCTGGCTGCCACCCCGGCTCCGAGCCGTTAGCGGCTGCCATATTCAGTATCTGCTGAGCTTTTTCGAAGTACGGCTTACCCGCACCGGCTCCGAAGCTATCAAAGTCCATGCCTAAAATGATATAAGCATAAAAATTGAGAATCGCTGTCAAATTACCAGTGTAAGTATTTTCGGAGAACTGCAGGGTATTGGTAGGGGAATACTCGATACGAAAATCCTGATCATTGAAATTAAGGGTTAGCGTTTCGTAGGTGCTATTGTACACGGGTCGAATCGCCTGCACTTGCAGGCTCCCTTCAAAGCGAGTAGGACTCGGTAGAGCCGTGATGATGATATTAAAGAAGCACTTTATGCGCTCATTGGGTTGAAATCGCTCATCAGAAAAGCGGTTACTACTAAGATACTGCTGAATATCTTGCTGAAGCTGCTGCAGGACCGTCCTATCAATGCCCTGGATCCCCGGCGCTTGAATATTTACGATAGGTAGGAGCTCCTGGGCCAGGCCTAGGCTAAAGCATAGGAGCATGCGCATGGGCAATAAATTTAAGCATTTCCAGGGCAAGGGCTGATTTCGGGGCAAATGGTAGGCTGTGCGCATGCCCCCACCGACTGAGTAGGGTTATGGCGTTGGTCGGCGTGCCCATGCCGGTCTGGGGTGAAATGGGGTTGTACGCTATCCAGTCTGCCTGCTTACGAAGGAGTTTCTCCCGAGCTGGCTCGAAGGTCTCTGCACTTTCCAAGGCAAACCCGATCAAAACTTGATGGGGCTTTTTATGCTTGCCGGCCCAAGCTAAAATATCTGGAGTGGGAATCAGTTGCAAAGTAGGCGCTCCTTGGGACTTTTTGTATTTATAAGGCAGAGAATCCGCAAACGTATAATCACTGACAGCAGCCGCTAAAATTAGCCAGTCATAATCAACATACAACCGCTGGAAGGCTTCGTACATGTCCTGCGCCGTCTGCACGTGAGTTTGCCTAAAGAGTCGAGATGGGATAGGCACTTCCAGGTGAGCGGCGAGCAGGTGGACGGTCCGGGCTCCTAGCAGGTAGGCTGCTCTGGCTAAGGCAAGGGCCATTTGGCCGGTAGAGCGGTTAGACAAGAAGCGCACGGGATCCCACGGCTCCCGGGTCGCCCCCGCCGTGATAAGTATTCGCTTGCCAGCTAGGAGAGGGGGATGCAGGGCTCGCTCTACCGCATAGACGAGGCGGGCGATGGAGGCAAGGCGGCCTTCGCCTCGCGCACCGCTAGCTAAATAACCGCGCCCCGGGGAAATAACTTTCACATGCGGCAGGCGCGCCAGACGGCGTAAGTTTGCCTGCACCAAAGGGTGGCGATACATGTGCGTCTCCATAGCGGGCGCAATGAGAATAGGACCCTCTCTTGCCAAAAACACGGCCGACAAAAGGTCATCACAAAGGCCACCCGCTAACTTACCAATCGTATGCGCCGTAGCCGGAGCAATAAGCAAGACATCGGCCTCCTTAGCTAGCCGGATATGCTGAGTCCAGGCCGTCTCCGCAGACCCTAGATTTCCCCGCGCCCAGAGATCCGCCAGGACAGGGGCTTGCGACAAAACTTCTAAGGTATAAGCCGACACAAAGGCCTCTGCCCCTCTTGTCAGCATGACTTGAACGGCATGGCCAGCCTTCTGTAGCGCCCGCACCAGGTGCGGTGCCTTGTACGCCGCTATACTACCTGTAACGCCTAATAAAAGCCGGGCCACCTAAGAGGACAATGCATCATCTGGAGCGGTCACGCGCTCGTAATCCCCATAAATGGCCTCCCACATGGCCAGAAGAGCTGGCTTGGGCAGGGCTCGGTACTGCTCAACCTCTTGACGAATTTCCTCCAGCGTAGCCGATTCGGTCGCGTTTTTGGTCCCCTCTACCACCACGACGGAGCGACCGCTTTCGGGACGTAAGGTGTCTTCGCGCATGTCTAGCTCTTGCAAACGCCCCCGTAGCTCCTGCGTCAGCTCCGCTAAGATCCGCTCTGCATAGCTAGAAATGTCGACACATCGCGCATAAATATTCGATTCTGCCTGGCGCCGAAGCAGGACCTCTATCGGAATAGATTCTATTTCATGGGGCACCTGGAGGACCTCAGCGCGGGACTTGTAGTACTCTCGCCGTGTACTCATATTCACTCGTTAGGGTAGATTGATAATGACTTTGCGGATAGGTCTGCACAAAAATACGATAAAAAGTCTCAGCCTCCCGAAAGCGGGGGATTTGCTTTTCTTGGATGCTTTGACGGGCCATGCGCAGGGCCGCCATGGCTCGCTTGAAGGCCGCCTCTTCCCGCAAGAGAGAGTCGGTACCCTGCTCTAGAAAATCCGAAAAAAGCACCACCGCCGCCCGGTAGCGCCCAATCCGGTAAAAAACATCCGCCGTATGAAACGCTTTCTGCTCAAGCTTATGCTCTAAAGCCCGCTGACGACGCTGTGCCTCCTCGGCATGACGACCATTCGGGTACAAAGTGAGATAGACCTGGTACTTTTCAATGGCCTTTTGCGTTTCGCGCTGGTCAAAGTCGTAATCATTCGACAAGCGATCGTTCATCTGAGCCTGCATGAAGAGCGCTTCCTCGGCGTACTGGCTGAGCGGGTACTCTTCTAAGAGCTGACCAAAGTAGCGCTCCGCTGCGTAATAGTCCTTAAGGTACATGCGGGCTAACGCTAAATGATAGAGCACCTCCGCCCCGCGCAAGTTACCCCGATAAAAGCCTATAAGCTCTTCAAAAAGCTGGCTCGCTGACTCGTATTGCCTTCGATGAAAGTAGCCAAAGGCTGCCGAATCCCGATCGGTTAGCTTTTTGCTTCTAGCTAATTTACGATAGGGATCGCAGCCCATTATCAGGAAAATACCCATAAACAAGGTAGCCCCAAGCCATGAATGTACTTGATGCGTCATAGACGGGTCACTCTTCCGAGGGAACTTCCCAGGTTTTGAGGGCATCTTGGCAGCGCTCGTCCCGGATCTCTATCGGCACATTGCGACAGGCCCGTTCCAGCCACCGCTCAATGGCCTTTTGCTTTTCGATTTGCAGGGCCGCTTCCGCAAAGCGATCATAATCAAGCTCTAGCGAAGCCCGATGCGGCGCATAACGCCGCTGTAGCCATACAATCCGCACCCCGCGCCGACCATCTGGCGTCGTATAGGGTTCTACTGGTGATATTTCGCCGATCTTTAGTTTGTCCACAATGAAATACAGATCTGCCTCAAGACGGTCTAGCGGAATCCTATACTTACCAGTCTCTGGGTCGAGTAAGCGACCACCCGCTTGCCGGGTCTGGACGTCTTCGGAAAATTCTATCGCCGCCCGCGTAAACGTGATACTATCCCGCCGAATCTGATCCCGTAAAACGGCTAGGCGGGCTTGAGCCAGCTCGAGGTCAGCCTCCGTGACCGTAGGCCGTAATAAGATATGTCGCGCCTCGACCTTTTGGCCGACTCGCCGCTCCACCAGCAAAATGTGAAAGCCAAAAGCAGTCTCAAAGACGGGAGACACCTCCCCGATGGGAAGAGAAAAGACCATCCTTTCAAATTCGGGTACCATTTGGCCGCGCGTGAATTCGCCCAAGGCCCCACCTTGCCGAGCCGAGCCTAAATCCTGGGAAAAGGCCCGGGCTGCCGAAGCAAAGTCCATCCGCCCCTGGACGATCTCCTCTCGGATCTGCTCAAGCCTCTGGCGCACCCGGTCACGCTCCGCTTCAGAGGGTCGCGCCCAAAAAACAATCTGACTAAGCTCTACCTCCGCCGGTAAATACGGCAGACTGTCTTTAGGAATGCTCCGAAAGAACATCCGAACCTGCTGAGGGGTAACGGCGACTTTTTCCGTGACCTTTTGCCGCATCATCTCGGCTAATAGCTGGGCTCGTACCTCCTCCCGTAAATCCTGCTTGAGAATCGCCAGCGGCTTACCATAAATCGCCTGGATAGCCTCTACTGAACCAAGCTGCGCTGTCAGTAGGTCTATCCGCCGCTGAAGCTCCCGATTCACCTCCTCATCCGTTACCTGTAAGCTGTCGAGCTTGGCTCGGGCCACCAGAAGGTTTTGGATGATAAACCGCTCCAGCACCTCACAGTACAAGCTCCCCTCGTCTACTTGCCCCATCTGCTTGAGATAGGCATACTGCTGTTCAACCTGCGAAACGAGCACGATCTCGTCCCCCACCGTGGCCGCAATGCCTTCGAGCCGTTTCTGCGCTAGTCCCACGCTGCCTAATAGGACCACCAGCGCTACTCTAATAAACCCGAACATCGGCTCGTGCGGATGCCCGCTTATAAACATCTTCTTCGAAAGCAGCCAGTATTCGATCGGCATTTTGCTGCAAGATAATATTCCGAATCTGCTCACGCACCATGGTGTAAGGGAAGATTTGACCGGGTAGAATCTTTCCTGTTAGCTGAAAGACCAGCAGATAAGAGCGCCCCTCTTCTGTGCGCTGGACCTGCGCAGTACCCTGCACCGGCAGATCAACCAGGCGCACCGAAAAGTACGGCTGAAGGGAGTCTATGTCCGGTTGCCAGTTCATCTCGACGGCGCCCCGGAGACCTTGACCCTTGAGCCAGGCCAGCCAGACGCTATCAGGCGCCGTCAGCTTCTGCCGCAGTTCCCATTGCATCTGCCAAGTGGCTGGGATCTGAACCCAGCGCCATCGAAAATAGGCATGCAAAGCTCGAAACGCTTCCGGCTGCCGCTGATACACCGCCTCCAAGAGCGGGTCCGGCACCTCCACCCGCGGCGCTTTTTCGATCAGGAGACGAGATAAGTGCGCAATTAGTAACTTATCCCGGTAATCCTGTACCTGTGCTTCTATTTGAGGCGAGAGACTCGGCAGCATTTTGTAAGCCGTCTCAGCCAAAGCCTGCTGCCGAATCCACTGCATCGCGTACGCACGTAAGAGGCCTAGCGTATCCCCTTCTGCCGGCAAAGCGACACGCGCCATGGCCTCCTCCCGCGTTAAGTAACGCTCGCCATACTGGGCTAAGATATTATCGGGCTTACTAGTTTTACACCCCCAAATAGCCAAACTAACGGAAAAGCTGGCCAAAAACCTTCTCATTCGTAATCGCCGGATACAGTTTCGCTAACCTAGCCAGCCATTCAGCCTCTAAGTGCTCTTGATAGCGCTGGATAAGGTCGACCTTGACCTCGTCAAAGGTCTTGTAGCCAGCGGGGAGACGCTGCACAACCAGGTACGAACGCCATTCGCGGCCACTACCGACCGGCCCTATCCATTGGGGATACTGACCATTCCCCCCCCATACAACGGCACGAGCGCAGTCGGCGCCTTCTCCCGCTCCACATACTGCGGCAAAATGCGCCAGTTATAGCGGCCAAAGCGGTTGAGCGAATCGAGTTCCCGTAAGCTTCCGCTAGCTACCCGCTGCGGTAATTCTGCCAAGCTAAGCGAGTCCGCCCCCTGAATCTCCACCACCTCGAGCCGTTCACCCGCCGGATACGCTGTTTTGTGCGCTTCGTAAAAGCTATGGAGACCGGCGGTGTCTTCAACCGCTTTACGCCAAACCTCCCGCTCACTCACCGTAAAAAACAGGACCCCATAGTAATACTCACGCTCCAGTAAACGAAATTCTGGGTAACGCTTCGATAACTCCGGAAGCTCTAATTCCAGTAGCTTCTCTTGATAAAAGCGGCGTAGGATGTCGGCATACAGCTCTGCGGTAAGCCGACGCCCCAATACCACATTGGGGCTCTGGCGGGCCCACTTTAGAAACGTCTCGACAGAATACTTCTGCTTAGCAATAGTCGCGAGGATACCTTTTTGAAAAGCAGCGGGAAGAATCTGCAAAGCACGCTCCCAATCAGGATACAATGAGTCCAGTGCCTGGTAGAGCTGCTGACGCACCGCTGCATTCTCGCTAAAACCGCGCTCACGAAGGCGCAGGTCAAAGTACTGCCGCTCCGCCGCTTTGAAGCGTTCGTCCCGCTGGAGCTTGGCTCGCAATTCAGCCCGCATCTCTTCATAGCTGCGAGGGGGCTTTACTTCTAAGACCTTGAGGATATGCCACCCAAAGCGGGTCTGAAAAGGTTGGCTATAAGCGCCAGCATCCAGCGTGCGCTTGACCGCTTCCATCTCCGGAAGCAGGCGCATCCAGCCTAACTCTCCCCCTCGTGCGACAGACATCGGATCGTCTGAGTAGGCTTTCGCCAGGTCTTCAAACGACTCACCCGCCGCGAGCCGACGGTAAACCTCCTCTATGCGCATCTTAGCCTCAAGGCTATCCTTGGCCGTATAGGTAGGTCCCCATCGCACTAAAATGTGTGCGGTCTTTCGTGCGCCGCGGCTCGGCACCCGTTCCCGCACGTAAATAAGGTGATAGCCGTAAGGGCTCCGCACAGGCATGCTGACCTGCCCAACAGGCGTAGCATAGGCTGCTTCCTCGAAAGGCCACACCATATCAAATACACTGAAGTACCCCAGGTCCCCGCCGTTTTGGGCCGCTGAAGGATCCTCTGAGTACAAGCGAGCCATCTGGTCAAAAGGACGACCGAATTTGACGATCGAATCCCGCAAGGCTAAGGCCCGTTGATACGCGGTCGAATCGTCTCCACCCTTGACTGCAATCAGAATATGAGAAGCACGAATCTCCTCTTGCGCGCGCTCATAGACGCGTCTAAGCAGCGTATCTAAAACGGCTTTTTCAAGCAGGTAGGGCCGCGCCAGTTGACGAATGTAGCTCTCGTACTCCTCCCGAAAAGCCCGGCTCGTATCTAATCTAAGCGCCTGCGCATACGCGACCTTCCGCCGAAATCGAATGTAGGAGTCTAGATAAGCACGCCACTGGTCAGCCGTGTGCCCTTTGGCCGCCTCCCAGCCCCCATGCGCCTTTGCATACGCATACTCAAACTCTGCTTGAGTGATCTTGCCATCGCCTTTCAGGGTTACCAAAGTCGCTTCCCGTTTGGTCCAATCTTGCCCCCACCCGATGTAAATAGTGCTACAAATCAGGGCCATTTGCCGCCACATGGGGGCAAAGTTAGCGTAAGTACACGTTATGAATCCGAAGCAACGCTTAGGAGGTGATCCGTGATAAGCCTAATCGCTGGCGACAAGTCCTCGTAGGAGTTGTGCACTACGACATGCGCAAAGCGCCGCAGGGGCTCTACGAACTGCTGATAAGCCGGCAAGACGTGGCTTAAGTATTGTTGGGCAATGACCTCTGGTGGATAGCCGCGCTCCTGCTGATCCCGCGCCAGCCGCCGCAGAAATCGCAGAGGCTCTTCCGCTTCCATAAAAATACGTAGATTGAAAAGAGAGCGAATAGTCTCGCAATAAAATAAAAAAAGTCCTTCAGCAATTACGATCTCAGCTGGTTGGAATTTAAGAATCTGAGGCCTAAGTAATGGATTATTGAAAGTATATTCCCTTTGAGTCACCACCTCGCCCCGACGCAAAGCAAGCAGATCTTGATAAAACTTATCAAAATCGATAGCGTGCGGCTTGTCAAAGTTGATCTGGCCATCGGGTTCCCGCGGAATGAGGTCGCGGTCCTTGTAGTAGTGATCCATGGAGATAAAGGTGGCTTTGTGAGGGGGGAGGGCCGCTCGAAGGGTATTTAGCAGATAGGTTTTACCGGAGGCGCTGCCGCCTGTAATGCCCACCCAGTATGCCACGCTGCAAACTTCCGAAAAGCTTGGCTTCGGTGCGAATGCTGTAGCTTATAACCCAGTCCAAGCGCTGCTACGGTTTGCGACTGGCCTGCTGGTATAAAGACAGGATCGTATCCAAACCCCATTTCGCCTTCTGCTTGCCAAGCAATTTCGCCTAGCCAATAGCCGGTGAAAAAGTAATAGGCTCGGGGCCCTAAGTAAGCCAATACTACCGCTACGAAGTAAGCCTGTCGATGGGACTGGCCTCGCATGGCCTCTAGAAGGCGAGACGGTCCCCCGTAAGTGGCACTGTGCACACCCGGCTGCCCACCCAGTGCCAGCACAAACAACCCGCTGTCCTCCACCAGCAAGGCCTTCCCCACCCGCTCGTAATAAAACTCAGCCTTCTGCAAAGCATTCGCGTACAGCGTATCTCCCGATTCAGGTGCTATCGCCATAGACGAAGGCAGCGCTTCGAGCGGAACAGCATCCCCCAGGAGTGCCTGTACCTCGGCAAGCTTATGGGGATTTTGGGTAGCAAAGACCCACATTTAGCCGCCCTTTCGTATGACGGTATGACCTTCCTTTTGAAGAAAGGCCATGACCTTTTCAGTACAGTCCCCTTGCAGGCATATCATTTCTTCTTTGACACTACCACCGACAGCACAGGCGGTTTTTAGGCGGCGGGCCAGCTGGGCCAGGTCATCGGCTCGCCCCACAAAGCCGGTCACTTCTACGACCCATTTACCACCCGCTATTCGGCGCCGCTGTACATAAAGCCGCTGCTGCTTCGGTGTGGGGGGCTCCTCCCTAGGAGGCTGAACACGGGTCGTATACGCCAGTCGCGCCTCGTCCTCTCTTTTCATGGCTCTAGCAAAATATGCGTTTGCAGGCCAAAGCGACCGCCAATCTGCAGAAAATACAAACCTCGGGTCAGGGGATGCGGTAGGAACGTTTCGCCCGGCGAGAGGGTCGTTTCCCACACCACCTGTCCGAGCGGGGTCACAAGGCGCGCCTGTAGGGGCTCTTGCACAGTGATACGCCACGCAAGCGGGTTGAGGTGGTAGGGGCGCTGGGCCGGCGCAGGAGCCTCCGACGCCGTAAAACCCACCACGTTATAAGCCACAACGCCTCCGCGGCGAAGCCCCACCAAAAGCCAAGTGCTATCCGCAAACGTCCAGCCCGTAGGACTCGTGAAACTGCCAGGGCCGTAAGCCTCTATATCGTACAATGAAGGCCAGACGCTCGAGGGTTGGGCCCACACGGGATGATAGACTCGCAAGAAGCCGGTCATATTCCCTAGCACCAGCTCGGGGCTGCCATCATGGTCTAGGTCCACCAAGGCTGGCCGAATAAACCCCAAGAGGGTACTGAGCGTATCCCGAAGCTCTATCTGACCAGCGAAATCTGTCACCAGGCTAAAGCTCGCATTCTGGTTGAGATAAAGAGACAAACGGCCATTTCTCGCACCTACGAGCAGGTCTGGATCGCCATCCTGGTCTATGTCATGCAGAAGGGGAGTCGCTTCCAGGGGGCCTGAGAGAAAGTTAGAGGTCACTAGGACAAAGCTCAGACTCTGGGGGGCGGTCTCTTCCCATCGCCAGAGCGCCCCCGTACTCGTGCCCATGAGTAGGTCCAAACGTCCATTGCCCTCTAGGTCACCCACCGTAAAAACGGGGTTGACAAGCCCAGCGTAACTAGGTAGGCTTAGCCAGTTGGAATCAGCCAGCGTAAAGCCAGCGGGGCCTCCCCAAAAAAGCCATGCAAGCGCTCTAGCCCCGCTATCAGTATGGGTCTGACGACTAGTCAGGATAAGGTCTGGATAGCCATCGCGATTGATGTCAGCTAGGGTCGGGTGCGCGCCCGTTCCAATGTCCAACATAGTGTTTGCTAACCAGCCATAAATAGGGGCTGCCCAGTCTGGTGAATCAACCCGACCCAGGTTAGGATAAAGGAGGACAGGATGTCGATCCACACCCGCTAAGCCGTCGTTATTAGCCACGATCAGGTCTGGCTTTCCGTCTCCCGTAGCATCCTCATAGTAAGCCGCCGGAAACCCCGGCATAACAGCCGGTGCTATCGTGGGGTACGGGGCGATGGCCGACGCCGGCTCTATATGCGCGCTATCGCGCGTGCCAGTGTTATAGCCAGCTATGAGATACGGCGGCCCAAAGTCCCCGATAATCACATCGATTAAGCTATCCCCATTGAGGTTGATAGGCAAAATCGAACCGCCAGCATGCTGCACGCGCTGAGACCTCTGGCCCGGACCACAGGTGTAGGACAAAAAAGTAAAGGCATTGGCCTGACTGTCGTAGCTCTCATACACATGGCCCCAGCAGCTCGACCGCAGCGTAAGAACCAAGGTATCAGCGCGACCATATAGCTCTCGCGCCTGATTACTGTGCCACTCGATGAGTGTCCCCAAAACCTCATACACCAAAAAGTCTAAGTCCCCATCGCCATCGATATCCGCTAGCCCTGGTATATCGATACTCCCACTATACAGATAGGTCAGAAAGTTGTAATACACACTTCGTAGGGTGTCATAAGCCCGCTGCCAGAGCGGCGGCGCGCCGGTAGGGCTGACATTCCGAAAGACCCGAACGTTTGACACCACGCTCGTAAAAAGGTCCTTATCCCCGTCTCCATCGTAATCTCTTAGCAAAACCCACCGGCTAAGCTGCCGCTGCGGAAAAAGAGCCTGTAAACTAGGTTGATAAGTCCAGCGCTGCTGCACACGCCGAAAAAGTAGGAGGCGCTCATCCATTCGATCAAACACCAAAAGCTCCTCCGCGCCATCCCCGTCCATGTCTATCGTGGAAAACTGGGGTGCTTGCAGCCCTCCAGCCCAGGGGTTAGTCAAGGTGTCACCCGCTTTCCACACAACAGGTGGATAAGTGCGTGAGATTTGCGCCCATACAAGGCCTATCACGAGCCAGCCGGCGACCATATGAACAAACATACTTACTTTTGCTTACATGCGCCTTATCATCATCCTACTAAGCCTACTTAGCGTGGTAAGCTTGTCTTACGCGCAAAAGAAAAAGGGAGGGGATCCCCAAAAAGCCGCTAAAAAGGAATGGAAAAAGAAAGCCAAGCAATATGTCAAAAATCCCCTTGCGCTCAAGGCCCGAGAAGAAAGCTTCCAGCGTCAGATTCAAAATAAAGACCAGGAAATCGAAGAGCTCACCAAGCAAAATCGCAGCCTTCAAGCCCGCATACAGGAACTCGAAGATCAGCTACGGGCTAAGCAGTACTCCATAGACTCCTGTCAAAGCGAAATCGTACGCCTCAAAGCCGCTTACGAAGCCGAAAAGAAACAAGCCCGCTTGGATGTGATGCCAGGGCTTGTGTTTAAGGTCCAGATTGGCGCTTTTCGGCTCTTTGATATGAGAAAATACGCTCAAGATAACCCCTTCTTCGAAGCTGAAGCGCTGGGTGATATCAACCGGTACACTGTGGGACGCTTTCGTGACCTAGCGCTAGCCGAGGCCTTCCAAAAGGACATCAAGCGGCTGGGCATTCGAGACGCCTGGATTGTCCCCTTCAAGGAGGGGGTGCGCATCACCATGAAGGAAGCCAAGCAAATGCTAAGCCAGCAAGGCGGCCAATGATCCTCTGGACTTGGATCTGGCTCCAAGTTCAAATCTTTGCCGTAGGCGATGCCGGGGCCCTAACGAAAAGACAGGTACGCCTGTATGAGGCGCACTGGAAGGCCCTTGCCCGCCAGGCAGATATTCTCATCTGGCTCGGAGACAATGTCTACCCCAAGGGACATACCGGTCGCCGCCGCGCTAAGCGCCGTTGGAACCGCCTCGTGGCTGTATCTAAAGCCTTCCCCGGCACCGTACTTGTCACCCCTGGCAACCACGACTGGAAAGCCGGCATCCAAGGGCTCATTCGCCAAGAAAAAGACCTTCCGCACTACCCAGCTCCGGGCCAGATCGGACCTGCTCTCGTTCAAAAAACGCCTTACCTGTTTGTTTTTATAGACTCAGAGCTTTACATCCAGACGAAAGGGCGGGAATTCCCCTGGTTTACTTTAGATTCTATCTGGCACCAGGCCGCAGATAGTCTCCGGCTAATCCTGATCCTACATCATCCGCCTATCACAGTCGGAGCGCATGGAGGACGGTTTCCTCTGGTAGCGCATCTGTTTCCTTTGCGGGTGCTCAGTCGCTACGCTTACATCCCCCTCCCTGGTCTGGGGAGCTTGTTTATCTTGTTACGACGGGCGGCTCAGCATCCGACCGACCTCAACTATCCCGCTTATCAAGCTCTGGCCGACAGCCTCAAAGCCCGCGCCCAGCGAAGCACGCGCCCCGTGGTCTTTCTCTCGGGGCATGACCACAATTTACAACTGCACCAGTACGGCCAGGGCACCTTTATCGTGAGCGGCAGCGGCTGTAAAACCGAGCCGGTCGCTCGTAAGCACACCCGCTGGGCTAAAGCTGCCGTAGGTTACTGGATAGGAACCCCCAAAGCCTGGCAAGCCATCCGCCTAAGCCCCCAGCCTAAATCCCTGCAGCAGTACTAAACCTCTTGCATTTGCATAAAATTTTCTACCTTTGCAAAAGGAGGTTCATATGACCAGACTAAGACTACTTACTGGTTTGATGCTTGCTGCTGCACAGGGACAACCTTGGGTCTTCTACAACCAGGGGGCGCTCGTTCATGTCCAAAGCGGCGCGCTTGTGCACGTACAAGGTGGTTACCAAAATAATGACCAAGGCGCCAATCCCGGTATCACCAATAACTACGGAACTATCCAGCTTGTCGATGCTGCCGGCGGCTGGCGCGGTAACCTCCTAAATGGCATTGGAGCCGAATTCAACACTTATACCGGCTCGCTAACTCGTTTGCAAGGAGACTACACCAACGAGGGCGCCTACCGGGCAGGAGCGTCAGGTTATGGCGGTACTATAGAGTTTTTTGGCACTACAGCCCAGAACTATACCAATACTGGAAATGCTACGCAGTGGACTCACCAAGATGTGCTTATCAACAACACCGCTGCGATGGTAGACCGGCACGTGATCATTAGTCCCACTGCGGCACAAGACATGTGGATTAATGGAACCCTCACTCTGCAGTCAGGCCGCATTCGCACCGATGGCCCTACGGAAGTACGAGTGCTAAATACTAATACAGCAGCTGTTGTACGCCCTACTTGGCCACCGGTTACGGCAGCTACTTTCGCCACCTTGGTTGCGCCTGACAATCAACATCAGTATGTACAGGGCCGCTTACGCCGTAATACAGCTGCTGGCTCTGCTTATGCCTTCCCAGTGGGTGGTGATCAAGCTACGCGCGGTATCCAGGGCACAGTTATTACACCGGCCCAGGCGGGTTATGTGCGTGTGCAATTCGATATTACTGTCCAAGGCTTCTTTAGTGAAGCACCCTACTGTCGTGGCGGCGATCCTGATGTTACTAATACGTACATCCCTCTCGATAACGGTCGATGGGAAGTTGTTTTCTATGGGAATGGGACAAACGCCCACACGAGTACTACGCCCGTAGCCGGTAATCCTTCTAGTGTGCGCATGTTCAACCGAGTCGTTACCAATGCCACAGTTAATGGCAATTGCCCAGCTGCTGGCGCGCCCGGGGATGAGAACTGGGGGAATTACCCCACCGATTTGTGCTACGTGGGCTATAATCAGCGCGCAACCCCCCCTGGCCTCCTAAATCCCCCCAATAATTGCGAGGGCTCCAATACCGGCTGGGACGTGACTCGAACCGGCTTTAACGATTACAATCAACACGGGCAAAACGGGACCTATTATTTCGCTACGGTTTGGACTAGCAACAATCCGCTACCCTCTGCTGAAATCCGTCTTACAGCCGTTCCCGACGGCCAAGCCATCTTGACTGCCTGGCGCGTTCCGGAGGAAGCTGAATACATTCTCGGCTACGAACTTGAGCGCAGCATCGATGCGCAAAATTTCACCCGCATCGCCCAAGTCGACAAGCAAGGTCGCACGCAGTATACCTTCAATGACCAGTACGTCGCACCTGGTATCACCTACTTTTATCGGGTAGCCCAGCATGATGTTTTCGGTAATGTGCGCTACTCCAATGTAGCAGAAGCGACATTACCTCAAAAAGGTGAGCTCTTCACAGCGGTCATCCAGCCTAACCCCATCTTGACTGAAGGCACCCTTCTCGTAAACCTACCTGCCGAGGGCGTACTAAGCTTCCAGCTGTATGATGCCGCTGGCAAGCTCGTAGCCCAAGGAGACTGGACGCTCGCCGCCGATGCTCACCAGCTTGACCTCTCGCCTATCTTAGCCAAGGTCGCCGCTGGTATTTACAATGCTCTCGTTTCCTTTGGTGGGGATGTCAAGACCCTACGCCTCATCAAAGCGGATCTCAGCCGCTGATAAATAGCCAGCTTACTTCTCTACCCGGGGGGACAGGCTTGCCCGTCCCCCCTAACGTTTTATAAATCACCCCAAGGAGCAGCTATCGCCCAAAATGAAGCTTCCTCTAAAAAAGCTCTTTTTCGACATACTGCCCTATAAATAACTCTTTCCTTCCGCCCGTTAGAAAACGTGTGAAGGCCCCCGCTCCCCAGATCTCGACACGCACCAACCAGCCAATATATTGTGCGATAGCCTCACAAGCTCAGCTTCTCCAGGGAGGGCACGATAATAGAGACCTGACAGCATCGGCAGAGGGGAAAGCCTCCATTCAGAGACCCAAAAAGATAGCAAGCCCCCTACCTTAGTTCCATCTGCTCAAGTCACCCTGCGTGCTCTAAGCCCTTTCCTTTTAGGGCATGAAGGGATCGTAAATGAATTGGATATAATAGAGAGACCCCAAAGTAGGGCCGCCGGGTACCTCGACATGGCGGTTATTGAGGATGTTTTGACCGCCAATCCGAATTTGGGACTTAATCTTAGGCAGCTTGTAGCTCACTTGCAGGTCTACCAGCTGATAGGTAGGAATGATCCGCTGATGAAAAGGCTCCTCAAAGAGATAGGCATTGACCCAGCGGTATGCGGCCATGAAGCTCCAGCGGCGACTCTTAGTGAGTTCACGACCAGTCAGGCTCAGATTGGCGCGATAGCGAGGAGTATTGAACTGCGCAATCAGATTATCTAACTTGGCCTCGTCACTAAGGACGATATCCGCATAAGTGAAATTAGAGTTGAAGAAAAAGCGCCGGCTAATCGTATACTGCAAGGCAATCGATAAATGATAGGTGTATACGAGACTCGAGGTATTGTAATAGCGGCGATAATTGACATACTGGCCGCCGGCGATAGAATCGGCATTCAGTTGACCAATGTAGACGCTACCATCCGGCTGCACCCAGCGCCGAGGCCCGATTAGGTCTATGGACCCCAGAAAGTCCGTAAAGCGCGAATAGGCATAGTCGATATCGATGTAGACCCGGTTAGCGATGAGGTGACGAGAACCGATCTCGAAGGCGGCCACGCGCTCAGGCTTCACATCTGAGATCGGCAAAGTGCGCAGTAGATCCGCATAATCGGCCGGGTTGTTACTGCCCCGCGTGCCGACCTTGAGTGAATCGAGAAAAGCCAAGACCGATTCTCGAGAATAATTATTCCCGAGAATGCCGTAGTATTCGTCTGAAGGACGAAGGCCACCGATTAGCTTGAAAGGCCCTACATTCAGGTCAATATACTGAGCCTGCAGCGTGGGCATGCGAAAGCCCGTCTGATAAGAAGCTCGGATGTAATGATGCTTCTCTCTATCTACCGCTAGGATAAGCCCTACCCTAGGGGTAAAACGCCCAGAGAAGTTCACATTTTTGTCATAGCGCAGGGAGCCTAATAGGCGCAGGCGCTCCTGCCAAAAAGCTCGAGAGAGCTGCACAAAAGCACCGCCTTCCCAGACACCGATAGGCCCCACCGTGTCAGAAAAGAGCGTTCCGCGCGAATTCATGATATAATATCGAAAATTGCCGCCGACTAGGGCATTAACGACACGTATACGCTTAGATAGATCATACTGGCCCTCGACATGATAGAAGGAACTGCGGTCAAAAAACTGCGCTCCACCTTGAGCAAAATTGGGCTGGCGGGTGACGGCATCCAGCGCCCTACGAAAGGCTTCCGTGCCCGGCTGCGGACGGGCTCCTCCTCCCAATAAGGCCCGAATTTGGGGCGTATTCCCAAAAACTGGTATGAGCTGCGCCGGTCGGTCGGAATCCGCATAAGCCCGGGCCTGCTGATGATCGCCCCCCCGCGGAATCCCATAGTCATCGGGATTGAGGCCTATGCCTTGCACGGTCTGGTAGAGCTGCCCCGTGTAAGCCCAGATATAATGAAGCATCCAATTATTATGAGATTTCACCGCATTGAGCATATTCAGCGCCGCAAAGCGAGAATCGAAGCTATTCCCAGCATTTTCCCAGGCACCATAGGCCCAGATCCGAAAGTCTGGCCCTGCCAGCTCGAGTTTATGAATAGTAAATAGAAACTCCCGGACGCTGTACCGGTTGACACCCTGATAGACAGTGGCCCCTGATGAAGCGAACCCGGTGTAGCTTAGCTGTAGCTTGTCACTGAGGCGGTAATAAGCGCCTATCGTGCCCTTGAGGACCCGCGCATTATAACGGATGATGTCTCGCTCCCAATAGCCTGTACGAGCAAGATAAAAGCCTAGGTCATTCGTATCATTAGGGAAACTGCTCAGCACAACGGGGCCTATCTCCATGGCAATAAGCCGAACGGTGGCCGGGTCGATACGGGCTTCGTCTCCGTAGTTATTTACTGCATTGTAGCCAGGATTATCTGGTCCGGGTATGGCATATCGGCCTACTGCGCCCGAATAAGGTCCCTGGTCCGTTGTGTCACCAGCCACCCAGTCATGCGCATCAAAAAAGTTAGCATAAACCTTGATGCCCAGACGTTCCCGATAGGTCCAAGCATACCGAACCGAGATATCATACAAGGGTTGTGGAGTGGTGTCGATGCGGTCCAGGTGATTAGCCCCGATTCGCACAGAAGCACTGAGTCCCGGAAAGCGAAAAGGGTCTTTAGTCTGCACGTTGAGTATCCCACTAAAGGCATTAGGTCCATACAACGCAGAAGCAGGCCCCGGGATGAATTCAATGCTCTCTACATCTAGGTCTCCAGTATTGGTAATAGTACCCACAGCAAAATTGAGAGCCGGCGCCTGCATCTCTATCCCATCCAAGCGCTGGACAAAGCGCGTGTTGGTGGTAGCGTTAAACCCACGCGTGTTGATGATCTGAAAGGTCAAGCTGCTAGAGACCTGCTCAGCCCCCTTGACGAAGGTGATATTCTGAAAGAGGTTCAGGCCAGGGGCTTCATTGACTTCACGAGCACTCATTTTGAGGACGGTGACAGGCGAAGTCATCACGGCTTCTGGCACACGACTCCCGGAGATGACGACCTCTTGAGCCTGTACGCCGGTCTCTTCTAGCGTGATAGTCAGGGGCTCTTTAGCTTCAGCTAGGGTTAGCCGCTTCACCGTAGGCGCATAGCCAACAAAGCTTACTTCTAAGACAATGGGGTCTTGCGGCGCTAAAAGTACGATTTGAAACCGCCCATCCAAGCCAGCCACCCCGCCCTGCACAGTGCCCTGCACTCGAACGTATGCCCCAGCTAAAGGCTCCCCTGCTTTATCTACGATCTGCCCTCGGATCGTGATAGACTGGATAGCAGACTGAGGCTTTTCCTCGGCTAGAGTGGGTTTACTCTTTTCTCGCCTCTCCTCTTGCGCCATCAGAAGCAGAGGGCAGCTAAGCCACAGGTATAAACGAAATCGCATGAAACAAATATAGCGAGTTGGTGATAAAATCCAGATAAAACTACTCCCCGGAAGGCTCCTCGGCAAACTCTACGAGGATCACTGTCACGTTATCTTCGCCGCCAGCGGCATTAGCAGCCTCAATGAGTTGGTCAGCCCGCTGCTGAAGCGGGAGTGGAAGCGTCATGAGCCGCTGGATGTCTGCCTCTGAGACCATATTGGTGAGGCCATCGGAGCACAGTAGCAGCAGATCGCCGGATTGCGGCAAGATAGGCTCGGGCGCGACCTCGGGCTCTGGACGAGCCGATAAACCCAAAGCCCGCAAAATGATATTTCTCCGGGGATGAAAAGCAGCTTCCTCGGGTGAAAGGAGCCCTTGAGATATCAGAAGCTGCACATAAGAATGATCTAACGTAAGCTGTCGCAGGTGGTCTTTCGTATACCAGTATAGGAGGGCACGATAATAGAGACCTGACAGCATCGGCAGAGGGGAAAGCCTCCATTCAGAGACCCAAAAAGATAGCAAGCCCCCTACCTTAGTTCCATCTGCTCAAGTCACCCTGCGTGCTCTAAGCCCTTTCCTTTTAGGGCATGAAGGGATCGTAAATGAATTGGATATAATAGAGAGACCCCAAAGTAGGGCCGCCGGGTACCTCGACATGGCGGTTATTGAGGATGTTTTGACCGCCAATCCGAATTTGGGACTTAATCTTAGGCAGCTTGTAGCTCACTTGCAGGTCTACCAGCTGATAGGTAGGAATGATCCGCTGATGAAAAGGCTCCTCAAAGAGATAGGCATTGACCCAGCGGTATGCGGCCATGAAGCTCCAGCGGCGACTCTTAGTGAGTTCACGACCAGTCAGGCTCAGATTGGCGCGATAGCGAGGAGTATTGAACTGCGCAATCAGATTATCTAACTTGGCCTCGTCACTAAGGACGATATCCGCATAAGTGAAATTAGAGTTGAAGAAAAAGCGCCGGCTAATCGTATACTGCAAGGCAATCGATAAATGATAGGTGTATACGAGACTCGAGGTATTGTAATAGCGGCGATAATTGACATACTGGCCGCCGGCGATAGAATCGGCATTCAGTTGACCAATGTAGACGCTACCATCCGGCTGCACCCAGCGCCGAGGCCCGATTAGGTCTATGGACCCCAGAAAGTCCGTAAAGCGCGAATAGGCATAGTCGATATCGATGTAGACCCGGTTAGCGATGAGGTGACGAGAACCGATCTCGAAGGCGGCCACGCGCTCAGGCTTCACATCTGAGATCGGCAAAGTGCGCAGTAGATCCGCATAATCGGCCGGGTTGTTACTGCCCCGCGTGCCGACCTTGAGTGAATCGAGAAAAGCCAAGACCGATTCTCGAGAATAATTATTCCCGAGAATGCCGTAGTATTCGTCTGAAGGACGAAGGCCACCGATTAGCTTGAAAGGCCCTACATTCAGGTCAATATACTGAGCCTGCAGCGTGGGCATGCGAAAGCCCGTCTGATAAGAAGCTCGGATGTAATGATGCTTCTCTCTATCTACCGCTAGGATAAGCCCTACCCTAGGGGTAAAACGCCCAGAGAAGTTCACATTTTTGTCATAGCGCAGGGAGCCTAATAGGCGCAGGCGCTCCTGCCAAAAAGCTCGAGAGAGCTGCACAAAAGCACCGCCTTCCCAGACACCGATAGGCCCCACCGTGTCAGAAAAGAGCGTTCCGCGCGAATTCATGATATAATATCGAAAATTGCCGCCGACTAGGGCATTAACGACACGTATACGCTTAGATAGATCATACTGGCCCTCGACATGATAGAAGGAACTGCGGTCAAAAAACTGCGCTCCACCTTGAGCAAAATTGGGCTGGCGGGTGACGGCATCCAGCGCCCTACGAAAGGCTTCCGTGCCCGGCTGCGGACGGGCTCCTCCTCCCAATAAGGCCCGAATTTGGGGCGTATTCCCAAAAACTGGTATGAGCTGCGCCGGTCGGTCGGAATCCGCATAAGCCCGGGCCTGCTGATGATCGCCCCCCCGCGGAATCCCATAGTCATCGGGATTGAGGCCTATGCCTTGCACGGTCTGGTAGAGCTGCCCCGTGTAAGCCCAGATATAATGAAGCATCCAATTATTATGAGATTTCACCGCATTGAGCATATTCAGCGCCGCAAAGCGAGAATCGAAGCTATTCCCAGCATTTTCCCAGGCACCATAGGCCCAGATCCGAAAGTCTGGCCCTGCCAGCTCGAGTTTATGAATAGTAAATAGAAACTCCCGGACGCTGTACCGGTTGACACCCTGATAGACAGTGGCCCCTGATGAAGCGAACCCGGTGTAGCTTAGCTGTAGCTTGTCACTGAGGCGGTAATAAGCGCCTATCGTGCCCTTGAGGACCCGCGCATTATAACGGATGATGTCTCGCTCCCAATAGCCTGTACGAGCAAGATAAAAGCCTAGGTCATTCGTATCATTAGGGAAACTGCTCAGCACAACGGGGCCTATCTCCATGGCAATAAGCCGAACGGTGGCCGGGTCGATACGGGCTTCGTCTCCGTAGTTATTTACTGCATTGTAGCCAGGATTATCTGGTCCGGGTATGGCATATCGGCCTACTGCGCCCGAATAAGGTCCCTGGTCCGTTGTGTCACCAGCCACCCAGTCATGCGCATCAAAAAAGTTAGCATAAACCTTGATGCCCAGACGTTCCCGATAGGTCCAAGCATACCGAACCGAGATATCATACAAGGGTTGTGGAGTGGTGTCGATGCGGTCCAGGTGATTAGCCCCGATTCGCACAGAAGCACTGAGTCCCGGAAAGCGAAAAGGGTCTTTAGTCTGCACGTTGAGTATCCCACTAAAGGCATTAGGTCCATACAACGCAGAAGCAGGCCCCGGGATGAATTCAATGCTCTCTACATCTAGGTCTCCAGTATTGGTAATAGTACCCACAGCAAAATTGAGAGCCGGCGCCTGCATCTCTATCCCATCCAAGCGCTGGACAAAGCGCGTGTTGGTGGTAGCGTTAAACCCACGCGTGTTGATGATCTGAAAGGTCAAGCTGCTAGAGACCTGCTCAGCCCCCTTGACGAAGGTGATATTCTGAAAGAGGTTCAGGCCAGGGGCTTCATTGACTTCACGAGCACTCATTTTGAGGACGGTGACAGGCGAAGTCATCACGGCTTCTGGCACACGACTCCCGGAGATGACGACCTCTTGAGCCTGTACGCCGGTCTCTTCTAGCGTGATAGTCAGGGGCTCTTTAGCTTCAGCTAGGGTTAGCCGCTTCACCGTAGGCGCATAGCCAACAAAGCTTACTTCTAAGACAATGGGGTCTTGCGGCGCTAAAAGTACGATTTGAAACCGCCCATCCAAGCCAGCCACCCCGCCCTGCACAGTGCCCTGCACTCGAACGTATGCCCCAGCTAAAGGCTCCCCTGCTTTATCTACGATCTGCCCTCGGATCGTGATAGACTGGATAGCAGACTGAGGCTTTTCCTCGGCTAGAGTGGGTTTACTCTTTTCTCGCCTCTCCTCTTGCGCCATCAGAAGCAGAGGGCAGCTAAGCCACAGGTATAAACGAAATCGCATGAAACAAATATAGCGAGTTGGTGATAAAATCCAGATAAAACTACTCCCCGGAAGGCTCCTCGGCAAACTCTACGAGGATCACTGTCACGTTATCTTCGCCGCCAGCGGCATTAGCAGCCTCAATGAGTTGGTCAGCCCGCTGCTGAAGCGGGAGTGGAAGCGTCATGAGCCGCTGGATGTCTGCCTCTGAGACCATATTGGTGAGGCCATCGGAGCACAGTAGCAGCAGATCGCCGGATTGCGGCAAGATAGGCTCGGGCGCGACCTCGGGCTCTGGACGAGCCGATAAACCCAAAGCCCGCAAAATGATATTTCTCCGGGGATGAAAAGCAGCTTCCTCGGGTGAAAGGAGCCCTTGAGATATCAGAAGCTGCACATAAGAATGATCTAACGTAAGCTGTCGCAGGTGGTCTTTCGTATACCAGTATAGGCGGCTATCGCCTACGTGACCGTAGTAAACAGCCGTCTGTCCCTCAGGACGAAAGGCGACCACGCAGGTCGTACCCATACGGCGATACTGCGGATGAAGCTGCGCCATCTTGAAAATGGCTTCGTTGGCCTCATACAGAATACGCTCGATTAAGACTCGGGGCTCCAAGGCTTTGTCCGTGCGCTGTAAAAACTCTATAGCAGCTTGAATAGCGAGCTCGGCTGCCTTTTCGCCGGCGGCATGCCCCCCCATGCCATCGCATACCATCCAAAGCGTCCCCTGTGGCGCGGTAAAGTAAGCGGCCCGGTCTTCGTTGTTAGGGCGGATTAAGCCCTGATGAGAAGCGACGACCGCTTTATGGCCGATAGGCATTGGGGTAGCGCTTGACGAGCTTAGAGACCTTGTGACGTTCTAGACGCACTCGCATGGGGATGTCTTGACGCGGCCTATCCTTGGCGTCTCGGGGCACTTGGGCGATGGCTTCTGCCACGTCCATGCCTTCCAAGACCTGTCCAAAGACCGTATAAGCCCCGTCTAAAAAAGGCGTGCCGGCCTTGGCTACGACGATATAAAACTGGCTGCCACTAGATGCACGAGTAGGATTGATGGCATCAGCTTGGCGAGCGGCGCCGACTGCCCCATAATGATGCTTAAGCGCTGGCTGAATCTCCGCCGGAATGGTGTAACCTGGCCCGCCTAATCCATCGTTGTTGGGGTCCGCATCTTTGGAATTGGGATCGCCTCCTTGTATGACAAAGTTAGGGATGACTCGATGAAAGGTCGTCCCCTCTAGCAAGCCTTCCCTTACTAGCCGGAAAAAGTTAGCTCGATGCTGGGGGGTCTCTCGATAAAGCTGCAGCTTGATAATACCCTTACCGGTCTCAATCACAACCAGTGTGTCCCATTTGGGGGGCTTTTGCGCCCATCCTATGAGACAAAGGCTACCTAATCCTACTAAGCTCCACTTCCGCATAAGCACTTTCAGCTAAGATACCGATAGGCGGGTGAACTTTATGCACACGAATCCGCACGCTTTCCACAACATCCCAAGTTTCTAATACCACTAAAGCGAGGCGCTCCGCTATGTGCTCAATGAGAATGCCCTCGCCTTGAAAATGGGCCTCAATAAGCTGAGCCACGGCTCTATAGTCAATCGGTGGCGCGGCGCCCACTTCAGGGGCTACATACTCAATATCTGCTTCGATGCGGAAGAGCCGCCCCATCTTACGCTCCTCGGGATAGTATCCCACATGGCCATAAATCTCCACTCCCACTAAGCCTACTCTTCTTCGAATGCCATACCCTTGCTTTTCCATATCATTTGCCAAAGTGTTTCTGTTTGCTGCTGATTTTTAATGGGACTGAGGAGAAGGATACGTTGTCGTCGATCTAGCAACCAGTAAGCCTCATCCATAGCGGGCCCTTCGCCTGCCAACCACTGCCCCTCCGCAAAGTGTAAGAGCACCGTTGGCTTTTTGTGGAGGACCTCTAGCACGACAAACCGCTTATGGGGCTGAGCCAGGCTCGAATCGCAGGAGAAAAGATACTCTGATTGGCCATTCTGATTGAGGTCTTTCGCCAAATCAGGCCCGATAGGATAAGCCGGACAACCTAAGATGCGACCCGCTTCATACGTGAGGTAGTCTATGTTCGTCACTAGGGCTCGACGACGAGCCGTCCACCACAAAGCGATAGAAAGGCCTATAATAAAAACGACTAGCAGAATCAGCCATATCTGCCCAAGCTTATCTTTCATAGTGGCTGATGATAATAATCGCTCAAGAAGAGCTGTGGGTAAGAAAGCGATAGGATTTCACATTGCTCTCTCATAACAATTCGGGATTTCGAAAGGTGGATAGGCGCTTACGCAAGATGGGCTTCTTAAGCGCTTCACGCAAGTGAGGTAAATGCTCAGAGCGATGAGCATCGCTACCGACTAGGTGGACCCAGCCTTTTTCGAGTAAGTATTCTGCCCGCTCGCGCTCGGCACGCCCATAGTAGCCCGCCAAAGACAAAAGATTAATCTGTAAGAAAAGCCCCTGATCGTACCATTTTTGAAGTAAGGCCCGGTTAGCATAGGGATACCTTTCAGGGTGGGCTAATACAATCACGTATCCCTGCTGTTGCAGACGAAAGAAGGCCTGTTCCCAGCCTAGCGGTATGGCCGCAAACCCTAGCTCCAGGAGGATGTACCGACGAGGACCAAAAGTTCGCAGCTTAATCCCCTCCTGCATAAGCTCTTCTTCTAGAAGGTACTCGACCGCTGCAGTGAGCAGGATAGGGATCTCCTGCTCTTGGGCCTGGTAGCGGACCTGGGCCAAGCGCGCCTCTATGGCTTCATGAGTCGTCGGAAAGTACGAGCTGTGATGGGGGGTGGTGATAACCTTTTGATACCCCATCTCAGCCCAGAAAAGGAGCATCTGGATAGACTCCGTGAGGGTGCGCGCCCCATCATCCAGCTGCGGCAAAACATGATTATGTAGCTCGACAACGAGTTCAGCCCCCAAGTTCACAGAGAGCTTTTCTCGCCTCCAAATCCACATTGCCTACAAAGGTAGCCAGCGACGGGCCTCTTCCCACCACGAACGGGCTTTATTGGGCTGCGTATAGTAATAAGAGTCCCCATAATACCCATACCCATACCCGTATCCATAACGCAGCTTGGAAAGGCGCGTGCCATTGAAGATTAGATAGGCCCTCTGAATGCGATGCAGACGGATAAGATCCTCTAAATGATTGAGAAAGCTAGCCTTGGAGTAATCGGCCCTAAAAACATAGAGCATAATCGCTTCAGGCAACTCATTCAGTATCGAGAGGGTGTCAGGCACAGTACCCACCGGCGCCGTGTCAAAGAGAATATACTCATAATCCATCGCCCATTCTTCTACTAGAAGCCTAAGGCGAGAAGAAGCTAACAGTTCAGCTGGATTGGGAACCTGTGGCCCACTAGGGAGTAAAAAGAGATTCGCATGGATGTATGGGGAAGGAAACTCATCCCGACCATGGGTGTGGCCATTCTCCAGAAAGCTTTCCGAAGCTAGCAGGTTGGAGAGCCCCATACTTTGTTTGGAACCATGGTAATAGGATAAGGTGGCCCGTCTCAGATCCGCATCGACAAGCAGCGTCCGCTTCCCGGTCATGGCATAGATGTAAGCGAGACTAGTCGTTAGGAAGGTCTTGCCCTCCCCACTGACCGTTGAAGTAACTACGATAATCCGCGGCTTGCCTGGTAACCACGAGAAGCCCAGACTACTCCTGAGGCTACGTAACACCTCTAGCTGTAGAGTAGTAAGCTGAATAGGCCCGACTTTTTCGACAGCATCACTTTTGCTCGAGGCAGGCAACTCGGCAATAACCGGCACAGGCGAGATCGGCTCAATATCAACCCGATAAGAGATTTTGCCTCCCAGAATCTCTCGAAGAAATATCCACCCCAATCCGGTCATGGCCCCTATCAAAAAGGCCAAAACATATATTTGCATCCGATTGGGGGAAATCGGGGACGGCATCCCTCGGGGTGGCTGAACGACTCGTACAGCGGATACAATCGCTGAGCGCTCTACCCCGATCTCAATTCGACGCTCAAGCAGCGCCTGGTATACCTTCTGTTTTAGCTCCCAGTCAAAGAGCAGTAAAGAGAGTTGTCTAGAAAAGTGAATATCCTCATAAGCTCGACCAATGTGTTGGTTCAAGAAACTGCTCTGCTTCTGGCGACGCTCAGCCCATAGCCGCCGCTCTACCTGTAAAAGCTCTAAAGCAGCATGGGTCAGATTCCGCAGTTCTAGCTCCACCGACCTAAGCACTGGCGAATTGGCTTGATACATAGCTGCTAGCTGATTATACTGCGCCACAAGCTCATTGATGCGTGCTAAAATCTCATAGGACTCCCCTGTTCGCTGCGGTATCGGCGAAACCGGAAACGCCTTGTCATTCAGCGCCGATAGTAAGGTCAATAACTGCTGCTTCAATAAGCTCAGATCTTGTATCCTCTGTGCAACTTCTTCGTTATAAAAATTCTGATAGGCCTGAGATAGTAGATTTTTTCTATAATCAGCAAGAGGTATATTGTGTTTTTTCTCAAAGACCTGAATAGAATCTTGAGCGTGGAGTAGCTCTCTCTGAACAGCGTAGATCAATGTATCCACATAATCCAACATCTTGTTGTAATGGGCTTGACGGAGAGACTGCTCATAGACCCGCATCTCCTTGAGGAGAGTCGTCAGAAAGGCTTGGGCCCGATCCAAGGAAATATCAAAGATCGTAACCCCCAAAACCGTCACCCCCCGCTTAGGCAAGATCTGAATAGCGCTTTGCCAGTAGGCTACAGCACTGCTTAGAGGAACGTATCTAATTAAGTACTTACCTTGACTTAGGGGACGATGCAAGCTTAGACGGAATTCCACCCCTCGCTCATTGATTTTGACTTTTGCCCACTCTCCCCACTTTCCCCGACCAAGCAAAGCTTCATTTTTCCATAACTCATAGCCGCTTCCTTGAATCGACAAGACACAGCCACTGATGAGACTAGGATAAGGTACCGTATCTGCCCGAAGCTCGACTTGGATGGGATTGGGGAAAATAAGACTGGTACCAAACTTACCTACAGAACTTATTTCCCAGACAAGGTCAAGCTCACGCACGACAGCCTCTACGACGTCATGAGAGCTAAAAAGCTCCATGTAGCCCTCTAGAAGAAGTTCGACCGAGAGAAAGGGGGTATTCTGCGAAGAGAGACCCAACAGCGCAGTGGATGAACCGCCTACATCGAACTGCACGACCGCATCAGCGCGATACGTCGAGGGCGTATAGCGTATGTATAGCCATGCCCCACCAAAAGCTCCAGCAAACGTCAAGACCAACACCCACCATTTGCGAGTGACAATTATCAAAACTCGGCGTATATCCCAGCTTTGCCTAGACCCCATGACTAAATTCGATTGCGGATAAGAAACACCACATTCACAAGCTGTAGTAGAGACCCTATGAGCCAGAGATACTGAAGACTTTCCAGAACAAGCACTCTATCTATAGGAGGAATATACACAATATCGCCAGCCCTGATCATAAAATTTTTAGGCAGACTCAGCATCTTGCGAGCATCTATTAAAAAAACTTGTGGATTAGACAAATCCCCGCGAATAACCTTGAGGTGCTTCCATTTAGCTTCTCGCTGGGCTGTGCCGATATAAGATAAAATGGCGGTCAAAGGCACTTCAGCTTTTTCGATGAAAACGGGCCCCTGTTGTTGCGTAGAGCCGAATAGATAAATATGGTACAGCGGGTAGATGCGAGCTGTGACGTTCCTATAGACCCTCTGGGCGGCCTCCTGGATGAGACCTCTGGCGGAGTCGGCAGGAAGCCCCCCTATTCGCAAGCTGCCAGCCCAGGGTAGGTATACGAGGCTGTCTTCATAGATACGCAGGGTATCTACACGAATAACGCTCCACATGGCCGAGCGAGACTCTTCTGCGATAAGAGGCCCCTCCAAGACCAGTCGAATAAACTGACCAGGTCCCAGGACGAGCGGTAGAGGCTTAGACGGCTCTGGCCCCTGCGCCACCAGCGCTTGATCACTCTGCCGAAGGGCCTTACGCAGGATCCGATCGTGAGGCGTCTGAAATAAGAGCTGCCTGCGCGCACAACCGCCCAGCATGAGAAGGCCTAACCCAAACCAGTACCACGGCACCACACAAGATTACGAAAAAATGCTGACGTACTTTGCGGGACCGCTCAAAATAGAAAGGAGGCATGGTCAGTCCATGCCTCCTACTTCTTAGGCGCTACGCACCCGCTGCCTAGCCTTACTTCTCAGCTTGCGCAGGCGCAAATTTGTCTTTGGCTGCCTTCGCAAACTTGGCGATATCGCCCTCGAGCGCAGAGACTTTGCCTTCTAACTCAGCAAGCTTACCGGATAAGGCATTGACCTTTTCTTTGACTTGATCCCAGTCTTTCTGCAGCTCTTCGTTGGACTTTTTCTGCTGGGCCAGACCATCGACAAAAGCTTGAGCCTCACTTACAGCAGTACCGAGCTCTCCTTGGACCGTATTGATCTCATCTCGGAGAGCCGTGAGCTGATCCGTCAGCCCCTTGTACTGCGCTGACAGTTCAGCATCCTTCTCGAGCTTTTCCCAATTTTTGCCCAATTCTGTCTTGAGTCCTTCCAGCGACTGGGTCAGACCGCTGAGCTTGCTGGACAAGGCTGCAGGCTTCTCGGCTGAGGCTTTGAGATCGCCAAATTCGCCCTGAACTTTTTGAATGAATTCCGCGCTGGGCCCACTTTGGCAGGCCACGACTGCCCACAAAAGGGCAGCTCCGATAAAGGTTTGTACGACGTACCGCATAGTGTGTGCGTGTTTCGGCGCAAAGGTACGACTTTTTTTGGATTCGCAAGGGGGGAATCCGGTGTAAATTGGCCCCATGATCGATCAAATCACTGGGATGGTCGTGCGCGTAGCCCCACATGAAGCTTATCTCGAATGGGGCGGGGTGACCCTCAAGGTACACATTTCGCTTCACACAGCTCAGCAGCTTAAGGCTCACGAACGGGCGCGCCTTTTTACGGTCCTGCTTTTACCCCGAGAAGATGGCTCCCCTACCTTATACGGTTTCGCCATGGAGGAGGAACGGCAATACTTCCACCTTCTCACCCGCGTACCCAGAGTAGGCCCCCAGTTAGCGCTCGCCGTTTTATCGCATTATACCCCCCTGCAGCTACAAGAACACCTAACTAGTCAAAATGTAGAAGCCCTCACGCAGGTAAAAGGTATCGGCCAAAAGCTAGCCCAGCAAATCATACTCGAGCTGCAGGGCAAGCTCACGAAGCCGGCCCCCGTCTCACCAGCTTACGAAGAAGCCAAGCAAGCCCTTCAAGCTTTGGGCTTTTCTGCCAAGGAAGCCTCCGATAAGCTACAAACACTTTATCCGACGCATGCTACGGCTAGCGCCGAGGAGCTAGTGGGCCTTGCTCTTAAGCAAAATCCGTAGCTTTGCCGCTATGGCTAAAGTACCGATTGCTGTCGCTTATGGGGATGGTATTGGGCCCGAGATCATGCAGGCCTGTCTATTCGTCCTGCAGGAGGCTGGCGCCGAGATCGAATTGCACCCCATTGAGATTGGCGAAAAAATCTATTTACAGGGACACTCTGCTGGCATCACGGCAGAGGCCTTAGACGTCATTCGACAAACGCAAGTATTTTACAAAGCCCCGATTACCACCCCCCAAGGGGGCGGCTTTAAGAGCCTAAACGTCACGACCCGAAAACTCTTCAACCTCTTTGCCAATGTTCGGCCGGTCGTGTCGTATGACCCTTTCATTAAGACCAAATACCCCGGCATGGATGTAGTCATCGTCCGAGAGAATGAAGAGGATCTCTACGCCGGCATCGAACACCGACAAACTCCCGAGTTATACCAGGTACTTAAGCTTATCACACGCCCCGGCACAGAACGTATCATTCGGTACGCTTTTGAGTACGCCCGCGCCTACAACCGCAAAAAGGTCACTTGCATGACCAAGGATAATATTATGAAGCTTACCGATGGGCTCTTTCACAAAGTCTTTGATGAAATTGGGGCCGAATACCCCGATATCGAGAAGGAGCATTGGATCATCGACATCGGCACCGCTAAGCTAGCTGATACCCCGGAGCAGTTTGACGTGGTCGTTACGCTAAACTTATACGGCGACATTTTGTCGGACATGGTTGCCCAAATTGCAGGATCGGTAGGCCTTGCTGGCTCTGCCAATATCGGCCCGAACGTGGCTATGTTCGAAGCCATTCACGGATCGGCACCTCGTCGAGCCGGGCAAAATCTTGCAAATCCCTCTGGGCTCCTGCAGGCTGGCATTATGATGATGGTTCATATTGGGCAGCCGCACGTAGCTGAGCTCGTCCAAAATGCCTGGCTGCGGACCATCGAAGAAGGCTATCACACGTACGACATTTTCCGGGAAGGCATCTCCAAGGAAAAAGTCGGCACCAAAGAATTTTCCGAAGCTATCGTCCGAAATTTAGGTAAAAAACCAGAAAAGCTCCAGCCCGTCCAGTATGCTCGCGAAGGGGCCACGGCTATCCAGATCCCACCTTATCAACGACCTACCCGCCCCCAAAAGGACCTAATCGGCGTCGATATTTTCGTCGATGCGTCCGATATCAGTCCAGAGGCCTTAGCGGAGCGCATTCAAGCCCATCTGCCAGCTCACCTCAAACTGCACATGATTACTAACCGGGGTACGATGGTATGGCCCTCTCATGTCCCAGAAACCTTTCTCACGGATCACTGGCGCACCCGCGTCGTTGCGAAGGACGGCAGTCCCATTCGCCATGAGGACGTTATCCAAGCCCTTCAGAGCTATCGGCAAGCCGGGCTCGATTTCATCAAGACTGAGCACCTGTGCCGCTTTGACGGCGTAGATTACTTCTCCAAAGGACAAGGCGAATAAATCAGCACATGCTGCATCAGTTCCGACGCCGGCCTCTCCCAGGCCGGCTTTTTTATTGACATCGTCTAAGACAAAATGGCAGAAACGCGGCGTTGGCATAGCCCTTGCGTAGGCAGGAAGTGAAACCAAATCTGAGCGTGCTATGGCGATAAGTGTAAAACCCTTAGCAGATCGAGTCATCATCGAACCGGCACCAGCCGAAGAGAAAACGCCATCCGGCATCATTATCCCGGATACGGCCAAGGAGAAACCGCAGAAAGGCGTCGTCGTCGCTGTCGGTCCCGGCAAAAAAGATGAGCCCACGACCGTCAAAGTCGGGCAAAAAGTCCTCTATGGAAAATATGCCGGTACGGAAATCAGCATCGACGGCAAAGAGTACCTTATCATGCGTGAATCCGACATTTACGCTATTCTAGACAACTAAAACTACGGAGGAACTATGGCAACTGGAAAAATCATTCGTTACAACTCAGAAGCTCGTGAAAAATTACGAGCCGGTGTAGATGCCCTAGCTAATGCCCTCAAGGTCACCTTAGGGCCCCGCGGCCGTAATGTCGCTATCGAGAAAAAGTTTGGCGCGCCGTCTGTAACCAAGGACGGGGTCACTGTCGCCAAGGAAATCACCCTCAAGGACCCCATCGAAAACCTTGGCGCTCAGATGGTAAAGGAAGTCGCTTCCAAGACAGCGGATGTCGCGGGCGATGGTACCACCACTGCGACGATCTTGGCGCAGGCGATCTTCCGAGAAGGGCTTAAGAATGTCACCGCTGGGGCTAACCCCATGGAAATCAAGCGGGGCATCGAAGAGGCGGTCCACGTCGTCGTGGACGAACTCAAAAAGATGAGCCGTCCCATCAGCAGCTCCAAAGAAATCGCCCAAGTGGCTACCCTCTCCGCCAACGGCGATGAAACCATCGGCAACCTCATCGCCGAGGCCATGGAAAAGGTCGGCAAGGATGGCGTCATCACCATCGAAGAGTCTCGCAACATTGAGACTTATGTCGATGTCGTGGAGGGGATGCAGTTTGACCGCGGCTACATCTCTCCCTACTTCTTCACCAATGCAGAAAAGATGATAGCCGAGCTCGAGGATCCGCTCATCCTCATCCATGACAAAAAGATTTCTAACATGAAAGATCTCCTCCCCATCCTCGAGAACACGGTTCGCATGAATAGGCCGCTGCTCATCATTGCAGAGGATGTGGAAGGGGAAGCCCTGGCGACGCTTGTCGTCAACAAGCTACGCGGCACCCTCAAAGTCGTAGCGGTGAAGGCGCCAGGCTTCGGAGATCGGCGTAAGGCCATGCTCGAGGACATAGCCATCCTCACTGGCGGTACGGTTATCTCCGAAGAGCAAGGCTACAAGCTCGAGCTTGCTACCCTCGACTACCTCGGCAAAGCCAAGAAGGTCACCGTCGATAAGGACAATACAACCATCGTGGGTGGCCAAGGCGATCCCGAGAAAATCAAAGCCCGCATCAATCAAATCAAAGCCCAAATCGAGACCACGACCTCGGAATACGATAAAGAAAAGCTCCAAGAACGGCTGGCTAAGCTCTCGGGCGGTGTGGCAGTGATCTACGTCGGTGCAGCCACGGAGGTGGCCATGAAGGAAAAGAAAGCCCGCGTGGAAGACGCGCTGCACGCAACCCGCGCCGCAGTCGAAGAAGGGATCGTCCCAGGTGGTGGCGTCGCTTATCTGCGAGCCCTGCCGGCCCTCTTACCCGGCAAGGGCGGTATCAATGACCGCCTCCTCAAGGGTGATACGGGCATCGGCGTAGACATCATCCGCAGGGCCCTCGAAGAGCCGCTCCGCCAGATCGCTTCTAACGCCGGCGTCGAAGGTGCCATCATCGTCGAAAAAGTCAAGGCTGGCCAAGGCGACTACGGCTGGAACGCCCGCAGCGAAGAGTTCGAAAACCTCTTTGAAGCAGGCGTTATCGACCCGACCAAGGTCACCCGTACCGCCCTCGAAAATGCGGCCTCTATCGCCTCGCTCCTCCTCACGACTGAATGTGTCATCGTCGAAGAGCCCGAGGAGGAAAAGGCGCCTGCGCGCCCCGGCGGCGCTGACATGGACTTCTAAGCTAAGCAGCTTACTCTCAACCCAAAGCGCCCAGCTAATTGGTGGCCCCAAGGCTCACAAGCCGACTAAGGCCCACCAGTTGGTTGGGTTTTTTTGTCTTAATAGCTGGTAGGTATATTTGCCTTGTATGAGAGACCTTATACTTAAGCTCGGTTTGACGAGCCTAATGAGCTTGACGCTGGCCCAATCTGAGGTCCCGGTCGAAGTCGTTTCTTACACGCTAAGGGAATCCGCTACCGGCTCATTATACGTCGTGGGCGAAGTACGAAATACCCACGCCAATCCGCTCTGCTTTGTGCAGATCACCATAGAGTACCTCGACGAGAAAGGGAATCCCATCGGTGTGGACCGATTTACGGCGAAGGACGCCGGCACGATGACCGTTGATCAGGTATCCGCCCCCAGAGACGTAATACCCCCTGGCGAAACGTCACCATTCGAGCGCGTGCGGGATGTCAGCAAGGTCAAAGGCAAGGTACACCGCTGCAAAGTAACGGCTGCAGGCCTCCGACTGCGGGAGTCTAACGTCTCTGCGACCGTCACAGACGTGCAAATTACCCCCCAAGGGGAAGCCTTTGCTATCAAAGGCACGTACAAAGCTACTGGAAAAGCGCCCTGCAAGAGTCCCGCTATCATTGCAGCGGGCTACGACAAAAACGGTAAAATCTTAGGCGTAACCCGATTTTACCTAACCAGCGATGGAACGACTCGGGGTACGCCCGTAAAGGAAATCCAGGCAGAGCAAAGTCAGGGTTTTAGCTTTCCCCTTAGCAAGGGAGGCCAAGCAGTCCAGACTGTCAGGGTTTTTCCTTCGCATGAGTGCGACTAGCGCCTGCCGCGCAGTCCCAACGCATGGCTGGCCTCACTCACTTTATTAGGTTCCAGTAGAAGCGAAGGGAGCGAAGCTGTTGCCGAGCTGATACGCTCAAGAGCATGCTTTCTACGGCAGCGCGGGCAGCTTCGCGTTTGGCCAAGCGACCCAGCAACCAGGAGACCAACCCAGGCCAATGGGCCAAGCGATGAAGCCACCGACTCACTTGGAGCTCCTCCCTAAGCTCGTGATAGAGCGGGCGCTCATACGCGGCATAGGCATCCCAGCTGAAGCGCTTGGCTGGAGACACCTGGGCGATCGCTTCCGCTAAGCGGTAACCGCTAAGCATGGCATTCCCTATGCCCTCTCCCGTAAAGGGATCGACCAGATGTCCCGCATCGCCTACCAGCGCACAACCTGGGGCTGTGAGGGGCCAGTCTCGTGTGCTCACCGGGATGCCGTGCCCGGCAATAGGCGCATCTGCCTCAAGGCCGAGCTGCGCACGTAGGAGCTTACGCAAGGACAAACGCTGGGCGATAGCGGCGGGTGCCCCAATGCCGAGATTCCAACCGCTGCCCGTCGGAAAAGCCCAGAAGTAGCCAGGCAAGTACGGCGGCTGAAAGTAGAGTCGCAAGACGCCATCCG
>CAZAXD010000020.1:21910-39226 GCA_964489015.1 uncultured Sphingobacterium sp. | reverse complement strand
CCCCATAACTCAACGTAGGACACGTAGACACTAAACTCGCCACCGCTGCCCCATCATACGAACCACCCCCAAGGGGCGGATAAATTACCGGTATATCCACGCAATAAACCGAGTCACAAACGAGCCCATTGGTCACCGTCACACAAATCCGTTTTGTACCGGCCGAATTATAAATCACCGATCCTGGTAAAGGCCCCATATAATCTACAGGGGCCGCGCCACATGGCGCCCCACCAGCACAAAAGTCCCAGTAAATGTACTGTCCCATTCCAGGCAAGGTATCTTGATAGGTAGGAAATAGGTTTATGGGCACACCCACCCAGACCGGTGCAGGGGGCATATGGGTAAAGCTCACGCCCGGCTTGGGATAAACAATGACTTGCTTGTAGCCCGTGTCCCGACAGGTACCATTATCTACGATCAGACGCACTACATACGTATCAGGTACTACATAAGAGTGCTGCGGGGCAAATAGCGTACTGGAAAAGCCATCGCCAAAGTCCCAGTAGTAGCTAATTCCAGGTCCCACTGAGGAGTAGTTTAGGAACTGCACCGCTTCCCCTACGCAGCCGCTGATGACATCAAAGCGCGCAATGGGACAATCCGGATTGGGCGGCACGCACGGCTGACTAATGGGACTGGCTGTTACCTGCACCGTAATGTCACCTGTAGCCCATTCTGGTATCACCACATGCACCCAGAAACTCTTCAGGGGGGGCCGGCACCGGAGGTGCAGCGTAATGTAAGCACCTTCCCGCACACACTCATCTTGACTCATGGCATTGCAATCCCCCATCATGATCCGATACTGCACCTGTGAACCTAAAGCCGTGGTATTCTCAATGATCTGCACGTCAAAGTCTAGGGTGTCGGAAGTATTATTCTCTATCAGGATCCAGGCCGACTTACGCCCCACCGGCGAACCTAAACAACCCATGGTTGTATCGGCTTCGCCTGGGGACTCCCCTATCGTGAAACAGTTAATGAGCAGGTTAGTGCTGTACATGCCGGGGGCATTGACAGCGATGGTTAAGGAATCGCTGCATAAATCACCAACGTGCTTTTGCAGCCAAATGCGCGGCACCACATAACCGAGGTGATTACAGCCCGTAATCATAATGTAGTACCGTCCACCCGCTCGCACACAAGCCCGTCCCCACCGGCGATAACCCAGGTTAGGATGAGTCCACCAGTTATCCTCAAGAGGTATCCGAATTAGACCACTACTCGTCGAATCCCCCGGAATCAGCTGGTAGTAGAGCTGAATATCATCCGGGTTGTACCGGTAATTCTCCATCCCAGGCCGGTCGTAATGCAAATAGACATAGCCACTAATATCACTCGTAAACGTGTACCAAATAGTGCGCACACCGCAGCTGTTTTGATCCGTGACATCTCGGGTAGCACAAGTTAGATCACCCTGACAGCCCGTGTAAGTACCCTCCCCTAAAGCTACGGTGGTATAAGGCGACGCACAAGTAGTGGTGGGATTTCCGGATATCACATTAGCATCGGAGTAGTGATCATACAGCGCAAAAAGCGGTGGTAGTGGCTGCACTCGTATGCCTACTTCAATCTGGATATTGGGCTCCTTTCCACAGGTATTGCGATTAATGACCACGTAATAACGCCGCGGCACGTTATTGCAGGGATCCCGGTAAAAAGAGACAGTCTGGTACTGAGAGCAGCACCACCATGAATCTTGCGAAGTTGCTATTAACGTAAGCCCCTGGGCCGTGGTAGAATCCACCACCGTCGGCGGGTTATACCCCAGATCGTCACTTTGGTAAACCGAAAAAGCCAAACAGCAAGTGCCCGGCGTCTGAGCATACACGGACACATACACCTGACCGGGATCAGAGACCGTAAAAGTGTACCATAAATTGCGACGCCGATCCGGTAAAGGCACCGGCGGATTATCCCCGGGGGGCGTCGTGTTGGTGGTACCTAACGGGCAGTTGCTACTGGGATCGGTGGCAAAAGCATCCGTCGTACAAAAGATCCAGTCCGTACTTCCTGGCCGGCCAAAGGGTCCCGGCGGATCACCGGGTCTGGTTCGGTACTCGGTATTATCAGCAGGAATATTTCCAAAATCGTAGGCCGAGGCCGCATAATTGTGGAGGGAGAAGTCTACCGAATCTACATAAATGGAGGGTGTGGTGGTACTCCCGATTTGCGCATCGCCCGCAAAGGTGACCAGCGTATAGGTGCCGGGCGGCAGCCAACAAATCCGCATCTCACTGCTGCAGTCATGTAGGATTGTGTAGGGAGGCGCAAGAGCAGTGATATCCCCTTGGTAGAGCCGGCTTGTTAGTCCGGCATTTATGCGGATATAAGAGGGGTTGGTAATAGAAAATACCCGGTAGCTAATCCGATTATGAGATGGGCTACAAGGTGTGATACCGGTTGGGAAAGGTAGATTGTTGGCACAGCTCCAATACTCCCAGTCTAATGTGTAAGTACGATCGAGTTTCGGGGCATAAGCCGTGTTAGAATTAGGCCCCCAATCTAAAACACCTGGCCGATCAGCTGTAGCAAATGTACCGTACTTTTGACTGCGAGGATCGCGGCTAATAGTGAACCAGACTTGATTGCCTATGGTCCCTCCTCGATTCCCACTGTAAGTGGGGTCTGCCCAGGTTTCACCTCGCGCATAAGCCACGATCGTATACCAACCCGGACTCATGCAGGCCGTATAACCTCCGTGGCAATCACGCTCTAAAGCGACCAGCGTCCCATCACTAATGCGCCCTCTAAAGGTCCGCCAAGTCACCCAATTCTCTGGCCAAGCAAGGTGGGTGTACTGGGGAGAGAAGGTAACTAAACTAGGCTCAGCAATGTACACTTCCCAATAGGCCTGTTTCGTGGCCCCTCCACAAGGCGGATAGCCCAGGATCGTCAACGGATTGTCTTCGCATGTGAAGCGTGTCCAAAGGGCTGTAAGGGAGGGACTAGCACTGGATAATGTGCCCACCTCTTGGGGCCCCGGCCCGGCCCCAGCTTGGGCTGGCTGAGTCGGATCGTAAAATCGCCAGTCCGTGCTAGGAAAAACATGCAAGCGAAACCAGGGGCGATCGGTTTGTCCAATGTCCCCTGCATCCGCAAAGCTTACGAGCGTATAAGTACCTGGCGTGACGCAAACCTTAAACGGGTAATACAAGTCCTGACACCCCACTTGATCCACCAATCCCTGCAGGCGCCCATTGACTATGGGAGCACTTCGAGCATCACCTCGGTATAAACGATATTGAAAACGCCACCAATTACCTCCCCCTATCTCCAAAATCCCAGTCTGTCCTATCTCAATGATTCGATAAATGGCTCGATCATTCCCACTCCCACACACATCCCCCGCTGGTAAAACCGTCGTGCGGCAATCTATGATGTCTTGAGTAGCATTATAAGTTACGCCCGGTGCAAGGGAGGTCCCCCCGTTGATAAGATCCGCTTCGGTTGGGGTGTGTAAGCCAAAGAGCTGCTGAGGTGCCGAACCAAGAGTGAACCAGACTTGATTGCCTATGGTCCCTCCTCGATTCCCACTGTAAGTGGGGTCTGCCCAGGTTTCACCTCGCGCATAAGCCACGATCGTATACCAACCCGGACTCATGCAGGCCGTATAACCTCCGTGGCAATCACGCTCTAAAGCGACCAGCGTCCCATCACTAATGCGCCCTCTAAAGGTCCGCCAAGTCACCCAATTCTCTGGCCAAGCAAGGTGGGTGTACTGGGGAGAGAAGGTAACTAAACTAGGCTCAGCAATGTACACTTCCCAATAGGCCTGTTTCGTGGCCCCTCCACAAGGCGGATAGCCCAGGATCGTCAACGGATTGTCTTCGCATGTGAAGCGTGTCCAAAGGGCTGTAAGGGAGGGACTAGCACTGGATAATGTGCCCACCTCTTGGGGCCCCGGCCCGGCCCCAGCTTGGGCTGGCTGAGTCGGATCGTAAAATCGCCAGTCCGTGCTAGGAAAAACATGCAAGCGAAACCAGGGGCGATCGGTTTGTCCAATGTCCCCTGCATCCGCAAAGCTTACGAGCGTATAAGTACCTGGCGTGACGCAAACCTTAAACGGGTAATACAAGTCCTGACACCCCACTTGATCCACCAATCCCTGCAGGCGCCCATTGACTATGGGAGCACTTCGAGCATCACCTCGGTATAAACGATATTGAAAACGCCACCAATTACCTCCCCCTATCTCCAAAATCCCAGTCTGTCCTATCTCAATGATTCGATAAATGGCTCGATCATTCCCACTCCCACACACATCCCCCGCTGGTAAAACCGTCGTGCGGCAATCTATGATGTCTTGAGTAGCATTATAAGTTACGCCCGGTGCAAGGGAGGTCCCCCCGTTGATAAGATCCGCTTCGGTTGGGGTGTGTAAGCCAAAGAGCTGCTGAGGTGTCGAACCAAGCTGGACATGAATCTGAAAAGGCAAACCCAAATGCGAATAAGGAGCATTACACGTACCCCATAAGCTACCACGCTGAATAGCCCCCAGCACCTGCACGGTATACGTGCCAGCCGGTAGACAGTTGCGCCAGCCATTTCCGTCTTGCTGATAAACTAAGGGCAAATTGCAGCCATCCACCGCCGCATCGCCCTGAAAAACTCGGAACCTTGTTGTGGGCGTGCAAAAAGACCACCCCCAGGGGTTATAATATCCCAGGTACACATGCGCTGCCCCCGTCAAGATAAACGTAAAGTACACGGCTAGGTCATAGCCCCCTATGGTATCAGAAGGCGTCAGGGTACCCCCGCAGTTATTTTGACCAATGCGCGCTTGACAGGACCAGTTGTCGTTAATCGTGTAGGTAGGCCCATAGGTTAGAGCCCCCAGCTGGTGAGAAGGAGGAATGGCGACTGGATTAGGAGACGTGGTAGGTCCATTACCCCGCTCATAGAGCCGTAGGCGCACCCGGTTAGCATAATCAGTGCGGTATAGGATGCGGATGGTGTAATAGGTATTAGGTTCTAGCTGGCATAAATAATCCGCTCGAGCTTCCTGACCACCTGCCACCTGCGTCAGAGGCACACAGCCTGCAATTAGGACCAGGTTATTTGAGTCTACGCGTGCATCACCTCGATACAGAAACAATCGCCATTCCCTAGGAGCGGTATTGGTGTTGTCCCAAGGATCTTCTTGAAGGCCTATGCCCAGCCAGTCTATATGAGCATCAGTTCGAAACACATGCCAGCTAGATTTACTCCAGCTGGAATCATTATCACAAAGCCCCTCTCCCTCTGAAACCGACTGACAACCCGCATCAAACGTAACATCCTTCAATAAAACTTGCGAGGAGGAGGTAGCCAATGCCCCAAGGTTTTGCGCCGTAGCAGCGTGGTCGTAGTAGGACTCTGCCCCTGCACTAATGAGCGGCTCAGACACTTGAAGCTCTAAAAATACCTGCCCCGTTACAGCTAGATCAGCCCCGACTTGCACTAAGTACCACCCCCGGGTTAGGCAGGCATGAGTATAGCCTTCCATGATAACTATAGGGGGATCGACGCGCTGGGCCGCACCAGGCAAGCAGGAGCTTGCCCTGTACAGCGTCCAACCCACATCGGTAGGGTCAATCGAGGTTCCAGGCTGACGGAGGATAATCCGAATAGTCCGAGTAGTAGGAATGAAAAACCGATACCAAACGGTTTTTCCGTTTGGCACCCCAGGCGGAATGTATTCCCCCGGCTGGAGCGTAGCAGCGGTGATATCTACCGTATCTGAATAAAAAATACCCAAATCGTAGCCATTAGAACCGAAAATAATCAAGCTGGCATTTGCACAGTTATCGTTGGGTGGGGCCTGAGCCAGTACCCAGGCCCCACCCAATGCCCAAAAGAGGTATAGCACCCGCCGCATAATTAGGAGGTGGGATTAGCGGGCCCCGCGACCATTATGATTAAAGCCACGGCCATTGGGATTACGGTTCGAACCCCCGTTATGACCAGGCCGACAATAAAATCGATTAGAGACTCGCAGGTAGCGCCAGTCATCATACCAAGACCCCCCTCTAAAGCCAAACCCACCGGGATTGCCAAGCGGCCAATCGGCTTGATTAGCGAGGCCGCTCGTCCAGTCGAGCACCCCATCGCCCCAGCTGCCCGCATAAGCAGGAGTTCCGACGTTGCCAGCTGGATCTGAGACCATTACCACCATCTCCCACACATTCCCACTCATGTCCAATACGCCGTAGTAGGTAGCCCCACTTGCCTCGCGATTAGGCGAGGTGGGCTTAGCATGAATCCCAACCCGCACCGGCCCCTGACCCCCATCACCCCCCGTGTAGGTGACGTTGTTGTAGGTACAATTGGCGTTAGCATTTGTAAATACCTCCGTCCCGTTTTCGGGCGTAATCCCAATGGTGGTACCGGGGGTGACATTGAGCGTTCCCCAGGCGTATTCGCCAGTGGAGGGACCCGGACCCCGACAGGCTTTCTCATACTCCATTTCAGTTATAGGTCGCAGCGCCGCCCAATCCAAATAGGCACACAGGTCATTCCATGAGAGAAAGTTTTGAGCCCGGTCCTCCCGATCAGTCCCATACTCATTGGGATAAGCTCCCCCACTACTTAAGCGATTTCGATTGGCACCAAAGTTACCAGGATAACGCAGGGTAGCCGTCATTCCCGGCAAATGATTGAGAAACGCCGCGTACTGCCCCTCCGAGATCTCGTACTTCATGATGTGAAAGGCCTTGTAGCCTTTGGGGAAAGTAGCTGGCACAGTAATCGAGGTAGCACCAGAGCCTGCCCACTGAAGCGCAATGGGATTTTCTGAGCTAATTGTGTAGGGCACACGATTCCACGAGGTTCCAGAAAAACCCGTCTGATCAAAGGCATAAGCGGCTTCATTACTCCAGTCATGATACCCCTGCAACGTCCCCAGCATGTACGCTCCCTCTGGAATGAAGACCATCTCTATTCCAAATACCGACACATCATACGAACCGGTAGTTGGCAGGTTGGTCACGTGCAAAGTCACCGTGTAGGGGCCTACCGTGGCAAAGGTGCCCGTGGCCGTGGGACGCAGCATGACACCCAGGTTATTGGGCGCAGCATCAATACCTACTCCACTCCCATCCGACAAGACAGGCTCTAACTGCGCCGGAAAGACGTGATCAGTCAGGGTTGTGCTGATTTGGCCATGGGTCCACGGATCGGAGATGGCATTACACTGCCGAAATTTCACAAACACCCAAACGGCGTCCCAGTTGGTAGGCGGCGTCGTGAGCCGCCATCCATTGTCCCATTGAATGTCAAACGTAACCGTTCTCGCCGCTTGATTTATGACGAGATTCGTGAGCCGTAGGTTATTGGCCCACATTAGGGCACTAAGGCCCACCGCAATGATTACTAGCAATCGCATATCAGGACAAAATTAAGAAAACCCGAACTCAGATTTTATGCAACTCTAAAGCTTCTGTTACAGCTTAGCACCTTAGTAACCTCCCAAGAAACCAATAGAATGCCAACGCCAGCAGTCATAGCCCTATTCAATGTGTTACATTTTTGACTATCTTGCCAAGATGCGACTGCGGCGCTTTATCTACCGGCACCCAGAAGGAAAGAAGCTTTACCAGGCGTTTTTAGCGACTCTGAAACCAAAAAATCAAGCTTTCTTAGTGGACATCATTCAGAACCTGCGTAGCTTGAATACCAAAGAACGCGTGCGCTTACATCGCATAGAGCAGGCCTTCTGGCGGTTTTTGTATCAAAAGAACGTTCTACAAAAAGAAAATCTTCCCCTAGCTGTCGAACTCTATAGAGCTCAAGAGCTAGGCCAAATCGGCTTATATAAAGACGCCTTTCGGAAACTAAGTGAGCTTCTAAAAAAAAATTATCAGGACCCCCTAGTTGTCATGCAAATTAATCTTATTCAGTACCGCTTAATAGCTAAACGAGGCTCCAGACCACTAAGCCTAAAAAATTATCTCAAAAAGCTTACTCACGAACTGCGCCGCCTAAAACGCCGCTTGGAATGGCAAAAAATACAGTTGGCATTTTTTGACATTACACAGAGAGAAGGCGGCAGCTTCTACACTAAAAAGACAAAAAGAATATTAATAAAGATAAAAAAGTTACCAATTTGGCAAGCCAATCCCCTGGATCAAATGGAAAAACTGCTAGCCAGCCACATGAAGGGCCTCCTCTTTACCCTAACAGGGGATTGGGAAGCCGCCGATCAAGCTTATGAGAGGGTGATAAGCCTGGGAAAAGGGCAGGAGGATATGCTGCGAGCTGCTCTGCTAAATCGCTGGCAGCTAGCCCTGTACCGGGGCATAGGAACGAAGCAGCTCATGAAAAATATTCTAGAGCCATTAGGTCAGCTTCAATTGCGGCACCCTAGCGAAAAAGCCGTCCTACTTCATCACTTAGCTCGAACAGCTTTTTTACATAGTCGACCAGGGTTCATGAAAAGCTACTTTAGTCAGTTAGAGCTCCGCGCGCAGGGACTACCGTATTCAGGCGAGATCGCTGCAGCGTTAGGGACGTTAGCCTGGGGGGCCGGGCTATCGGCAAAAGCCCATGCTTATTACGAGCAAGCCAAACGGGCTCGCGCTTTGGAAGCCCGCATCGAAGCTTACCTGGGGCAGCTCCTCCTAGCAGAGGGCCCCTATGTACGCCGCGCCTTTCAAAAGGCCTATCGATTTTTACTGCGAATTCGCAGCCGCTTACTGGCAGGCGAGTTTCTCATTAGCATGCTAAAGCTGCTTGCTGGACTAGAGACGGAACGGCTTCCCTTGATTATCAACCTATTGGAAACGCGCCTAACCGAACACCCCACCGAAAGAACGTTATGGATGCTCACACCATTACCGACCTGGTTGCAAAGCTTACGAAATCAGCATCCTAAAGAAGTCATCCTTAGCACGCGTCCCACGGACCCAGAGCTTGACACCTACTTGGAAAAACTTCTAGGATTCCATTTCCAACCCAATTTGTAGATTTGGGCGATGGAGCATTTGGGAATTTCCCACGTGTGCAAAAGCCTGCTAAGACTTTCAGAGCGCTGGTGGATATGGGCCATAGTGGTGGGGAGCCTTAGCGCGCAGCCGGTATCGATTCCTGAAACCCCCGAAGAATTTGGTTTAGCGCTCAAAGAAGCCCTGGAGCGCTATAAGCGCCCGGATATCACTAGCCGAGCGCAGGCTTTTTATTCCGCCTGGGAAACAGGCGACCTATCCATACCCGAAAAGCGAGCCATTGCCAGCTTGGGCAGCCGCCTGCACAAAAAGGGCTTCAAACCCTTCCCCGACCTCCTGCGCTTTGTCGAAGTAGCCATTCTGCTCAAAAATCCTGAGACCCGCGTGCGCGCGCCTGTCCCTCAGTTCATCACCCTGTGCGAAACCCTAGCTGCCCAGAGGCCAGACTATCTGCCTAAATTCTGGGAGATATTAGCAGGATTCCTGCCCCAGGGAGTAGTTAATAAGACTAGCGTCTACGAGTGGCGCATCGACAAAAGTGAAGCTCGCTTAGGACTTTATACCTATTTCGACTCTGCTAGCTTCACAGAGCAGCAAGTTCCTGCTTTCTTCCTTAAGAAGACCAATCTTATCTGCAGCACGGGGGGCCAGGAGATCATCATCCGCGAAGTAGACGGGGCCCTCAATCTTACCAACCGGCAGTTTCTCGGCACGGCCGGTAAAGCCGATTGGAGCCGCCTGGGCATAGGCTTTACGGAGTTACACTGCCGCTTAGACACCTTTGTGGTCGACATGAATCGGCGCTATCTCTATGCGCCGCGGGCTACGCTGCATTACAGCACCTTTTTACCCAAGCCGGTGGTAGGCGTATTTCGGGACGATTTCACCCTCGCAGCTGACCCTCTGAAAGCTACCATGCCTTCCTTCGAGATGACAGAAGGAAGTATTGAAATCAAGGACTTTATCCCTAATACGACTTATCGCGGAGGCTTTGCCTTACGAGGCCTCACCAAATACGGCACGGCGGTCGGTGACACCCTGGCTGAACTTAGTGTCTTTGCTCTAGGTAAAGAGGTCATGCGAGTCTTTCTAAAAAATTTGGCTTTTGATCCAAAAAAATTATCATCGAAGGAGGTATCTGTAGAACTTTATCTTCCATTTGGTGACACGATTTATTATCCTGTCACGGACCTTATCTACGACGTTAGTACTCAAAGTATCACGCTCAATCGTGACCGTAAAAGTCCTAATACCCGAAAAGGCTTTTACAGCACCTATCATCGCATGGAGATGCTCTTCGATGCGATCCAGTGGAACCCCCTGACGGATACCTTCATGCGTTTCACTGCCATCATCGATCCCAAAGGCAAGTTTGGGATTGTACAGTCGATCGACTTTTTTAACCAAAGAGAGTATGAGCGATACAAGGACATTACTCCCATCAATCCTTTGGGAGCGATTTATGCTTACATGAAGGAACAAGAAAAATTACGAAAAAATCGACGACGTATGGCAATACGATACACGATCCTCGATGTAGATGTACTAAAGTTTCTAAAACTTGATCCAAAGAAGTATCTAAAAGCCTTTCAAGAAAGGCTAAAGGACATAGAGACTTATGGCTTTATCAAGTATGATCCCGAGTATGGTGTCATAGAGCCCCTGCCGAAGCTAATCCGCTGGGCAGCTGCAGCCTTTGGGGAAAAGGATTATGATGCCCTGCGTATTTTTTCTAACACTGCTGACGGCGAAAATGCCCGCCTAGACCTACAAACCAAGGAAATCACGCTGCGAGGGGTCGAAGTGGTCGTCTTTGCCGACTCGCATATTGTAGAGATTGCCCCTTATAAGCAAACTATCTACCTCGGCGAGAATCGATCTATGCGCCTGGCTGGACGCTTAGCCGCCGGAAAGATCGACATCTATGTGTGGCCTCAGCCTCGCATGCAGTTTGACTATGAAAACTTCAAGATTTTGTTTTTTAACGTGGACTCTCTGAAGTTTAAGCCAGAACGCGACCCCCTTTTTGCGGCGGGAAAATACCCGCGTTTGAGTCGATCCTTGGCCTCGCTTCGCATCGAGAACATCACCGGCTGCATCTACATCGACCTACCCAACAACAAAAGCGGTCGCCACGTCCTACCCCAGTACAGTATTTTAGACTGTTACACAGAGTCCTACAAATACTGGGATAGCCCAAGCATTCAAAACGGGTTGTATCGTCGGGATAAGCTCTACTTTGAGCTGGACCCTTTTATGCTAGACAGTCTAGAACTTTTTAGTCTAGTAGGTTTGGAGTTTCATGGGGTCTTTTACACCGATAGCCTTTTACCTCCATTTCGAGATACGCTCAAGATCATGCCCGATGGGAGCTATGGCATTCAAGAGATTTTTGCCGATGGGATTCCGATATACCGAGGCAAGGGCCGATTTTTCAACCGCCTAGCTATGGACAATTTTGGCCTCCATGGCCGGGGTGAGATACGTTACCTTACGAGTAACGTTCAGGCAGATACGTTTATTTTTCATTTTGACTCCTGCTTTGCTCAGAATGCCAAGCTCATCCTGCCGAAAAGTCAATATGCCCTAACGAAATATCCAGAGGTGCAGGCAGAGGGTCTGACGTTTCGGTGGTACCCGTACGAAGGGCGGATGGTACTGGAGACCGGTCAGAAGCCGGCCATCCTGTACGCAGGCAAAGCCCGATTCCGCGGGCAACTGGTTTACACGCCTGAAGGCCTGAAGGCTAGCGGTCTGCTAGAAACTGGCGAGGCCCAAATCGAAAGCTCGTCTTTCTCCATTCGTCCCGACGGCTTCTCCATCAAAGAGGGGACCTTTCGCCTCATCGACCCCAAAAAGCCCACCGAGTACCTATTTATCGCCGAGCATGTCGAGCTAGACTACAACGTAGAACAAGAACAAGCAGACTTTACATCACTGAGAGTCGGCGAACCTAATATCCAGTTTCCCCCTCAAAATATTGCAACCTCACTGGGGAAAGGCACCTATAATCGACAAACTGGTGAAATATTTCTCAATCCCCATGTGCCAGATGAAAGCAAGAATTACGTCATTCAACGTAACCCTAATGGAAAGGAGGTGGTCTTCAACACCCAGATCATGGTTTACAACCTCAAGCAGCAAACCTTAGAAGCCAATCGGGTGGACTCCATCCTCGTAGCGGATGCCGTAGTCTACCCGGAGGGAGGACGCGTCGCTTTCAAGCCAGACGGTGGGATCGCCCCCCTCTATCGCGCCATCATCAAGGCGCCCAAAGGCCTAAATCATCATACGATCCTCGATGCTAACGTTCAGATTTTATCGGGTGAAAACTACCACGCTAAAGGCCGATATAAGTACACAGACGTAGAAGGAAAACCGCAATTTATTCAGCTCGATAGCATTTATGTGCAGGACGGCATTACCACGGCCCAGAGTAAAATTCCAGAGGAAAGCGGCTTTTTGCTGACTGATCGGATTCTCTTTCGGGACAATGTGACGCTCAAGGCCGACCAGCGCTTCCTTTACTTTGACGGCGAAGTGCGTATCCAGTCTGAAAATGAATTTCTTCGAGAATCCTGGTTTAGCTTTGCCGGACTGGTCAACCCTGATACCATCTTTATCCCCATCAAGAACCCTACGAATAAGAAAGGGCAAGAGCTCACGGTTGGGATTCACTTTATCCAATTTTATCGCACCTTTTATACGAACTTTCTGCAGCCTCGACGTAACAAAGACGACGAAGACGTTCTCACAGCGGAGGGGGGCTTATCCGTCGATCGGGCCACAAAGGCGTTTCGAATTGGACCCGAAGCCAAGATCAATGGTCAACGCCTCCGAGGCAGCTGGGTCGAGTACAATGATGCTGTCCGCATGACGACGGCCTACGGGCGCCTAAAGTTTCCAGCCTCGATTCCGCCGGGCGGGGCTGAGATGGCCATGGCAGGCTGGTGGCGCGAAGAGCAGCGCTTCCAAAAGCTATCTACGAACCTGATCTGGGTTCTCCATTTCCCCAATCTCCCCTCCAGCTTGGCCGAAGCCATAGGTAATCGTTTCAATATGTGGGCCCTTAGCTTACAAGATGTGGATTATTCGGACCAGCGATTTGCCGAAGCGTTAGCGGAGATTTTGGATCCCGACACCACTAAGCCGGAGGAAAATACGCAAGAGCTCCTGCGAGCCGCCCAGCGAGCGGCTATAGGGAAAAATATCCCTCTGGGGAAAATGCTGCCGGCGTCATTTGTCTTTTTGCAGGTGCCATTCCGACGCAGTGACTCGACCGGGGCGCTCTTCGTGACGGCTGACATTGGCTTGGGGGCCGCAGGCGGCGTCAGCATCAATAAATATGTCCCAGCTAAAATTGAGTATAGCTTTGGCGCCTATAACCCCGCCGAACGCACCCGAGCCCCCGATGTTATCACGATTTATATCGAGCCCACAGAAGGAAACTGGCTATTCTTAATCTATTCTGGGCATACAGTGCGCCTAATATCTAGCGATGTAGGCCTCAACCGGCAAATCGAGCAGGCAGCCAGTAAACAGAAAGATTACAACAAAGACCCCGCCAAGCCGCGTTTACAGCTCATCAAAGCTGACCCCGAAGAGAAGGACGCTTTCCTACAACGATTCTCAGCCTATCTGCTAAATTAGTCCCATGGAAGGGGCATTAAGTAGAACCCTCTTTTTGGACATCGAAACAGTCCCCCTTTATAGCTCTCTAGATGAGCTGCCGGAGGCATTACGAGCACACTGGCTAGAAAAATACGATAAAAAACGCAAACCAGATGAGAGTGACGAGAATCAATACTTTCAGGATAAATCGGGTATTTATGCCGTCTTTTCTAGGGTAGTCTGTATAGGCTTAGGTTGGCTTGGTCAGCAAAACGGTCAGTGGCTGTGGCGGGAAAAAGTTCTCGCACACTTAGACGAGCGGCAGCTCTTAGCAGAATTTAGCCAGATATGGCGAGACTATTTTATCGATAAGGATCCGAGTCGCGCTCCTGTCTTGTGTGGGCATAATCTCATCGGGTTTGATTATGTCTTTTTGGGCAAGCGGTTTTTGCTAAATGCACTCCCCTTGGTGCCGCCTTGGAGTGAGTCTCTCCTAATGCCAACCTGGAATTTACGAACAGCTCGGCTAATAGACACCATGCATATGTGGAGCTTTACCAGCGTTGAGCGAGAGCGGTATATCAAGTTAGAGGTTCTGGCTTATATACTGGGGTTTTCTTTCGAGAAGAGCTTAGACCATAAAGACATTCAAGAGCGATTTAATCTATGGCAGCAAACTGCGGACCGGACGGCCTTTGAGCCGGTGCTTACGTACTGCTTAGAGGATGTTCGCATCACCGCTAAGATTTACCTCAAATTGATAGGGCGAGCTGACCTTGTATCCCATATCACCTGAATATGAACTACTTAGTGCACGAGAAGAGCGCGTATCTCAAAGCGCATGCCCATCAGCCGGTTTTATGGTATCCATGGGGAGAAGAGGCCTTTCAAAAAGCCTGGAATGAAAATAAGCCGATTATCATCAGCATTGGCTACCAGGCTTGTCACTGGTGCCATGTGATGGCGCGGGAATGCTTTGAGGATCCGGAGGTCGCCCGCGTGATGAATAAATACTTTGTCTGCATCAAGGTCGATCGGGAGGAGCGGCCGGACGTCGATCAGTTGTATATGGATGCGGTGCTGCTCACAGGGCGACCGGGCGGCTGGCCCTTAAATTGCTTTGCGCTGCCGGATGCCCGGCCCTTCTATGGCGTGACGTATTTACCCAAGGCCCGTTGGCTAGAGTTAGTCCGGCGAATCGGCCAGCTTTATGAAAACAACCCTGGCGAAGTTCGTCAGATGGCTAGCCAGCTGGCCCAAGCCATGCAGCAGGTTGACCAGTCTCTGCTCGAAGCCATTCCCGACAAGCCTCGCATGGTAGAGCTCCCCTGGGGCAATATCATCAAGCTGATTTTACGGGACGTGGACTGGATTTGGGGCGGAGACTGGTCTGACCAGAAATTTCCCATGGTGCCCCGATGGCTGCTAAGCCTCAGGCTTGGGCAGGTCGCTGGCGTACCCGAACTGCGCCGCGCTACCTATCTCACCTTGGACAAGATGGCCGAAGGCGCTATCTTCGACGTAGTAGAGGGGGGGTTCATGCGGTATGCGACCGACCGCCCATGGCGCGTCCCCCACTTTGAAAAAATGCTTTACGATAATGGGCTCTTGCTCGTGCTTTACAGTGAAGCCTACCGCTCTAACCCTAAGCCGCTCTATGAGCGAGTCATTCGGCTAACGGCCCGCTTTCTCATAGAGAAAATGCGGATGCCGAATGGTCTCTTTGCAGCGTCATTTAGCGCAGAGTCTGAAGGTCAGGAGGGGCTCTACTACAGCTGGACCCTACAGGAGCTAATCGAATTAATTCCGGAGCCGGATCTGCAAGCCCTCTTTTGCAAAGCACATGGGATTTGTGCCGAAGGCAATTGGCAGTTAGGCCGGAATCTCCTCTATCGGGCTTACTCAGACGCAGAGCTTGCTACAGAAACGGGACTGTCGGAGGAAGCGATTCGCACCCAGCTCGAGACCGTCTACGAACGCCTTCGCCAAGCCCGTACCCACAAAGTGGCGCCTTTTCGAGACGATGCGGCGATCATCTCCTGGAACGCCTACGCCATCTGGGGAATTATCGAGGCCTATAAAGCGCTAAACGACATGAGCTACCTCTCCGCAGCCTACGCTGCAGCGCATGCCCTCATGCCTAAGTCGGACGACCTAAATCGCGTCCAAAAGGAGGAAGTCTGGTACGGTGAGGCTTTCGCTGAAGATTATGCAGCCTTAGCCTTAGCCCTTATTCATCTCTATACCGTCAGCGGGAATGAAACTTATCTCGAAAAAGCCAAATCCCTAACTGATCGAGGTATAGAACTCTTTTATGATCAAAAAGAGAAGGTCTTTTGCTTTACGAGCCAAAATACTAAAGGTTTTTCTGTGCGGAGGCGAGATATCTTTGACACAAGTACGCCCTCTTCGAATGCACTTTTTGCGGAGGTACTGTCCTTATTGAGGCGGTACTATCAACATCAGCCCTATGCTAGCATGCTAGAAGTGATGCTAGCCCGGCTACACCAGCAGATGAGCCACAATCCCATTCTCACGGCCTATGCCATTTTGGTGGCGCTGCGGGAAGAATTTGCACCACTCTCACTCATTTATCGTGGGACAGACATATCCCCCTTGTGGCGATTGTACGAACCGCGTATAGGAGTGGTAGGCTTTGTACGCACGAAAGAAACGCACATACCGCTATTAGCCGGCTATGAGCACTACCCAGAAGGAAAATGGTGCTTGTGCCTTCACGAAGGTGCCTGTCGCATGCCGGTGAGCACGGTCGAGGAGCTTGCCCATCTGATCACAGCGGAGAGTAAAACCCTCCCCAAGCCGTCTAAAGAATAGCAGTATCTCCTGCCTTTCGGTAGACTCCAGCAAGGAGGGGGCTTCGTCCTTGGACCGAGAGGGGTATGAGTTAGCGTATGTCCTACTTTTGCACGTATGCGACTTACCCTCCTGCTAAGCTTAGCCTTAGCCCAGACCTTCATACCGCGTGAACGACAAGTGGATATGCAGCGCCTGCGCCTCAGCGTTCGCTTCGACCCGCCAAAGGGCTTAATCTACGGTTTTGTCACGCACTTTTTCCAAGGGCTACGGCCAGGGGTCGATAGCCTCGTGCTAGACGGCCTAAATCTGCAAATACTGAGCGTGACTTACCATGACGCTCTCCTGCCCTACCAGTATGACGGCCAAAAGTTAGTCTTACGCTTTCCGAAGCCGCTGAGCGTCGGCACTTTAGACTCGGTGAGCATCCAGTACTCGGCCACCCCCAAAAAAGGCTTGTACTTCATCGGGTGGCGGGATGCAACAGGTAGAGCCCGCCGTCAGATTTGGACCCAAGGACAAGCCACGGACCATCGCCATTGGATTCCCGCCTATGACGATCCAAATGACAAGCTTATCACCGAGACCCTCATCACCTTTGATAAACGTTATCAAGTGCTATCGAATGGCAAGCTGGTCGATACCACGTCCAACCCGGATGGAACGCGCACCTGGCATTATCGCATGGAAAAGCCGCACAGCTTATACCTGCTGATGATCGCCATCGGCGAATACGGCATTGAGCGCCGCCAAACGGCCAGCGGCCTCCCCCTCCAGTTGTACTATTACCCTGACCGCCGAGACTGCTGCCTGGAGCCTACCTACCGCTACACGGTGGAAATCTTAGAGTTTTTGGAGAAGGACATTGGGATGGCTTTTCCGTGGAGCTCGTACAGTCAAGTGCCGGTAGCGGATTATGTGTACGGCGCCATGGAAAATACCACGGCTACGGTCTTCGGTGACT
>CAZAXD010000020.1:0-21896 GCA_964489015.1 uncultured Sphingobacterium sp. | reverse complement strand
GATCGGGCTTTTCTGGACCGCTCCTATGTAGAAGTGAACGCCCATGAGATGACGCACCAGTGGTTTGGAGATTATGTGACAGCCCGAAACTTTGCGCATCTCTGGCTACAAGAGAGCTTTGCCACGCATTATGCGCGGCGCTTTATCGGGCACCTTTACGGCGAGGATGCCTACAACTGGGGCCGCCGCACCGAGCATAACATAGCCCTGGGAGCCAGTGAACGGGACAAGCTACCTGTGGTACACCCCAATGCTGGCTATGCTCGCATCTATCAGAAAGGCTCAAGCATCCTAGACATGATGCGCTACACCTTTGGCGAGGCCACTTACCGCCAAGTCATCAAACACTACCTTCAAAATCACGCTTACGACGTCGTAGAAACGAATGACCTGTACCAGGCCTTTCAGGATGCAGCGGGCTTGAGTCCGGACTGGTTTTTTCAGCAGTGGCTCTATCGGGGCGGAGAGCCGCACTACCACGTGAGCTACAAAGCTATCGAGCGGGAAGGCACCGCTCTAACCCAAGTCTTGGTCGAGCAGATCCAGGATAGCAGTATAGGTCTTTTTCGCATGCCGATCCCCATCGTGGTATACTACCAAGACGGCAGCAAAGACAGCGTACGGGTCTGGATCGAGAAAGCGCAGGAGCTCATCGAAATCCCGAATCCTGGGAAGCGACCCGTGGCTTTTGTGCTCTTTGATCCAGGCAGCTGGATCCTCAAGCGCTTGACCTTCGAAAAGCCGCTGGGTGTCTTATTAGCACAGCTGGAGCAGGCGCCGGCGATGCTTGATCGCTATGACGCCCTCGTAGCCCTCCGCAAAGTCTCCCACGATGCCAAGCGAGCAGCGCTTCAAGCGGCCTATAAGCGCGAAAAATTTTGGGCTATGCGAGCCGAGATCGTAAGCCAGCTAGCCAATGACCCTAAGAGTCAAGCCTTTATCCAAGAAGCGATTCGAGACCCGCATCCACAAGTTCGGTTTGCAGTCATAGCCAACCTAGCACCCCTCCCGGCGTCGCTCGAGCCGGCCCTACAGCAGCTGCTGCGCGATTCGTCCTACATCGTAGTGGCTTTAGCCTTAGAACGGCTAGCAGAAGCTTTTCCTAAGCGAATCCCCGCCTACCTACAAAAGACTAAAGGTGAAGAGGGCTTCCCTGGGAAAAACATACTTATCACCCATTTAGAAGTGGCAGCGCAAAATGGGGATCGGGCAGCGATTGACCGGCTAGTGGACTTAGCCAGCCCGAGTTTTGAGTTTCGGACGCGTCAAAACGCTTTTCGGGCGCTCAAGCGGCTCAATCAAATGCCGCTTACCCTGCTGCCTCATCTATTTGAAGCCCTCCTTAGTAGCAACTGGCGCCTGGCCAGCACTGCCCGCGAGCTAGTTGAGTACTGGATGCAGCAAACGCTCTTTCAGCGGGCCCTGCGTGCTTATTATGAGAAAATGGCTTGGACCCCCGAAGAGAAGCGTACTCTGGCCCCGCTTTTTGAGTATAAGGCACCCACCGCCTACCAGCGCTCCTCATGAGGTGGGTTGTGCGGGTTTATGCCCTAGTCGCAGATGCGTGGGGACGGTATGTGGTCTTAGAGGAGGAATTTCGGGGGGCTCGACTGCTCAAATTTCCAGGTGGCGGGGTACAACCCCATGAGGGGCTTCGGGATGCGCTCCAGCGTGAGCTCATCGAGGAGCTAGGCACCCCCGCCACCACTATGGAGCACTTTTACACCCAAGATTTCCTCCAGTACTCTTATTACCATCCCGATACGCAGCTCCTAGCCATCTACTACAAGGTGACCTTAGCGGAAGACATTCGCCCTATGAACCCTCGCTTGCGCTTCTTTTGGCTGTACCCCGCTTTGATGCAGCTTTCTTTGCCGGTGGACCGGTATGTTCAGCGGCTTCTGCTGCAAGAACGCGGCGGGCCGCTACCACCCGCGCCCGCCAATACGGATCGTCAAGCCGATCTTCTCGAACGCCCTTGCTCGTCGAAGCATGAATAAACCGTCCATCAGCTCCGACGACGATACCCACGTGGGTGATCTTTTTACACTTGGGCTCCCGAAAAAATACCAGGTCCCCGGCCTGCACGCTGCTGAGCGGCACGCTGCGTCCTACTTGAGCCTGCACATCAGCCGTACGAGGCAGCTGCAGGCCTAGAGCTTCCTGGTACGTACGGAAGACAAGCCCCGAACAGTCCACGCCACGCCGATCCGTGCCGCCATGTCGGTATGGCGTGCCGATATAACTGCGCGCAACCTGGACCACCCGGCTTTGTGCACTAGCCGCCGTGGCAACCCGACGCCCACAGGCGGTCAAGGCCACAGCAAGTCCCCCTATTAGCAGGGCACCTTTTCGCGCGGCAAACCTCATAAGCCAAACATACAGACGCCATAGCCTCATCCACCATTTGCCGACAACCCCAGCTAAGATCTATGGCCTGTGGAAAAGTCAGCAACGGAGCAGCACTTGCCGAATTATCCGTTCTCAGAGGTGAGAACGGGCTTGTGCGCACCGGCCATCGACGAAGCTCGCGCCAGGCCTTCACGAGCCCATACAAGCAGGACCTCCGCCGCGACTTGAACACTCTGGACTACCACTGGCCGCTCTTGCAGTGTAAACGGAGACAGAACATAGGCCACCTGCTGCCCTTTTGCAAACCGCTTATCAATCCCAAACCGTAACCGAGCAAAGTCTGTAGTACCAAGCCGCTCAATGATATGAGCTAGACCATTGTGGCCACCGCTGGAACCCTTTGGCGTCAAACGAAGATGGCCCAGGGGCAATTGGAGTTCATCTAGCACCACTACCATCTCCTCTAAGCTGATCTGTAGTGCTTTGTGCCAGTAAGCGACGGCATCGCCGGAGCGATTCATAAACGTAGTAGGTAGGAGCAGATGCCACTCGATCCCGGCCTTTTGTGTAGTGGCATGTAGCGCATAGCGGTCCGGTCGAAAAGCATCAGCCCCAAGCTTTTCGGCCAGCGCCTGCACCACTTGGTATCCTGCATTATGACGAGTATCGGCATACTCAGGACGGGGATTCCCTAAGCCAAAGACGACACGCTTTCTCACTTGACGCGCAAACGCTGACCCGGTCGGAGGATCGCTTTGGGCGAGATACCGTTGAGCGCACACAGATAGCGAACGCTTACGCCGTACCGCCGACCGATAGTATAGAGCGATTCACCTCGCCGCACTACGTGATAAACCGCGGAGCGAAGCTGGGACAAGTGCTTAAAGGTCTCTGGCGTGATGGTGAGCACGGGCTCAAGCAAAACACCATTTTCAAAGTCGATAAGCGCACTGACATCCACCGGCTCTCCCATAAACCGCACTTCGAAGTGCAGATGCGACCCAGTGCTGTAGCCTGTGCTACCACCGAGCCCAATGGGTTCCCCAGCTTTGACAGGAGTCTCTGGAGCAACAAGCAGCTTAGAAAAGTGGCCATACACCGTTTCGAGGCCATTCGGATGCGCAATCACACAAAACCACCCATAACCGCCAGGATCGTAGCCAGCTAGTCGGACCTCGCCATCCATAGCAGCTACCACCGTATCACCGGTATGGAGGTCAATGTCTAGCCCATAATGAAACTGCCACCCGCGCCGAAAGCCAAACCCCGAATTGAGCCGGCCTCGGACCGGCACTACAAAAGAAAAGCCCGTTTCCAGATCCTGGAGCCTGATTTCAACGGACGCCACAATCTCGCTAATATTTTTGGGGCGGCAAGCATTGACCCATTGCCTATCCCACCATACCCGCGGCAGGCTCTCCTCGATCTTCTGTAAGCCTGCGTAATACGCTCTAAAACCGGCGGCAGATTTCGTGGAATCTGTCGCTAAGAGAATGCCCAGCCCTAGCGCCAAGTAGAGAAATAGCCGCATCCGCACAAACTTACGTAATTGCTACTAGACACGCGAAATGAGCCTGTGGAAAAGGTGTTCATGCTCTCTATACCGGGGATAGCTGCGCATCAAAGGTATACATAAAGGCCGTAAGCACGTCGCCTACAGCGCGCAAGGTAGCCTTGTCAATGATAGTTATATCATCACGTGAAGTATGCCATTCTGGAAAGAATGCTGGTTTATGGGGCAAACGATGAATAATATTTACCACTGGTATTTTAGAACGGGTGATTATGTAATACGGGTCATCGATGATAGGATCGCCATCTAAAGGCAGAAAGTACGACTGGTAGCCGAGTTGGGCGGCGACTTGCCAGATTTTTTCTAGCAGGAGAGGCGCGTAAGTGCGACTATACCCTTCATATAGGAAAGTAGCGCCTTGCGCGCCAACCATATCCAGGTTTATGCCCCACCTGTAAGCACGAGGGGCATGGGGAGCCGGCTGCATGGTCCAGTACTGGGCCCCTAAGCAGTAGGAATCCTCTACCCCTTCCTGGCCGAGGTCTTCCGCGTCCCACAAGAGGATATCCACGAGACCGGGTGGGGGCTTTTGACTAAAAAGCCGGGCTAGCTCGAGTAAGACAGCCACGCCGCTGGCGCCGTCATTAGCTCCTGGCACGGGTGCCTGCCGCTGGGTAGGGTCTTGGTCGGCCCAAGGACGGCTATCCCAGTGAGCCGACAGGAATACCCGCGGCCGAGTAGAATCCGCCCCAGCAAAGGAAGCAATGATATTTCGAATCGGGGTGCCCTTGTATGTCCCCACCTGTTCATACACGCGAGCGCCAAACCGCCGAAGCTGGGCCACTAACCAGTCTCCACAAGCTCTGTGCCCAGCCGTGCCTGGAATCCGCGGCCCAAAGCGCAGCTGCGCTTCAATAAAAGCATATGCACTATCGGCCGAAAAGCTCGGCCGCTCGGCTAGCACCAAAGGGGTCGGCTTCTGAGGCGAGGCAGGCGCCCGTTCAGGCCCCCGCTGGCAGGCCCCTAAAATCGCCGCCACTAACACCACAATACCTCTAAGCTTCCAGCTCCCACAGCGTCTCATCGCGAAAATCTAATAATTTGACGCCGAGCCTGCCAAGCTCTTGACGAATGTAGTCGGCTAAAACGTAGTTTTTTTCGTTACGAGCCTTTCGCCTGATCTGCAAAAGTAAATCCATAAAAGGCTCCAACTTAGTGATAGATATGCTACTAAGCGGGCTTATGCCTAAAATATCGTACAGAATCTCTTTCCAGGTCTTTCGTAGGAGGGCAAGGTCATCCGTACTAATAGCCATCTCATGGCGATAGAGCTTAAGTAGGGTCTCATGCAGCGAAAAGAGATGAGCTAAGGCCACCGCTGTATTGAGATCGTCATCCAGCGCTTCCAGAAGTTTGGTGCGCCACTCAGCTACAGAAAAGTCAGAGTGACCACTGGGCTTGATCTTCTCTAGCAAAGTGGCCATGTGCATGAGACGATAATAAGCCTTGAGCGCGGCCAAAAGGGCTTCATCTGAAAAGTCTAAGGTGCTTCGATAATGGGCCTGCAAGACTAGCAGCCGCAGGGCCATGGGCGGATAAGGTCGGGACAATAGCGCATGACGCCCCGTGAAAACTTCTTCAACGGTGATGAAGTTACCTAGCGACTTACTCATCTTTTGGCCCGAGATGGTGACGAGGTTGTTGTGCACCCAGTAGCAGGCCTGGTAAGCAGCGGCTTCCCCAAAGCAAGCGTAAGCCTGGGTGATTTCCGCTTCATGATGGGGAAAGACCAGGTCTAACCCCCCGCCGTGGATATCAAACGGCACACCGAGGTAGTGGATGCTCATCGCCGAGCATTCAATGTGCCACCCCGGAAAGCCCCGTCCCCACGGCGAATCCCACTGCATCAGGTGTGTCGGCTCCGCCCGCTTCCACAGTGCAAAGTCATAGGGGTGGCGCTTCTCCGACTGCCCTTCGAGCTCCCGGCTACCGGCTAAAAGCTCTTCCACATTGCGCCCCGACAGCACGCCGTATGGATGGTGCTGGCGATAAGCTTCTAAATCGAGGTAGACCGAGCCATTCATGACATACGCTAGGCCATGGGCTAAAATCTGCTCGATCATGGCGATCTGCTGCGCAATGTGGCCCGTGGCCGTGGGCTCGATCGAAGGGCGCTTGACATTCAGCTGGTCCATCGCCTGGTGGTAGCGCGCCGTGTAGTACTGGGCAACCTCGATGGGCTCAAGCTTTTCTATGCGGGCTTTTTTGAGGATTTTGTCTTCGCCCTCGTCGGCATCCCCCTCTAAATGCCCTACGTCGGTGATGTTTCGCACGTAGCGGACCTTGTAGCCTAGATATTGTAGGTAGCGATACAGCACATCAAAGACGATCGCCGCCCGAGCATGGCCCAGGTGCGGGTCGCCGTACACCGTAGGCCCACACACGTACATACCCACATAAGGCGGCCTAAGCGGCTGAAAGGGCTCCTTTTGGCGGGTGCGGGTATTATACAGCATTAGCGCCACGGTGCAAAGCTACGCTTTATCTTCGCAAAGATGCTGAAGATAGGGACGGTGCAGATTGGGGAGCCGGATGGGGTGCCGCTCTTTTTGGCGCCCATGGAAGACGTGTCGGATGCCGCTTTTCGGCGCTTGTGCCGCGAGATGGGCGCCGATGCCGTCGTGACGGAGTTTGTCTCAAGCGAGGGTCTGATTCGCCAGATTGCGAAAAGCTGGGATAAGGCGCGCTTTTCCGAGCGAGAGCGCCCCCTGGGCATTCAAATCTTTGGGCACGATGAAAACGCCATGCAGGAGGCGGCTCGGCTCATTGAAGCGGTCAAGCCCGACTGGCTGGATATCAACTACGGCTGCCCCGTCAGTAAAGTCGTCTGCAAAGGCGCCGGCGCCGGAATTTTACGAGACATTGACCGGATGGAGTATCTCACAGGGGTTATTGTCGAAGGGACACAGCTACCCGTCACCGTCAAGACGCGTCTCGGCTGGGATGCCAGCTCGATCCGAATCATAGACGTAGCACATCGGCTCCAAGCAGTGGGGATCGCAGCGCTGGCCGTGCATGCCCGCACCAAGGCCGACGGTTACCAAGGCCAGGCCCGTTGGGAGTGGATCGGCCGCCTTACCAACGACCCGGCGATCCACATCCCGATTATTGGTAATGGCGACATCGACTCGCCCATCACCGCTTACGAGCTCTATCAGCGCTATAAGCCTGCTGCGCTCATGATCGGCCGTGCCGCTATTGGGTATCCGTGGATCTTTCGGGAAATCAAACACTACTTTCGGACCGGCGAGCTCTTGCCGCCGCCTTCGCTGGAGGAGCGCCTCGCTACGATCCGCCGCCATCTCACGTATGCCCTCGAGATGCTCCCCCAGCCGCCCCGAAAGACGATCCTCGAAATGCGTAAGCACTACGCCGGCTACCTCAGGGGCCTGCCGCATGCCAAAAGCTGGCGACTCCGGCTTATAAGCGCTGAGACACCCAAGCAGCTAGAACGAGAGCTTGAGGAGATTTCTGAGTCAACGGCTACCCTCCCCCAGAGGGCCTAGAGCAATTTCTACACACCCAATCAGACTGTAAACACAATCTCGTGCTCGTAGCCGCTCAATCCTCCCAGTACTCCCGCCCGCGAACGTCAATAAAACCCCACTTCCCGCCAAGCCTCACCAACGCTAAGCCCTCGCTGAAGGGCAAGGCCCAGTCATACTTGCACGGGATGATGATCCGTCTCGTGGAGTCGCAGAAGCCCCACTTGTCGCCCTTTCGGTACAGAATCAGGGGTGGGGGCGGCTTTTGGCCCTACACTACGCTAAACGCCATGAGACTCAGGCCTGCCATGGCCACCGCTTTGTGAAAAAAAGTGTGAATAGGGCAAAAATACAAAAAAACCGATCCAAGAGATGAAAAAAACTTCTCCGATTACCACATGGCTTTAGTCAACCGCTCGAAATCTGTACGAGTACCCTATCTGACTGGGTCCCTAAGCCGCGCCGGCCAGCTGGCAGTCCAGTACGACCGACTAAAGGGTTACAAAAGCTTTGAGGGGAGTGTTTCCCATTCCGTGCCCAAAAGTGGGAGAAGTTCCCTACCTTTGCCGAAGGGTGCTTTTATTTGGGGAATATCCCGCTCGGCTGGATCCGAAGCGCCGTATGGTATTGCCGAGTGCGCTGCTGTCGCTCCTTCCGCCGGAGCAGCGCACCCACTTTGTCCTTCAGCGGGCTCCTGATCCCTGTCTGTGGTTGTATCCCCTCGACGTGTGGAAAAAAGAACTGGAGCAGATTCACGAAAAAATCAATCTCTTTTCACCCGATGGCCGAAGCTTTTTGCGGCTCTTTCAGAGTGGAGCGCAGCCCCTTTCGCTGGACCCTGCGAATCGGTTGCTTTTACCGAAAGCGCTTTGCGAGTATGCGGGCCTGAGTGGAGACCTTGTGCTAATAGGCATGAAAGACCGTGTGGAGATTTGGGACCTTGGGCGCTACGAAGCTTGGAAAGCCCAGCACGAAAAGGAGTTAGGCACATGGACGCAGCGGATGTTAGGCTCATGACGTACCACGAGCCGGTTCTACGGGAGGTCGTGGCGCAGGCCCTTGTGTGGGACCCGGACGGCGTTTACGTGGATGGGACCTTTGGCGGGGGTGGGCATAGCCGGGCAGTGCTGGAAGTGCTTTCACCAAAGGGGCAGCTAGTGGGCTTGGACCAAGACCCAGAGGCACCGCTCGAAGCGCTAATGGACCCTCGTTTTGTGGGGGTTCGGGCGAATTTTAGGGACCTAACAGCGGTTTGGGCGCAGCTTCAGCTCCCCGCCTTAGCAGGGGTGCTGCTGGATCTCGGGGTCTCTTCGCATCAGTTAGATACCCCGGAGCGGGGTTTTAGCTACCGATGGGCGGGACCGTTAGACCTTCGGATGAACCCACGGGCGGGCCTTCCGGCGCATGCGTGGTTAGAGGCGGTTTCGGTAGAGACTTTAGCCACCTGCCTGCGGGAATACGGGGATTTGCCGCGATCTAGAGCTTTGGCGGCGCGCCTTCAGGCAGCACGACCTGAGACGACGCAGGATCTTCGGGCGGTGGTAGAGGCTTTTTACGGCAAACAGAAGGGGAAAGACCTCGTGGCGCGGGTCTTTCAGGCGCTGCGCATAGCGGTCAATGACGAGCTTGGCGCGCTTGCAGAGGCCCTAGCAGCTTGTACCAGCGTCGTTGTGACGGGGGGACGGCTGGTGGCGCTCACGTATCACAGCGGCGAAGCGCGCCTAGTGAAGCGGCTCTTTCAGCAGCCCCAGCAGGAAGACCCGCTTTATGGTCAGCGGGTTTACGGCTGGCGACTTATTCAGAAGGATCGCCCTTCGCCTGAAGAGATCGCTAGAAACCCCCGCAGCCGGTCTGCCCGGCTGTGGATGCTTGAAAAGCTCGGCAATTTATGATTCGCATCCGATGGAATCTTTTTACGTGGTTTCCGCGTCGGCTGGCGCTACTGGCCTACCTGGCAGTGTGGTTACTCATTTATGTAGCGACGCAGTACCGAGCTGAGATGAAAGTGCGGCGCTTTTATCAGCTGCAGCGGGCCTTAGCCGAGAAGCGGGCGGAATACCTGCAGCTTAATGCGACGGTGAGCGAACGGCGCCGGTACTCAGCCCTGAAACCGGCCTTGGATAGCCTCGGCTTAGCCCTTCCTAAAACTGCGCCTTACGTCGTTCCTCAGCATGCTTCAGCTCGATAAGACCCTCAAGCGGCTTTACGTCGTGATCATCCTGCTGGGCCTGGGGTGGCTAGGTCTAGCTGGGCGATTAGGATACCTGATTTTTCGATACGGGCAAGCTTCGCCTTATGAACGTCAGCTAAATAGGCCCTACCTCAAGCAGGTACGGGGGGAGCGCGGCAGTATTTTAGCAGCAGATGGCACGGTCTGGGCTACGAGTATGCCGCTCTTTCGGGTGGCGGTAGATCCGTCTGCATGGCAGCCGGAGGAGGTCCGAGACTCCTTAGCGCTACTGGCCAAGGGGCTTTGTCAGCTTTTCCCGACGATTTATCCCAGCGCAGATAGACTAGCTCAGGAGCTCAAGGCACGCTGGAAGGCCGGTGATCGGCATGTGTACCTGCTACCCTATCGGGTGCTGCTGACCTACACGGAACAGAAGGCTATTGCCCAGCTGCCGCTTCTGCGGCCGGTGCGAGGCCGCCGCGCCCTTATTGTCGAAAAGATCACCCACAAGCGATCGTATCCCTATGGCAATTTAGCGCGCATCACGTTAGGATATTTAGTCAATGACTCGACAGCTTGGCGCGGGCTGGAGAGCGCTTACCATGAAGTCCTACAGGGTGAGATACGGGATATGCTGGTGCGGCGAGTGAGCGGCGGCGTGGAGATTCCCCTAGAGAATCTGAGTGCTTTTGAGCCCACTCGCGGTGCTGACATTCAAGTTTCCCTTGATCCACATCTGCAGGATATCGTCTATCAGGCGCTCAGTCGAGGCGTGGAGCAGCACAGGGCCCAGGGCGGCGTGGCTATCCTGATGGCTGTCCAGAGTGGACGCGTCTTAGCCCTGGCCAACTACAACGAGGCTTACAATGATGGGGTGAGCACCCTGTGGGAACCGGGTTCTACGTTGAAAGTGGCCTTAGCGGCGGCGCTCTTGGAGGAGAAGCGGATCCAACCGGGTACCCTCATCAAAGCCCCGGCTGCGTTACGCATCGCTGATAAGGTGATTCGCGACCCAGCTGGCGCGGCAACGCTCTCCTTCACCGAAGCCCTGGCTTATTCGCATAACATTGCTTTTGCTAGCCTAGCCCAGCAGCACTTTGGAAGCGATCCTCAGCGTTTTTATCGTTACCTGGACGCTTTCGGGTTGCTTAGGCCGACCCGGGTGGATCTCCCTTCAGAACCTCGACCGCGCTACATCGCTCCCGGCACGTCTCATTTCAACCCGACCACGCTACCCTGGTTGGCTATAGGATACAACATTCAACTGACTCCCCTTCAGCTTTTATGCTTTTACAATGCCATCGCCAACGACGGCATATGGGTTAGTCCACACTTAGTCGATGTAATCTTGTACCCGGATGGGCAGTGGTCGCAGCCGGCTCGCCCACCGGCCCGGCGCATTTTGAGCACGGAAACGGCTCACAAGCTACAGGAAATGCTTAGAGCTACGGTAGAGAAAGGCACAGCTCGCTCGATCTATACGGCTCTGTATAGCATCGCGGGCAAAACGGGTACCGCGAAAAAGGTCGAACGCGGGCAGTATATCAATCGGTACCGGGCGGCCTTTGTGGGATTCTTTCCGGCGGAGCGGCCGCTCTACAGCTGTATCGTCGTGATCGACGATCCGCAGAGCGGCAAGATCCATGGCGGGGAGGTTGCGGCGCCGGTCTTTCGGGAGATTGCGGATGCGGTCGTCTTTCGGGAGGCGCGAATAGCGCCGCAGGAGCCGCCGCTTTTGGCGGAAAGGCTCCAGCCAGCGCTCCCCACCCTTCGATTAGCAGACGCCATTCCCTTGTACAATGCCCTTAGCATTTCGACGCCCCAGCGGCCTCGTACTGAACTGGCTAAAGCCATGCCCACTGCGTACTATGTCGATCTTCAGCCGCAGCCAGACTCCAGCCTTCGCGCGCTAGTTGGCCTGCCGTTCCGTCAAGCGCTAGCTTGGGCCCAGGCGCGGGGGTATAGCCTCAGCTGGCGTGGCATAGGCCCACTCGTCACCCATTATGAAATCTTACCTAGTCGACAAATCCGCTTACACCTAGGTTATGAAACGACTCCGTGAGCTCTTGCAGGCTGCTGACCTGCCTAGCGTAGAATCTGACATCATCGTGAGTGGTCTAACCGCTAATAGCCAGGCCGTACAAGCAGGCATGCTCTTCATAGCCTGGAAGGGACACGCCCAAGACGGACATGACTACATCCCTGAGGCGTTGGCTCGCGGGGCAGCTGCCCTCGTCATAGAGCGCCCGATAGACGTCCCTGTCCCGGCCGTGGTCGTGTCCAATGCCCGCCGAGCCTACGCACAGCTATGCAGTGCGTGGTTTGACCACCCCGCTCGCCGGCTGACTCTGGTAGGCATTACAGGAACCAACGGTAAAAGCTCCACGGCCTACTACCTGTATCAGTTGTGGCAAGCGCTTGGCCTCCAAGCCGGCTTGATCGGTACGGTCTTTTGCAAGATCGGGGATGAAACGCAGCCGGCTACGCTCACCACGCCAGATAGCTACGTCTTACACGAGCTTTTACGACGCTGCGCGGACCGGGGCGTGACCCACGTAGCCATGGAAGTGAGTTCTATAGCGCTCGACCAGCATCGCACAACGGGCATTGACTTTACTGGCGCTATTTTCACCAATCTATCTCATGACCATCTCGACTATCATGGCACGTTTACGGCTTATCGGGACGCCAAAAAGCTATTATTTGATGGGCTGAAGTCCGGAGCCTTTGCCCTGGTCAACGTTGCGGATCGGCACGGCCCTTTTATGCTCCAGAATACCGCGGCGATTCGGTATGGCTATGCCGTAGGAGCCGTGGCCGACTTTCAAGCTGTGCTAGAGGATGTCGCCTCTTGGGGCCTAAAGTTTCGTTTAGAGATTAATTTACTAAATCACCCACAATCAGCAAATCCTATAACCTTTAGCCAGCTAGATCTGCACAGTCCTCTGATAGGTGCGTTTCAACTGGAAAACCTTTTAGCAGCCTATGGGGCAAGCTTTTTGACGCAGAGCCGGGGACTAGCAGAAAAGGCCCAACAAGCCTTAGCTTATGATTTAGCTGTGGCCTTATCCAACGTGCGGGGACTACCGGGCCGTGTGGAGCCTGTACCGCTCTCGCAGGATCGGCTGGCAATCGTCGACTATGCTCATACGCCGGATGCAATGGAGAAGGTGCTCCGTACGCTTCGCCCGCTGGTACAACCGGGTGGCCGCCTTGTCGTTGTCGTTGGCGCCGGAGGCAATCGCGACCGCACCAAGCGCGCACCCATGGGTCAAATCGCAGCCCTGCATGCGGACCTGGCTTTCTTTACCAGTGATAACCCCCGCTACGAAGATCCCGAAACCATCTTAGCGGACATGTATGCCCCCTTAGAGCCGAGCCTACGCGCCAAGGTCTTTTGTCTGCCTGACCGACGAGAAGCCATTCAAAAAGCCATCGCTTGGGCCCCGCCCGGCAGTCTAATCGCCGTTTTAGGAAAGGGGCATGAAACGTACCAGGAGATTCAGGGGGTACGGCACCCTTTTAGCGATCGAGATGTGCTACTAGCTTACTGCGACAACCCTTATGCTGGCTGAACTCCTTCATTACCTAGACAGCGTGTATGATGTGCCGGGTTCAAGGCTGGGATATTATCTGAGCTTTCGTACGCTCATGGCTGGCCTCACCGCTGGATTGGCGGGTTACCTCTTAGGACCGTGGACTATCCGGAAGCTCAAAGCGCTGGCCTTTGGGGAGGTGATTCGGACCGATGGTCCAGCCACTCATACACACAAGCAGGGGACTCCCACTATGGGCGGCCTTCTCATTTTGAGTAGCTTTTTACTCGGTCTGATTTTGTGGGGGGAATGGCACAGTGCTTGCTTACAGGCCCTGGTAGCGTTAGCCCTGTGGCTAGGACTCATCGGCTTTTTGGACGACTGGCTTAAGCTCAAGCGGTCGAAGGCCGGCTTGCCTGCCCGGCTCAAGCTCGCTGGCCAAATCGGGGGGGCATTGCTTCTGTGGCTCTTTATGGTAACCCAGCCGGCGTTTTACAGCACTCGGCCAAGGGCGGCCCGAGACGGTCGGATCACCCTCACAGCGCCGCTCCGCGAAGCAGGCTTCCAACGGGGGGATGTTTTGCTTGTGGTTGACAACGAGCCTTTCTCGCCTAACCGGCATTACTATGTCGCTTACGAGCCGCAGACCGCGCCGGCGACCTATACCATCTTGCGAGGGGGCACCCGCCTGCGTCTGGGCGTCTCGCCTTCCCTTCGGCTAGCGGTAGCCCGAGCCCTCTTCGGAGAAGCCCGCCCCCACACCCTCACCCAAACGAATCTCCCGTTTCTCAAGGACCAGACGCTTGTCTATGGCGAATTTGGCAGCTGGAAGCCCCCGCGCTGGCTAGCCTTGGCAATCTATGGGCTTGTCATACTCTTTATCATCACCGCCACAAGTAATGCCTATAACCTCACAGACGGCCTGGACGGCCTGGCAGCAGGCGTAGGTATCATCGCGTATGTAAGCTTAGGAGCTTTCGCGTACTTTTCAGGCAATCACCAATGGGCTGACTACTTTTATATCCTATACCTGCCACAAGCTAGCGAAGTGACGGTCGTATGTGGAGCGATGGTTGGGGCCTTGATAGCCTTTTTGTGGTACAACGCCCATCCGGCTCAGGTCTTTATGGGGGATACGGGAAGCTTAATGGTCGGTGGACTCATAGGCGCTACGAGTCTTATGATCAAAAAAGAGCTCTTACTTCCGCTCATAGCCGGAATTTCTTTCGCTGAAACGGTTTCCGTTATGATGCAGGTTTCGTATTTTCGATACACCAAGCGGCGCTATGGGGTGGGGCGACGCATCTTTCGCATGGCTCCCCTACACCATCATTACGAACTCAGCGGCTGGCACGAGGTGCAAGTCGTGATTCGCTTCTGGATCGTGGCTTTGCTTCTAAATAGCTTAGCCTTCATAACCCTAAAGCTGCGATGAAAGAGAAGGTAGGGATTTGGGGCTTAGGCGAAAGTGGGACCGGTGCGGCGCTGCTAGCGCAAGCGAAGGGATACCCGGTACTAGCAGTCACAGAGGCTGAGCCGGCAGAGTCTTATCGAAACCGCCTTCAGCAGGCAGGTCTATCATGGGTCGTGACAAGCGAACCTTGGACGTACCTAAGCCAGTGTGCACTAGTCGTGCGGAGCCCGGGCATTGCGCCGCATCACCCGGTCCTGCAAGCCCTCCTTCTCCACGGCATACCGGTCATTTCTGATTTAGAATGGGCTTATCGACACCTCCCCCCTGACAAGCGGTTTTATCTCGTCACTGGAACCAATGGCAAAAGCACGACAACGAGCTTCCTGACGCATCTACTGCGCACAGGTGGGCTCTACGCCGTAGCAGCGGGTAATATCGGCTACAGCTGGGGCTTTGCTCTGCTTGAGCATCCAGAGGCGACGCATTTCGTGATCGAAGCGAGTTCGTTCCAGCTCTGGGACTCTCCCACGCTCAAGCCCGACCTAGCGATCGTCACAAACTTCAGCCCTAACCATTTAGACTGGCACGGCACGCTAGACGCCTACGCCGAAGCTAAGCTGCGCTCCCTAGAGCGCCTTTTGCCGACTGATCATTTGATTTATGACGGCGACAGCGTCTTACTGCAAGCTTACCTGGATCGGCTACATATCCGAGCCCGACGCTGGATTTATCGGGAGGTATACCGTGAGCCTTGCCATGCTTGGACAGAAAACCAAAAACTCATTTGCGATATGAAAGACTTACAAGATGAAGAGCGATTTGAGATCTCGTACGAGGAGACCTCACTGCAGACGACGCCCGAGCGAAAAAATAGCTTGGCTGCGATTATTGGGGCCCGCTTGTCGGAGATTCGGCGACCGGAGCTTCGGAAAGGGCTTCAAACGCTTCAAAAGCTACCGCATCGCCTCCAGCCGGCCGGCACAGTACGCGGCGTAAGCTACGTGAATGATTCTAAGAGCACGACCGTTGACTCAACCTGGTACGCGCTCAATAGCTTTCATCAGCCAATTATCTGGATCGCTGGCGGTCGTGATAAAGGAAATGACTACGGCCCCTTGCTAGGCATCGTGGCCGTTCGGGTCAAAGCCCTCATTCTCATCGGTGAGGATGTCTACCGGCTAGAAGAGGCCTTTCAGGATCAAGTTACGATCATTCGGCGGGCCCTTAGCATGGAAGAAGCGGTAGCCATGGCTGATAAGCTCGCCCAGCCCGGGGATGTAGTTCTACTTTCTCCGGCTTGTGCCAGCTTCGACTGGTATAAGAGCTATGCCGATCGCGGTGAAGCCTTCGTGCAGGCTGTTCAAGCCCTAGCGCAGAGCTATGAAAAAGGCACACCGCCCCCTTTCCCTCCCCTCCCCTAAGCCCTTTTCGAGAAAGGCTATCTACCGCTTTCGCCGGGCCTACAAGCGTAGCCAGGCTTTCCTAAGCCTTTACACCCATCCCAATCCCCCTCCTTCCTTTCCACCGCTACTCACTCTTTACAAACTAGCCGGGCGCGTCCGTAAGTTTGATAATTTCAGAAGGGAAGCGGGCTCGCTATCTAAGGAGGCACGCCAAAAGCTCAAAGATCAAAAGCGTAAAAGCCTAAAACGACTAAAGACCTACTGGAAAGCCGAGAAGAAGGGGACACGCCTGCGGTTGCGTTTGTGGAAAAGGCGATTTCCATATGAGCCGACCCAGCACCCATTTCAGCAGATGTGGACCCATCAAGTGCATCGCTGGCTCTCAGACACACAAGCCCTCCTACAGGCCTGGTGGGAAGGACCTTACGAAGCGGAGCGCCTGCACGAATTGCGAAGGTATTTACGAGCCTGGGAGCTGGCGAGCACCATAGCCGATATGCCGATAGTCCCCCCGCCAGAACTTCCCAAAGCCTTAGGCCAAGCGCATGATTATTATCAACTTTGCGCTTGGCTAGAAAAGCACTTCCCGCAGGAGGAAGCCTTGAGACACTTTCGAAAAAAGCAGTTGGAAGCCAAAGAGCAGGCAATAGCATTATGGCAAAGGTTTTATGCTTCTTGGCGCTGATTTGGGCCCAGCAGCTACCCATGCGGTGGTCAGCTGAAAGGTTTTTCTGGCAGGGCCACGATCTAGCTGAACACGGCGCTTTTAGTGCAGCCCGCCAGGTAGCGGAGGCGTACGGCCAGCGAGTACCTTCGCTGCTTCCGCAAGCGCCGCCCTCAGTCCTACCCGACTGGTGGGTCGAGTATGCCGTTTATGACCTATTGCGAGAAGGCAGCGCCGAAGCGCTGGCGTCTTATGCCGAAGCAATTCAGCCCTCTTACCGGAGCGATCTTGCGCGTTTTCACGGGCTCAAATACGCCTTCCTGCGCCAAAGGTATCAGGAGGTGCTCGAACTCGGTCAGGCTTTAGACTATCGCAGTCTGCCCCAGACGCTTCAAGCGGAAGGTCACTTCCTAATGGGCTATGCGGCCTTTGTCCAGAAAGCAAGCCAGAAAGCTTTAGAGCATTTGCGGCCCTTGAGCGAAAAGGTCGGCCCCTTTCACGACCCAGCCAACTTTTACCTGGGAATCCTCTACTACGAACGGGGTGACTACCGGCAAGCGGCCTCCCATTTAGAGGCGGTTCAGACGAAAACCCCTTATGCGCAGGCAGCGCCCTTGTGGCTGGCCTACAGCTTGGCTAAGCTCCCGGACCCAAATAGACTAGCGAAGGCGGCAGAACGCTGGCGCGCCCTCAGACCACCACCACTTTATGCGGACACTTTGTGGCCCTTTGTCGGGGTGAGCTTAGCACAAGGCGGGCTCTGCGGCGCTGCAGAGTCGCTCCAAGTTGCCCACCCTCTAGCCAAGCTATGGATAGGTATCTGCTGGAGTGAAAGCGGGCATTACGAGCGCGCCTTGGCCAGCTGGGAAGCCCTCTCCGACCGAGAAGACAGCTTAGGCGGCTGGGTCGCCTTGGGCTTAGCGTCCGTATTCACCAAGCAAAATCGTCTGGAAGAGGCCCTCATTTGGGCCAAGGCGGCTACCAGTCGACCGGGGCCCCCTCGGGCTCTTAGCCTAGAGCTCCTCGGCTTTTTGGCTTGGAAACTCCAGAACCCCGCCGTGGGTATTCCCGCCCTATCTGCCCTTCTCCAGGAAACTCTACCGCCCCCTAAGGTACAGGCTATCCGGCTTTATCTGGCTTATTTCCACATCTTGGATAAGAACTACGATGAGGCCCTACGGATTCTGGGAGACGAAACGACAGAGAGCTTTCTCGCAGCTCGGCAGCAAGCGCTGCTCATGAAAGGATTCACCGCCTGGAGTCACGAGGCCTGGGAAGCCGCGCAGGCCTCCTTTAGTCAAGCTGCGGCCCTCAACGGCCCCTTGACGCCGACCGCGCTACTTTGGAGCGCCGAAGCCGCCTACCGCCAAGGACAATACGCCCAAGCAGAGGAGCGCTACCAACGCTTCCTAAGACATCCAGGCAGTACCCGCCACCCGCAGAGAGGAGAAGCCCAGATCTTTTTAGCGTGGACCCTTCTTCGGCAAAACAAAGCCGAAGAGGCTCTTCGAGTCCTGAATCCGCTGCGAAAGACTTATAAGTCTACCGAAGAGAAAGGCCAGCAAGTGCTCTTTTTGACAGCTAGCGCGCATTTCCTGCAGAAAAAGTACCAGGAGGTGATTCCGCTTCTTGAAGAGCTCTTGAAACGGGATCCCAACCAGACACAAGCCCGGTACTACTTAGCGCTCAGCTTTATGCGCTTAGAGCGCTACAAGCAAGCTGAAAGCCTCCTGCAGGAGGTTTCACCGTCACTGGCAGGGGCCGATGAGCTACTGATTTTACGCTGTAAGCTATGTAGTGAATGGCTCGGTCAGCCAGCTTGCGTACGAGAAGCGGCCCAGCTTTTGTTACGTCACCATCCGAACTCTCCCCTAAGGCCTTTAGCCAAGGCTTACCTGGGGATCGGATTAGCAGAGGAGAAAAACCTCACTAAAGCGGTGCCGCTTTTGAAGGAAGTCCTCGAGAAACATCCCGATCACACAGAAGCCGCGCAATTAGCTTTAGAAGCCCTCCGTTCTGTCCTTTCCCCGGCGGAATATGACCGGGTGTACGCTGATTTCATCAGCGGACTCCCAGCCGAAAGCGCCACGCGCCTGACTTTTGAGCAGCAACAGCTAGAAGCTCTGGCAGCTCAGGAGCGCTGGGACAAGCTCAGCACAGAAGCCAAACGCCTAGCGCAGACGTATCCCCATTTCACATCGGCTCGATGGTGGCTCGCCTACAGTGCGGAAATGCAAAAGGATTCGGCCGGCGCCCTGGCTAGCTACGAGTCGCTCATTCCGGATCCGACCTATGGCCTGCAGGCCCTCGAACGGCTCGTCCTCCTTCATGAGGCCCGAGGCGCTTACGAGCATGCCATCGCCTGCCAGGAAACCCTGCTCACCAGGCTTCCGACGCAAAGCCTGCCCTTCCGGCAGGCTGTCATCCGGTGGGCCGAACTCTACCTAGCCGCCGACCAGCCTGACAAAGCGCGCCAGCTTCTCCATGATCTTTTGAGCGACTCTCTCTTGCCTACTTTTTTGAGACAGCAGGCCCTGCTGCGGCTCGCTCTAGCCGAAGACAAAAGCAGCCGGCCAGACAAGGCCCTCGATTATCTCCGCCAGGCGGTTCGCCTAGAGAAAAACCTCTGGGCAGCCGAAGCCCTCTACCATACTGCACGCCTCCTGTACAAAGAAGGGCGATTTGATGAGGCTCGCGAAGCGATTTGTACCCTACGTGACCAGTACGTTGCGTATCCAACCCCACGCGCGGCCTCCTATCTGATTTTGGCCCGAATCTTCATTGCCGAAAATAAACGCAGCTCTGCTAAAAAGCTTTTAGAAAACCTCATTGAGGCGGCGCCATCGCCTCACATCAAAGACGAAGCCCGAGCGCTGTTGGAGACCCTGCCGCCACCCGCACCCCCCCCAGCCAACGAGCCCAAAAAGAAAAAGTCTAGCAAGCGTTAGCTAAGGCTCTAAGCGGCTCTGCCGCTTCCCAGGTCGAATTGTGCCAAATCAGGTGCAAATGGCCGCCTGTCTGACGCAAGAGGGTGTAGAGTCGCTGGATTTCATGGGCTAAGCCCTCGATGTCACCCGTCCGAAGGTAAACTTGATCCATCAGAGCCGGCGGCCAGAAGTTTAAGGGCAGCGGGCGCTCCCGCTTGGCATCATAAAGGGCTGTCGGAAGGGCTACGCCCAATAAAAATCCACTCCGCGCCGGAAAGGCTAAGGAATAGTCAGCCTGTATACCCGCCGCCGCTAAGTGATAAAACGTATCAGGCCAGAAATATCGCAGATAGTGCTGACGGCTACAGGTAACGGGACGATTCAGGAGCCGCTCTAAGCGGGTCTTTTCCCGCCGAATAAATGCAGGCTTTTCACGCGCGCAATAAGACGGATGTAAGCCGACCGAATACCCTTGCCTAAGTAGCTGGCCTGCTAGCTGCTTCCAGACGGGGTGCTGGGGCGATACCAAACTATCCAGTCGGTGCCGGCTCGACATCAAAAAGAAAAATCGGCTATGTTGAGGTCGAAACGTAGCCTGTATCTCGGCCAACGTATCATAAGGGTCGTGCACGCGTCCAAGCTGAGCCAGCAGTCGCTGGGAGAGGTTTCGCCGTCGAATACCACCAGCCCACCACCGAAGACCCCAGCGCCCCCGCCACGCATACGGGTGATCAATATCCCAGCCCACCTCCCACGTAAAGCCTGGCCTCTGAAAAGAAAAACCTATGGCATCCAAGAGCCGGTAAACATGCTCCTGCAAAAACGGCTGTGCCCAAAAAGGCGCCTCATAAAAGGGAGCTCGGTCCCAAGCATAAAGTCCCCATTCGTCATAACCATAAGGCCACTCGTACAGGGGATACAGCGACAGCACATAAAACGCCATAGCCAGTAGATCATGCGAGTAGTCAGCGTCCTTGAGCGGAAAGAATCCCGCCTCATCCCACTTCGACAGGTAGAAGGCGGTGCCTCGCCCTTGTAAAAGCGGATGAAGGGGTAGCTCGAGGGCCCGGGGCACCCGAATACCACAGGCCAGATGCACCCGCTGGTACCGGACCGGCTCGGTCGTCACCACGACCGGAATGCGTAGCCACTGCTCAAAGATCGTCGAGAGCACAAACCGCAGGCGCGGCGTGAGAGCAGAGACCGCACAAACTAAGCCGACTGCTTCCGCCGCCATAAAAGCGATGCGACAGCCCCCAAGGCCAGTAACCAGGCTGCGACCGACCCCACCAGCGACAAGCGACTCCCCTTCGCATGGACAGCGCTCTGATTGACGACTCGCACCTCATGCTGCCCCGCTGGTACTACCACCCCTCTTAAGACGAAGTTCGCATACACGATGGGAGTGGGCACCCCGTCTACCAAGGCCACCCAGTCCGGCGGATAATGAATTTCGCTCAGGACCAGCAGCCGGGGACGCTGCGTGCGAACGGTCAGTTTGATCTCGTAAGCGGGACTACGTTGGATCACCATGACTCCTTCTACACTGTCCAGAGGCGCAGACTCCGGCCTAAGGGGCAGCATTTGGAAATCTTTTTCAGCTAAAACGGCTACGCGCGCTAGGTCATGTCGTGTCAAGCTATCTAGGGTCTGGTCGATGCGTGGATAAACCGCTACAGACTCCGCCAGCCATGCCGCCTGTACAGGGCTAGGCAAGCGATAGAGCGTCACGCCATCAGGGAAGGTTTGGAGGCTATCTAGGCCCGTTATAGGCAGCGGCCTATCCGCCCGGCCCGTGATATAACGAACACCAAGCATCCGCAAAACGCCAGGTTCTAGCCGGGCTAAATGGGTTTCTATGAGCTGCTGATAGCGCTTAAGCTTGGCCGGATGATAGCCTCCGGCATCTTCCAAGTACACGGCTGGCCGTGCATCCGTAAAAGGGGCCGTATGATAGGGCAAAATTCGATAAAAGCTAGAATCGGTCTCTTCCAAATAACGTTCATAAGGCTGTTTAGGCGGATCTGTCGGAAACTCCACATTTCGCATATAAGTCTCCTGACGCGGAAAGTATCGGCCATTAACCAGCCACCCGTCCGCTAAAATGAGTACAGCTAGCGCCAGAAGGCTGGGGGACGAACGTACATAGCGCTGGGCATAGGCTCCCAGAACCCCCCCTGCTAGTAACAGCCAGAAAAGAGTGGTCAGGGTAGAGCGCTGAGCTATAGCAATGCGATCTTCCGCCAAAGCCGCAAAAAACCAGTCAGGCAAGCCTTGACTACGTAGCTCAGCATCTACAGCCCCCACTAAATCAAACCAGAAAGAGACGCCTAAGCCTACCATGGCTACAATACCACCAGTGAGGGCCAAAG
>CAZAXD010000019.1:39237-41807 GCA_964489015.1 uncultured Sphingobacterium sp. | reverse complement strand
CGTTTGTAGCTTATCCGGCGATTTTGGCGATCGTAGTGGCTCTGCTGTCGGCTTTGCATGGGCCGTTGGTCTTTGGGGCGCTGCTGGCCTATCTGCAGGAGCGTTGGCGGGTCGGGTTGAAGCTATTTTTAGTAGGAGCTGCGGTGGTGGTAGGGCTAGAAGCGCTGCTGTGGCTTGTGCCAAAGGAGACTGCTTACAGCGTAGCCGTCGGGCTTATGCTGATCCTTCTGGCTAAGGGCTTTTTTTTGATACAGCCGTATTATCCGAGCTTAGGGGGGGTATTTCAGCAGCCGGCGAGCCTTTTATGGGGCTGGGCGGGACTAGGTCTAATCCTATCGGGGACGTTTGGGTATCACGCCCAGGCGCATGAGTATATGTTTTTGTATCGAGCTGGGGCGCTCTTTTGGGAGGGGTTTACGGCGGGGCTGGTGCTCATTTTGGTGTACTTAGGAGTGAATTTTTGGCCGCTGTGGCGAGCTCGGAAGGGCTTTTATTGGGATTTGACGAAGAGCCTACGGATGGGGCTTTCGGTTTACTACTTTGGGGTTATTGCGCTGCTGGCCTTTTGGGAGGTACGGGGCGACTGGCCGACAGCTCGCGTGAATCTCCGCTTATACGGTAGCGTTCGCGCGGATCGGGCGTTATTAGCGGGCCACCTAGACGAAGCCCGAGATTGGTATCAGCAGGCGGCCCTGGTGGTGCCGTATGAGGCTAAGGTGAATTACAACTTAAGTCGTTTAGAGGCCCAAAGCGCAGCCGATGCGGAGCGGGCTACGGAGCGCTATGAACGAGCAATGAGCGGGCAGCCGGTAGCCTTAGCAGCCCTACAACTCTCGCTTACGTGGCTAGCGCTGGATCGGCCGGTAGCGGCGATACAGACCTTACAGCGGTATTTAGCCCATGCGCCGCCGGACGCGGCCGTATACAATCAGTTAGCCTACGCTTTTTATCAGGGTGGCTTTTTGGATTCAGCGGCCTTTTACTGGAAGGCTGCCATCCAGGAAGCACCTGGGGAAGCTATCTATTATCTCAACTTAGCGCTTCTATATGCTCGGCATGGCAAGCCTACCTGGGTCCAGCGGGTGCTAGAGGCGGTGCCGGAAGGAGAAGACTGGCTACCTGGGCTCTGTGATAATTACCTTTACCTTACACTGCTGGGGTATCGGGGCAAGGCTACGCCTGCTTGTTATTCACCGAATGCGCAATGGCTAGGTGGGGAGACAGATACGACGGCGATCGGCCGCTTTTTACAAGCGATTAGGCGGGGCCAGTTCGTAGAAGCGCAAGGGCTGGCGGAGTATTTAGCGCATCATCAAGCGGAATGGGCTTCCCCGATTTGGCGGCGGCTGGGGCTAGCGTACTTGCGCTACGGCTATGCGCGGTCGGCTGCTTTTGCCCTACTGAGGGCTGCAGCGCCCCTGGATAGTCTCTATGCAGCCTATGCCTTAGCAGAAGACGGCTGCTTAGAGGCGGCGTTTCGACTTGCTAGCCGCTTAGCCGCGCTTTATGAGGAGATAGTCGTTCCGGCTCGTCAAGAGGCCGGCGTTTTATTGGCGGTAGCGGGCAAGTTCTCCGAAGCTAATTTTTATCATCCCTTTTCAGCCTGGGATGACTTAGATTATGGACGATTTGCGCATTTGGTTGTTCATACCCGAAACCTCAACGAAGCCGTAATGGTACTAAGGCCTTTTGTGGATCGGGGTGGCGCCTATGATAGGCCGTATGAAGTGGTGGCCACGTTATTTTTAGCGTATAGGGATACGAATGGCGCGTTAGAGAATATCCAGGCTGGCTTAGCGCGGGTGCCGCAGAGTGTGGCCCTGCGCGATCTTAGGGCTCGGATTGCTTTAGCACGAGGGGATCTGAGGGCAGCTCGGCAAGGGGTAGATTCGGTACTGGGGCTTGCTCGGACTTGGCAGGATAGCCTGCGAGCCTATCGGCTTTATCTGGCCTATTTAGAGCGGGCTGATTCGATGGAGCGACTAATGACCGTAGCGCGGCAGGGGCTATCTACCTTTGGGGAAGAGGTAGAGTCTCGGCAAGCGCTGGCAGGGGCTTTTTGGCGCAGGGGGCAGCTGGACTCGGCCTATCAGCAGCTCTTTCGGGCGCTGGAGGTCGACCCGTATCGGCGCTCGCTTTGGCTTCGTTATGCAGAGGTGGCGAAGGCCTATGGTATGCCTGACGAGGCGGAGGCTGCCAAAACCAAGCCGGATTCATGTCCGTCTGTGTGGTAGCGTATTCGGGGCGGGGACGGCTGGCCCAGGCGGTAGCTCGTGTCTTACAAGGCGCTGGGGTGTCTGTGGTCGGCTTTGTGGATCGACCTGCTGCCAATCGGACGGCTTTAGGCGATCTCGGTATCCCCGTTCACCGAGAGTCTCCTACGTTGGCAGGATGGGAAGTGGTACTAAGGGCCTATCCGGTGCGGCTTATTGTGCTGGCGGGCTATCTGAGGCTGGTGCCGGCAGAAGTGGTACGTCAATACCCAGTCCTCAATAGTCATCCAGCGCTCCTACCGGCCTTTGGGGGCGAGAGGTTTTATGGACGTCGGGTCCATGAAGCGGTGGTTCAGG
>CAZAXD010000019.1:0-39217 GCA_964489015.1 uncultured Sphingobacterium sp. | reverse complement strand
AAGCGGCTTTACTATACACTTAGCCAATGAGCAGTACGACCAAGGCCCTATCTTATACCAGGTGCATTTACCGATAGGCGGGCTTAGTGTAGAAGCCGTGGAAGCGTTTATCCAAGCTGTGGAGCGCGAGGTTTATCCGCGCTTTGTTTTGGCTTTTTGGCGGCGATTAGAAGGCTTTAAAGAAAAGGCAAGTTAAAAGCTTATCTTTGCGGCATGGAGGTGGGGCGTGTGCCGCTTGTGGAGCGTTCGTGGGCATTAGGCCGCGAACTTTATGCGCAGCGGGCCTGGGGCGCTTACGCGGCTACTACCCTTTGGGGTTGTGCGACCCGCAAGTACCATAGCTATTTATCGCTATGGCGAGGCGGCCTTCGCTATGAGCTTATACCCCAGATGGAGGAAGAGGTGCGTTTGGCGGAAGGGTTATTTCGACTTTCTACGCAGTTTTGGCGGGGTCAGCTGGGATGGGAGGGCTTTCGGTACCTAGAGGGCTTTCAGGAGCAGCCACACTGGGTGTGGCGGTATCGAGTAGGGCTTTTGACGGTGGAGAAGGGGCTGTACTTAGATCCAGAAGAGCCGATCTGGCAATTGTATTACCGCTTTTCGGGCAAGGGCTTCCCGGTGCTATTTCGTTGGACGCCGCTGTGGGCCGTGCGGCCTTGGCATATGCTACGTCGCAGCTACGAAGCCCCGCCCGTCGTACGGTCCGAGGGCCGTTTTGAGCTACCTTCTTTAGAGACGATGCTGTATATCCAGGTGCGGCCGCAGCCCCGTTATGTGCCTTGGCCGTACTTGTATGAGGAGGTTACTTACCCTGAGGAGGCGCGTCGGGGTTATGCGGATTCTGAGCACCTGCAAGCTACCGAGGTGTGGGAGTGGAATCTATACGAGCCGGGGGAAATACGGATACAGCTTAGTTTGACACCCGTTCCGTACCTCAAGCCGCTCCCTGCCGTACAGGCTCCCTCCCCTGACTCGCTAAAGGCCGTTTTAGCTGAGCGGGCTGAGGATTTTTTCTTAGCCGAGGGCAACCGGCTTTACATCTTAGCGGGGCATCCTTGGTTTGGGGTATGGGGGCGTGATACGTTTATTAGCCTGCCGGGGTTGACCTTGGCCGTGGACTCACCTGCTCGGTTTGAGGCGGTTTGTGAAAGCTATTTGTCGCATCAGGTGGAGGGGCGTTTGCCTGACACAATTCCCGGTGAGCCGCTGGCTGAAGATGTGGGGCTGTGGTGGTTGTGGGCGCTTATGCAGTATCATCGGTGCATGGGTGATGCGACGCTGCTGTGGCGTCGGTATGGCGAGGCGATTCAGCAGGTCTTGCTAAGCTATCTCCAGCGCTTGGCCGGTGAAGACGGGCTTTTACGGGTAGCGGCGTTTCCCCCCCCTTCTTGGATGGATGCCGTGGTCGATGGACAGCCGGCGGTGTATCGGGCCGACGCTTTAGTCGAGCTGAATGCCCTCTGGTACGCGGCGCTGCGATGGGTAAGTGAAACGGCGCCTACTGAAGGGCTCCGCTGGCGCTGGGGTCTGCTAGCCCGTCGGGTGCTTGCTAGCTTCAAGCCGACCTTTTGGAGCAAGGCGAAAGGTTACCTGGCTGACTGGGTCGAAGGTCCCCGGGCTAGCTGGCAGATTCGGCCCAATCAGCTGTGGGCTGCAGCAGTCCCTTACCGTCCCATTAGCGAAAAGGTAGCCGAACTCATCTTAGATACCGTTGAAAAGCATCTACTCACGCCGCGTGGGCTGCGAACCCTTTCGCCGGCAGACCCAGCCTATCAAGGCACATACGAGGGCCCTCAGCCTGTGCGCGACTTTGCTTATCACAATGGAACAGTCTGGCCTTTTTTGCTTGGAGCGTATGCCGATGCCAAGCTTGCCCTTTTTGGTGAGGGGGCCCTCCCTGACCTGCAAAGGCTCGTACAAAGCTTTTCGGAGGCCCTCTACACGTACGGATGGAGAGGCATTGCGGAGATTTACGATGGCGATGCCCCGCATGCTCCAAAAGGGGCTCCGCTGCAGGCTTGGAGCGTCGCCGAACTCCTCCGAATCTTCAATCTCCTAGAACGATGCGGGTCCTGATGCTTGGCTGGGAATTTCCGCCTCGAATTGCGGGCGGCTTGGGCGTGGCTTGTTATGGTCTTGTCAAGGGCCTGATTTATCATGGGGTGGATGTGACCTTCGTCATGCCGGTGCGCAGTGGGGCCGAGCCCTCTAATGGCTACCGCCTCTTGGGCGCCGATGAAATAGAGATTCCTTCTAAGCCGGCCCCGGCAGATGTCTTTTGGCGAAAGGTCGCCTTTTATGGGGTGGAGACCTACCTGGGCCCGTATTTAGAGCAGCTAGAGCGGCCGGTGCTGACCTTCTCCAGTGTGCCGGAGCCTGCTTGGACAGCCCCCGCGTCTACCTTACGCCTGCAGTTTTCGGGCAAGTACGGGCTGGATCTTTTGGAGGAGGTCTATCGCTATGCCTATGCGGTGAGCTTTTTAGCAGAGCGCGAAACGTTTGACCTCATTCATGCGCATGACTGGCTGACGTACCTGGGGGGGATAGCACTCAAGCGCCTCACGGGCAAACCCTTAGTCGTGCATGTCCACGCAACAGAGTATGATCGAAGTGGTGAAAACCCCAATCCTGTCATTCGGGACATAGAGGCTCAAGGGCTGGCGGAAGCGGACCTCGTCATAGCCGTGAGTTTCTATACCCGCTCGGTTCTAGTAGAGCGGTACGGGATACCCGGCGATAAGATTTGGGCGGTGCACAATGCCGTTTTGCCCAAGGATCGGCAGCCGGTCCAGCGCCTTCCCACGACGCGCAAGGTCGTCACCTTTCTCGGCCGTGTCACTTACCAAAAAGGGCCGGAATACTTTGTCGAAGCGGCGGCCCGCTTAGCCCCGGTTCTGCCGAATGCCCATTTCGTGGTGGCGGGCACTGGCGATAAGCTGCGGAGCCTCATCCATCGGGTTGCGCAGCTGCGCCTAGGGACGCGTTTTAGCTTTACAGGCTTTTTGCCGCCGGCTGAGGTCGAACGTCTCTTTGACCTCAGCGATGTGTATGTGATGCCGTCTGTCTCCGAACCGTTCGGCATTTCTGCATTAGAAGCGCTCCGGGCGGGCGTCCCGGTTATCGTGTCTAAGCAGTCTGGCGTCTCGGAGGTCCTCCAGTATGCCATCAAAGTCGACTTCTGGGATGTAGAGCGGCTCTCTGATGCGATTTATGGGGTCCTGTCTTATCCGGTGATCACCCGCTTTTTTCAGAAGTACGCTCAGGCGGAATTAGCACAGCTCCAGTGGGAGCGTTCTAGCGCCCGCATCGTGCAAGCCTATCAATCGGTCGTCTCATGAGGCACTTGTGTTTATACTTTCAAGTTCATCAGCCTTTTCGGCTTCGGATATATCGCTTTTTTGACATTGATCGGGTGCATGATTATTACCATGAGGTTAATAACCGTGCTTTGATGCAGCGTATCGCTCGTAAGTGTTATTTGCCGATGAATGCCCTTCTCAAGAAGCTCATCACCCGATGGGGGCCAGAGCGGTTTTCGGTTGCGTTTTCAATTAGTGGGACGGCGCTAGAGCAAATGCGGCTCTATGCACCCGAAGTCCTTCGGAGCTTTCAAGAGCTCTATCAGACAGGCGGCATCGAGCTTTTGGGGGAGACCTATGCGCATAGCCTGGCCTGTCTCAAATCCGAAGCGGAATTTCGGCGACAGGTGCATCTGCATGCAAAGGCTATCCAAGAACTATTTGAAGCCGAAGTCCAGACCTTTCGTAATACAGAGCTAGTTTTTTACGACCAGGTTGCGGGATGGGTGGCCGATATGGGCTTCAAGGCCATGCTAGCCGAGGGGATGGAAACCCTTCTCGGGTGGCGCAGCCCCAACTTTGTCTATCAGAGCGCAGCCGTTCCCAAGCTACGCGTCCTTTTACGGAACTACCGCTTTAGTGACGATATTGCTTTTCGCTTTTCCAACCGCGGTTGGGAAGAGTGGCCCCTCACTGCCGAAAAGTTTGCTGGTTGGATAAGGGCTTTGCCCAGCGCTGAACAGCTGGTAAATCTCTTCATGGACTATGAAACGTTCGGTGAGCATCAGTGGGAAGAGAGTGGGATTTTTGCGTTTTTTGAGGCCTGGGTCGATGAGATGCTCAGTGATAAAAATGTTCGTTTTATTCGGCCAAAGGAGGCGCTCGACCTGCATGAGATCATTGGCGAGGTGCAGGCGCCGCAGCCGCTCTCCTGGGCAGATAGCGAGCGTGATCTGACCGCCTGGCTAGGAAACGATCTCCAGCAGGATGCTTTTGACGCGCTGTATGTCCTAGAGCCTGACATCCTGGCCACAGACCCCAAGGCGTATCCTGACCTCCATACGGACTGGTTACGGCTTCAGACGAGTGACCACTTTTACTACATGTGTACGAAATTCTTTGCGGATGGCGACGTGCATAAGTACTTCAATCCGTATGATTCGCCCTATGAGGCTTATGTCACGTATATGAATGCTTTAGCTGATTTTACGCATCGGCTGCGGGCGGTGGGGCGCGACTGAGGGATTTTCTTACATTTGGGGCATGTGGAAGTTTGGATTTGTCGTAGTAGGCTTTTTGTGGGCCCAGTGGCGTGTACTTAGTTATGACTTGTGGATGGACAGCGTGCATTTCGGCAGTCAGGCATGGTACTGGCGAGCCGGTGTCGCTATGGACCCACAGGGAGCTAGCACGATTACCCTGGAGCTTCGGAATTACGTAATCGACAGTGTTTGGTGGACTGGGGGTGCCCTTTCGTATACCTACACGGATGATAGCCTCCTCACGATAAGCCTAGTGCCGGCGCTCGCTGCAGGTGATACGGTCTGGATAGCGTATCATGGAGCCGGTGTGCAGGATCCCGGAGGCTTTGGCGGAGTGTACTGGGGGCCTCAGAGTGTTTTTAACATCGGTGTATCGCTTTACATCCAGCGGCACAGCTATGGGCGGGCGTGGCATCCTGTCGTGGATAGTTTCGGCATCAAGGTCCCGTATCGATTTCATATTCGGGTGCCGGACACCCTAAAGGCTTTATGTGGGGGTATCTTGGACAGTGTAGAAGCCGCTGGGTCTGGCTGGCGGCGATGGCATTGGCGACTGAATGAGCCGACGCCGGCGTACTTGGCTTCTGTGGCGATAGCTCTGTATGCGATAGCGCAAGATACCTTCATTCGAGGTCCCGGAGATACCTTGCCGCTTTGGTATGCTGTCCTGCCGGGCGATAGTAGCGGTTCGTATACGACGTTCTCGAGGCTAAAAGCCTTGCTTCGAGACTGGGAGATCAAGTTTGGTCCCTATCCGTATGGACGGGTCGGCTACGTGGCGGTCTCTTTTCTGTCAGGAGCCATGGAGCATACCGCTAATATCGCCTATCCGGCCATCATCATGGGGGGCAATCAGCAGTATGACTGGCTCTGGGCCCATGAGCTCATGCATAGCTGGTTTGGGAATGCCGTGACCGGCAGAAATGGGCAAGAAATCTGGCTCAAGGAGGGTTTTGCTACGTTTGGAGAAGCCCTCTTTTATGAAAAGTTTTTTGGAAAGGCTGCTTATTACAATCATCTTCGCAGCTACCTGGAAACGGCCCTTCGTACCATGCGCTGGGAGGAAGGGCTCTTTTCTTTAGCGGATATTCCCTTGGATCGAACTTACGGGACGATGACTTATCGGCGAAGTTCTACGATAGTGCACACGTTGCGGCATCAGCTAGGAGATAGCTTGTTTTTCCTGGGGCTGCGGGCTTATCAAAACCGCTACCGGCATCGTGTCGTAAGTACGGATAGTCTTTTAATGGTATTGGTAGACAGCACGGGGGATCCCACGTTGCCGGCGTTTTTTGCGGACTGGATGTGGCAGCCCGGTGATGTGCATTTTCGGTTAGATTCGGTTCGGCCGGACCCCGTTTATGCTGATTCGCTACTAGTGTACTGGCGGGCCTCCCTTCGTGATAAGTCCACTTACGCCACGCCTACGCGTCTAACGCTTTATCTGCGGGGTAATCAGCCTAATGAAGAAGCATGGACTACTTTTTACACCAATGGGACGCTCCAGGGCTTAGTCAGGGTAGGGGTTAGCTTCCCTGTGGCAGTGGCTGTACTAAACCCCAATGGGGAGGTGGCGGATGCGTCTACGCATGGTTATCGCTACATTAAGGGCAATATAAACGTCACTTTTCCCCAGACGTATGCTACGTTACGACCTACGGGCCTTGCTGCGAACGACTCGGTTTGGGTTCATGTGGCCCATAATTGGGTCGGTGCTTATGAAAATCCCGGCTTAGTCTCGACGATGCGTTACTGGCAGTTAGATGGGGTGTGGGGGGGCTCGGTGGCTATGCGCGGTATCTTTCAGTATAACGGTCGTCCGACTGGTGCAGGTGCTTACTTAGATACGACGTGGCTTACCTTCTCCGAAGACTCCTTAGCGCTTTATTGGCGCCGAGATGCGGGCTCAGCTTGGCAGGAGTGGCCTTACTATAATGTGGATTTAGGCACGTCGGCCACAGACCTGCGGGGGCGCATCATTGCAGATTCTCTCCTACCTGGTGAATATGCGCTTGGTCGAAAGCAAGGTACCACTACTGCTCCTGTGGTGGCCTCTTCCCCGAAAAGCTGGCTGATTTATACAGAGGCGGGGACATTGGGCCTTCGAAACGTCACCGCCCAAGCGGGTTCTTATGAGGTCTGGGATATTCTGGGGCGCCTGTGGGGCCGAGGCGTGCTGCGACCGGGAGAAGAGGCCAAGTGGGTCCTACTGGGGGGGATTTATGCGATTCGCTTGCCTGATGAGGTCCGAAAAGTGTGGGTTCCGAAATAATTGCTTACCTTTGCCGCCGCTGTGAGCCAGAAACTTGTGTATCGAACGCCTATGTTTCCGCCGCACACCCAGCGGCGAGAATGGCTAGTAGTCAATGCAGCGGGTCAGCCCTTGGGCCGCCTCGCTAGTCGTCTCACTTATTACCTGAGGGGCAAGCACAAGCCTACTTATGCGCCGCACTGGAACCTAGGGCCGGCTATTGTGGTCATCAACGCCGATCAAATCGTACTCACGGGCAAAAAGGCCACCAAGAAAGTCTATACCCGGCACACGGGCTACCCTGGGGGCCAGAAGGCTACGCTTATCACACAGGTTTCACCTGAGTTTGTCCTTAGGCATGCGGTGCGTGGCATGCTCCCTAAAAATCGTCTTCGGGACCGCATGTTGCGCAATCTCCACATTTATATAGGCCCTCATCATCCGCATACGGCCCAACAACCTAAACCGATAGCCCTATGAATCCGATGCTAGCGGGTTATACCCATACCATAGGTCGGCGAAAGACAGCGACGGCTCGCCTTTACATCTGCTCGGGTGAAGGGCTATTTCTAGTCAACCGTCGCCCTTGGAAGGAGTACTTCCCCATAGAGACGTTGCAACTCGAGATTGTCAAGCCATTTGAAGTGGCTGGCTTGGATTTGCAGAAATACGACCTTGTCGTCTATGTGGATGGGGGGGGCATCCGAGGGCAAGCAGAGGCGCTGCGCCTAGCCATCGCCCGGGCTATTGCGCGCATGGATGAAACGAAGCAGCCCTTCTTACGACAGGTCGGTCTCCTCACGGTGGATAGCCGTATCGTCGAACGTAAGCATTACGGCCACAAAAAGGCCCGCCGAAGCTTCCAATTCTCTAAGCGCTAAACCGTATGATGATACCAACGATCGAGCAGCTCTTGGAGGCTGGGGTGCACTTGGGGCACAAGCGTAGCAGCTGGAATTCGCGCATGCGGCCCTACATCTATACCGAGCGAGACCGCCTGCATATCATTGACGTGCTCAAGACACAACGCTTACTCGAAGAAGCGGCTCAAACCGCCCGGGAAATCGCTAAGCAAGCCCGCCCTATCCTCTTTGTCGGCACCAAAAAGCAAGCAAAGGAAATCATTCGGGAGGCGGCCGAGAGCGTGGGTATGCCTTATGTCAATGAGCGCTGGCTGGGTGGCATGCTAACTAACTACAAGACGATCCGCCGCTCCATCATGAAAATGGAGGCGATCGAGCGCATGATGCGCGACGGTACCTTCGATAAAATCTCCAAGCGCGAACGCCTTCAGCGCCTGCGCGAGCGGGAAAAGCTGGAACGTATCTTAGGGGGCATTGCGCGACTAGCGCACTTCCCGCCCGGCTTGTTGTATATTGTCGACATCGTCGAAGAAGACATCGCTATTGCAGAGGCTCGACGTCTGAATATACCTACCATCGCCATGGTCGATACGAATGCGGATCCCACCTCAGTGACCTTCCCCATACCGGCAAATGATGACTCTTCTCGGTCCATAGAGCTTATTACCGCCACCATCACCGCCGCTATTCGTCAAGGCCTCGAAGCGCAGCGTGCCGAAGAGCAAGCCATTGCCAAAGAAGAGCGTAACTAAAAAGACCCAGCCCGCCCTGCCGGCGGGGTTTCGGGATTTTGGTCCGGCAGAGGTTCGGCGTCGTCGCGCCTTTTTGGGGGTACTTCGGGCGGCTTTCGAGCGTTACGGCTATGAGCCACTCGAAACGCCGGCGGTCGAGCTTCTCTCCGTGCTCACCGACAAGTACGGCGAAGAGGGCGACAAACTGCTCTTTCGTATCCTGAATTCAGGGGACTTTTTGGCTTCAGCCCCAGAAGCGGCCCGGCAAGCCAGTCACACCCTTCTGCCCTTCATCACAGAAAAGGCGCTGCGGTATGACCTGACCGTTCCCATGGCCCGTTGGGTGGCTCAGCATGCCGGCGAGCTGACCTTTCCGTTTCGACGGTATCAGATTCAGCCTGTCTGGCGGGCCGACCGTCCCCAGAAAGGCCGCCTACGGGAGTTTTATCAAGCTGACGTCGATATCATCGGAGCACGGGGACTTATGCCGCTGGTCGAATTGTATCACCTAACCCGGCAGGTCTTTCATGAAATAGGGCTCACAGGTTGTGTTTTTCATCTGAATCATCGCGCCCTATTAGAAGCTTATGCTAAAAGGCTCACATGGGAATCTCGATTTTTTGACTTTTGTCGGCTATTAGACAAGGCGGATAAGGTGGGTTGGGCTGCGGTGGCTGCCTCGTTTGCAGAGGCTGGTACGCCGTTGCCAGCGACGTTACATCCTGATCAACCTCTTACGTCCGAAGAGGTGGGTGACCTTGTCCCGGAAGCTTCTGAGGAGATCTTGGCGGCTCTAGAGCTAGTCCATGCGTATGCAGAGGACCCTGTCCTTCGACTTCAGTGGGATAAGACATTAGCCAGAGGGCTAGACTATTACACAGGCTTCATTTACGAAGTTCGTAAACCGGGGAGTGGGCTCGGGACCCTAGCAGCCGGTGGGGCCTATGCGAGTCTTGTGCAGCAGTTTGGAGGACCTGACTTGCCTGCGATGGGCTTTTCTTTTGGCGTGGAACGGATACTGACCCTATTGCCGGATAGGGCTGCTTCGCAGCAGGTGCAGCCCTGGTTAGTGGCTTGGACTGATGCCTCGCCGCTGTATGTGCAGCGGGTAGTGGAGGCTGTGCATGCCCTGGGCCGAGCCGCCTTTGCCTATCCAGCGCCTCGCCGACTGGCGCATCAGCTCGAATACGCTCAGCGCCGCGGCTTACCCTTTGCTGTGATCGTAGGCCAAACGGAAGAGCAGGCTCAGCTACTAACCCTCAAAAATCTAACCTATGGCACACAAACGACCTTGCCGCTGGTTCAGTTGGCTGATTGGGCTCGTACTAGCCTTTAGTGCGGTCCACTGCAGTCCGCGCTTGCCAGAGCTCAAGGAGATAGAAGAAAAGCGCCGTGAATTGGCGCGCATCCAGCGCTCAGAAGGCCCGAGTAGCTCCAACTTCTTGGAGGCGGCCTTTCGCTTGGCTCGGGCCGAAGAAGCCTTTGCCCAGAAGTACCCTAACTACGCCCAGACGCCCGAGCTGCTCATCGAAGCGGCTACCTTGTATGCGAATCACCTGGCGGACCCTCGAAAGGCAGTCCAGTTATTAGAGCGTATTCAACCCGAAGCCGAATCTTATGCAGAAGCGCTGTTTTATACCGCTTTTATTTATGAAAATCAGCTCTCCGACACGGCCCAGGCTCGGTTTCTGTATGAGCGCTTTTTGAAGTTGTATCCCAATCATCGCCTGGCCGAGCAGGTGAAAGGTGCTATCCAAACCTTAGGCAAAAGCCCTGAGGAAATCTTACAGTACTTTGAAAAACACGCTCCCCCTCCGTAGTTTAGGCTGGTAGTCGGTTGGCGATTAGATTTTGCGCCACTTTCTTGCCATGGCCTCAACGATAAGCTATACGTTTCACGTTAATCCCTTATCTTTGCTCATGCGTTACTGGCTAATATCATTATTACTGGGTGTCTTCTGGGGTCAGGTCCATCATCGTTGTGGAACGATGGAACGGCTACGGTATCTCATCCAGCAGGATCCGGCTATCCAGGCACGCATGGAAGAGGTGGAAGCCCAGACGCGGGCGTACATCCAGACTCAGGCGCATAATCCTTCCGCAGCTCCCTTGGCCCGGACCAATAATGTCATCACAATTCCCGTCGTCGTGCATATTGTGTACCGCACCCCCGCCGAGAATATCTCTGACGCCCAGGTGCAGTCTCAAATCGCCGTTCTCAATGAAGACTTTCGACGGCAAAATGCGGATGCCGTGAACACCCCTTCTTTCTTCTCTGGGATTGCCGCTGATGTCGAGGTGCAGTTTTGCTTGGCTACGCGGGACCCGCTGGGTAATCCTACCACGGGGATCACACGCACTCAAACTACAAAAAGTAGCTTTAGCATTTACTCAGATGACGTCAAGTTTTCCAGTCAAGGTGGCAAGGACGCCTGGCCTACGGACCAATATCTCAATATCTGGGTCTGTAATCTCGGGGGGCAGATTTTGGGCTATGCGCAATTCCCCAATAGTGGGCCTGCTAGCACAGACGGCGTAGTGATTGACTATCGCTACTTTGGGCGAGGGGGGTCTGCCCAGGCACCGTATAATAAAGGCCGCACCGCCACCCACGAGGTGGGCCACTGGCTCAACCTGCGCCACATCTGGGGAGATGCTCAGTGTGGGGATGACTACGTAAACGATACGCCGACTCAGGAGGACCCTAACTACGGCTGTCCCTCCTTTCCCCATTCTACCTGTGGCAATACTAGCGACATGTTCATGAATTACATGGATTACACGGATGACGCCTGCATGAACCTTTTTACGCTCGGACAGAAAGCGCGTATGCGGGCTGTCCTTTCCAGTACGGGCTATCGTTCAGGGCTCTCTAGCTCGCTAGGTTGTGCACCACCCGGCGGCGGCTGCTCGGGAACGCAAACGCTCACGGCCAGTAGCGGTACCTTCTCCGACGGCAGCGGTAGTGGAAGCTATCAAAATAACAGCGATTGTCGATGGCTCATCCAGCCGACCGGCGCCACTTCCATTACGCTTTCGTTTCAGAGTTTTAACCTAGCATCAGGAGATTATGTGTATGTGTATGATGGCAGTAGCACGACATCGCCGCAGTTAGGCACCTTCACGGGAAGTAGCTTACCGAGCGCTGTCACCTCCAGTGGAGGCGTGATGCTCGTACGCTTTGTCTCCAATGCCTCAGGAACGGCTGATGGCTTCGTAGCTAGCTATACTGCTGCGCTTAATATCCCTTGTTATGGCACCCAGGTGCTCACCAATAGCAGCGGAAGCATCAGCGACGGTAGCGGTAGTGCCAACTACCGCGACAACTCTGATTGTCGGTGGGTGATCCGGCCACCAAGTGGTGCCGTGGGGGTCAAGATAGAATTCACGCAGTTTCGCACGGAGTCGGGGTATGATTTTGTAACGCTTTATGATGGTGGGACGGTCAATTCTAATTACCTTATCCGTCGTTTCTCCGGTACGAGTCTACCGCCTATTGTGACTAGCTCCATTCCAGAGGTCCTTGTCTACTTTACGACAGACCAAAGTGTGACCGAGCAAGGCTGGAGCCTAAGCTACACCGCCATTTCTCAGCCGTACTGCCAGGGCACTACGACGCTGACTGCTTCCAGTGGCAGTTTTAGCGATGGCAGCGGCAATAGCGATTATACCAATCGCGCGAATTGTCGATGGCTTATCCAGCCGACTGGCGCCACGTGGATCCAGCTTTCCTTCTCGAGCTTTAGCACAGAGTCCAGCTACGACTTTGTACGGGTTTACGATGGGCCGACGACAAGTTCCCCGCTTCTGGGTAGCTATAGCGGGACGAGCCTGCCGCCCACGCTGCAATCATCAGGCGGTAGCATGCTTGTGGTCTTTACCTCGGACAGTTCGGTTACGCGAGCGGGGTGGAGCGCCTCATACATGAGCAACGGAACGGTTTCTAGTCTCCCTACCGCTATGGAGGGCAGCATCCGCCTTTATCCGGTGCCTTGTCAGACTTACTTGCAGGTAGTGCTTTTACGAGAAGCCCAAGTTCGGATTGTCGATGCCACGGGTCGGCTAGTTTGGGCGGGGCATCTACCAGCTGGGGAAAGCCGAATCGCTACTTTGGATTGGGCGGCAGGGTTGTATCTCCTGCAGGTGGATGGCCAGGCTGCCATTCGATTTCTGAAGGAATAGACTCCAGATAGCGTCGGATGGGCGCCGGTAGCCCATAAGCCGCCAGGGTTTTCCAAGGTACAGGCTCCGTAGCAGGGGGCGGCTTCTCAGTAGCCTCCACGTACCCGGCCAGCCTAAAGTGCGTGAAGTCATGGAAGAGGCTAGGGGTACCTGCAGGCTGGGCTAAGGGCAACATCGGCAAGCACCAGAGCCCGCCCCAGAGCCCTCTGAGCGGACGTTGCTGGAGCCATACGGCCTCGTGGGTGTAGTACAGCAGAAACTTATAAGCCCGCAGCGGCCGCTCGGGGCGCGGGGAGGATGGCGGGAAATGCGCGGGATGCCCTGAAGCGCTGGCTTGGCAGTGGGTCGACAGGGGGCATAGCAGGCAACTGGGCCTTTGGGGCCGGCATAGGAGCTGCGCTAGATCCATTAGAGCAAAGGCTACAGAGCGTCCCTTGAAGGCAGGCGGCAATGCGTCTGCCAAATGCTGGTAGTACCGGCGATTCGCTGCAGGCACGGATTCGGCCCTGAGCCGACTCAAGATGCGCACGACATTCCCATCGACGGGCAGCAGGGGCGCACCGCCTGCAAAGGCTAAGACTGCTCGGGCGGTATACGCGCCTACGCCCGGTAGGCTTTCCCAGTAAGGCAAGGCCTTCTCCCAAGGCTCTAAGGGCATGTACTCAAGCAGGCGCTGGGCGGCTCGGTGCAGGTTATGGGCTCTCTGGTAGTAGCCAAGTCCCTGCCAGACTGCTAAAAGGGTTTCGATAGGGGCCCAGGCCAGCGCCTCCACAGTGGGAAAGACCGCCCAAAAGCGCGTAAGATAGGTCTCGGCCTGCCTAATCTGGGTCTGCTGTAAGATGACCTCCGCTGTCCAGATGCGATACGGGTCATCAGTCTGTCGCCAAGGCAAATGCCGGCCCTGCTTATCGTGCCACTTCAGTAATGCCTCGCTTAGCTCCTCGTAAGGCAGGTCCTTCATACGCCTATGATCTTCACGATTACCCGCTTGCGCCGCTGTCCGTCGAATTCGAGGTAGAAAATCTCCTGCCAGGTACCTAAATCCAGGTCGCCTTTTGTGATAGGCACTACTACCTGTAAATGTGTGAGAAGGTTTTTGAGGTGCGCATCGGCGTTTTCCTCGCCTGTACGGTGGTGCGCATAGTCTGATCTAAAAGGGGCTAGCTGTTCAAGCCATTCCGAAATGTCCTGGTGCAGGCCAGACTCGTTGTCTTGGATGATCACCGAGGCGGTCAGGTGCATCGATGAGACGAGGCATAGGCCCTCGTTGATGCTGGATCTGCGCACCTCTTGCCGAATTAGTGGGGTCAGGTGCACGATGTCTCGGCGCTTGCTGGTTTCCATCCAAAGGTAGGTGGTGTGGGTCTTCATGAGGCAAAAATCTGGCTTTTTATGCGGCTTGCGATGAAGTTTATATATTTGCCAGCATGCTAAGTATGCGTTGGATCTGGGCTTGTGTGCTGCTAGCTTGGGCGCAGAAAGGCTTGGGTGGCTTTGGCCGAATAGGCGTAGGCGGCATGTACGGGGCGCACCTGAGCGGAGTCTCGCTACGGCTGCCGCTGGGCTATAGCGATTACACCTTTGTCGAGGTGGTTGGCGGCGTAGGTCAGTCTCGAGCGCCTTATACCACGGGCCTTCATCGCGCCATCGGAATCGGGTTGGGCATGAATCAAGGCATCCTAGGTACCTGGCTCACCCGAGACTGCGGAATTTACTGGTTTCTGCCTTATTTGGACCTCGGCGGTCGGATTTATTATCACCAGAACCTCCCGCAGCCTGATGGCAATGGTGGTACCGTCAATAAAAACGTATTCGTACCGGCGGCTTACGCAGGGCTAGGCGTCTTATTCAACGTGGTGAAGTATTTTGAACTTTTTGCAGCGGCTCGGGCTCATGCAGAGATTTTAGACAGCCCTCCTGTGAACTTTGACTGGCAAGTCGGGGCGCGTATAAGCTTTGGTTACTAATGCGGTGGCTTAGTTGGATTGGAAGCGTGGTATGGGCGCAGGTGCTCATCCGGGGTGTCTATGTACACGGTGGCGAGGTCGACCCTTCCATCCGTGTTGATGTCTTAATACAGGGCGATAGCATTGCCCAGATCGGCACGGGATTATCGATACCAGGGGCTACCATCGTCCAAGCGCAGGGGCTTCATCTCTACCCAGCCCTCATTGCTTTAGGTACGCCAACAGGGCTGATCGAAATAGAAGCCGTCCGGGCTACACGAGATGAGAATGAGGTTGGCACCTACAACCCCAATGTCCAAGCGTACATTGCCTACAATGCTGACTCCAGGGTACTTCCTACGCTTCGTGCTAACGGTATTTTATATGCGGAGGCTGCCCCGCGAGGGGACGTCATCGCTGGTCAGTCGGCCTTGATGCAGCTTTATGGTCGCACGAGAGAAGAGGCCTGTCTCCTGCCGGCGGCGCAGTTGTATCTCTATCCGCCCTCGCTTCGTCCTTCTGCATATCAGAGCTACGATGACCAAAAAAAGGCCTTGGAGCGTGCACGTGAGGCTTGGCAAGGGCTTTACGACTTCTTTGAAGCGGCGGCTCGGTGGTGTGGTGGTGATTCTGCTAGAAGAGACCTACGGTATCAAGCGCTCTGTCCCTATTTAGGCGGTCAGCGGCCTGTCGTCATCGAAGTGCACTGGCGAGAAGACATCGAGGCGGCGCTAGCTTTTGCCCGTCGATGGGGGCTCAAAGTGGCTATTCTCGGTGGGGAGGAGGCCCCCCAGCTAGCAGAGGCCCTTCGCCAGGCCGGTGCTGCTGTTATTTTACAGCGGACCCATGCTTTGCCGCTCACCGAAGATGCAGCGCTGGACCAGCGCTATACTTTACCCGCGGTGCTGCTAGAACGGGGCGTAACGGTCCTATTAGCCCACGAAAGCTTTTGGAATCAGCGTAATCTAGCTTATCAGGCTGGCACGGCTGGAGCATACGGACTCCCCCCTGAAAAGGCCCTGGCCCTTGTCACACAAGCGCCAGCCCAGTGGCTTGGTTTATCACGCTTAGGGCGCATCGCACCGGGGTATAAAGCCTCTCTCGTCCTGACTGAAGGGGATCTGCTCGATCCCACTACCTCCCGTCCCGTTCGTCTGTGGCTAGCCGGACGGGAAATCCCTCTCTCAGAAAATCCGCAAGAGCAGTTATATCAGCGCTACCGATGAAAACACCCATATTTTTCGACTTACACGTCCACTCCACACTCAAGCCGTTTTTACTAAGTGCGATAGATTCACCTTGGCAAGACTACGACGTTGCGACGCCCCAGGAGCGCGTCCAGCGCACGTCTCGGCTCACGGCGAGCGATTTCAAGAAGCTTTTACGTTCAGGCACGCGGGTCATTACCTTAGCCTTGCACCCGGTGGAGCGGTATCTGCTCACGTCCGTCCTGGCGCGTCCGGTTATGTACGCCCTGGTCTTTCGGATGCGACTCGAGCGAATGCGTCAGGTCTTGCAGCGAAATCCTTTTCTAATCCTTCAGCAGGAATATCAGCTGCTACTTGCGTATTTGCGGGAGCCGGGCGGTGCTGGGGAGGCCCTCATTGTACAGCAGCCAGAGGACATCGATGCCGCCCTCCAGGACCCCAATAAGATCGCCATTATTTTGTCTATAGAAGGGGGGCATGCACTGGGTTTTGAGTATAGGCATTATACATTCCCAACTATCCGCGGTTTCTCGTTCGATCCGTTTGTAGAGCTTGGGTGCGATAGGATTCGGTCGCGTTTAGACTGGGCTGCGCGCAACCAGGTTCACATGATCACCTTAGTGCACATGGTGTATAATGAGCTAGCGACGCCTGCGCGAGCGGTAGAATATAAGGGCCTACAAAACCTTTTACCCAATCCCTATCGAACTGTGCGGTTTTTGGGACGGTATCGGGGACTCACCAACTGGGGGAGTTATTTTGTCGAAGAGGCGTATAAGCGTCACATACTCATCGATGTCAAGCACTGTGACTCGGTTAGCCGGCGTCATGTGTATGAAATTGCGCAGGACTATCATATGCCGGTCATCGCTTCGCATGTGGCGGCATCGGGTCGGGGGGCGCCTTCGCGCCGAGATACGACTCGCGCGCGCCGTCAAAGCAATGGCTTCAATCCGTGGGACATCAACCTGCATGACGAGGATATCGCAGCCATTATGCGAAGCGGGGGACTCATTGGACTTATTATGGACGAGCGGGTGTTGGCTGGAGAAAAGCTGCTCAAAGTTGTGCGAAAAGACGCGAAGCTAGCCTTGCTACCCCTTACCCAGCATATCCGCTACATGTACGAACAGGGCCTTGAAGCTGGATTAGAGCCCCGACAAGCGTTTGGCGCTTTGTGTATAGGTAGTGATTACGATGGTTACATCGACCCTATTGATGCTGTACCTACAGTTCTTGAATATCCTTCTGTACTTTACCCTGGCCTGGTGCAGTTCTTTCAAGAAAACTATCCTGTCTTTCGAGATACGGGTTATAATGCGGAGGAGCTAGCGGCTCGCCTGTGCGGAGAAAACGGTATTCAATTCTGGAAAGCGTTTTTAGCCCGAAAGGTTCAGGCCCTCAGGGTTTCGGCGGTTTGAGGGTATTCGATGCGAGCGTGATGAATCGATAAAAGTTGGTGATAAAAGATATCCTCTAGCTCATGTAACTGCATGAGGGTGAGCGGCGTGTGGCTAAGCTGCCCTTCTGCTATGCGCTGCTGGATCATCTTTCTCACGTGAAGCCGTAGCTTTTCGGGGGTAAGGTGGGGGATTGCCCGCGTGCTAGCTTCTAAGGTATCGGCTAGCATGAGGATCGCCTCTTCCTTGGTGCGAGGGCGGGGGCCAGCATAGCGAAAAGGCATATCATCCGTATCTTGGGGGTATTGCTTTTGATGTTTCGCCCAGAAATAGGCGATTAGGGATGTACCGTGATGCGTGCGAATGCCCGCGATTACCTCTTCGGGTAAGCCATACCGCCGAGCTAACTGTACCCCATCTTCTACGTGAGATCGAATAATTTGCGCGCTTTCTTTCGGTGCTAGATAAAAGTGCGGGTTTTCAGCAGACCCCTGAGTTATGACAGCTAAGTTTTCTATGAAAAATGAAGGATTCTTAATCTTACCTACATCATGAAAAAGTCCCATCACGTGTACTTTTAGGGGGTGAGCGCCGATGTGTCGGGCTGCTGCTTCTGCTAGGATGGCTACCGCCATGCTGTGCTGATAGGTGCCGGGGGCGCGGGTCGCCAGCTCCTTGAGGAGGGGATGATTGGTGTTTAATAGCTCTAAAAAGGCTATATCGGAGCTTACGCCGAAAATACGTTCAAAGATATAGGCCAGTGGATAAGTAGACAAGCATACGGCGGCATTTACATACAACAGGGGCAAAGAATTCCAAGCTATCTGCCAGGAGCCGACGCGAGACCAGTGGTACCCTAAATAAGAAATCGTATAGCCCAACGCCAGAAGCAAAAAAGCCTTAAAAATATACGAACGGCGTTGAATCGCTCGAAGGGGAAAGACCGTTAGCATACTGCTGAGCCCATGCACTAGAAAGAATTCTACGGGATCTCGTACTAATAGAGAAATCTGAGCAGCCAGGGTCAGCGCAGAGATGAAACCGACTCGATCATCAAAAAAGATAGCTAGTAACATTGGCCCAATGGCGAAAGGAATAAGATGATAAGCCGTCAGTTCGGTCAATTGAAAATATTTTTCAGCTTTTAGGATAACGACGGCTAAGGCTGTGATAAATAAATAAATAGATAAGATGAGCGCAAGGGAACGATTATTTTCTGGAGTCAGGTGCTGGGAGATGTGAAGGTATATGAGAGATATCAGTGTTATGAGAGCAATCAGCAGAAAAAGTCCAGAGAAGCTAATAGCCTGTCTCGTGAACGAACGAGAGTACTCTAGTGCTTGGGCTAAGGCTTTGAGCTGCTTTGCCTTTTCGTCGGTGATGAGCTCTCCTCTTCTAATAATAACCTGGCCTTCCTGAATCAATTCCGGATAATCTTGCAAGGGGCTTCCCAGTAAGATGCGCTCTTGTAAAATAGCTGGATTGTAAAAGCAGTTAGGTCGAAGTATCTCTCGAATGACTGGCCAGAGTACGAGGTGTCTTTGATGGTTGGTCTCGAGCCATCGGCGCAAACGGACACTATCTACTAAGCTTGCAATCGGTACCTCCTCCTCAGCGTAGCGACTTTTCCGTAAAACTGCTGGGCCATTGAGATCTGAGGGGAGTGTAATGTCGACATAGCCGTATCTGTATGTAAACTTATGGAGAATCTCCAAGAAGTCGCGCTGTTCTTTGGTGTAACGGGCGCCTAGACTATCCAGAGCTCTTTTTACCAGCAGGGGGATAGAGTCGTTTTTTTCGAAGTTTAGTTGCATGACGGCTGCGGCGGAATCGATAGCTGGGCGCTTGGTAGCATGATCGTCATAGACCTCAAAGTCCATGGGGGCTTTGAGATCGGGATACTGCCAAACCTTAGCTTCACTATCGATGGGAGGGAGCTCGACATGCTGATGCCAGGATAGCAGCACAGCCGTAAGGGCAATGTAAACCCCTACGATTAGTAAGCGGATTCTGGAAGCGATTATTCGGCGAAAGAGTTCTCTAAAGCTAAAATCCATAGCTATTTAGACGCTTCCGGGCCTCTTCGGCCTGGCGCTGGATGACTTTGGGGTCGTAATGCTCTATCTCCGGGGCATATGGGATGACATTTCTACGGTACACGAGGAGGCCCTTGCGGTTTTCAAACCACAGCCGCTTGAAAAAGACCAGCGCGTCGTAAGTGCCATCGGCTCCAAATGAGGGTCTCAGATCATCAAAGTTAGTCTTTTGGGACCGGCGCCCGGTCGCAATATGGTCAAAAATGATAGCGGCTTGCCGCTTGCGACTGCCTATATACGGCACAAACCAACCCATGTTTAGAGAGAGAGCGGTCGTTTCGCTGTAGGGGAGGATTAGGCGCATCTTCGGCACCACTCCTACGTACAGAACAGGTGCTCCAAAAAAGACTTTGTCCGGCTGCTTGGGATCAAAAAATAATGTCTCTACAACCTTGAAGTTTCGACGCTTGTCGTAACCATTCCAGCCTAAGAGGACGTAATAGACTAACTTTTCTTTGACAAGCTTTCCTCCGCGGGGGACCTTGGCCCGGCTTTCATAACGCAGTACACCGTGCTGACTGTAGCGTGGGTGATAATACAAAGCGCCTACCCACTCTGTATGGTCTAAGGTTCGTTGATCAATATCGTCTTCTTGCAGGACCTCGGGGATTTCCTTCAGGACAAAGACCTTATACGTATAAGGTGCTTTTTTATCTGGCTTCCAGCGGCGAATGAGAATCCCATAATACTCATGCCGTCTCTCTGCAAAATCTACGATTTGCCAGGTTAGAATGCGAAAAGCACTATCCGGCGGGCATAAGTCAGAGACCGTGACAACCGAATCAAATGAATAAGAGAACGCCTCCGGCTGCGTAAAAGCTTCTAGCCAGAGTGCAATAAAACGCTTGTTGAGGGAGTCTTTTAGGGTGTAATCCTCGTGATTTAGGATCAGGGGTCCTAGCTGGGCTAGCTGCTTTTCTATGGCCTGAAGCTGGGGCTGAGCTAAGGCCAGACAGCTTACCCCCACGATCAGCCGCCACATGACAATATGGGCAAAGGTACACAAAGATTTAGAAATGGCGAGGTTGCTCTCAGGCCGGGAAAGCTTCACTAAGGAGAGCGATGGCGGCTTCGAGGGCGGCCTGGTCGATAGGGAGGGTGTCCGTCTTTTCAAGGATGAATTGAAGAAGCGTTTCGGTTCGAATATTAGAGACGAGGGGAACGCCTGCAAAGGGACAACCGCCAAATCCGCCTAGAGCACTATCAAAGCGCCGAATCCCAGCCTGCCAAGCGGCTTCTAACTTAGCCCAGTTCTCCTGAGGGGTGGCATGGAGGTGCACGCCCCAAGTGATTTGGGGCAGCTCGGATGTCGCTAAGCTCGTCACCCTGTGAATCAGCTCTGGAGATGCCACACCGACCGTATCCGCTATCGAAAGGATAGATACTCCCACTTGCCATAGATAGCGCCCCATTTCAACTACCATTTCTGGGGCGTAGGGCTCCCCGTAGGGATTGCCAAAGCCCATAGAGAGGTAAACGACGGGCTCTTTGTGGTGCTGACGGGCAAGCGCCGCCATAGAAGCAGCAAAGCGCTTGGCCTCGGCGATAGACTGACGGGCGTTATTTTGCTGAAACGTCTCTGATAGCGAAAGCGGATAGCCCACGTACCGGACGGCAGAATGCGCTAGGGCTTGCTGAAGCCCCCTCTCATTGGCAATGATGACTAAAAGACCCGTCTGAGGGTAAGACGACCAAGGTAGCTGATCCAGGACCTCCGCCGTGTCAGCCATTTGGGGCACGGCTTTCGGGGAAACGAAAGAACCCGCATCCAACGTATGAAAGCCTATTCGTAAAAGCGCAGTTAGATAGCGAACCTTCGTTGCGGTCGGGATGAGGTGGGTGTATCCCTGCCAAGCGTCCCGGGGACACTCGACGAGCTGCATCGTACAAAGCTACTCATAATAACCGATCCAGCGATGCCCAACGATGCGATCCTCCCGGTCTGTAAAGCCGCGATAGCCCACCAAGATTAGATAAGCATTTTCAGCCTCAAAATAGCTGCCTTCGACGATCTCAGGCCGAAAGCACCGGCACGTCTCGTCATAAGGAGCATAGAGGTAGTCATAAACTCCCTGCTTGAGGCGGAGGCGTCCTCGGTACACCTGCCGCTCTTCGTCATAAGTCAGCCGGTATCGCGCATCCGGTACCCACCCCATGAAGCTCCCCACGACATAGAGGTCATAGGGATACTTGGGGGCCTCTAAACGAAATTCTACCCAGAAGTAATCGGCTTGGATACTGGCTAGCTCATCGGTACCTCGCCAGCGGCCCAAGGTATCGATCAGAAGGTCCTGGGTCTGGATGAAAAACCGACCATTGAGATCATACTGGCTTAGATACACCCCCTGACTCCTAGGTCGCTCCGCCGTGAGCAAGATCACCACCCCAGAGTCACTCCATAGCGTTCGCTCTATCTGAAAGCTTCGCCGCCGCAAAACCGTCCTGAGGTCTAATAGCCGAAACTCATTCACCGCCTCTAAATCTAACCCCGGCTGAAAGCGATAATCTAAATAATCCGGTCCCATGAAGGTTGGCTTAATGGCTAAATTTGCACGATCCCACCGACTATTTTGTAAAATACCACAAAAAAACTCCTGGTAAGCCTGCGTCGAGCTTAGGCTCTGGGGATACACGCGAAAGGCTAACGACTGAAACCGCTGTCGAGCCGCCGTGGGTACTTGGCTCCCCCAGTCTGGCTGGATGCGCACTAGATTTTCGACAATGTAAAAGCGCTTTCGTAAAACGAGCTGACTAGGATCTCTATCCCGAAAAACCTCTAGTACATAGAAGCCGCTCCGCTGAAAATGATTAGCTAAACGATAGCGGTAGTGTAAATAGGGTACACGGGTACCTACGGATGCGCTAAATTCTGTGATACGGTCCGCTGTAAAAGTCGGCCAGTACTCGGTCAGGGGCAGTGTAGAGGGCTCCCAAGACCGATTACATAGGCGGATTTGTACCCAGTAGTCAGCCGGTGCTTCCTCGCCAAGCTGGTCAAATTCTAAGGTGAGCTCGTTGGCTTCGTTAAGGCCTAGGAATGGAAAGCTTAGCGGGTTGCGTCCCCGATAAAGCTGCACGGAAAATATATTGGGGTCTGCAATCGTATCTACCAGGGGCGCTGCATACAGCAGGGCCCCACCTAGTCCCATCCAGATTAGACCGAAAAGGCGTATCCTCTGCCAGCGAGCATCCATAAGCCTTAGAGATAGAGTACGTAGCAAAACGGTTTTAGGTGGTGAGCAGGGTTGCGTGCGGGATAAGGTGATCCAGCAGGCTTCGATCGCTTTTGAGGTGTGGTGGTTTGTTTTGGCCGCCTAGTTTGCCTAAGGTAGCTAGCACTTGGTAAAAGGTGTCTGGCGCTAGGGCGTATACTGCTGGCGGGCGGAGAATCGCGCCCTTTCGAAGGTCGGCGTAGTAGGGATTGAGCTGGGCCAGCTTTTGATCTAAGAGCTGCTGAAAGGCTTCGATGGACTGCGGAGGCTGCTGAAAGGCTACGACCCATTCGTGACGGGGGGGCGCCAGCGAGGGCCCCACCGTGTATTCGCGGACCTGCGCCCCCGTCGCTGCGGCGGCTGCCCCGATGGCCGTCTCTACCTCGTATTCAATCACATGCTCCCCAAAGGCGCTTAGATGATTTTTGACCCGGCCTACGACTCGTACTCGATACGGTGCCACGCTGGTGAATTCCACGACATCCCCGAGGTCATAAGCCCACAAGCCTGCATTGGTTGTGATAATCATCGCATACCGTTCCCCGACCTGCACGTCCCAAAGTGGGTAGCGGGGGGGATTGGGTCGGTTTAGGGCTTGTAACGGAATGAACTCGTAAAAGACACCATTGTCTACCAGCAAACGGAGCCCTACTTCAGCGGTGTCTGTATCTTGAAAAGCGAAAAAGCCCTCTGAAGCGGGAAAGGTTTCGATAAAAGCCACGCCGGGTAAATAGGCGCGGAGCCGCTCTTCGTACAGCCGAAAATCAACCCCGCCATGAACATATACCTGCAAATGGGGCCATACCTCCAAGGTTGTTTTTTTCGTGTGCGCCTCCAGGCGCTCTAGAAACTGGACGATCCAAGGCGGGATACCTGAGAGTAATGTCAGTGGAAGGGGGATAGCTTCTTCTAGGATGGCCTGCACTTTGATAGGCCAGTCTTCGATGGTATTGACCGCAAAGGAAGGAAGCCGGTTTCGGGTGAGATAACGGGGTACCCAGTGGTGCACGATGCCGGAGAGACGGCCATAGGGAATACCCGCTGGGCTTTTTTCCAGCGCAGGGCTGCCAGACAAAAAGAGCCAGCGCCCATTTAGGAAGGCGGTTTGGCGTGTGCGATGAATGTAAGCCGCCAAGGTCAAGCGAGCGCCCCGCACTTGGGTCGGCACGCTGTCCACGGAGATAGGGATGAGCTTAGCGCCGGCGGTAGTGCCGGAGGTCTTGGCAAAGTAATGGGGTAGACCTGGCCAAGTCTGATGAGGGACGCCGGCCCAAGCCTGGGACCAGTAGCGATCCCACAGCTGCTCGTAAGTGTAGATGGGGACTGCTTGAGAAAATTCTGTATAGGTATGCACCTCTGCTAGCCGATGGTCCTGGCCAAAGCGGGTTTTGACGCCCTTTTTCAGGAGGGTTTGGAGCAGCTTTTTTTGCTGATGAGCCTCTTTCTCCGTTTGAGTTTGGAGGCGGTGCAGGGCCTTATCGCTCCACCACTGAGCTATCCACGCCTTCATAGAGGTTGAGCAGTTCGTGGGCCATGGCTAAGATGGAGGTCCCTGGGGGGAAGACGGCTTTGACGCCTTGTGCCAAGAGCGGTTGGATATCATCAGGGGGAATGATGCCGCCTACGACGACGGGGATGTGGCCAGAGCCGTGCTGCCGTAGTAGGGCTAAGAGCAGAGGCACTAGGGTATCATGGGCCCCGGCCAGAGAGGAGACACCGATGAAATGTACGTCATTTTCGATGGCGCGACGCGTGACCTCCTCCGGCGTCTGGAAGAGGGGGCCGAGATCTACGTCAAAGCCCATATCAACGAGCCCGGAGGCGACGACCTTGGCGCCGCGGTCGTGGCCATCTTGCCCCATTTTGGCAATGAGGATACGAGGACGGCGCCCCCACTGGTTTATAAACGCTTGGACGCGCGCCTGCAAACGCAGCCATTCGGGATCGGCTTGAAGATGCGCTTGGTAAGCGCCGGTGACGATAGAAGCCGTAGGTTCGTAGCGTCCCCAGGCCCGCTCGAGCGCAGCTGAGATCTCGCCCAGCGTGGCGCGGTGACGAGCTGCGTCGATAGCGATGGCGAGGGTATTTTCGGTTTGGTGGGCTGCGGCGTGATACAGACGTTCGAGCGCCGCTTCTACGACTGCCTGGTTTCGGGTGGCTTTGACAGCCGTGAGCCGAGCGATCTGCTGCTCACGAACGGCGCGGTTGTCGATCTTGAGGATAGGCGGGGGCGGTGCGTCCGGCACCTGAAAGCGGTTGACCCCGACCCAGATAGCTTCTCCCGTTTCGAGGCGAACCTGCCGCTGGGCCGCTGCCTCTTGAATCTTGAGCTGTGGCCAGCCGGCTTCGATGGCCGCAGGCATCCCGCCTAAAGCTTCTATCTCCGCAATCCATTGGCGGGCTCTCTGGGCTATGGACTGTGTTAGCTTCTCTAAGTGATAAGCGCCGCCCAGGGGATCCACCGGCCGCAAAATGCCGGCTTCCTTCTGAAGGTAGATTTGGGTATTACGCGCAATGCGCGCCGAAAACTCCGTCGGTAGTGCCAAGGCTTCATCAAAGGAATTGGTATGGAGGGACTGCGTCCCGCCTAAGGCAGCAGCTAATGCTTCGATAGTGGTTCGCGCGATGTTATTCATGGGATCTTGGGCGGTCAGGCTATAGCCGGAGGTTTGGCAGTGCGTTCGGAGGGCTAGAGATTTTGGGTTTTGGGCGCCAAGGTCGCGCATGATGGCAGCCCATAAGAGCCGAGCAGCCCGAAGCTTGGCTACCTCAGCAAAAAAGTTCATCCCGATAGCAAAAAAGAAGCTTAGCCGCGGTGCAAAGTCATCGATGGCCAGGCCAGCTTCCAAGCCAGCCCGTACATAAGCTATGCCGTCTGCCAGGGTAAAGCCTAGTTCCATATCGGGCGTAGCACCGGCTTCATGGATATGATAGCCGCTAATGCTAATGGAATTGAACTTAGGCAGGTGCTTCGAGAGGTAGGCAAAAATGTCCGTGATGATGCGCATGGAATGCCCCGGGGGATAGATGTAGGTGTTGCGCACCATGAATTCTTTCAAGATGTCATTTTGGATGGTGCCGGACAGCTTGTGGGGTGGGACGCCTTGCTCTTCGGCCGTGACGATAAAGAAGGCTAGGATAGGGATAACGGCACCATTCATGGTCATCGAGACGGAGACCTGGTCGAGGGGGATACCGGCAAAGAGGATCTTCATGTCTTCGACGGTGTCGATGGCGACGCCGGCTTTACCCACATCGCCGATCACGCGGGGATCATCCGAATCGTACCCCCGATGCGTCGGCAGGTCAAAGGCCACTGATAAGCCAGTCTGTCCAGCGGCCAGGGCCTTTCGATAAAAGGCATTGCTTTCCTCCGCCGAAGAAAAGCCCGCATATTGGCGAATCGTCCAGGGCTTGCCTAGGTACATGCTCGCATAGGGGCCCCGCAAAAAAGGCGGGACCCCAGCTATGTAATCTACATGCGAAAGCTCACTCTCACTCATATGACCAGCAGTTCGATATCTAACGCTTCGAGGCCAAATCGGCGAGCTAAGGTGTGATTAGTAAGATGATTTTGGTAAATGTAGACGCCGCTGCGGATCATGTGCCCGCTTGCTACCAGAGGGCGCAAGCCGCCGTATTCCCCAATCCGTAAGAGGATCGGTAAGAGCACATTGCTGAGGGCAATCGAAGCCGTGTGGGCGACACGAGACGGGATATTCGGTACGCAGTAGTGCACGACGCCGTATTTGGCAAAGGTGGGCAAGTCGTGGGTCGTTTGTACACTTGTCTCGATATTGCCGCCCTGGTCGATCGCAACGTCAATGATGACGCTGCCTTCGACCATGCGGGCTACCATGTCAGCAGTAACCACGAGATGGGCCGCAGAGCCCTTTCGGTAGAGGGCGCCGATGAGCACATCGGTTTGGGGTAAGAGCTCATAGAGTAAGTCTGGCTGGATTAGTCCCGTGGCGAGGGCTTGATGTCCGAGAAGCGCTTTGAGCCGTTGTAGCCGGTAGACTTCTTCGTCAAGCACTGTCAAGGAGCAACCTAAGCCGATAGCGGCTCGACAAGCGTGCAGGGCTACAGTCCCCGCGCCTACGATCACGACTCGGGCTGGGGGTACGCCCGTGATGCCGCCAAGTAGCATGCCCCGCCCCTCCTGCGCCAAAAGCTCTGCCGCAATCTGAATGCTGGCATATCCGGCGATCTCACTCATGATGCGCATGATGGGGAGGCTCCCATCTTTCGCTTGTAGAAATTCGTACCCCACTGCGGTGATGTTCTTGCGCAGGAGCTTTTGGATAAGGTCTGGCGTCAACGAACCCAAATGCACAGCCGAAAAGATCACCTGCTTGGGGCGTAATAATTCGATCTCGCGCTCAGTCAGGGGGGTAATCTTGACGATGTAGTCCGCTTCTTGGTAAAGGTCTTCGGGTGAGTACGTAAGGACGGCTCCTACTTCGCTGTAGGCCTTGTCGGGAAAGGCTGCATATTCGCCGGCGCGGTGCTCAATATAGACCTGGTGACCGCGGGCGATGAGCGTTTGGATCGCAGCGGGGGTCAGGGCTACCCGCCGCTCCTGCAAGTGCCTTTCACGAGGAACCCCAATCTTGAGCGCCGTGGTCTTGGTCGATAAGGCTGCTAGCTGCGGTAAGGTTTGCCAACCGCCTCCCATACCTACGATACCGCTAAAACCTCGACCTGGTAGTGAAGCGTCTGTCCCGCTAAAGGATGATTGGCATCGACTGTGATGGTCTCCTCGTCGGCTTTGAGTACGGTCACCAGTACACTTTGCCCGTCGGGCGTGTATAGGGTGAGCGTTTGACCGGGCGTGATGTCTTCCCCTTCGCCTTCTAGCTGCTTACGGCTGAGCGTAATGACCCACTTCTGCTGGTAAAGGCCATAAGCCTCTTCGGGCGTCAGCACAAATTCCACCACGTCGCCGACCTCTCGTCCTAAAATGTGCTGCTGAAAGGCTGGCAAAATGTCCTCTTCCCCGATCGTAAAAGTAAGGGGCTCTTCGCTTTGATACAAAAGCACGCCTTCGCTGTTAGATAGCTTATAATGCACGCTTACCGTGCTTCCATGTAAAATGGGCATATTGGCCTTAAAGGTACGCAAATTAGTCGAACTGCTAATTATTGGCAAGACTCACACTCTTCAGCGGGCTTGGAGGGATCCCAGCGACAGGTAGCCGCCGGCGGATTTTCACTCATCTCAAAGCGGGAGACACTACTCTTTTCGATAGCGGAAGCCCCCAGGGTCCTGAGATAGTAAGTCGTTTTGAGGCCTGTATGCCAGGCATAGCGGTACATGTGGCTAAGCTGCTTCATATCCGGATGCGCTAAAAAGAGATTGAGCGATTGGGCTTGATCAATCCACTTTTGGCGACGAGCTGCAGCATCGATGAGACGCTGATAAGGAATCTGAAACGCCGTCTTATACAGGGCTACAAGGTCACTGGGCAGGTCTTGAACCTGGGACAAATCGCCATCAAAGTATTTGAGCTCTTTGCGTATTTTCTCGGTCCAGAGTCCCCTGGCTTTGAGCTCGCGGACCAGGTAGGGGTTTAGAATGACAAAATCACCGGATAGGTTACTTTTGACGTACATATTGCTGTAAAGGGGCTCGATAGAGGGAGAGCTGCCCATGATGTTTGAGATCGTGGCGGTGGGGGCGATAGCGAGGACGTTAGAGTTTCGCATGCCTTGGCGCTGGATTTTTTCGCGTAAGCGGGCCCAGTCAAGTCGGCTTGTGCGTGGAACCTGGATCGGGAGGCCGCGCTCTGCTTCCAGGATGTCGAGCGTATCTAGTGGTAAAAGGCCACGATCCCACTTAGAGCCTGGAAACGTCTCGTAGGCGCCTCGCTCTGCCGCTAGATCGCTTGAGGCTTCGTACGCTTCATAAGCGATGCGCTCCATGAGCCCATCCGCAAGCTCGACCGCATCATCGCTGTCGAAAGGAATGCCCTTGGCCATGAGGAGGTAATGCCATCCCATGAGACCGAGCCCAATCGGCCGGTGCCGTAGATTGGACCGTCGAGCCGGCTCGACCGGGTAAAAGTTGATATCAATCACATTGTCCAAAGCTCGTACAGCGATGCGGATGGTCTCCCGCAAAAGGTCCCAATCTAAAGAGCCATCCGCACGTAGGTGGTTTTCCAGTACGATCGAGCCTAGATTGCAAACAGCCGTTTCGGTCTCGGACGTGGGCAGCGTGATTTCTGTGCAGAGGTTAGACGAATGAATGACGCCGACATGGTCCTGGGGACTGCGGAGGTTACAGGGGTCCTTGAAGGTAATCCACGGATGCCCGGTTTCATACAACATACGCAGCATTTGCTTCCAGAGCTCAATAGCCTCGATTTTCTGGGACCATAGTTTGCCTTCCTCGGCCAGCTTTTCATAATATTCATACCGCTCTTCGAAGGCCTTTCCGTATAGCTCGTGAAGGTCAGGCACTTCATTAGAGCGGAAGAGGGTCCAGTGCTGCCGGTTTTCAACGCGTTTCATAAAGAGGTCCGGTATCCAGCAGGCGGTATTGAGGTCGTGGGTGCGTCGCCGCTCGTCGCCTGTATTTCGGCGCAGTTCGAGGAAGTCAAAGATGTCATTGTGCCAGACCTCGAGGTAAGCGCAGCCGGAGCCGGCACGTTTACCGCCTTGATTGACGGCTACCAGCTGATCATTGTGGAGTTTGAGGAAGGGAATGACGCCTTGACTTTCGCCATTGGTGCCCTTGATATAAGCACCTGTACCGCGCACAGCTGTCCAAGAGCCGCCCAAGCCCCCTGCCCATTTAGAGAGAAACGCATTTTCAGCAATGCCACGCAGCATGATGGACTCGATGGTGTCGTCGACTTTATAGAGATAGCAGGAGGAGAGTTGGGGCCGCGTTGTACCGCTATTGAATAGTGTCGGCGTCGACGAGCAAAAGAGGCGTCGCCGATACCGATCGTACAAGCGAAGTGTATGGCTTTCTCGGTCTTCTTTTTCTCGGAGGTGCAGCCCCATCGCGACCCGCATCCAGAAAAACTGAGGTGCTTCGATGCGGCGTGGAGTCGGCGCCGTCTTGTCCATGATTAGATAGCGGTCGTAGAGCGTCTGGATACCCAGATAGGTAAAGTCCTTGTCATACTTAGGGTCAAGCGCCTCCGCTAACCGCTCGAGGTCAAATTCTAATAAAGCAGGGTCTAACCGTTCAATCGCTACGCCGCGCTCCAAATACGGCCTAAGCCCTCGCTGGTGGAAGGCTTGCAGTTCTGCCTCGCCATGGCGTAGGATATTCCAGCCCAAGGTCTCCTCATAAATATAGGTCAGTAGCATGCGCCCTGCTAACCGTGAAAAATCCGCGTCCATTTCCATGAGGGCCTTGGCATTGAGGATAATGGTTTTTTGGAGGCTAGTGCGGGAAATACCGCTGTAGAGACTTTTACGGAGGGCAGCTTCGATCTGGGTAGGCGAGAGATTGAGGTCGAGGCCTTCCAGACTAAAGTGCAAGCGGGCTCGAAGCTCTTCACCATCCCAAAAGGTGATAGATCCATTCGGTTCGGCTACTTCCAGGAAGGTTATCTGAATGGGACGGCGAAGTAGATTTTCTAGTCGCTCTTGGGCCCTTTCTGCGCGGTAGAGCGCATAAGCCCGGGCGACTTCCCAGCACTCCTTGAGGAGAAGCCCTTCGAGTACTAGGTCTTGGATGACCTCTAGGTCGACGATCGTACGCCCTAGCAGGAAGATCCGTTCCGAGATCTCCTCGACGAGAGTAGGGATAAGCGTAGCCGGCTTTTGGGTAGCACGAAAGACCTTTTCAAGGGCCTTTTCGATTTTTTGGGGGAGCCAAGGTACGATCTGACCTGTGCGGCGCCGAACAAAAGGTGCATAATTAAGCTCGGGTCCCGGCAAATGCTCCCGCGCTCGAAGGAGTAGAAAAGCATAAGCCACGTGATCATATCCCTGTGTAAAAAGGGTCTTGGCCAAGAGTGCTATGAGATCCGCTTCTGTGGGCTTTGCAGTAGAAGGGAGTTGCTCTAAGTAATCGATCAGGGGTCGCATCCATCCTTCGATCAGTCGGCGCAGTTGGTCATAGTCCGGCTTTTCTTCCAGGCGCGTGGCTAGCCAAGCCCGGGCTAGAAGGGTCATATACGGGTCGGCCTGAAAGTAATTGGGTACTTCACCAGCGGCAAGCTCACGCGGAAAGCTCGTCAAGAGCCCCCAGGCCGATGCCCCCGGCAGGCCCAAGGGCAAGCGCTGCGCCCACTGAATGCTCTCTTCTAACTTAGCTAAGCTGAGATTCGTATCCATAGGCATTAGAGTTCGTCATCATTGACAGGTGCTAGAGCCGAGGTCTTGCGATATTCGGTCACGCGACCCTCAAAGAAGTTTTGCTCTTTGCGAATATCCATGAGCTCGGCCAACCAGGGGAGGGTATTTTGCGCGCCAGGGAAGAGCGGCTCCAGCCCGACGCTTTGTAGGCGACGATTGGAGATGTACCGAATGTACTCGATAAACTCCTCTGGTTTGAGCCCGATAGCCGGCAGCGGCAGGCAGTCCCGAATAAAGTCTATTTCGAGCTGCACGCCCTCGGCCATGGTCTGGCGAAGCTCCTCCTGAAACGCCGGCGTCCAAATATCCGGATTCTCCGAGATAAGCTCTAATGAAAGCCGGCGGAATAGCTCGATGTGATTACTTTCGTCCCGTAATGTGTAGCGAAACATTTGACCAATGCCCGGAAATTTTCCTTGTCGGTATAGGCTTAGCACCATGCCAAAGAGACCATAAAACTGCGTGCCTTCCATGACGAGACCAAACGTGAAGATGTTTTTGGCAAGGAGTTGTTTATTGGCCGTTTGGGTCAGATCTAGGTCGCGTCGCAGCGCGTGGGAGATACGGGTGACAAAAGCGTTTTTAGTCTGAATCGTCGGTATATCGATAAACATCGCTTCACACTCATAGGGATCAATGCCCAGCGATGAGATCATGTACAAAAGCGAGTCTGCATGTACATTCTCTTCGTGAGCATGACGGCCCAGGACGAGCTTGAGTTCACTGGCAGTGACAAGCTCCCGCACGACGTGAATAATATTATCGCCAACGATGCCTTCTGCTGCCGAAAAGTAGCCCACTGCCATGCGAATGATCCAGCGGTCGATCTCCGTAACCTCGTCCCCTTTCCACTGAGCTACGTCCTTATTCATGGGGATATCTTCGGGCTCCCAGTGATTGGCCTTCATAGTTCGGTAGAGATCATAAGCCCAAGGATACTTGAGGGGGAGAAGGTTAAACGCCATGGTTATGCGGCCGTTGATGATTCGCTTTTCGGCGATAGCCTGCTCGGCTTTATCGACATCGAGAACAAACTGGCGTCCTCCAAAGGTGTACGTGCGCGTGGCCATACACCCAAAATAACGATATGGGGGACCTTAACCGTTTGGATGGTGTTAACTTTAATGTGGAAAAACTGAGATGTGGAGAAGTGGGCCCGGTGACTTAGTGTGTATGGCGGTTAGGGGGCTGATGCGGTAGGGAGCGTGACCGTTCAAGGCTGATCAGAAGAAGCCAGGATGAAAAGCCACTCATCCGGCCGGTGAACCCAGTAGTGCGCCCGGGCGTATTTTTCTTGGGTGTACCGGTCTTGCTTGAGGGCCTGAGCCTCGGTTTGCAGGCGGGCTATTTCCTGCTCGTAAAACTGGTATTGCGCTTCCATTTGAGCTAGGCGCTGGCCAAAGCGCCATTGGGCTATCCAGTTATAGTTATCAATGAAGAGCAGCCACAGCAGTGCTATGAGCGTGATCCACCAATAGGGGTTGAGGAGCTTCCTCGAGGGGATTTTAGGTGTAGAGGCCATACGGTACCTGAGAACCGAGATCTTCTGCGATGCGAAGGAGCTGATTGTACTTAGCGGTTCGGTCGGTACGGGCCAAGGCACCGGTTTTGATTTGATCGGCGCCGACCGCTACAGCCAGGTCCGCGATGAAGGTGTCTTCCGTTTCGCCGCTGCGGTGGCTAATGATAGTTTTGTAGCCGTGTCGCTGGGCTAGCTGGATGACGTACAGCGTCTCCGTCAGGGTCCCGATTTGATTGAGCTTGATGAGAATAGCATTGCCGACATGGCCTTGAATCCCCTGTTGAAGGCGATCGGGGTTCGTTACAAAGAGGTCATCGCCCACAAGCTGTACCCGAGAGCCAATCCGGCGGGTCAGTTCCGCCCAGCTTTCCCAGTCATCCTCCGCCAAGGGATCTTCCAGGGAGAAGATGGGATAGTTTTGCGTCCACTTTTCCCATAAGCTGATTAGCTCTTCGCTGGAGAGGGTTTCGCCCGTAGACTTGAAGCGGCGATAGGTGTGGTTTTGCGGGTCATACCACTCGGTAGCCGCTACGTCGAGAGCCAGGGCGATATCTTGGCCCGGGGTAAAGCCAGCCTTTTCTATAGCCAGGAGGAGGAGTTCGATGGCCTCGATGTTATTTCGGAGTTGGGGGGCAAAGCCGCCTTCATCCCCGACGCTAACCCCCAGGCCTTGCCGCTTGAGGATATCCTTGAGAGCGCTGCTCACGGCAAAGGCCCACGCTAAGCCATCCTGAAAGGTATCCGCGCCAATGGGGGCGATCATAAACTCTTGCACATCCAGTGGATTATCAGCGTGCTTGCCGCCATTGAGGATGTTGAGCAAAGGGACAGGTAAGCGCATAGGACAGAGGCCGCCAATGTACCGGTACAAGGGGAGATCGAGGGCGGCGGCGGCGGCTCGGGCTGTGGCTAGCGATACCGCTAAGATGGCGTTAGCCCCCAAGCGAGATTTATTCGGAGTGCCATCTAACTCTAAAAGACGCTGGTCGACGCCGGTTTGATCTAAAGCCGAGAAGTCTAATAAAGCAGGGCGTATCTCGTCGATGACATGTTGAACAGCTTGCCGGACGCTTTTGCCGCCAAAGTAGCGCTCGTCCTTGTCACGCAGCTCTAGCGCCTCATAAGAGCCCTTAGAGGCGCCAGAGGGCACGGCCGCTCGGCCTATGTGCCCTGTGTCTAAGACGACTTCTGCTTCTACGGTGGGATAGCCGCGTGAGTCGAGAATCTGCCGAGCTCGTACATCGACGATCCAAGCCATGCGCAAAGAAAGCGATTTTAGCCCAAAAAGCCCCGTATCTTTGTTTGGTGCGAAGCTACCGTGCTCTTCTGCTGCGCAAGTTCCCTGAGAATCCTGTTTTAGGCTTTTACCGCTATCCTAAGCTCCCTAGCTCTTTAGTGGGTCGTCTGCTTGGGCGTTATCCGCACATTACCAGTCCAGCTGAGGTCGTGGCCTTCTATCATCATGAAAGACTCTTTGGGGGTCACGAAGTACTCTTTACAGATACCCACTTTTATGATGCGACGGCTTACTTTCCGCTGGAAGATGTGCGCGGGACGGTGATTCAGGGCTCCCGACTTGTGATTGAGCTGAGTCAACTGGGCCGCATGATACAGCACCGGATGGAGCTTGGCCAGCCCGTGGCAACCGAAATCATGCAAAAAGTGTTTGAGCTCATCATTCAGGCCCCTAAAGATGATTTATTAGAAGGTGTGCGCCAGCTTTATGCGGGTTTAGACCGAACTAGTATCCAGTGGCTAGCCTTGCGAGATGAAGTGATGCGTACCATAGATTTGTTATACGAGCGCTATCAGGAGGGGAAGCTTTCCTTAGTCGAATACGAGACCCTTCGAGAAGACCTCTTGCGCCATCTTTCATGAAAGACATGCGCTGGTTATTTCTATTATCGATATGGCTTGTAGCAGAAGTGGGGGGCTATCATGGACTAAGGCGATTAGGGCTATGGCGCCGATGGATGGGTTGGATTACCGTGGGGGTGTTGCTAGCTTTCCTAGTGATGTGGGGCCTTGGGGCGCTAGCAGCTCAGGCGCTCCAGACTAAAATACTTTTAGGTCAGGTAGCTGGCCTTCTTTTTGCGGTCTGGCTGATGCTGACCTTAGCGAAGCTCGGTGCTGGCCTATGGGGACTAGTGGTACCGCTTCCGAGGAGGTCTGAAACGGAGCCTCTTTCGCCGGCTCGCCGGGCTTTGCTAAAAGCGGGTGCCGGGCTCTTAGCCACTGCGCCAGTTGCGCTGATCGGATACGGCTTCTGGGTGGGCCGATATCGCTTCCGCATTGTCGAAAGGCTCGTCCCCGTTCAAGGCCTTCCCCCAGCCTTTGAAGGGCTACGGCTCGTACAGTTGTCTGACTTACATGCTGGCTCTTTTTATAGTAACCCCCGCCGCCTCGATGAGGCTTGGGCCCTGATCCAGGGCCTTCAGCCTGACCTTCTCTGCTTTACGGGTGATTGGGTCAACGTGTATGCGGGGGAGCTAGAACCTTTTGTGGGCGCTTTGGCTCAGCTGTCTGCCCCGCTCGGTCAGTGGGCCGTGCTCGGCAATCACGACTATGGCGATTACGCTCGCTGGTCTTCTCCTTCAGAAAAAGCGGCTGATCAAAAGCGCCTTCGTACGTGGATTGCCCAAGCGGGCTTTAAGCTTCTGGAGGATACGGCTCATCCCCTCACCATCGGCGGTGAGACGATTTACCTCGTGGGCACCGGTAACTGGAGCTATTGGCGGCGACGCCAGCAGTATGGAGACCTCGATAAGGCGATGTCTTCGGTACCACAAGGGGCCTGCACGGTGCTTCTGTCTCATGATCCCACGCATTGGGAGCATGAGGTTCTCGGCCGGCGCCCCATAGCGCTTACCTTGAGCGGGCACACCCATGGCCTGCAGATGGGCATAGAGTGGGGACGTTACCACTGGAGCCCTGCTGGCTGGCTCTATACCTACTGGGCGGACCTCCACCAAGTAGGCACGCAAGCCTTGTACGTCAATCGGGGGCTAGGCTATGTAGGGCTTCCTGCACGGCTTGGCATCTGGCCAGAGATCACCCTTCTACGACTAACAATGGCTTAGTTATCTTGATTGTGGATAGATCTCAGGTTTTCTACATGCCCGAATCTCAATTTGACTCAATAAGGATGTGTATTTTCGCATTCAAACCGGCCTCTATGCCAGGAAAAGGGAAAGCCCTCAAGAGTGGTGACGAATTAAAACAGCATGTGGTAGAATTAGCCCGAGTTTTGGGGCTAAGAGCCCAGACGGAGGTCAAAGCGGCTAGGCGTTTGTGGGGGCAGCGACGTTTCATTGATGTAGTTTTGGTCGATGAACGAACAAATAAGCGGTTAGGCATAGAATGTAAATATCAAGCAACGCCCGGCACCGCTGAAGAAAAAATACCTGCGCTAGTTCAGGATATTCAATACTGGCCTATCCCAGGAATCGTGGTCATAGATGGGGAAGGCTTTTCATCCCACATGAAGGGCTACCTTATGTCGACGGAAAGGTCGTGTGGTTTTCGGAGCTAGAGGAGTGGCTCCGACTTTACTTTGGCTTATGAGTCGTCTCCCGGTGCCTCGCCCTTTTGTCAAATGGGCTGGTGGGAAGGGGCAACTCATTCCGGAGCTTTTGCGGCGGCGACCCGCTCAGTTTGGTGTCTACCACGAGCCCTTTTTGGGTGGAGGGGTGCTTTTCTTTGCGCTATGCCGGGAAGGGCTCCTACGCCGAGCCATCCTCTCTGACCTCAATGCCGAGCTTATCGATACGTACGTTGCCATTCGCGACGAGCCGCAGGCGGTGCTATCGCTCTTCCAGTGCTTTCCGCATGAGAAGGGCTTTTATTACGAGCTGCGCGCTAAGGACCCCTGGCAGCTTTCGCGGGCTGAGCGCGCCGCCCGGCTGATTTACCTCAATCGAACCGGCTACAACGGCCTTTACCGCGTCAATCGCCAAGGCCGCTTTAATGTGCCCTTCGGTAGCTATAAAAGCCCCGTTTATGCCGATCCCGAGAATCTCTGGGCCGTCTCCAAGGCCCTGCAAAACGTGGAACTTTTGGCGGTTTCTTATGAGACGGTTTTAGGGCGGGCGCAGGCTGGGGATTGGGTCTACTTTGATCCACCTTACGTGCCCCTTTCCCCGACAGCCTCGTTTACAGCGTATCAGCCGGCAGGCTTTACCCCCTTGGACCAAGGCAACTTGCGAGAGGTTTGCCGGCAGCTTAGCGAAAACGGTGTCTATGTCCTGGTCTTCAATGCCGATGTGCCGCTTATTCATGCGCTTTATGCGGATGTCCCCTTCCGCCTAGAAACCGTCTGGGCTAGCCGCACTATCAACGCCCGATCCGATCGCCGAGGCAAAGTACATGAGCTCCTGATTAGTAATTATGCCACGCCTTAACTAACTCCCTTCGAGGTAGCCTGGGCTAACTGGATAAGTGAGGGTTGGCATAATCTCGACATCTTTGTTTTAGATTTGCAAAAAGAGCGTATGAGACCCTATCAATTTACCTTTGGTTTGGCTGCTGCAGCGCTCGTATGGGGGTAGAATGTCGGGATCGGTCTGACGAATCCGGGTAGTCGCTTAAGTATTAGCGGGAATCTGAGCATAGGTGCGGGCTTTGCTGCCGCTGCCGCACCGGCAAACGGTGCCATCATCGAGGGTAGTGTCGGTATCGGCACGGCCAATCCGACGGCTCAGTTGCACACTACCGGCACAGTCCGCTTGGCTAATTATCCCTCTGGTCCTAATGGCGCTCTTCTGCGCACCGACAACCTTGGCAACCTCGGTATTACGAATTTTACTGGAAACCCTGGTGATGTCCTGCTCGGCAATAACACATTTGGCTCGCTCAATGCCATAGCCTGGCTCCTAGTGGGTAATAGTGGAATAGACCCTAATAATCACTTTATCGGCACGACGGATGCTCGACCGCTCCGATTCCGCACAAACAATGCCGAGCGCATGCCCATCGATGAAAATGGGAATATCTTCGGCCGCTTCCGACATATCACATATCATACTGTCAACGTCGGCTCAGGCTGGCTCCCTAATAATGGGACCCAACAAGTACTCTGGCTTCCTTCGGCGGATGGGGACGGAGAGGATGACTGTATAGACTGCGGTGTGCCAGATTTTCGCTGCTCCTGGGTAGCGCCCTATAATGGTCGCCTTGTAAAGGAGATCGTGGCCATCAACCAGAATGGCGGTGCTAACCCCGATATTCTCTGCGTGCTGCGCCTCCGGGTCAATGGCACGGATTATGATTACACTGGCAGCGTCATTAACCTAAACGACGGTGGTTACGCAGAGAGTACTCTCCCGTCGACAGGATACAGCTTCAGTAAAGGGAGCCTTCTATCCTTAGGTCTGGTCAAACGCGGCAATAATAGCGATCGCATCGAGGACATCAACTACTACATCACAGCGGTTTGGGAGTATGAGGTGTGGGACTAGGTCACGCTCCAAAGTATAGGAAAGTAATTTTTTTACGTACTTTCAGGCTATGCGACGGGTTCGCTGGCTCACGTTAGGTGCTGTAGTAATATTGGCTGGTTTGTTGTTTTGGTGGCTATGGCGAAGTGCCTCATCCCTGGAAGTCATTGGTGCGCGCGCTGGAATCCCTCCCGGTGCGCGTGTGATTGGGGTGCGTTTCCGGGAGGCGCCAAAGAGCAAGCCCACCTTCACACTAGAGCCAGCGATTTCGGTCAGCTACGTGCAGAAACAAGATGAGGCGGGGCTGGTTTGGCTTTTATACTTAGCGGAGCCTTTAGCCCCGGCTCAGCGCTACACCGTTCGGGCGAAGGGCGCGGCAACTGGCAGGGCTTCGTTCAGCACAAGCCCCCTTGAGGTTTTAGCGGTGGAAAGCGATTACTTTTGGGTGGAGGGCGATCGTCAGCAGCCCGCTGTGGTTTTCGCCGTCAATGCAGCAGGGACCACGCCAGAGGCTTTTCAGGTAAAGTGGGCCGGAGCAGAAGCTGCAGCAATCCGTCAGCTCGGTGAGCGTGAGTTTTTGGCCGTGGGACCTTCAACCGCTCGGGAAGGGCGTGTGTGTATCCAGACGGCCGCCAGTTCAAAGCTCTATGAGGGGAGATTGGCTGCTGGGACCTATTCAGGCTACGCTATTCGTCATGTCGAAGCTAGCTGGGAGAATGGTAGGCCCACGATTCGGCTAAGGGGTAATCGCCGCTTGCTGGCTGATGCCCAGACCGTAGAGCGCTATTGTCAGCTTTTTAGCCAGGGTAGGGTCCTTAGCCCAGAGGTGAGCATTGGCTTACTGGATGTACGGCTAGCGCTGTCTGCTACTGAATCCGGACCCGTCACGCTCATCCTCCGGGCGGGTTACCCTGGGGATGCAGATGGCTTAGCCCGGCCAGAGACGCTTCAAATCCAGATTCCTTCTCCAAAGGTTTTTAGCTGGGCTAATGCGGATATTCATTACGTTTCCCCAGGCCAGGGCCTTCATATTAGAATGGGTCAGGCCATTGAGGAGGTTCACTTAGAATTATGGCGCATTTTACCGCAAAATGCTCGCCTCTTTCTACACAATATGGACTTGGGCTATTACTGGGAGGGGGTCTGTGGTGGGGTAAGTGCTTATGGAGAGCCAGTGGTGCAAGGGGGGCTTCCGCTTGCCGCGCTCCCGAAGGTACGAGTAGAGAGCGGGACGACGATTTATGCGATTGGCCGAGACTTAGAGCCAGGTTTATACTTTATTCAGCTCCAGTCGCAAGGTGACTTATTACAAACTTGGTTTTTCGTTTCACCGTATTACCTTTTAGCACGGGTAGGGGCTGAGGAGGTGTGGGCCGCGCTCTTGGATGCCAAGACAGGGCGGTTGGTATCAGATGCTTTGATCACGCTATATGCTGCCAATGGGATTATACTCGATCAAGCCAAGGTGGGCGGGTCTGGTTACGTCTAT
>CAZAXD010000018.1:0-42001 GCA_964489015.1 uncultured Sphingobacterium sp. | reverse complement strand
TGGCTATACTCTCGGAAAGGCCCCTAACGCTAGTTTAATATTTTATCAGTATCTTTGCACCATGAAAAAAGTAAGTCTGCTCCTCTTAGGCTTGCTTCCTATAGCCGTTTCTGCCCAAAGCTGCCCCTACTTACGATATGTTATGTTCGACGCCTGTGGGGCAGGCACAGAGGAAGGGCTCAATGAGCACCTCATCTTCTTTACGCCCATTAGCTTCAATATCAATGACCTCAATGTCTCTTTTCCGGTTTATCCCAATAGTGCCAGTTTAGACAATGACTCGCCCACGCGCTGGGTCTGCTACACCTGCACCTATACCTGGACCTGTGATGTAACCACCATCACCAGTATGAATGCCAGCGCCTGTGCCGGTACTACCTATGCCTGCCCACCTTCAAATACGACGATCCCAGCGGGGAGTTTTATTATTGTCTTCGCGGGGATTCCGACTACGCTTCCCAACCTTTCTAGCTTTTGCGGAGCCGGCACGGTCTACGTGCTCTTCACAAATAACACTAACGGGCAGGGCCGCTACCTCAATACGCCCTCTACTACCCAAAATCGTCGTACGCGCATTGCCTTTACGGGGATGCCGGCCTGCTCCATGACCGTGAATTACCGGGGCAGCCTCACAGGGGCAGATGGGAATTACTTTCTGATTGACCCCAGCATTTGCATAGGTCTTACAGAAGGTCAAAATGGTGTCAATCCCTCTACAAGTGCGTGCTACTACAGTGGCGGCGGCTCGAATGGCGTCTCGTTAGGTAATGCTAGTAATACGTGTGCGATTCCGCCTGTCACGACATTGCCGGTTGTCTGGGCGGAAGTAGTCGTAGAAGGGGGGCGCCTTCGCTGGCGAGCCATGGAGGTGGCCGGACCGCTGGAACTGTGGTACCAGCCTGAGGGGGGCACTGGGGCAGTGCTGGTGCGAGCCGGTTTGCCAGCGGCAGGCGAGACGTCTCTGCCCGCCCGCGGTTACTACTACCTTGCCCATACTAGCTTGCGGGGCGAGGTAGCGCGGAGTGCGATCGTCTACTACGGCGGGGACGGCACAACGCGGGTAAGGCTGGGCGGCTCTGGCAGCAGCGCGCCGTATATCTTCACAGCAGAGGAGGTGGTGCGGGTATCCGTGTGGGATGGTTTGCGGGAGATTGCCACCATTTGGTCCCCGACGCCGTTAGCACTCCAGCAGTTGGGCCTGGAACCGGGTGTTTATCAGGCGGTGTTTGAACTGCAAGACGGGAGCCTGCAACTGGTTCGCTTCCTCGTAACGCGGTAGAGGGTGCGGGCCTTAGCGATAGATTTTGGCCTTAAGCGAACGGGCTTGGCATGGACTGATCCGGAGCAGCGGATAGCCCTGCCCTTAGAGACGGTAGCCACGTCAGAGCTGCGGGCTCGCTTAGCAGCCCTAGCCTCGGAAGTGGCCACCTTCGTGGTAGGCTATCCGAGACAACTCAGCGGCGCGCCTACGGACACAACGCCGCACGTAGAGGGTTTATGTCGGTGGCTTCGACAGTCCTTCCCAGAAAAGAAGGTTGTTTTGATTGACGAGCGGCTCTCGACTGTGGAAGCGGGGTACTGGGTGCGCCAGCAACCACGGCGCCAACGCCACAAAAAAGGCACTTGGGATGAAGCCAGCGCCGTCGTAATTTTGCAGGCATACCTGCTACGTAAAGGCTCATGGTAGTCCCGATCGTCCTGTACGGGATTCCTGTTTTGCGGCAGAAAGCCAGACCTGCTGATTTACGGGATCCGCAACTTCCCCAACTCATCACGAATCTATGGGATACCATGCGGGCGGCGGATGGTGTAGGCTTAGCAGCACCGCAGATTGGGGTATCGCTTCAGGTTTTTGTGGTAGATGCAGAACCCTTACAAGACCCGGGAGAGCCGCCTTTCCGCGGTGTCTTTATCAACCCAGAAATACTCGACTACGATCCGACTCAGGTGCCCCATGAGGAAGGGTGTCTGAGCATGCCAGGCATTCGAGAAACCATCTATCGGCCTAGAGCGATTCGTCTGCACTACTGGGACTTAGAGGGCGGGCCTTATGAGGTCACTTACCACGGTATCGTGGCACGCATTATTCAGCATGAGTATGATCATCTGCAGGGTAAATTATTTATTGATTACCTCTCGCCTCTGAGACGCCAGCTTTTGCGGGGCCGTCTCAGACGCCTGCAGGCCGGCCAGGTGGAAACTTCTTATCCGACTCGCCATGCCGATTAATTATTACGACCTTGTCACCTACTTGGGCTTAGCACTTCTGGTTGTTGGGTGCTTCCTTGCGCTAACCCGATCGCCCCACGCTGTATGGATATTAGCCATAGCCTCCATCCCGCTTTCCAGTGAAGTGCTTACTGGGGATATAATAGGTCTTTCCGCTGATACTGTATTCTTTTTTCCGTCTGACTTTTGGGCGCCTATCCTGGTGCTTTCTCTACTTTTTACAGGCCGCTCGATTGCTACGATAACCTCCCAAACGCGGCTCGGTCTGATAAGTCTGGCCTACTTCGCCTGGATGTTCCTATGCAGCTTGCTATCATCTAATCCACAGATTTCGATAAAGTACTTTATCATTCAACTAATTTACTTTTTTGGATATGGCCTTCTGTCATACGTGTACTTACGGAATAGCCTAACCACTTCCATAGAAAGGATATATTCTGAATACGTAACTCCTTTATTGATAGTAGTTCTATTTTTTTGTATAGTCGAACACCTTTTATTAGGTGCAAGTAAAGAAGTGACAATGATTGCCATCACACCCTTTTTTCGGGAGCATACCGTGTATGGTGCGTTCACTCTATGGATGCTAGTTGCTTACGGAGTGCTCTTATGGTATAAGAAGCGGGAAAGCGGAGTTTGGGTGATAGTTGGGACTATCGTTACAGCAGTTGCGTGGTTTTTAGCTTACAGCCGGGCTGCTTGGCTGGTAGGGATTGTAGTTTTGAATGGAACCTGGATATTGGGTTGGCTAAACAGGCAGACTCCCTTATTTCGATTTTTGATGATTAGCATCACCCTACTAGGCGGCTCAGCAGGCTTAGTTTATGCAATCAATAATGCGACCCTATTAGAGGATATGTCTTACAAAGCAGGTGGCGACCTGGGCAAGATGTTGGCTAGCTCTACGAATGTTGAGTCCAATGTCTCAAATCTTGGGCGTCTCCACCGCTGGCAGATAGCCCTCGAGCAAGCCATAAGTCACCCTTTCACAGGTATAGGTCCGAGCACCTTTGCAGAATATTACCATTACGAGAAGAGCAAGACCCGATACTGGGCTATATTTCGCAAGTACAAGGAGCGCTTTGCAGGCGTTCATAGTGAGTACCTCACGGCTGCTGCCGAGATGGGCTTTATTGGATTTGGGCTGCTTGTACTTATTTATTTTGTGAGCTTGTATTATCCGTATCGATTGGTGGCACAAGCTCAAAGCAGAGAGGAGCAGATGGCAGGTCTTCTAGCCGGCTTACCCTTACTATCCTATTACCTGAGTGGTGTGGTGAATAATTTCATGGATCATGGAAAAATGGCGGCCCTAGTCTACCTACACTGGGGAATAGCCATGGCTATAGAATGGCACCTTAGACAAAAATCAAAAGAATCCACCAACAATCTCACTCAAACTGGAGACTTAAGAACATGATTCGTTTCGCGTTTACAGCATTAGCCCTCATGGGCATCAGCAGCTGCCAATCTGGCGCGACTTATCTAAGGGGAGAAATTACGGGACTGAACCGCGATTCGGTATATCTCTTTCAGTGGGATGCAGGACGCTGGCAGATAGTAGGACGCGCTGCGGTTCAAGAAGGGGAATTTAGTTTTAGCGGGCCACGGCCGGCCCCGGGCTTTTATTGGTGGGGCGTCTCCCCACAGGAGGGTGATCTCTTCTATCTCAGTGCTAAAGAAGTGCCCATTATCAAGGGAAGTGTGCAGGACCTATTTCAGCGTTACACCTGCGAAAATGCTAAGGAAGCCGCTGAATTTCTGACGCTAAAGCGGACCCTAGCAAGGCTCTTTCAGGCTTTTCAGCAGCAAGCAGGTGATACGCTCACCAAAAGGACCTTAGAAAGGCAAATGGACAGTCTCATAATCCAGGCTGCTAAAAGTACCAACCCGGCCGTACGCTTATATGCGCCCTTCTACAAAGGCATAGACTATGTGCCAGGTGCTTCTCCGCAAGCGACTTGGGAAAACCTAATACGTAACCTCTGGTCGGCTGTTCCCTTGGGCGATGAACGGCTGGCTAGCATACCGGAGCTCTTTGGGCGGTTTCAGTATACCTGGCAGGTAGCTCTAGCTGTGATGCCGGAGGACTCCCTTCTGAGCTACCTGATGCGCTGGGATGCTCTCCAGAAAGCACCTTTGGCTGTGCAAAAGAACTCTATCGTCGCCTTATTAGCAGCTGCCCAGCAGACTGGCCGGTCTGATCTCTTCATGAGTGCAGCCGAACTATTTATCAAGCGATTTGCAGAAGACGACCGAAAGGCCCAACTGGAGGGCCTTTTGCAAGCGGAGGGGACTCTGCGGAAAGGGCAACCGGCGCCTGATATTGTCCTACCTGGACCTGATGGGCAGGTCCGCAAGCTTTCTGAGCTACGGGGGCGTTGGGTTCTCATCGATTTTTGGGCGAGCTGGTGTCGCCCCTGCCGCATGGAAAACCCCAATGTCGTTCGCCTCTATCAGAAGTATCACCCTAAGGGGTTCGAGATTTTCGGGGTCAGCCTCGATCAGCAGCGAGAAGCCTGGTTACGGGCTATCGAGCAAGACAAGCTTACCTGGGTGCATGTCAGCGACCTCAAGGGTTGGCAATCTGCAGCTGCCCAGCTTTATCGGGTGAATGGCATTCCGTATACGGTGCTCGTTGATCCCGAAGGACGAATTGTGGCTAAAGGGCTTCGAGGACCGGCCTTAGAAGAGCGGCTTCGCACTATTTATGGAGAGTAAGGCGGGGTTTGTGGCCCTATTAGGCGCACCTAATGCTGGCAAATCCACCCTCTTTAATCGCCTAGTCGGGTTATCGCTCGCGGCTGTTACCCCCAAGCCACAGACCACGCGATTTACTCTGCAGGGCATCGTCTCGCGGCCAGAAGGCCAAGCTATCCTTTTAGACACGCCCGGGTGGATAGAGCGGCCACGCAACGCCTGGCATCAAGCCCTGCAGAACCATAGCCTGAAAACTGCACGCGCCGCCGACCTCTGGCTCCTCGTTTTAGCGGCTCCCAGGCTCCCAACCCTACCGGAAGCCGTACATCATCTCTTAGCGTCACAAACTAAGCCCTTACTCATAGCCCTGACCCATCTTGACAAGCTAGGCCCAGCTCAACGAGACCTTTTTCGTCAGGAAGTGACGCCATGGGCCACGCCTTACGCACCTAAGGCTCTGCTACACGCCTCTTTGACGGACTCCCTTGAGCCTCTATTGGAAGCGATTTTTGAGAACTTGCCACCTAGCCCTCCCCTGTATGACCCGACGGAGGTTACCACACAACCCCTTCGCTTTTTCGCAGCGGAAATTATTCGAAGGCAGCTGTACCTTCACCTCCAAGAAGAAATTCCCTACGGCACCGAAGTAGTCATCACAGACTACCGAGAAGGACCAGACCTGGACCACATCTCGGCTACCATCTTTGTCGAAAAGCCCAGCCACAAACCTATAGTCATAGGAAAAGAAGGAAAAATGATAAAAAAAATTGGCACCTCTGCCAGAAGAGAAATAGAGGACCTTATTGGAAAGCGCGTCTATCTGGAACTATATGTAAAAGTAGCACGAGATTGGCGTCAATCTATCAGCAGACTGCGCGAATGGAGTTATGACTTGTCTATAAATTTGCCTTATGGAGAAACCTAAACCCAATAAAAGGCGGGTATTAGTCGTCATCGATGGCGACAGTCTCGCGCCGAAGGTACATTACGACTTCAATTTCCTGGAGAGCGAAAAACGGCTGGATCTATGGCTCTTTTTCAGTCAAAAGATTCCGCACTCCTTTAGCATATATCGAGAGTATAATGCCAAGAATATCCTACTCCCCCGTTATGAGGAGGACTCCATCCCCTACATACTCAAGCGAGTCTGTTATGAGATTGGACGGCGTCGGGAAAAGTATTACAAAATTTATTTCATAGGCGGGTCTCAGTCGGCCTGGGAGGGGCTCGTGCAGTTTTTTAGGGAGCGGGGTTATATAGCCCATCATATGCTAGCGAGTGATTATGCGGTGTCCTCCGCGGAAGAAGTTACACCGCCACCGAAGCAAGACAAAGCCGCCAAAGACGTAAGGACCGAGGAATCCCAAAAGCTGGGGGAAAAGCGTCGTCCGGGTACGTCCGAAGCGCTCTCCAGCGAAACTACCTTAGCCCAAGTCCAGCCTACTCAAAGTTCTCGGACATCTCTCCCCGCTTCCAAAGCCCAGGAAATAGCGATACCACCCGCCATCTGGGATAACATCGTCGCCGAGATACGCAAGATAGAGCCGGGCCGACGCCTAATCAAGAAAGGGTTTACGGTCTTATTGCACCAGCGAGGCTTGGCAAAAGGTCTATCTAAAGCCCAGATCCAAACGGTTTTACCCCGTCTAATAGAGATGGGGCTTGCCCGGCTTGAGCCAGATAGCCAAGAGGTCGTTATTTTGCCAAGCCATGACTAATCTACTCACTGGGAAGTGCGGCATCATCACGGGTGCCTTGGATGAAAAGTCGATCGCCTGGCATACAGCGGGAAGGGCTCATGCCGAAGGTGCTCAGATTCTCCTAACCAATGCCCCGGTGGCGCTACGCCTGGGTAAGCCCAAGCAATTAGCAGACAAGCTGGGCGTCCCCCTGGTCCCAGCAGACCTTACCCAAATAGCCGATATTGAAAATCTCTATCAGGTTGCACTATCTCATTTTGGACGTCCGATCGACTTTCTCCTACATTCCGTAGGTATGTCCCCTAATATTCGCAAAAATCGCAGCTATCCAGAGATAGACTACGAATTATATCAGAAAACGTTAGATGTCTCCGCGATTTCGTTTCACAAGATGCTACAGGTGGGGCGACAAAAGGGAGCTTTCCATCGAGGGGCTTCTATTGTGGCGCTAAGCTACATTGCAGCGCAGCGAGTCTTTCCGAGATACGGGGACATGACCGATGCCAAAGCGCTCTTGGAGTCGATCGCCCGCATGTTTGGTTACTGGCTAGGAAAGGAATTAGGCGCACGGGTCAATATCGTCTCCCAGTCGCCTACGCCTACTACGGCTGGCAGCGGCATCGCAGGCTTTGACAGGATGTATGAATACGCCCAGAAGCTTTCCCCGCTTGGTAATGCGCCAGCAGAAGCCTGTGCTGACTACATCGTGGTGCTCTTTTCGGATTATACGCGGTTTGTGACGATGCAGACCCTTTATCACGATGGCGGCTTCTCGAACATGGGGATTTCCGAGGCCCTACTCTCATGAGCGGAGATCGGTGGCTCTTATCCCCTATCGATGGGCGCTATCAGCGTTATACGGCCCCTTTGCGCGCCTACCTGAGTGAAGCAGCGTTCTTTCGCTACAGACTCTATGTCGAGATAGCGTACTTCGAGGCGCTGATCGAGCTGCCGCTGTCCCCCCTTGCGGACTTCCCAAGTACCTGGCGCAAGGCCCTATGGGAGGTCTACGAGAATTTTGAGGACATAGCGCTCCAACGATTAGAAGCCCTGGAAAAGCAAACCCAGCACGACGTCAAAGCGATCGAGTACTATCTCCGAGAAACCTGGCAAAAGCGCCTACCTTCTAATCTACACCCTACCCTCGCTTACATCCACTTTGGGCTCACCTCCCAGGATGTCAATAACACAGCGCAGCCGCTGATGTGGCGGGATGCCTTGAATAACGTGTATCTACCTGCCGTCGAAGCGCTTTTGTCTGAGCTGCATCATTTGGCCTATCGCTACCGAAACCTGCCCATGCTCGGGTTTACGCATGGGCAGCCGGCCTCGCCGACGACACTCGGAAAGGAGCTCTATGTCTTCGTATTACGCGCCCAAACCGAGCTAAATCAGCTGCGCGCCATTCCCTACTGGGCAAAGCTCGGCGGCGCCGTAGGCAACCTCAATGCGCACCAATTAGCATTCCCCGAAGTCGACTGGATAGCCTTTTTTGATCGCTTTGCCCAAAGACTGGGGCTGGCTCGGTTTCCAGTCACGACCCAGATTGTACCCTATGAGCGCTGGGCCGAGCGATGGGATAGCCTACATCGCCTGCAGAGTATCCTTCTAGACCTCTGTCAGGACCTATGGTTGTACACACACCGGGGCTATCTCAGCATTAAGCGCAGCGAAGGCCAGATAGGCTCCTCGACCATGCCCCACAAAGTCAACCCCATTGCTTTTGAGCTCGCAGAAGGCAATTTTCGCCTAGCGAATGCCTTATGGCAGCTCATGAGTGAGAAGTTGCCCATCTCCCGCCTGCAACGCGACCTAACAGACTCCACAGTCCTGCGAAATTTGGGCGTCGCTTTAGCCCATGGGCTCATAGGAGTACAAGCGCTGCGGGAGGGACTAAGCCGCCTTGAGGTCCAAGCCGATCGTATCACCGCCGATCTCCACGCGCATCCAGAGGTGGTCGCAGAAGCCACCCAAACCCTCCGGCGCAAAGCCAATGACCCCGAGGCTTATGAGAAAACCCTTCAGGAATTGAAAGAGGGGCAATGGCAGCCCACCCTATCACCAGAGGCTTACCTCGGTTATGCCTCCAGCCTGGTGCCCCCTCCTGAAAATTGAGCCTTGAGGCGCTCTAGCAGCGCATGATACAAGGCCGCGGGGGAAGATTGCCCATCTTCTTCATAGGCTCGCGCTAAGTGAGCAACTAGGTAAAGTATCAGATACGGATGGGAAAGCGATGGATAATGGGCTAAATTGACCGGCAGCGACAGACGCTCGAGAAGCTCCTTGAGCTGGCCTGGCATAACAAAGCGCCCCTGCTGATAGGGGTCCAAATAAAAATGTAAATCTCCATCGTAATAACGCAGTAGATACCGGCCTTGGATGGAGACTAGGCTAAGGCCTTCGAGGTCCAAATCTCGCGCAACAAGATAATACAGCACCGATAAGCTGTAGGGGTTCCCGCGCCTACGCTCAAGGAGGAGGTGAATGTGGTAGTAGTCCGGGTGCTTAGGGCGCGTTATCTCGGCTTGAAACCGCTCCACATGGAAGAGGTAGTTGTTGATCACCGAAAGCTTCTCTATGGGATCAGCGGCTTGGGGAAAGGCGAGCCACGTTTTATGGACGAGGCGATTGTAAAGGGCCGTATACTTGTCACGCTGGAGATTGGGGTAGTGAAGGCGGCTAACGGCAAGGAGGGCCGGCCAGAGCGGCTGCACCGGTTCCTGGCGCCAGGTGTAGAGAAACTCCGCCACGCTATCGAGCGTAATATCTTCCAGCAGGGCTTCAATGCGGCTCCGTACAAGCGGATTCTGTGTTTGCAGCCAGTGCGCTTCCAAGGTAGGAATAGCGGCTTCTCCTAAGGCAAGGATGGCTTTGTCGACTTCGGCTTGAATCCGCGGATCAGGATCATCTAATAAAGCAAGGAGAGCCTTGAGGCATGCATCGGTATCCGCCATAAGACAAATATAAAACAAAGAGAGGGGTCCTTTAGGAAGGCCCCTCTCCTGGTGGATAAGGGAATAAGTATAATTTTTAGAATGGCCGGCCAACCCGCACCATGGCACAGCGAAAGCCTACCGTCGCCGCGCTGGAGTCAGCGTGCAGATAACGACGAGCACCACACGTCACGTAATAAGCAATATCAGCCCAGGAGCCACCCCGATAGACTTTGGCGGCATCCGCGCCTAGGTCAGGCCATGCCCCACCTCCCTCGCCAGCAGCAGCCTTAGGGCTATACAAAAGGCTGTGCTTTTGATAATATTCATCATCCGCTTGGAGCGGGTCTCGCTCGACCTGCCCTCTGCGGCGATGGGGGTTTAGATCCTCGGCGTCTTCGTAAGAGAGCACGCGATAAGTATCTTCCGTCCACTCCGCCACATTCCCAGCCATGTTATAGAGGCCAAAGTCATTAGGATAAAAAGCCTTCACAGGCGCCGGGATCATATACGCATCGTTCAGCCCCTCATACAGGAGGGAACCGCCCTTATTGGAGCGGCCGGCATAGTCACCCCGCCCACGCTTGAAATTAAGTCGGAAGCGCCCCTTCATGTCACGCAAACTGCGACCTTCCCACGGGTAAAGCTCCTGCTCATAACCCGCCCGAGCCGCATATTCCCATTCAGCTTCTGTCGGCAGGCGATAGTCTGGGTACAAAATAGCTTCTGGGTCCCTTTCCAACAGCTGCTTATTGACGATAGCGGTTCGCCAAGCGGCAAATTCCCGCGCTTGATGCCAATTGACCCCTACAACTGGATACATGTGATAGCCTTCGTGCTGGAAGTAATAACGCACGTAAGGGTCATTGTAAGCCATTTCCCGAAACCAGACATTCGTATCAGGGTAAAGAAGCTGGGCTTTTTGGTCACCCGAATCTTTTTGCACATAAAAGAGGAATTGCTTATATTCCACATTAGGGACCTCCGTTTCATCCATGTAGAAGCTAGCCACAGTCACTTGACGAACTCGAGCATTCTGCTCATAATCGAGGTCTTTTTCAGTGCCGCCCATGTGGAAGGTCCCACCCTCGATAAAGACAAGGCCAGGGGCCGGTTCCATTTCTCGGTAAGGTTTTACGTAAAAGCCTTCCCCACCACTTTTCCGGGCAAACTTGAGCCCCGTAAGGCGGCTCGTGGAGCCTGGATTCTCAATGTCACCCTGTCCACCACATCCTACAAGGCTAAAGGTGAGCCCTAATGTGAGAAGTATCCACCGTGCTTTCATAAGCATAGGCAAAGGTATAGGTTTTTATTCAAAAGCGAGGACAAGGATAGTTACGACGATGACGAAAACCGGTTCGACGCTCTTTATCAAAAAGTATGACCAAGGATACCTCGTGAGACCCTGCAGAAATGCGATTGGTCAGCGATGAGATTGTATAGTCATACGAGTAACCCACTTGAAACATACCCTTTTGCAGTCCCACTAATCCAATGATGGCGTCTTGATTTCGATACCAGACCCCCAGTACGACTGGATCCAAGTTTACATAACAGCCCACGTCTAATTGCTGGAAAGGCTGCTGGATACGGTACATGATAGCAGGGCCGATAGATTGACGCCCTTCTTTATTTCGGTCTATAGGGATGAGGGCCCCCGCAAAGAAATTGGCTCGTATTGGCAAGCGAGCAGCCTGCGGATTAGAGAGCGGTACATTGTAAAAACGCTGCTGAGGCTGGGTGATATGCATCACCGAGGTTCCTACGTATGCATATCGATTATACCAGAGAGCTCCTGCATTGACATCCTCGTGAATCCGGTTTTGAAAAAAGTTGGACTCCCGAGTGGGCAACACAAAGCCTGCATTGGGATCAATCTGATCAGGAAAGCGAAGCCGGAAAAAGTCGATGCTGGCTTGCATGATCCCGCCGGACAATCCCAAGCTAAGCGCGCTATATTTAGACAACTCAATATGAATGGCGTAGTTTAGCAGGACATTGAGCTTCGTGAGGTTACCTTCGCCGGCCTGGTCGGCGATAAAAGACAAGCCCAAGCCATTGCGAACCCGCCCAAAAAATATCGGCTGATCGTAGGCAGCCGCAAAGGTTCGGTAATAGCCCGGGATCGCGGTCCACTGCATGCGATACGCCAGGGCCAGCCGAGGGCCATCTGTGATACCGGTGAAAGCGGATGAGAGTACGACCTGATTGGCGAAAAATTGTGAGAATTGTGGGTCTTGTGCCCAGCTCCAGGCGCCCAGCTCAATTAAGGATAGAATAAACCCCTTACGCATAGGAAGCAGCTTTCCGAAAGCAAATATAAGGCTAAATCCAGAAATGCAAGAGGGTCACAACCCCAGGATCCGAAACTCTACCCGACGATTCTTTTGTTGGCCCTCTGGCGTGTCATTATCAGCAATAGGACGAGCCTTGCCATATCCTACGATTTGAAAGCGCTCTCGGGGCAAGCCCTTGTGTACTAGGTAATCCCGCACCGCTAATGCGCGATCTCGTGAAAGCTGTATTTCTGACTCGGGTTTACTGGTACCATCGGTATGGCCGGCTAGCTCTATCCGCCAAGAAGGATTTTCCCGTAAGAAGCGCGCAAAGTCATCTAAATGGGAATAGGCTTCTGGCCGCAGGCGAGCGCTCCCCTTGTCGAAGTAAACAAAGAAGAGCGGGACCCGGGCGCCCGACCGAACCGGTTCTAATCGGATATCTATGTGGTTTTCGCGGTGAGGGACGATCCGACAAGCGAGTTCCTTCCAAAGAAAGCCAGGGCTATGCAGACTTAGGCGTAGACTCTGCAATGTATCGGGGACCTGCCATTGAAAGAAACCTGGCCGATCTATCCGCAGGCTGTCTAACAAAAGCCCCTCTGGCGTTTTGATTAGGATCACAGCAGGTCCTTTAGGGGGCCCCGCCAGATGCAGGTAGCCCGTGAGCCAGGTAGGACTCTCCAAGGCGAGAGGCTGCGGGAGGGGTATGGTATCGGGCTTCCACCAGAGGCCCCAGAAATCAGCATTCCCATAGGTCCGGATGCCTCCCAAGGCCTCCCCTGTGGAAACTGTAGTGCCCCAGCTCACATAAACGCCGCTGGATAGGGGATAGACCGCTTCCCACCTATCCACATCCTTTCCACCGAAGGTCACAGAAAAAATAAGCGAGTCTGGCCCCGGGCTCCACCGAGCAGCCCATCCATCATAGAGCCCAGCGAGTCTAGGGATGAGTCCATCCCGCGAGCTAGTCATACCGGCTAAGAGCCAGTCTCCATCTGGCAACCGATGTAAAAAGTTAAGCCCCTCGTCGCCGCTACCCCCGCCTTGCCAGGCAACCTGGGCTAAACCCTCTGGGTCAATGCGCCATACGACCCCATCCGCTCGACCCGCTGCCGATAGTGCGGGGGAAAAGCTCGTGCCCGCTACCCACACCTCCCCCTCCGGTGAACGGGTCCAGCTGTAGGGCTCCTCAAAATCGGAGCCGCCAATATTCCAGCTGCGACGAAACCGCCCTGTTTTGTCCACTTCGACGACCCATATGTCCATCTTGCCAAGCGGATTCGCAATATCCCCATCAGGCGAGTCCGAGGCTCCTACCAGCCAGATCGTATCCGGTGAGAAGGGTATAATCAGGCGCAGGTATTCGTTTTTGCTGCCGCCGTAGGTGTGCGCACTAAGTAGCTGGCCCTCCCAGCTTAGGCGAAGGAGCCACCCATCTAATCCACCTTGATGCCGAGGCGCCGCTACGCTATCGTAGCCCCCTGCCTGGCCTACTACCCACCAGACACTATCGATTAGCGCAACGCCTAGGGCGACATCATTCGCAGAACCGCCTAGTGCTTGCTGCCACAAGCGCTGACCAAGCGGATCCGCCCGCACGATGAAAGCATCGCGCTTGCCATGCGAGACGCTGCGCCCATCCGTCCACCCCACCACGAGCAGGCTCCCATCCGGTAAACGGCAGACATCGGTCAGCTCGTCATCTCCCTCTGTGCCGTAGACAGCCTGCCAAACGAGGTTTCCTAGCTGGTCAACCCTGATTACCCAAAAGTCGGCGTCATACCCTTTTCTTGCCAGGAGGCCGTCTTTAGAACGGGTATGACCAGCGAGCAGGTAGCCATTCGGATCAGCCAAAGCCCGAACTAGTACATCCGCCATGCTACCTCCATAGGCTCGGCTTTGCACGATAACCTGACTCAGCGCCAAACTACTGAATACGGCGAGCCACCTCATAGGTGAAAAGAACCTTTTCAGCCTGGTCAGGTGAGAGGTAGGGCGGCTCTGGTACGCCTTGCCAAGAGCCATCTAAAAGCCCACTCAGTACGCTCTCTACGGCCGCTAGCTGAAACTTTCCAAAGTGGCTATGTCCACCCTCATAGCGCTGATACTGATACTCCTCGAAGGTCGTCAGATAGCCAGCGTACCCATTAGTATACCCCTGGACGATCAAATGTCGTACGCCTAATGCTGAGAGCTGAGGCGCTAAGCGCTGTTTGATGTAAAAGCCTGCCTGCGTCGTGGGTTCGAAGGGCAAGCTAATAAGCCCCACCGCATCTAGCTGCCAGATGTGTACAGGCAGGACTTGGGGCGTAAGCGGCAAGGGCACGTACTTGCCCCGCTGTCTAGCGATCCACTGCAGATATCGAATGGCTGGGTCCATAGGCGGCAAGGGCAGGGTATCCCACCGGCGAGTTCCGAAGATGCGTTTAGAGACACTTTCTATGAGAAGCGGCTTGTTACCATGAACGGCAGGGTCGATCAGTCCCCGAATCCGCGCTAAGGTACTAATGAGCCGCACCCATTCCGCCGGGATGCCGCCCCCTTCTGCAGTTCCGCCGATAAAAGCCGGTCCTATGGCGCCAGGCCCTGTCCGGCCCTGGCCTCGGCCCCTCGTGAAAGGCTCCCCTACCGTTATCGCTGAAAAGTCCACCCAGCTAGCCCAGGAGCGCAGCACGGGCTTGAGAGAGAGCGTGCGACGCTCAGCTAGCTGCTGAGCCATCTCTGCCTGATAACGCCCAACTAGCCGGCGGTTCTCAAAGGGATTCGGCGTGGGACCGCGACGCACCTTTATTCCCGGAAAAGCGTAGTGATTCGGCGTAACGTCACCTGCCGTAGTCTGCGCAAAGGCCGCTACGCGAGACGATCCACGCTCACAGAGCTCTCCAGCATAGCCCTTGTGGTCAGAAGAGATACACAGATTCGTTTCCTGTATCGTCGTCGTATGCGTACCGAACCAGTTTATGAAGTCGCCAGAGGGCTGAATCGTAATCTGATAGGCTGTGCGGTCTACGGCCAGCTCCGGATGGTCGGCCAGGTCTGAGGGAACGTTCTTATTTTTTAAGAAGGCGGGCATAGCCCGGTTGAACGCTACGGGGACATGCGGAGGAAAGGCCTCTTCGGCGTAGTAGAGCTCAGACGGTTGACGATGTTGGTAAGCTTTTTCGACAGCCTCGACGATGCTACCCACTACCTGCTCAAATACCCCTCGATGAAATCCCGGTGTATTGATGTGATAAAGCAAGTGATAAGAATACCCTGCGGGTGCCGCATGAGTGTGATTGGCTGTAATCATCAGACGCGGCCACGCTAGGCCCGGGATTCGCCCCCGTAAGCGCCGATGTACTTCTTGATACATCGCTACGCTGACAAAGCACTGATCCACAAGCACCCACACAAAGGGCTCCCCTTCTGATACTGCTAAGACAAACGCCCTCGCATACAGCGGGGACTCGACGTTATACGCTACGTGCCGGCTACTACCCCAGCCCATGAGGCCAATGCCGGGCTCAAAATACGTCATCTCCACCCGAGCTGCACCCACTTGCCACATCGGCTCAAAGCTACCACAAAAAGCGTTATTTACTTTGCAATGGGTATGCTCGAACCCTTTGAGAAGCTATGGGCCCAGGTACAGAAGGCAGCGTCCCCGCCTTGGATAAGCGGCCTGAGCGGCAGCGGGATTAGCGCCTTCCTGGCGGCAGCTTTTCAGCAAAGCCCGGCCCGTACTGCGCTTATCTTGACACCACACCGAGAAGCAGCGACTCGCTTATGGAGTGATCTTCAGACGCTTTCGCCCCACGAATCGATCGTAGTGTGGGGCGAATCTCACCATGCAAACCCACGCCAAAGCGAAGCGCTGCTGCTGGAGCATAGTGCGATTCTCGCCCGCCTAAGCCGGCAAGAGCCACTGTGGATCCTCACGTATCCCCAGGCTTTCGTGGAAAAGCTGCCAGCCGTGACAAGCTGGGCGCAGCACCTTTTACGATTAGAAGCCAATGCCGACCTAGGGCGAGCGTTTCTGATAGAATTTTTAGACATGCTTGGCTTTCTCGAGGTCGACACGGTCGAAGGCCCTGGTCAATACGCTAAGCGCGGCGCCGTCGTGGACATTTTTAGCTTTGCCCACGTTTACCCCGTGCGGGTGCGCTTTGAGGGGGATAAGATTGTACGGCTTCAGCGCTTCGACTTAGAGACTCAAATCTCGGCGGAGTCTGTCCCTACGTACTACCTTTTGCCCTCTCCGGCCCAGCTCGAAGCGAATGCCACCCTAGTCGATTACCTTCCTACGCAGAGCCTTGTTTTTGTCTGGGAAGGCCTAGGCTTTCGGGGCGCCTTGGAGCGTCTAGGAGAGCCGGCTGCGCAGGCCGCCTTCGATGCCCTCCTACTCCGTGCCATCGAACTAGGCCCTATGCCGGCTCGCCCCAACGCCCCTACCCTTTCTTACACCACGTTGCCCCAACCTAGCTTTCCGCATGATCTGGGCCTCCTCAAAAAGCATTTAGAAGAGCTTCCCATCACCACCCTTTATCTCTTTGTAGAAAATGAAAAGCAGCAGGTGCGCCTAAAGCGGCTCATAGATGCCCTGGCCCTACCCTATCAGGTCGAGTGGCGTCAGGGCAAGCTTGCGGAAGGGTTTTATGACCCCCAGAGTCATACTGCCTTTTACACGGACCATCAAATCTTCAAGCGGTTTTATCAGCCGGCAGATCATCGCCAGTTTCGGCGTCATGCAGCCTTAGTCCTCAAAGACCTTCAGACTCTGAATGTAGGGGATTATGTCGTGCACAAGCGATACGGCATTGCCCGATTTGGGGGGCTAGTCCAGGTGCCGCATACACAGCCCCCGCAGGAAGCCGTAAGGCTCTTTTTTGCGGACGAGGCTATCTTATATGTGCCGACCTACCAGCTTAGTGAAATGGCACCTTACCGTTCGGCGAGTGATACCCCACCTAAACTCAGCCGCTTAGGCTCCACAGAATGGCAGCGAACCACCGAACGGATTCGACGAGAGGTACAGCAGATTGCCTTAGACCTTGTTCAGCTTTATGCCCAGCGCAAAGCTTTGCCCGGCTATGCTTATAGCGCAGATACCCTGGCTCAAATGGAGATGGAGGCGAGCTTCCCGTATGAAGAGACGCCTGACCAGCTTCAAGCCATCGCCGAGGTCAAGCGTGACTTAGAGGCCCCGCATCCAATGGATCGGCTGGTCTGTGGCGATGTAGGGTTTGGCAAGACCGAAGTGGCGATCCGAGCTGCCTTTAAGGTCGTACAAGAGGGGCGTCAGGTCGCCTTCCTTGTACCCACGACCGTCTTGGCCATGCAGCACTATCAGACGCTTCGGGAGCGTCTAGAGCCGTATGCCGTTCGCTTGGCTAGCCTAAGTCGCCTTCAGACGGCTAAGAATCAGCGCGAGATCTTAGCCCGCCTCGAAGCCGGTGAGCTCGATATTGTCATCGGCACACATCGGCTTTTGTCCGAAGACGTCCGCTTCAAGGACCTAGGCCTCCTGATCATTGATGAGGAGCACCGCTTTGGCGTTTTGGACAAAGAGAAGCTACGGGCCCGCTGGCCTCTGGTGGATACCTTGGCGCTAAGCGCCACCCCTATCCCTCGTACGCTCCAGATGAGCTTAGCGGGGCTACGGGATGTGTCCCTGATCACGACACCGCCGCGCGGTCGCCTGCCTGTCCAGACTCGTATTGCAGCTTTTTCGTGGGAACTGGTGCAGGAAGCTTTGGCGCGTGAGCTTGCCCGAAACGGTCAGGCGTATTTCGTGCATCATGCGATCAGCGAGCTACCTCGAATAGCAGACAAGCTTCGAACCCTCTTACCAGAAGCCGAGGTGAGTTTCGTGCATGCCCAGATGCCTGCTCGTACGATCGAGGCCATCTTGACGGCCTTTTTAGCCCGGCAAATCGATATCCTGGTCAGCACCCATATCGTAGAATCCGGGTTAGATGTGCCCCATGCGAATACCATGATCGTCTACCCTGCCCACCGCTTTGGCCTAAGCGACCTGCATCAACTGCGGGGACGGGTGGGGCGCCGCGATCAGCAGGCTCACTGCTACTTTCTCGTGCCGAGTCTTCATCACCTCAGCTCAGACGCCTTGCGGCGACTGGAGGCGCTAGAAGAATTTAACGACCTCGGTGCCGGTTTTCAGATCGCCTTGCGTGATCTGGAGATCCGCGGCGCAGGTGACCTCTTCGGCCGGCAGCAGAGCGGCTTCATTCACGCCGTGGGTTACGATTACTATCAAGAGATCTTAGAGGAAGCCATTGCGACTATCAAGGCCGATCTACAACTAGAGACTGTGCCAGTTCGTAAACAGCCTCGGTGCACCGTAGAAGCGGACTGGCCAGCTCAGATCCCAGCAGAATGGATACCCTATCCGGCTACGCGCCTAGAGATCTACCGCCGCCTTAGCGCTACTGAGAACGAAGCCGCCCTTCAAGCTATATTGCGCGAGCTACAGGATCGCTTTGGCAGCCTGCCGGAAGCAGTGCTAACCCTAGCGGATGTACTGAGGCTACGCTGGTTAGGGGACAAGCTGGGTGTGTCAGCGATCCGTGCCCAGCGAAAAGGGCTCCAGCTGAGCTTACCCCCTGATACTCCCCTACAACCGCTACTGCAGGCGCTCCATCAGCTAAACTACTCATTTCACCTCAGCAGCGAGAAGAGCACCCTTGATGTGGAACTGCGACCGGTCGCCCATGCCAAAGAGACCCTCGCTCTCTTAGAAATGCTAAGCAAACACCTACTCCCCACCGTCGCATGATTTGGATTCTTTACGGCCAGGAGGAATACCTGCGCACACGACGGCGACAAGCGCTTATAGACGAGCTACTGCGCGACCTGCCTCGGGACTTTGCCCTTGAAGTAATCCGCGGGCGGGCCTTCACGGCCGCTAGACTTATGAACCTCTACGAAATGGCCTTCGGTTCGCCCTATAAAGTCGTGCTCCTGCTTGAAGCCGAAGCCATCCCCAAAGCCGACCTCAAAGCCCTCGAAACCTATCTCCAGCAGCCTTCGCCTGTTAATCATCTAATTATCGAGTTTGGGACGGAGCAGGTGCCTAAGCTGCCCAAAGGCGAGATGCAGTATGAAGCTTTTCACCCGCTCAAACCCAAAGAAGCGCTGGCTTGGCTAGAGGCGGAGGCCCAGGCCTTGGGGCTGACCCTTCCGCCAGAGAGCGTGACGTTGCTAGTAGAGACGCTGGGCACGGACCTCCGGCTACTACGGCAGACGCTAGAGACCTTAGCGGTAGCCGGCATAAGCCTGGAGCCGCAAACGCTCACGGAGGCCATCGGGCTTCACCCGCAGTATAATCTCTTTCGCCTCATCGATGCTTTAGCCGAAAGGGACCATAAGCGCATTTGGCTACTCATGAGCCATTTTGCCGAGGACCCCAGGAACTTTCCCACCGCTCAAATTTTATGGCATCTGCAGCAGTTTTTTTACCAGCTAGGGCAGCTTCGCTTGGCTTATGGCACGAAGATGCCTACAGCCGAGGCGATACAAGGACGATTAGGGCTTCGATATGGCTTTCAAGCGCGCCCCTACCTGACTGCCTACAAACGCTACAGCCTCGAGAACTGCTCGGAAGCGCTGACTGCCCTCCGCCAGGTAGATGCGCAGCTCAAAGGCGTGCTACCCAGAAAAGCCCCAGAACGAGTCTTAGTGCTAAGCTTGGCCGAGGCCTTGGTCGGTAAAAAAGCGCCTTTGTTATGAACGGATTTGCTCTTTATAGCGCTGTAGACTCCGGCGCATGGCAGACAAACCCGAGTCAAAAGCCGTCTGAAAATCTTCAGCCCGCTCGCTCACGTGTAGAACCTCGCCAGGCACCCGCAGGTGAAGCTCTACTCCGCGATGAGGACCTTTATTCCCAAGCTCCTTGAAGTTCACTTCTCCCTCGATGATAAAGCCAAAATCCTGATACAGCCGCTCTAGCCGATCCTGCACATAACTCGTGAAGGCTTCAGAGACCTTCGCCCCGTCCGTGTGAATTCGGAAGCGCATAGCCATACAAATATAGGCAAAAAGTGACATGTAGATGAAACGCCCTATCTTTGCTATATGCCAGCTACTTTAGAAAGAGTCGAAACTAGCACCAAAAGCCAGCGCCGTATTCGGAAAGTAACCGTACTAGGTGCAGGAGTCATGGGCTCCCAGATCGCCATGCACCTAGCCGGCGTAGGCTTCTCCGTGAGCCTGCTCGATATAGCTCCCCAAGAACTATCCCCAGAGGAGCAGCAAAAAGGGCTCCATCTTACTGATCGCGCCGTTCGGAATCGAATCGTCGAAACCCTCTTTGAAAGAGCCAAGAAGCTATCACCCGCTCCATTTTACGAATCTAAAGTCCTGGAGCAAATAACCCTAGGGAACTTTGCGGATGACTTAGCCCGCATTGTAGAGACTGACTGGATCATCGAAGTCGTGGCCGAGGATCTGGCTATCAAGCGAGCGCTTTATGATGAGGTAGAGAAGTATCGCAAGCCGGGTACGCTGATTACGACCAATACCTCGGGAATCCCGCTTCGCTTTTTAGCAGAGGGCCGTTCGCCAGACTTTAGGCGGCATTTTGCGGGTACGCACTTCTTCAATCCGCCGCGCTATTTGCCGCTTCTGGAAATCATTCCAGGCCCTGATACGGACCCCGATATCATCGCTTTTTTGATGGACTTTGGCCGGCGGATTTTAGGTAAAGAAACTGTCTTATGCAAGGATACCCCGGCTTTTATTGCCAATCGCATAGGCGTCTTTGGCATTATGCACCTACTGCATGCTTTGCCTCGATATGGCTTTTCGGTGGAAGAGGTTGATAAGCTCACAGGCCCGGCGATTGGTCATCCCAAATCAGCCACCTTCCGCACGGCTGACGTCGTGGGGCTCGATACCTTAGCCAAGGTAGCGAAAGGCCTTTATGAAAACTGCCCGCACGACGAGGCGCGCGAGATCTTTAAGCTTCCCGATTACCTTCAAAAGATGCTCGAAGCGGGCTATCTGGGAGAAAAAAGCGGTAAAGGGTTTTATGCCAAGCAGCGCCTCAATGGCAAAAGTGAAATTCTCAGCTTAGACCTCAAAACTCTGACCTATCAGCCGCAAAAAAAGGTCCGTTCTGCCCTCCTCGAGCAGCTCAAGACCGAAGAAAACCTGCACAAGCGCCTAAAGCTTATCGCTGATTCGAGTGAGCCGTATGCACAGCTTTTGCAGGAAAACTTAGCAGCCCTGCTGAGCTACGTATCCCACCGCATTCCTGAGATTGCGGATGACGTCTACCCTATTGACCAGGCGGTTCGAGCTGGCTTTGGCTGGAAGTTAGGTCCTTTTGAGAAGTGGGATGCCATAGGCTTAGAGACAGGCTTGGCCCTCATGGAGAAGTACGGCTATACCGTAGCCCCTTGGGTACAGCAAATGCGCGCCCAGGGCCACAAACAATTTTATCGGCTAAGTGGTGGGCGCCGCGAGGTATACAGTCCCCAAGCCGGCACTTACATCCCTATCCCCGGTCAAGAGCAGTATCTCTTTCTCGATGACCTCCGTCATGAACGGGTCATTTGGCAAAACACCGGGGCTTCTCTTTTTCATTTAGGGGATGGCGTGCTTTGTCTGGAATTCCACACCAAGATGAATACCTTGGGTGGGGATGTGCTGGCCGCTATCCAGCATGCTATAGACATAGCTGAAAAGCATTACGAGGCGCTTGTCATCGGTAACCAGGGCGAAAACTTCTCTGCAGGCGCTAACCTGGCCATGATCTTTATGATGGCAGTGGAGCAGGAGTGGGACGAGCTAGATTTTGCGGTACGTGCTTTCCAGCAGACAGTCCTACGAGCCCGTTATAGCGCGATCCCAGTAGTCGTGGCGCCCCATGGCCTTACCCTGGGCGGCGGTTGTGAGCTTACCATGCACGCCGACGGCGTTCAGGCCGCAGCCGAGACCTATATCGGCCTCGTCGAGATTGGGGTCGGGCTCCTGCCGGCTGGCGGCGGCACGAAAGAAATGGCAACCCGCATCGCCCAGCGCTACGTGGACGGGGATGTGGAGCTAAACTATTTCCGAGACATGCTCACCCTCATCGCCACGGGCAAGGTAGCAACCTCGGCGCTGGAGGCGATGCAACTTGGGCTCTTGCGGCCTTACCAGACTCGGGTCTCTTTCAATAAAAACCGCCAGCTCTTGGAAGCCAAGCGGTATGCGCTGCTTTTAGCCGAAGGGGGCTACGTACAGCCTCATCCCAAACCGATCCGGGTACTAGGGCGTACAGCCCTCGGTGGCGTCGAAGCGTCTCTTTACCAGATGCAGGAAGCCGGCTTTATCACGGCGTATGACCGGCATATCGCCCGTAAGATCGGGTATGTCTTAGCAGGGGGCGATCTCACCGGCCCACAGGAGGTGAGTGAATCTTACCTACTCGATCTCGAGCGGGAAGCCTTCCTACAGCTATGCGGGGAGCGCCGCACCTTGGAACGCATTCAGCACATGCTCCAAACTGGCAAACCGCTCCGCAACTGAGAGCGCTCCTTCTATCTGGGCCCCTCTTGGCACAGATATTCAAGTTTGGTAGCTGTATCGTGGAGATACGGGACCCCGTCACCCCACCTAAAGCCGTGTTGCTACTGCTGCCAGGATGGAATTATCCGCGTACGTGCTGGTGTGATAGCAGCCGCGTTTGTGAAGCAGCCCTGCAAGAAGGATACCGCCTGATCCTCGTGGAGATGGGCAAGAGCATTTACGCTTCGAAAGTGCTGCCCAGCACCCGCCAGGACTGGGCAAGCTACCCAACCCTAAAAACCCTGACGGATACGGTGCTTCCGGCGCTCATGCGAGGGGGCTACCTCTGGCCAGGGCGTACGTATGTCCTGGGTCTCTCCACGGGAGGACGGGGTGTCGTTATGCTGCTGAGCCAGACAGGAAAGCTCTTTCGAGCGGGGGCGGCCCTGTCTGGAGACTTTGACCCGCATTATCATCCGCGGGACCCCCTACTCGTCGGCTGGTATGGGCCTTACAATCCCCTTTGGGACAGCCTAGACAATCCCCTACGATTAGCGCTCAAGATCGAGAGTCCTCTTTACCTAGCCCATGGCATGCGAGACCGGATCGTTCCCGTCCATCACTCCGCCAAGCTCCATGCTATTCTCCAAGCCGAGCGGCCGCAGCTTAGGTGCCTCTACGAGACAGATCCCACAGGTGGTCATGATTTCGCCTTTTGGGAGAAGTACGGCTTACGGGCGTTGGCTTTCTTTCGGGATTTATGAGTGATACGTCGTGGATAGCCCTTTTGATTGTAGCCCTGAGTGGCCTCCTAAGCGTAGCTGCTGTGCTACTCTTCTTTTGGCGGCGCGAATCAGCAGAGCGGGAAAAGCTTATCGAGCAGCAGCTTTGGCAAGCTACACTGCCTTTGCGTTTGCAGGCACTAGAGCGGGCAGCCTTGTTTTTGGAGCGAAACGACCCTAATAACCTCCTGCCACGGCTAAAGCCCACGCAGTTTCGTTCAGCAGCCGAGCTAGTCCAAGTGCTGATGCGCGTGCTTCAAGAAGAGTATCTCCACAACGCGGCCCAGCAGATCTACACAGGTCCCCGCGTATGGATAGCTTTGCGGCAGGCCCGCTTACAGCTCCTCAAAACCCTCCAAGAAACCCTCTCCGAATATGCTCCCAATCAGACCCCTACGTTGGTGTGGGTAGAGCGCTTCAAAGAAAAGTGGCGAGCCCTCTCACCTGACCCCTTTCAGGTAGGCTTAGCCCAAGTGCATGCCGAAATGCAGCGGTTACTAAGCCGTTGAGAGTCCGCCGGACGAGAAATATTATTACCTTTGCGGCGTGGCGCTTTTTGGTAAGAACGGTGCGTCGGCTTCGGGCATAAAGGAATCGCTTTCCATCATCGGTGAAGGGGTAGAACTAGAAGGGGCGCTCAAGGCGCCGGGTAATCTCCGAATTGAGGGAACTTTCAGGGGCCGGCTGGCAGTAGGGCAAAGGCTCGTCATTGCAGAAAGCGGTCAGGTGACAGGCGAGGTCAGCGCCGGAGAGGCTCTCATCGCTGGGGAGTTTGAGGGTCAGCTCGCTTGTGAGAAGCACGTCGAGCTCACCCAGACCGCTCGTATGAAAGGCCAAATTCGTAGCCGTTCCTTAGAAATTCACACCGGAGCCATCCTAAACATCCGATGCGAAGTCAGTCCCCAAACAGATCAGCTCTCGAGGTCATCAAACGAACCTACAGCCCCCACGAACGCCTCTCAGCCTAAGCCGGCAAAAAAAGCCGATGTCCGCTAGCCCTGACGTTCCCCTGCCGAGTCGGCCCTGGCTCATCGGGTGGCTGCTGATTATCCTAACTGGCTGTCAAAAAGCGAAGACACCCCTTCCAGCAGACTGGGCCGAGCGCCGCAAGGCTATACCGATCCAGGAAGTCAAGGGCTTTGTGCTGCGCTGGGTTGAGTCCACAGGCAGCAGCGGTCACCTCACGGCTCGTCAGGTGCAGCGCCTCAAAGCCGAGCAGGCATACTGGGAATTAACAGGCCCTATCCAACTCACCTGGTACGAACCCGATAGCACCACTCGCCTTTACCTAACCTGTCAAAGGGCCACACTCTATCCTGAAAAGGGTCTCTTCGTGGCAAAAAAGCAAGTGTACCTCCAATCTAAGGAAGGCCAGACTCTAGAAACGGACGAGCTGCGCTGGGACCGAGCCCAAGACCGACTCGAAGCGCCCGGCTGGGTACGCATTCAGGCCCCTAAAGAGACGATACGCGGCTGGGGCCTCGTCTCTACCGATCGACTTCGAACCTACCGCTTAGCCCGTATCCAAGGTCGCGTGACCTTGCCGGCCTTATGATCTGGTGGGTGCTTTTGGCCCTGCTTCTTATTCTTAGTGCTTTTTTCTCGGGCAGCGAGTTAGCCTGGCTTAGCCATTCGGCCTTTCAATGGGAGATATGGCGGCAGCGCTACCCATGGCGCTGGCGCCTCGCCAGCTTTTTCCTGAAACAGCCCCGTCGCCTGCTCATTACGCTCCTAACCGGTAATAATTTAGCACTTGTAGCTTTTGGATGGGGGCTGGGACATGCACTGGAGCCGCTGGCAGCTCATGGCATTCAAAGCTTCTGGGTAGAGACGCTCCTTGGGACAGGGATTTTATTCATCGGCGGCGAATATCTGCCCAAGGTCATAGCCCACCGTTGGCATCGGCTGCTAATGCCGACGATCATCCCCCTAACCTGGACCTTTTACCTGGTGCTATCTCCCTTGGTAGAGCCGCTATACCGGGGAATGGGTTTGATCTTTAGGTGGCTTAGGCTCTCGGAGTCCCAGCTTATGCAGGCCAGCGGTCGTGAATCCCTCCGCCATATCTTTCGCCAAGAAGCAGAACCCGGTTTTCAAGAGATTCTCGAACGCACCCTTCATTTAGGGCAAACGCCCATCCGAGACATCATGGTTCCCCGTCATGAGATCGTGGCTGTCGATCTAAACACTCCGCCTGCTGAGGCCCTCTCGCTCTTAGAGCAAAACGGGGTGTCGCGGCTTATCGTGTATGAAGGCGATCTCGACCAAGTACGGGGTTATGTATACGTACGAGCTCTTTTACAAAAGCCGCCCGACCTGGCTAGCGTGTTACAGGACCTAGTCGCTGTACCAGAGTCGATGCCAGCCTCCAAACTGCTCGAGCTTCTCGTACGCGAGAAGCGTAGCATCGCCTTGGTCGTGGACGCTCGGGGCGGGACCGCAGGCCTAGTCACGACAGAAGACCTCGTAGAAGAAGTCTTTGGCGAAATTCAAGACGAGCACGATCAGGAAGAGCTTCTGCTACGAGAAGAGCGCCCGGGGGTTTATATAGCCGATGCCCGCTGGGAGATAGATGCTCTCAATGCTCGCCTACGACTATGGCTTCCCGCTCACTATGCCGTTACCCTTGGTGGGCTGGCTATACACTTTCTAAGGCACATCCCCCAACCAGGTCAAACCTGGAAAGCTTATGGCCTGCGCTGGACTGTCCTCAAAGCCACTCGTCAACGACTCCAAACCCTCAAACTGGAAATACTATGACTTATCGCCAGTTAGACCCGAATGATTATGGGATTCGGGAGTGGCACCCTTACATGATTGGAAGTATTTTTCCTAGGCCCATCGCTTGGGTAAGCACCATCGATGCCGAAGGTCGCCGCAACTTAGCGCCCTTTAGCTACTTTGGTGTCTTTAGTAGTAAGCCAGCCGTGGTGGGATTTAGCCCCAGCACCAGCGCGCGAACTGGCGGCCCGAAAGACACCTTACGTAATTTAGAGCAAGTGCCTGAAGCGGTGATTCAGCTAGTACCTTATGCCTTGGCCCCCCAGATGAATATTACTACGGGTGAGTACGAGCCCGAGATCGATGAGATAGCCCTTGCTGGGCTAGAGACCGTGCCCAGTCAGCGTGTACGTCCCCCCCGAATCGCCGGCACCCCGGTGCAGCTCGAATGCCAGGTGCGCCAGATCATCCCCTTAGGTGATAACCCCGGCGCCGGTCAGCTCGTTTTAGCCGAAGTATTACTGATGCATCTCGATGAGCAGATTCTGGATGAGAGGGGATTACCAGACCCGCGGCGCATGGATCTCATAGCGCGCCTGGGTGGCTTCTGGTATGCCCGAATCACACCAGATACCCTCTTTTGGATGAAGCAGCCTCGCGATCCGGCTGATATTGTGTCCTGGGCTGAATTACCCAAAGACCTGCGAACCTCCCCTATCCTATCCGCTGCCGACTTAGGTCATCTCCTGGCTCATCGGCCCAACTGGGCGGAGGAACTTCCCAAACTCGGGCCACCCCGCGATCTCGAAGCTACACACCAGGCCATGAAAAAGAAACTTCCGCAGGACGCGCCCGGTGCTTGGGCGATTTATCGCGAAGCAGCCCGATAACTCTCTAACTTTGTCTAAGTCATGGGTACCTCGACTTTCCTAAAAGTAAATGCAGCGGAGCTTCTAGCCCCCTTTGCCCTCTCAGACGAAAATTCCGGCGCTTCGACAGGGCGGCAAAGCTTGGTCGATCGCGAAGGCTCTTACCCGACTCGGCACTCACCTGCCGACGGTCAGCCCCTTCCGCATGTTCAGCATATATCCGCTGCTACTTATGAAAAAGTGGTAGAGCAAGCATTAGCAGGCTTTCGCACCTGGCGTTTGGTACCTCCCCCCAAACGGGGTGAAGTCATCCGCTATTTTGGGGACCGCGTTCGAGAAGCCAAGAAGCCGCTTGCCCGCCTGATCAGCTACGAGATGGGAAAGACTTATCAAGAGGCCCTGGGCGAAGTCCAAGAAGTCGTGGACATGTGCGACTTTGCAGTGGGACTTTCGCGTCAGCTATATGGTTTGACGATTGCTTCGGAACGGCCTCATCATCGGCTTTATGAACAGTGGCATCCGTTGGGCGTGGTAGGGATTATCACGAGCTTTAACTTTCCCGTGGCAGTGTGGGCCTGGAATGCCATGATCGCGGCGGTTTGTGGCGATACTACCATATGGAAACCCAGTGAAAAAGCCCCGTTGTCGGCGCTAGCGATTTTTTCGCTATTACGGCAGGCCATTGAGACTTTTGATGTACCCGAAGGCGTTTTTAGCCTGGTCGTAGGCGATGCGACCTTAGGGCAGCAGATGGCGGCCGATAGCCGGCTACCACTCATCTCTGCCACAGGCTCGATTCGGATGGGGCGGTCGGTCGCCCAGACAGTAGCCAAGCGGCTAGGACGAAGTTTACTCGAACTCGGCGGTAACAATGCTGTCATCATTACGCCTCACGCTAATCTCGACCTCGCGATAAGGGCAGTCACCTTTGCCGCTTTGGGTACGACGGGGCAGCGCTGCACGACGCTTCGCCGGCTTATCTTGCACGAGAGCCTCTACGATAGTTTCACGCAGCGCCTTATCAAGATTTATCAGCAAGCCGTGACCAAAATCGGGCATCCCCTTTCGCCAGAGACGCTAATCGGACCCCTGATTGACCGGTCTGCCGTCGAGGCCATGCAGGAGGCCCTAGAAGCTGCCAAAGCCCAAGGTGGGCAAATTCTTTTCGGAGGCTCCGTCTTAGAGGGGCCTGGCTATGATAGCGGTACCTATGTCGTGCCTGCTATCGTCACCGCCGAAAATAGCTGGCCCATCGTCCAACAAGAAACCTTTGCCCCCATCTTGTACCTCTTGCGCTACCAGACGCTCGAGGAGGCGATTCAGCTGCAAAACAGCGTGCCCCAGGGCCTCTCGTCAAGTATCTTTACCGATAGTCTGCGAGAAGCAGAGTACTTTTTGAGCGCGGCAGGCTCTGACTGCGGTATCGCCAATGTCAATATCGGCCCGTCTGGCGCCGAAATAGGCGGCGCCTTTGGGGGCGAAAAAGAAACGGGAGGCGGCCGAGAAGCAGGCTCTGACGCGTGGAAGGCCTACATGCGTCGCCAAACCGTTACTATCAACTACGGAGAAGCCCTCCCTCTGGCGCAGGGCATCCGGTTCGAGGTATGATCTATCAGCACAAGGTCGTCGTCGTATTACCCGCTTATAACGCCGCCCGAACCCTGGCGCAGACACTTACCGAGATCGATCAAGAATTAGTAGACGAGGTTATCCTCGTAGATGATGCCAGCCAGGACGACACAGCCCACTTAGCTCGCTCATTAGGAATTCGTCATGTTATTATCCATCCTCAAAATCGCGGATACGGTGGTAATCAAAAAACCTGTTACCAAACTGCGCTCAAGCTGGGGGCTGACATCATCATTATGTTACACCCCGACTACCAGTACACGCCCAAGCTCCTGCCTGTACTAGCGCACATGATTGCCTCGGGTCTGTATGACGTGGTTTTAGGTTCACGTATTTTAGGGGGCGGGGCTCTAGCTAGAGGAATGCCCCTCTATAAATACATTGCCAACCGTAGCCTGACGTTCTTCCAAAATTTACTCCTTGGGGCTAAGCTCTCCGAGTACCATACTGGTTACCGTGCTTATCATCGCCGCGTACTCGAAGCGATTGCCTGGGAGGTCAATAGCGACGATTTCGTCTTTGACAACGAGTTTTTATCGCAAGTGATCTTAGCGGGGTTTCGGATAGGAGAGGTGAGCTGCCCCACTCGTTATTTTCCTGAAGCTTCTTCTATAAACTTTCGGCGAAGCGTACGTTATGGGTTAGGCGTAATGCGGGTGACTTTTGAGCATGTGCTAGCGAAATGCGGTTTTTATCGACATCCTCGCTACGCTATTCGGCGGACCGCAGTCGGAAGCGAAGCGCCCAACCCGTAAAAGGATACAGACTTTGGCGAATCTGCCTCGCTATAAACTGTAGATAGCTAGAGCGCAATTTTTCGCGGTGACGCACATGGAGGAGGAAAGTAGGCGGACGGGTGCCTATCTGTTGCAAAAATTTGATAGCCGGCCGCAGGGTACCTACGGTAGAGTGGGGATTTTCGCGCAGAATGGGGCGAAGGCGTTCATTAAGTAGCCGGGTGGGGATCTCATGGCCTCCCGCCTCATACACCGCAAAGGCCGCCTGGGGGAGCTCCCACACACCGGTCCCGCTTAGGGCATTGGTAAAAAGCACCGGCACAGGCTCCAAGGGCAGGACTTTGCGACGAACCCAGGCCTCGAGCTCTGCTTGAAAGCCAGGTGCTAGCAGATCAACCTTATTGAGCACCAGCACGATGCCTTTGCCCTGCTGCTCCGCCAGCCGCAGAAGCGACAAATCCTGCGTGGTCAGGGCATCGCTAGCTTCCATGACCAGGAGGACCACGTCGGCCGCCCGCAGCGCTTCTAAGGAACGAAGGGCTGCATACCGCTCTAAAGAGTCAGAGGGAATGTGCGTCTTGCGTCGTAAGCCGGCCGTATCTACCCAATAAAAGGAGCGGCCTTGCCACACCATCGGTTCGTATAAGGTATCGCGGGTAGTGCCGGGCTGGTCACTCACCACGGCCCGAGGTTTACCTAATAGCCGATTAAAGAGGCTAGATTTACCGGCATTGGGCCGGCCTATGAGCGCAAAGCGGGGCCCTACTGGCACTTCGGGTTCGGTCTGATGCTCCGAAACGAGACGTTCCAGAGCTGACCGAAAGGCACTCACCCCGCGCCCATTCGCAGCTGACACGAAAAAAACTGGCTCTATCCCGAGCCGATACGCTTCAACCCCAGCCAAGGTTTTGAACTCATCGTCGGCTTTATTCACGACAAGCCAGACAGGCTTCGAAACGGTTTTACGGAGCCATTCCGCCACAGCCTGATCTTCGGCGGTCAGACCCGTTTGCGCATCGACCACCCACAGTAATAGGTCAGCCTCCTGGGCAGCAAAGCGTATCTGCTGTACGAGTTGCGACTCGAGCCCAGCCGCCCCACTCACAAAGCCAGCTGTGTCTATGAGGATGATGGACACGGCACCTAGCTTGACCGGCGCATAGTGCCGATCGCGTGTCACGCCCGGCTCATCAGCCACGATAGCCAGCCGACGCCCTACTAGCCGGTTGAATAAGCTAGACTTTCCGACATTAGGTCGGCCTAGGATAGCCACGCGAAACATCTAAGAAGCAAGCTCGCGATACCAGAGTAAGTAGAATTTCCCCGGGGCCTCTTCAATCAGAAGGCCGCGCTTAGCTTGATATTGAATAAACTCCGCTCGTCGAAAAGGCGGTGCATCCGCTTCTTCGGATGCTAGGATGAGATTTCCTTTGAGATAGTAGTCCCCTTTGAGCACCTGTTCTGACTCCATGATCTCCATCGTTTCCGCATCAAAGCTGCTAGCTCGTAAGATCAGCGCCAGCCTTGGTGCAAAATTGACGATGAGGAGGGCGAAGGGCTCCCCCGGCAGCCCCTCATAAAAGCCAGCATACTGCTGACTATCCCGTACAAACCACGGCCTCAGCTGCTGAATAGATAAGTAGATACTCTCCCCTCCGTCTGGTGCTAGCTCGGCTAGGATGGTATCGGTATGACCTTCTGCCAGGATACCTTCATCCAGGGGCGTCGTGAGAAGGGGTTCAGCTGCTTCCAAACGGACCCAGCCCCGTATACCCTGCCAACACACGTGGTACCAACCAGCCTCCTCGCCTAGGTTGATTACAGAGAGGCCAGCTGGGAGCGTGTCTAGGACTTGAGCGGCTGAGGAGGGGGCCGCGTATACGATGGCATCCCCCGGGAGAACTAAATCGTCCACCGGTCGAGGGCCACAGCTGCTTATGTACCAAATCAGGAGAAGGCTACGTATCCTGGGCATCGTGCAAAGCTACAAAAACCCCTACGCTATTAGGGGTCTGACCTGTATCTTTGAGCAAATGCGCTGGTGGCTGATAGGTGGTTTATTGTGGGCACAGCCCTATCTGGATGGGGAGGGCGGTGGCATACTAGCCCATCGAGTCCCGATAGTGCGGGGGCAGCCTTGGCAAGGCCTCGCCCATCAAGGGGGCGATCGACGGGTGCCGGGACCAGGGGGCTGGCTGGGACTAGCAGCGGGGTATACCCGAACGCCCATTCACAGCTTTCGATTGGGAATAGAGCTTCAACACTTTGGCCTACAAGTCGCGGACCGTTCGGAGAGGTTTTGGTATGTCGTAGCCCCCCTCACGACCGTATGGCGCCTACGTGTGGGGGAGCGGCCCTGGTACCTTGGCCTACGGCTAAGTGCGGCGATCTTGGTATCGGCCATGAGCCGCCCGGATGTGGCGACAGTATACCGTTTCCGAGATTACTTCAGCCGTTCTACGCTCCGAGGTGGGATCGGCCTCGAAAAGTCTATTCGACCGCGGCTAAAGCTTCTTGCTTATGCGGATATCGACCTGCTGAGTACGTGGGACAAAGGCCTTTTTCGTAACTATAATGCGCTGGCTCATCACGTTTTCTTAGGGATGGGGCTTTCTTATCGGTTATGGCATTAGTAGGGTCTGCTACCTGCTTCTTGTTCGCCCTCCAACGCCGCCCCCTCCTAAAGGCAATCAGGCAGGTATATGGGCGTTTACGACGAGCTAAGGGCCTTTCTTTGAGTATAGAGCGCTATGGGGCTAGCCTAGACCCGAGCCTATGGGGAAGCCCTTGCACTACCTCCCTGGCCCACGTCGTACACCGAAGCGCAACGGGTCCGCTCAAGGGCCTGCGTTTGGCCTCGCTCGCTCATCGAAAGGCCCCCAAGCATATTCTCGAGTTAGGAACGCATGTCGGTTTCGGCACCGCTTATTTAGCAGCCGGTGCGCCTCAAGCCCAGATCCAGACTATTGAAGCTGCACCCACCCTGGCCCGTGAGGCGCAAAAGCTTTGGAAACTTCTGGGTATCAAGCCCCACCTCTACATAGGGACCTTTGCCGAGGTTTTGCCTCGCTTGGCAGGCCCCTGGGACTTCGTGTACATTGATGGCGATCATCGTCCCGAAGCCCTGCTCGAGTATGTTGGGCTTCTTCGTCCCAAGCTCAGCGAAGGGGGCTGGATCGTCATAGATGACATCTTTTGGAGTCGCAGCATGTACAAGGCTTGGCGCACGCTCCAGAAAATGCCCTGGCGCCATACGAGTGTGGTATTTCCTTTTGGCATCCTAGCTGTATGAAGCGACGCGCATTATGGGTCGGGCTCCCGCTCCTTTTAATCTTGAGCTTGGCTACCGCCTGGAGCCTACGGCTAACCTGGTTGCCTTGGGCACTCAGGTGGGGGCTCAGGCATTTACCCGTAGATCGGCTACAGTATGAGGATGCCGTTTGGCAAGGACGCACTATCACGCTCACGCAACTTACTCTGCAGCGCGGTCCCCACCACTTACATATCGACACGCTTCACCTGCGCTTAGCCTTCACGCCCAGCCTTTTCATTCATCAAATGGATTATGGGCGGGATACCACAGAAAGTGCACCTGTAAACCCCATAGATTCGAAGATTCCCCCTATCCTTACCCTCCAGCGCTGGCTCAATAGACTCTCAGCCCTCGATACGCTCCTGATCCGGAGCCTGCGGGGACCTCACCATACCTGCCTCCAAGTGCATAAAGCCGGCCCGTATTGGAACCTTAAGCTAGACAGTCCTTACGGTCCCCTGAACCTAACAGCCTACCAAAATGCCCACCTGATCTCAATCCATGCGTCCTCCACAACCCTCAGGACCTCTCAAGGTCTACTTAGCTGGAAGGCTGTGCAAGCCCAGTTCGATTATGGCGACACGCTAACCCTCTCTTTTCAGCTTGATTCCGTAGGACTATATCACCCCAAAGTAGCCGCAGCCCCCTTGAAGTATGACAGCATCGGGGTTTGCCTAACGGCCCTTATAAGCGACACCAGCTGGCACCTCGAGCTTACGCCAGTTAAGCTGCCTCTGCGGGCTCAACTTACGCTGCGACACACGCCGCCCGATGCGTTCTACCTACACCTGGAAGTCCCGCCGCAGCCTCACAAGATGTGGCTTAGAGCCTTCCCAGACGGATTTTTCTCCGTCTTAGGCAAAGCCGAGCTTCAAGGGCAAAGTGCGCTAACGCTAGATTTCACCTATGATCCGCGCCTCCCCGACACCCTAAACCTTCAGATCGACTGGAGGCCGCAAGGCTTTGGTATTAGCCGCTGGTCAGGGCCTAATCCCCTGCTGCTACGGGAGCCTTTCACCTACAAGCCCTGGCGCTCCACCCGTCAAATCCACCTCGGCCCCGAAAACCCAAACTACCTCACCTACCGACAGATCCACCCTTATGTACTTTTTGCAATCCTCCACAGCGAGGATGGGGGGTTCTTTTATCATCAAGGCTTTCATAAGGAGTCTTTCCTGAAAGCGATGCTAGAAAATTGGCGGTGCCGGTGCTTTCGTCGCGGCGCCGGTACCATCACTATGCAGCTGGTACGCAATCTCCTACTCACCCGCCAGAAGACCATCGCCCGTAAAGTCGAAGAGATCCTGCTTACAGCCCTTATTGAACGCTTTCGCCTCCTGTCTAAAGAGCGCATGCTCGAATTGTATTTCAACATGGTGGAATGGGGCCCCGAAATATACGGCCTAACCGAAGCCGCTCAGTTTTACTTTGCGAAAAGTCCTTATGATCTCAGCCTATCGGAAGCGATCTTCTTGAGTCTAATCCTACCCAGCCCCCGCGCCTATCGATACTACATCGACGACTCCACCCAGTGTGCTCGAGCTAGCCTTGCCCCCGCTTATGAGAAGATCGGCTATTATGTCACACGAGCCAACTACCTGCCAGCCGAATCGTTAGCTACCATTAGCCCCGGGCACGCCTGCCTACGAGGTCCAGCCCGTCGTATCTTCCTCCCACCTGACTCGCTCAACGAGCTAAGCGAATGAAGCTTCTGAGCCAGATAGCTCGGTTTAGCTTGGGCTTCCTGCTAGGTTTGCTCCTCGGCCTCCTTCTCCTCACCTTAGTAGCTTATTGGCAAAAAGACGCTTTATTCGGCTGGCTTCGGGATGAACTCCAACAGCAATTTCGCGCCCGCATTCGCTTGACCGCTTATGATGTAGAGGTCTGGCATAGCTTTCCTCATATCGGCCTTCTACTGGAGAATCTACAAATGAGTACGTTTCAGGATGAAGAGCTATTCAACTCAAAGACCATTAGGCTCGAATTTGATCTGTATGATCTGCTTGTACACAGGCGGTATACTATAAGAACGCTTGTCCTAATGGAGCCATTCCTGCATTTGCGTTGGGATAAGCGAGGGCGGTTTAGCTGGGAGGCTATTCTGGGCGAGGCAGCAGACACGACCCAGATGGCCTGGCAGATTACGAAATTAGAGATTCGGGATGGCCGTGTGCAGTACACAGATGAAAAAGCGCGTCTACACTTCGTAGTAGGCTCTATCCACCTGCAAGCGGGACTGGCGTATGCCGTGGCCCCCGACACGCTATGGCGAGTAGCTGGCAGAAGTACGGCGCAGCTAGAAACCTTTCACGGCGCGCAAGGCTGGCGTCTACCTAAAAGCACGCTCAGGCTGCAGACGGCTCTGATCCAAGATACAGCCGGCTTACACCTAGCCCCGCTGGATTTAGAGCTGGGTGGCCTGGCGCTAGGGCTTAGCGGCCGCATAACATGGACCAGCCCCCTACGGCTGGACCTTCGAGTACAAAGCATGCGTTTAGACTGGGCGGGGGTGAGCCGTTGGCTGCCAACCTTTCCAGAAGCTTGGCAAAGATGGCCTGGCCGCTTTAGCGCGACCGGGTACGTGCGCGGCTTCCTCGGGGCAGGCGCTTTCCCTACCGTTTATCTGAGGGCGCAAGCTAAGCAGCTAAAGCCCTTTCGCATCCAGGAACGTACCCTACATGAGCTTTTAGGGCGTCTGGAGCTGTTATGGGACCCTAGCCAGCCTGGTAGATCCCAGCTCCTAGTAGACTCGCTCCTCCTCAAAATAGAAGACGACCAGCGCTTCCACGGCAAGGGCTCATACCGCCTGACCCAGCGGCGCTGGACGTGTCTGGGAGAAGGCGATCTTGATCTCGCTACCCTCGTCATTTTCGGGCTGGACAGCCTAGCCGGCCGTGCGCAAGGCCAACTTTCGCTAGACTACGTTTCAGACGCAGACTGGTCTTTACGATTTGATGGCCAAGGCGCCGGAATCCAGTTCCGGCCGCTCGCCGTACAGCGCCTGAACGGTTCATTACGAATAACCTACCGAGATGGGTGGCAAGTAGACTTCAGAGGTCGCCTAGACTCGCTCCTGTATCCCCCAGGTTCCTTAGGAGCTTGGGAGGGAGAGATGCGCTTCTCAACTGCCCAGCTGCCCTGGCAGCTAGAGGGGCATGGACGACTGCGCCAACTTGTCTATCCGCCGCTCAGCTTGCAAGAGGCCACCGTAGAAGCAAACCCCACAGCGTTAGAACTCCGACAAGCTCGTCTCCTTTACGATACCCTCTCAGCCGAGGTGTCTTGGCTTCGCTTGAGCCCGCCCGCGGCCTTGTGGGACTCCGCCGTTCCTTCTCTGTCTCTAGAGGGCAAGCTATCTCTAGCCCGTCTGTCTTTTCCCTTGCCGACTACCACGGAAAGCCCCGCCGGCCGGCAGATCAACCTCAACCTGGACCTGTCTGTCCAAACGCTCGCATGGGCGGAGCGTCGCTATGGCCCCCTCCAGGTGATGATCCACCAAACCTCTGACTCCCTTGCCCTCTCGGTGCATACTCTCAAAGGACTAGCTGGTGGCTCTCTCCGAGGCAAAGCCTCTTATACCCATGCAACCTGGACCCTAGACCTGACGGCCGAATCGATCGACTTAGCGAAGCTTCATACGGACTTTCCGCAGTTGGATACCCTTCTCCCCTTACTTAGACATTTAGAAGGCAGAGGACATCTGGGCCTTAGCGCAAGCTTGCCCCTTCGACATGAGAGACCCCTCTGGTCTGAGGCCCACGCAGCAGCGGATCTCCATCTAAGCCGGCTCGTCGTACGAGAGTCTCCCTACACCTATGCGATTTTTCAAATGATCCCGCTGACAGACTTTCGGGAAATTCGCGTGGGCGAAGTGCATAGCCACCTTCGCCTACAAAACGGCGTCCTTAACCTGGATACGACAGAACTCTCTGCAAATCGCTGGCGCCTTCAGGTGTCAGGCTACCATACCTTGCAAGGAGATATTCACTATGACATTTTAGCGGAAGTGCCCCGCCCTATTCTCGATAAGAGTACACAGCGCGTCGTGGCTATCGTAGAAGAAGTAGAAGGCGAAAGGGTTCTCGTCGCCCTGCACATGCGCGGTACGGTGGATAAGCCCACGGTACGCTGGGCTCCCCAAAGCCCTTCCCGTCCCCGGAAGGCCCGCCCTAGCACCAAAGATAGCACCGCCTCGATACCTAAAAAGCGTCCCAAGAATCTCCCCGTCGGCGAAGATTAAGCTAACCGTGCATATAAGATACCAAGGCACACCAATGTGAGTACAAACCCGAATCGGAAGTGTGCCCAGAACGAAACGGGCACGCCTTGTTTACGAGCACTCTCCGCAATGATAAGATTGGCTACGCTGGCTAGCAAAGTGAGATTACCCGCCAAGGTGCTAGCACCCGCTAAAAGAAGCCAACCTTGCTCACCCTGTGCATGCTCTGCCAGAAGCAGTACGGCCGGTACATTCGAGATAAGCACGGACAAAAGCGTGGATACCCCCAGAAAGCCCCCCATTGTCTCGAGCAGCGGCAAAAAGAAGCGGGAAAGGCCAACCTGCCGAACTGCAGCCGTTACTATAAAGAGCCCGCCAAATAATACCAACAACTCCCAATCTACGAGCCGAAAAAATCGGGACGAACGCAGCCGCCGGGTAAGGAGCAGTAAACCCGATGCAATGAAGGCTGCCTCTGCCATGGGATAGCCCCCCAAAAAGGCGACCAGTAGGCCAGCTGTCACCAAAAGCCCCTTCCGCAAAAGCGGCGGATAGACCCGTCGCACCGGCCAGACCCCCACCTCAAAAGGCAGGCGCGCCCAGCTTCGCGTCGCCGGATATAGCCAAGCGATGAGTCCAATTTGAACCAGAAGCCCACCCAGCACGACCGGCCACATCCACTTCAGAAAAGCTATGTACGACAGGCCAGACAAGCTAGCAATGAGAATATTTTGCGGGTTGCCAGTAGGCGTGAGCAGACTTCCTATATTGACCGCCCCCATCAGGGCTAATAGATACGGAGTCGGCGTTAGAGAACCGCCCCCTAAGCTCCGCACATAACGTACTACCAGCGGAGCCAGCATAAGCGCAATCGTGTCATTCAAAAAGAGTGCAGAGAGCAGGCCACTACCCAGCGTGAGTACCACTAGCAGACCAAACGGACTGCGTACAGAACGCCCCATCCACAGCATCAGAAGGTCAAAGAATCCCGCATAGCTCAGCTGCGCATTGAGAACCATGATGCCAAAAATAAAAACGAGCGTGGGGGCATCGAGTGCCTGCCAGGCTCCTTCTAAACTTAGGGGCCCTAAGAGCACCAAAAGGCTCGCACCGACAAGGGCTATGCCGGCGCGATTCATTTGGTAGCCTGGCAAACGACCCAAGGCCAAGCCTATATACGTCAGCAGCACAATCCCGACCGCCGCCCACATGCATCCAAAGGTAGGGGCTAGCGGCTCTCGTCTTTACTTGCGGTACTTGACGCTGCAGCCGATCGCTTTCGTCTCAGGTGTAGGTACCGCCTTACCCGCGACAATCGCGTCTACAGCCTCTTCGATGTAGCGCCTCCCGACGCCTTTCGGATCATTCGGACTGTCGTCAATCGCCCCAATGTACGCTACCACGAAGCCCATCCCCTCCCGCTTTAGTAGAAATACATGGGGCGTTTTGGTAGCGCCATAAGCCTTAGCGATAGCCTGCGTCTCATCAAAGAGATACGGAAACGGATAGCCCTTCTGCTTAGCGCGCTTTTGCATGTTTTCATAGCTATCTTCAGGGACTAGCTCCGGCGCATTCGGATTAATAGCAACGACTGGGAAACCCTTTGGCATTAGCTTCTTATGGAGCTCTATAATTCGATCTTCATAAGCTTTGGCATAGGGACAGTGGTTGCAGGTAAAAATCACAACAACTCCCTTAACGTCTCGATAATCCGCTAAGGCTACGGTCTTACCATCTACATTTTTCAGAGAAAAGTCCGGAGCCTTGTCGCCGACCTTTACGCCATCTAAAAGGCTAACGAGTAGGATGAGGGCGAGTGCCATAGATCTGACTAACAAAATTAATGACCTCTGCGGTGCTGGTGAAGCTCTGAGTATGCTTAGGGCCCTGGGGCCACAGGCGAGTATAAGGAATGGCCCCATCCCAGTCGGCATCCACCTGCGGGATCCAGACATTAGGGTCTTTCTCCGTTAGCCAGAAGGTGGGGAGCGTAATCTTTTTGCGGGCTAGCAAGGCCGCAGCGGCTTTACCTCCCTCTGGTGGAAAGTCTAAGTTCACCAGCCAAAATTGAATAGGATACTTCGTAGACAGGCTTTCTGCTGCAGCCTGAAAGTAAGGCAGTTCTGCGATACAGGGGCGACACCACGTAGCCCAGAAATTGAGGACGTAAAGGGTATCAGGACTCGAAAGCCGACTGGTGAGGTCAGCCCAGCTCCCACTGTAAAACTGTCCCAGTACGACGCCGAAGAGTAGCCCGATAGCCAAGCGCATAACGAAGAAAACACTATTCCCATAGGCTCAGTTGGCCGCCCCGCCGAAAAGCCGAGAGGTTATAAGGGGGCAGGGGCGGTATGTGGCTAAAATACTTTCTGAGGCCGGCCTGGAAGGTCTTTTCTAGCATCTGAGCGATGGGGCCTTCGCCTTTGAGGCGCTCATGCCAACGGCTACTATTGAGGCGGCCGCCATGTGCCTGCGCCGTTAGGTGCAAGATGCGGTCGGCCCGATCAGGCATGGTTTTTCGCAGCCACACTTCAAAGACTTCAGAGATCGCGCCATTGAGCCGAACGATCGTATAGCTGATGCGCCGGGCTCCTGCCTCTGCTGCTGCTTTCATGACAGGCAAAAGGTCCTGATCGTTCAGCCCCGGAATAATGGGTGACGCCATCACCCCGACCGGGATACCAGCTTCTGCTAGCTGCCGCACGACCTCTAGCCGGCGGGCTGCGGTCACCGTGCGCGGCTCTAAAAGCCGCCGCACCTCCTCCCGCAAGCTCGTGATAGAGACATGCACATGCACTAGGTCATGCTGAGCCAGCGCCTGCAAGAAATCTAAGTCCCGCAAAACCAGCGCGTTTTTCGTGATGATCCCCACCGGATGTCGAAACGCTAGGAGTATCTCCAGCAAACGGCGAGTTAGCTTATAGTGCCGCTCGGCCGGCTGATAACAGTCGGTATTCCCAGCTAGCATAATCGGGGACACGACCCACTTGGGATCAGACAGGGTCTGTTGTAGAAGCTCTGGCGCGTTGATTTTGACCAGGATCTTTGTCTCAAAGTCGAGCCCAGCGGAGTAGCCCCAGTACTCATGGCTATTGCGCGCATAGCAATAGATACAGCCATGCTCGCAGCCAGCGTAGGGATTCATCGAGTAGTTGATGGGCAAGTCGGGACTCTCTAATTCATTGACGAGGGTCTTAGGTCGTATCTCGATAAACGTCGTTTGTGCGGCTTCGGGACTAAGCTCGTGCTCCCACTCGTAAGCCAGCGGATCAAAACGACTGTCTGGATTATGCTGGGCCCCGCGACGTGCCATGCAAAGGGATAACCGAAAAAGCCCAACCCGCTGCAAAGCCAAGATTCCACAAAATATGCACAGATTCTCTCCGCCGTTCGCTATTCAAGGATTTTGATATTTTTGGTCGATGCGCACGGACTTTGTTACAGCCAAACGCGGCTTAGATCGGAGCCTGCCACCCATGCGGCTGTACGAGCTAGCCAAAAAACTGGGGGTCTGGAATCCCGCTGACCTAGACCTCACCAAGGACAAGCACGACTGGGCCAATCTGACTACCGAGGAAAAGGACCTCGTTTTACGCCTTTTGTCGCTTTTCGTTTCTGGTGAGGAGGCGGTGACGCTAGACCTTTTGCCGCTGATTCAGGTTATCGCCAGTGAAGGGCGACTTGAGGAAGAGATTTACCTAACGACATTCCTGTTTGAGGAGGCAAAACACACGGACTTTTTCCGGCGGTTTTTGGACGAGGTCGTTCAAGAGACGACGGATCTAAGTCGATACCACACAGCGAGTTACCGGCGTATTTTTTACGAAGAGTTGCCAGCAGCCCTTTTGACTTTGCAGCGCGATCCTTCGCCTGAAGCACAGGTTCGTGCCTCAGTGACTTACAACATGATCGTGGAAGGGGTCTTGGCCGAAACGGGTTATTATGCATTCTTGAGCACCCTCAAGGCGCAGGGGCTCTTTCCAGGACTCTGTAAAGGGATTGGCTATCTCAAGCGCGACGAGTCGCGTCACATTGCGTACGGCCTGTATTTGATTTCACGGCTTTTGGCCGAGAATCCTAATCTCTGGCCCAAGGTAGAGGGCCAGTTGAATACCCTCTTACCCTATGCGCTCGGCGTAATACAGGAAGCATTTGCGGCTTATACTGTACTCCCTCTGGGGCTCGAGGAAGCCGTCTTTATAACCTATGCTACCAATCAATTTGCCAAACGACTCAAGCGTCTGGAACGCGCAAGGGAAGGGCACCTGGTCCAAGAGTTTGAGGAGTTGTAGAGGGGGATCTCAGCCAGACCCGCCCTACCTAACTCTACTGTGCTAGCAGGATACGGCGCTGGGCTAAGCGCATACCTTGTTGGCCTAGTACTTGTACCACATAAACTCCGCTCGTTAGGTGAGCTGGTAAGGGGTAGGCTAGTCGGTCAGCCGCAGCAGGCTGGCGGATGGGTATCACCGAAGCTAGTCGATCCGCTGCATCGATTAGGTGCACGGCACTAGCCTGGGCCAGATCGCCTTCAAGAACGAGTTGGCCTAAGGTTGTATGTATGGTTATAGCCCTAGCAGGGCTGGGCTTAGACAAGATACTAGCGGTGGGATCGGAGAATTTTACTAAAAACACATCTCGAGCACAGCCGCCATTGTTGGGCTGGTGCGTGCCACTAGTCGCGATTCCACTCGTGCTAGCGGATCGACCATATAAGTACAAGGCGCCTGCGCCATCTACGAGACAGTGATCCCCTTGGTCATTCGCACTACCGCCATAATACGTAGCCCATTGTCGTGTGCCACCGGAACTAAACTTTGCCAGAAAGGCGTCTCTTCCCCCTGCCAGCGTTTGCTGGCAGCTACCTGATGTCGCAATGTTTGCGGTGCTGGTGGTATATCCAGTCACGTACAAGGCCCCTACCTGATCCAAGGCTGCGCCGTATATGAACTCTTCACCGGTCCCACCATAATACGTCGCCCACTGCCGTGTACCATCCGGACTAAACTTAGCAATAAAGGCATCAAATTCTGAAGTGCCTGAGCCAAAGCCAGTCGCATAAGTCGGCTGATGGGCACCAGGCGTAGCAATATTAGTAGCGCTCTTCGTTACACCCAAAAGGCAAATGGCACCTGTGCCGTCAACGAGACAGGCAGTCGCCCCATCTTCCGCAGGCCCTCCATAATACGTGCCCCACTGCCGCACACCGTTGGCATTAAACTTGACTAAAAAGGCATCGAAGCCACCCCCACCGTAAGTACTCTGATGCGCGCCACCTGTAGCGATGTTAGCCGTGCTCGCCGTTTGACCGAATAAGTAGATATCCCCGGCCGCATCGACTATGTGGCCATCCCCCATGAATTCTTCGCCGCTACCGCCATAATAGGTGCCCCCCT
>CAZAXD010000017.1:4791-42390 GCA_964489015.1 uncultured Sphingobacterium sp. | reverse complement strand
GGTCCAGCCTCAGGCTGGCCACCATTATAAGCTCACGGTCTATATAGACGGGGATACCATATTGGCAGAAACCCTTATGCCAGCCAAGGTGCGGATCGACACCCTTTTCGTTTTGTACCGACCAGCGGAAGGTCCCCTGCCCGCTGGCAATCGCCTCATTGGGGTAGCCCAAGACCCCCCCGGAGAAGGGCAAGGGTATCGGGTCCGCCTCTGGCGCAATGACACCTTGCAAAACAAGCTCCGGGAGTGGATATACAGCGACGACCGTTATATCGATGGGCGGCTGGTCCTGTTTGAGCTGCCTTTTGATCTTACGAGCGGGGATTCTATGTATGTCGAGCTATGGACCATGCCTGTGGAGGTCATTCGGTACTATGATCAGCTTGTCCGGAATGCCTTTGGGGGAAGCGGCGGCTTCTCACCTCCGCCAGATAATGCTTATTCAAACTACCACGGCGGTCGCCGACGGGTTTGGGGCTTTTTTATTGCTTATGCCGTGGATGGTCGTAGCCTCCGCGTACCTTAGCGGGGAAAAGGTAGTTTCTTTTTGAGTTCTTCCTCCCGCTTACGCTTCTCCTCCTCTAGCTGACGGCGGATGCGCTCCTCTTCGGCTTTGCGGCGCTCTTCGGCTTCACGGCGCAAACGCTCCTCTTCTGCTCTACGTCGCTCTTCTGCCTCACGACGGAGGCGCTCTTCTTCCTGACGACGTTTTTCTTCTAGAGCGCGCCGCAGGCTGTCTGCCCTAGCTTGGGTAACAGCTCTCAAGCTATCTTCCTTGCGCTTGAGCGTCTCTTCCAAACGCTTTTTCTCCTCATCTACTTTGCTTTGCAGGGAGGCACCGAAGGAAGCTCCTGAGTTATCGGTTCGAAGGCCTGTAACCTTGGGCTGCTGCAGGGTCCCGCCCAGGTCCACCAGAAGTCGTACAGGCCCACTCGTCCCCAATCCCAAGGTCTGGGTTAGCCCCCCCACCAACTCACTCGGCACATCCACGCCAATGGCATATGCGATCGTTTGATCGAGTCGGGTCACGCCGCCAATCTGCATTCGGAGGTTGCCCGCTTGCAAGTCGAACGGCTCCACATAAAGCCCACCATCCCGAAACGCAAACCGAATCTTGGTGCCCTTGAGCGTCACCTCGGACAAGGCGGGCAGCTTCGTAGCCTTGCTTAGCGCCTGCAATGAAGTAGATCCCCGCACGACAGCACTCAGTACCTCCGCCAAGCCACCCCCCGAAAGCGTAGCCAGCTCCGGCATCATATCAGGTCGGAGCCGACTAGACGCCTCAAGTCGTAGATTAGTGATGCCCTCTGTCCGAGCCACAATCGGGGCTATCCGTCGCAAGGTAGTCATCTTTCTAGCCAGCTCTTCGATGCGGACCTGCGTCATTTCAAATCGCATTTGCCAGTCAGCGCTTTGCCGGTCAGGCGCTCGATAAAAGCCCACTAGCTGCATCTGCCCCCCAAACGCGCTCATTTCAAAGCCTTCTAAAAGCACTTTTTGATCCCGAATCACCAGCCGTCCCCGAGCATTGGTAAATCGCATCTGATCATACAAAAGCTCACCTATCTGAGCCTGAAAAGTAAAATCGACATTAGCGGGAATGGGAATGACCTCTAATTGACTCGACGTATCAGCGGCAGACGAAGCAACCGACGACGATGCCGTGTCAGAACTCATCCACTCGTTCAAATTTACTTTTTTACTGCTTAGGGAAAGAGAGCCGATGATCTTCTCATCTTTCAGTAGATAGCCTAAATAGTTTTCTAGCTGACCAGCTATGGAAAAATCTGACTCACCCAGCTGCGCTTGGAGACCGGTTAGCTCCGCCAGACGAGGCGTAAAGCGAAACCGCGCCGTAGAAATAGCAAGAGGTCTGGGTAGTTCTGGGGTACTATAGAAGAAATTCTCCAGATTGAGGGTTCCACTAGCGGGTAAGCGGGCATAATCATGCTTTTCGAGGGCATCGCGAGAGCCTTTGAGCGCTAATTCAAAGCTAAGTAAACCTTTGAGCTGCAGGCTATCGATTGGAAAGATAGCCAACAAAGCCCCTAAGTCGAGCTGCCCCCTTGTGCCGAAGTCAAACCGCAGGGCCTCAAGGTCTTCGACATGAAGCCGCAGATCAAGGGGTCTACCTGCTAAAGTGAAGGATAAAGGATCGAGATGAACGACCGTTTGTGCCGGATTCGCTTGGGGACTCTCTGCCGTGAGACGCAGGACGAGCTTTTCCAGGGCTGCAGGATAAGTCGCTGCTTTGACGTAGCCCTCCGAGAGCGTCAAGCGTCCCGAGATAGCCGGTAAGTGCCTCTCGGCATAAAGCCCTGCCACTGCTAAATCCGCCTCATAAAGCCCCCGAATGGTGTAATCTGTGGGAATAGCCGCCCGAAAGTCCTCTAAGTCACCTTTGGCCACCAGCCGCCCTCGTAGCTGCATGCTAGACAGGCCCTGGCTGTGAAAGGAAAGCCTAGCATGAGACTGACCGGCGGCAAGGCTTAGTGTGTCCACATCGACGCGCAAGCTCTCTAAGGTCGACGAAGGGCTTTCTACCCGAAGGCGCAATTCCACGTCTCGCAGCGCCTGGGGCAGGCCCTTGTATTGAATGAGTCCACGTTGGACAGTGAGCTTAAGCCCAAACGCCGGCAGTACCGAGTCGCGATAGGCTCCCCGGACATAACCTTTTAGATCTAGCGTACCCTCTGTAGAGAGCGACTCATAGCCTTCCTTGTATACAACTGGAATGAGTGAAAGGAAGGACTTCAGGGAAGCTTGCGGCGCTTCAAAAGCCAGGTCAACAAGCGTGGTAAGGCTATCTGGCAGGGCTACCTGGCCTTGAAAGACCAAGCGCAGGTCATTTAGCGCCACATAGCCTGACCGCACGGTGTACCGACTCTGCGCTAGGTCGAGTCCCAAATCCAATTCACTTTTCACACGCTGACCCTTTAGGTAAGAAACGCCGCTCATCTGGAAGTAAGCCTGATCGATATGGGTTTCTGTAGCTAGATCGACAAGGTCCTGGGTAAAATCACCGCGTCCCCAATGTGTCAGGCCCTGTAAGTGTAGAGATAGACCCAGGCTGGAGTCTACATATGTGATGGTAGCTCCTTCTATGGTATAGCGAGCAATAGATAGGTGAAAGGCAGCTCGGGTGGTATCCTGGGGCGTCTCTGAAGCAGAAGCCGTATCAGGTAGGGTAATATCCCAGTTGGCACGTCCATCTGCTAGTACGTGCGCATAGATCCGCGGCTCAAGGAGGTAAAACCGTGTAATCTTTATCGCCCCCCGCAGCACAGCTAAGACATCCAAACCCAGGTCCAGGGCCCGACATTGGACGAGCGTATCGCCCAAAAAGGGCTCGCGATTGACCACTACTAAGTCCTCTAGTCGCAGGGTTAGAGCCGGAAAATGCCGAAAGAAAGACAAGCTAAGCCGCTTATAATCGATGTGGGCGTTGAGGTTTTTATTGATTTGCGCTTTCAGAAGGGTGTCGATTTTGTCTCGGAGAAGCAGAGGGAGCAGGAGCATGGCCAGAAGTAGGAAAGCTAGCACGCCTCCCGCTATCCATAAAAAACGACGCATGGACCAAAAATACGACCGGGCGAGCAATATACGCTCGCCCGGCGCGATAGACAGAAAAGAAGGGGATTACTCAAACTGAATGCGAGCCAAGTAGGACCGCCCGTCCAAGCGGACACGCAGTAGATAGAGCCCCGAAGCTATCGTACCGCGAGCGAGTCGGTACAGTGCACCAGCCTGGGCCTCAGCGTGAGATTCATAAATGACCTGTCCCTGGAGGCTCTCCAAGCGGATATGAGCAGGGCCACTAGCCGGCCATACCAGGTTCACGGCTTCCTGAGCCGGAATAGGATAAACTCGCAAACTAGTACTAACTGCACCTAAACCGCTCGTCATATCAATAATCACATAAACCGTGTCGGTCTCTATGCAAGACCCATTCGTCGCAACTAGCACTACCGTGTCTATGCCGCTCGCCGTGTAGCATTCTTGATGAGGACCTGGACCACTGTAGGTATTACCAGCAATCGTCCAGCTGTAACTAAACGTCGGCTCGACCAAGCTCGGCGCATAATTTACACATACACTGGAGGACTGAACGCTAATGCTGACAAAGTCGCCGTTTTGGTACTCACTCCCATCTACCAGGATGTTAGTCGCTGGCAGCGAATCTACGACTATGACTACAGAGTCGGAGGGAATCGACGAGGGCGGTGTGCAATTGGAAACTTGGGCGGAAGCGATTTCCACGCGCACGGTATACAGGCCAGGCGTTATAAACTGCGGCAAAAAGACAGGACCCGTCACACCAGCTTGAGGCGCCCCATTGACATACCATCGGTGAATGATATCCGGGTCCGTGATCTGGGTGTTGAGCGAGTCCCGCACGAGTAGGCCTTGTAAACAGACCCGACTCGTGTCAAAGCTAAAGAATGGCGGCTGGGGCAGGGTGGGAGCGCTGTTGGGGTCGTAGGGATACTCGGAAATAGAAAGGGTGTAATCAACAGTAGAAGATGAAGAGTAGGCCTGCACGACAATGATGAGCGTATCACCAGCAGAGAGGCGCATAGAGTTGCGACAAGGGCTAGAACCCGCACTAGAGCCCGTGCTGCAGGCTAGTGCCGTTGGGTCGTTTCTCAGAAGAATGCGGGGCCGGAGGCCTCCCGCTGGACAAGCTCCTGAGCAGTAGTCCTGATAATAGCCACAGCCTGTCTGCACGTGATATACGTAGACATCCGGGTCACTACTCGCAGAAGAACACATGTCAATGCGTAGGGAGTCTAAACACGACCGAATGATGTAGCGATGGTATACAGCCGGACTATTTCGGTCAAAACTACCCATGGGAGGTCGACCTTGACTACCGGAATTAGCACTATACCCCACTGTAGAGTAAGTGAATGTTGTATCGTAGCGATTAGGATCTTGTGGGGTGAGGTCAATGGGGTCATTCAGGCCATCTCCTGGCGGAGGCAGCACGGTAAAGCTCTCCTGGTTAGAGTTTACGGGCGTAGCCGAGCAGCCGGGCGCTGGCCGCGCTTGTAAGCGAATAAGATAATTGCCCACTGTAGTAGGCGTATAAACAAAGGGCGATCCCGTATAGTTTGCTACATCGGTCCAGGTAGCACCACCATCTGTGGAGACTTGCCAGACCGCCGGCTGCGTGACGTTAGCAGGATTGGCTACCGTCACTGTCACGCTTTGCATGAGGCGAATAGAAGTCGGTGAGACTGTGATATTGTCGGAACTGATGGTAGGACAGGTCACCGTGACGACAGCGACGTTTGATGTGTCATTCTGCAGGGGGGGAACACAGTTTTGGTGATAGGGGGCAACCAGCGCCACGAGGCGAAAATCATGCGTACCAGCCTGCGCCGGAGTATAGATAAACGGCGATCCTTGATAAGGAGTGATGGTAGCCCACGCGCCGCCATTGATGGAAAGCTGCCACAGCGCCGGCTGGGTGACATTCGCGGGATTCGTGACGGTGAGGGTGATGCTACCCGTCCCTATGTCCAGCGTAGCAGGAGACGCACTAATCTGATCAGCGTCAATGGTAGACGGACAGGGCGGAATAGTTTGCACAAATTCATCAGCGCCGATATCGGGATTGGGTGAATCTTGTGGGCGCAGTTCACCGTCCACATCGTCATAGATAAAGAGAGGACTCGTGATATAGAAGCCGGCTCCTTCTATAGGCGTCACAGTACCGTTCGGAATGTGGAGATCATCATTGCCCACGAAAGGGGCACCTGGCGCCGCAAGTACTATGCTATTTTGCTCGCGCCCACCACCGACCGCTGCCTGCCAACTAGACAGCGTCTGATGACGATTACTCCCAAGCGCGCCAACGTACGCATACTGCGCGCCGTTGCTGTTGGCGACATAGTACGCATTATTATCGAGCTCAGCAAAGACATTAGCATTAGACCCCTCATAAGCAATCGCCACGGTCGTGCGCGTGTTCAAGGCACCACCCGGCGTCTGTGTATTTTGGAAGATATTGTTTCGGACACGCACACCACCCGTAAGGCCACTCTTAACCGCTAAACAGGATGGCGTGGAAGTAGAGGATGTAGAAGGCACATTGCCATATAGATGAATCGAGTTATTATATACGAAAATACCTGCATCACTAGAACTTCCATTCAGTAGAAGCCCATAGGCATTCCAAGTGCCGGCGGGACCGCTATATCCATCAGCAGAGATATCAGCTACGAAGTTATTGTAAACGTAAATCCCGGCGTTGGTGAGAGAGCCAATGTGCACACGAATCCCGAAAGCGTCCCAGCCGCCCGAGCCTGTATAACTGATACCATGAACCCAGTTGTAGGCTATGTGGACATTGCGACAGGGCCCAGAACCTGATGTAGATTGAGGGGAATAGCCCACCGCAATGCCCGTGTAGCCATAGCTTGAAGATGATGAGGCATTAAAGACCGTATCCCGGATAATTTGTAGGTTCTCCTGATTTTGGACGAGGATACCACTAGAACGGCTACTACCGCCCCAGCTGGCAGTTAGGCTAGGATGGCCGACTTTGCAGCCTATGATTTTATTTCCCTGGTCTCGCGTCGTAGCGTTGCCCAGGACCATGATCCCCTCTTGGACACCATAAACCCAGCATCCTTCGATGGTGATATTATTATTACCGGCGACCAGGGCAGCCCCAGGAAAAGTACTCTGCTGACCGAGGTATATGCCTATGCGTGTCTGCGATTTATTACCCCCATCGATCTCGACATTGCGAATGGTAATATTTCGACACGGATTGGGGTGATAGGTATCGTCCGATATCAGACCTATTACACCGATGTTTGTAGTGGGTGCTGCCACCTGAAACTTCAACAAACGATTAGGCCCGCCGTCGATAATAAAGTTATCCACCCCCGTCAAACGAAACACAAAACGACTGAATAAGCCTGTATGGGGAGCGGTCGCAACGGTAATAGGGCTCGTGACGGAGCTATGGACTGTAACCGTAACAGGATAAACCCCCATGCCTGGATAGGGCCCAACCTGCGCTACATTGATGGTGGCCGTCCCACTCGGCTCCCCCGCATAGTCTGGCAAAATTTCAAAGCGAACAGGTCCACTAATGCCTTGAGAATTGAGGGCGCTCATAGCCGCTGTCAGGTTGGCATAGGTCCCAGATGCCCCCACCGTGTACGTGCCATTCAATTGCGCCCACAAAAGCCCAAATACAGAGAGATGGAGAATGCGATTTCGAAGCATGGGACAAATATACGCACATCCACTCAAACTGGGCCCACTTGATTTTAGATACATGTGTCATTTTAGTTTCCTCGCCGAGTCACGTAAAAGGAGGGGACGTTGACCAATTGCCATTGTATATTTGCGCTATGCGGAAAAGCCTATCCCTTCTAGCTACAGTGTTTATCATGGTGCAAGCGCAGGTCCTGACCCGTTACTCTAATTTTGTATTTAGGAACGTCAGCGTGACTAAAAATGTGGTGTACGGCTCTAACTACGAATACGGCACCAATCAGCCGGTGGACCTGCTAATGGACATTTATGAACCGGTGGGCGATACTTTGTCAGCCAGACCGGTGATTATCCTGATTCATGCGGGGAGCTTTCTGCCGTCTTCCATCGCTTCTGCTGCCTTTGGCCGCACTCCCATCGGCACTCGGGAAGATAGCTGCATCGTAGAACTCTGCAAACGCTATGCGCGAATGGGCTACGTGGCGATCGCAGCGACCCATCGGGTTGGCTGGAATCCCCAAGCTACTACGCAGGAAGCACGAGCCCAATCCATCATTCAAGCCGTTTGGCGTGCAGTGCAGGATGGACGAGCCCTCGTGCGCTATCTCCGTAAAAATCATGCCCAGTGGCGGATCGATACCACCCGCATCGTCATGGGGGGGGCTTCCTCTGGCGCTTATGTAGGCCTTCATGTGGCTTATCTCAATCGGCCGGAAGAATTAGACAAACCCAAATTCAAGCTTAGCAATGGGACGCCATTCGTCGACACCACAGCACAAGGCCTAAGCCGCTATGGACCTAATGGACAGGATGGTGGTAATGCCTTTGAAGGCGGCAGCGGCAATCAAGGCCATACCTCCAATATTCAAGCTATCATCAATCTAGGAGGCGCTTTAGGGGACTCTTCTTTCATCCAAAATGAAGACATCCCGGTTATCTCCCTACATGGTGTGAGCGATCCCACAACCCCCTACCAGACCGCTGTGGTATACACCGCTGTCGGAAACTACCCCATTATTGAGGTCTCTGGCAGCTATACCATTCACGAAAAACTCCTCGAAAAAGGAAATCAAACGGCATTATTACCAACCTTTAGCACGGATCAGCCCTTCGCTGGACTGTATCCGTTCAATGGTGCTGGCTTTCAACCCTACGGCTGGTATGTAAACTCCAATACAACGGAAAAGGCCCGTGCCCTTACTTACATCGACACGATCATAAGCTTTACAGCTCCTAGACTCTTCCGAGCCCTGAACCTTCCGACTATCACCTACAACGGGGAGGTTCTCTCGCTCTCTCAGGTCAATATAGGAGCAAATCTTCTTGTTTATCCCTCCCCCGCTACCGAACCAATAGTTTGGATACATGCAGAGGGCACACCTATTGAATCCCTGTCTTTGCTATCCTTGGAGGGGCGAGACCTAGCGCAGTGTGTCCTAGAAAAACCTGCGTATAGCTACCGATGGTCTTTACCTGCTCAGCTTCCAGCTGGGGTCTACCTTTTGCTTGTAAAGGCGGGCGGCTACACTTATACGCAGCGCTGGCTCTACCAGGGCTTGTAAGAGCACATGACCATAGGTCGTTACCCTACCCTGCGGGTGCTGGGCGAAGGAGGAATGGGTACGGTCTATCTCACTCAGCATCCGCACTTAGAACACTACCTGGTCATCAAGTCTCTCAGACCCGAGTACTCCCAGAACGAGGCCCTGCTAAAGCGCTTTTATGCCGAGGCCCAGGTGTTAGCGGGCTTATCACACCCCGCCATTGTTAGGCTTTACGATTTTTTTACGGAAGAAGGAGTGCCTTATATCGTCCTGGAGTATGTACACGGCGAGCCGCTGGATAGCTACCTAGCCCGCTGTGGCAGCCTTGATCTGGCGGCCACTTGCCATATTCTAAGTCCGATCTTTTCAGCATTAGATTACCTTCATCGGCAAAAAATCATCCACCGCGACATCAAGCCCTCTAATATCATGGTATTACCCGAGGGAGGCTCTAAGCTGATTGACTTTGGCATTGCCAAAAAGCTTGATGTCGACCTGCGACTCACCCAAACGGGTACCCAAGTGGGGACTGTCCTGTACATGGCTCCCGAACAGATTCGGGGCACGGAGACAACCCCACAAACCGACTTGTACGCCATGGGCCTCGTGGTATACGAGTGTCTCTTTGGTCAATATCCCTGGCCCTGGCAAAACAAAAACCAGTTTCAGATTTATCAGATGCTTCTGACGGAGCCGCCCCCTCTACCGGCCTGGACCCCAGCGGCCTGGCAAGCTTTCTTTCTCAAAGCTTTAGCCAAAGAGCCCCATGAGCGGTTTGCCAGTGCTGAAGAGATGGAACTAGCCCTTCAGAATCTCACCCCCCCTAAGGCTCCTCCCTCTGCGAACGACAACCCCTCCGTCACAGCTACACCCCCCTCTAGGCATACAGAGTCTCAACCCGGGTCTACCCCACTAAACTCGGCCGATAATACCCAACATCCCCAAAGTGCCCTCCTAAGCCGCACCACCCGATCGGCACCCGTACCAGCCACTCCGCAATCTTCCACGCCAAATAAATCTTACCAGGGCTTAGTCCTTTGGGCCCTGATTAGTATCGGGGCCTTAGTAGCTGGCCTAATCTGGTTTTACCAAAAAAGAAAGGCAGAGCAGCGACTCGATCAGACGGCTAACCATATCAATCAAGCCCTGACTGCCTGGTTTGACAGCCAAAAAGCCGCTCTTGAAAAGCGCATCAAACACCAAGTCTACAAAATGACCGATGGCCAGATCGCACCGGAGGTACACCTCGTCGCGCCATACACCTGGGTTACAAACCGCGCAAGCGCACGCCAGTTTAGCCAAAGAGGCTATCTAGACGGGGCGCACTACACCGAGGTGAATATCACCTGGACTATCAATCGCTATACGAGCGAAGAGACCGAAGAGGAATGTGTGTATTCCTGTGGATTTTTATGGACGAGAACTTGTCGGGGCCAGAGGCGGGTGCTGCACTACTACCTGACCCCCTACCGCTGCGAAAAACACCTCAGCTTACGCCTTCGATGGACCATCGATGAGACCTTTCGAGTGCAGGGCAATCTAGACCTAGAAACGCTCCTACAGAAAGTAAGTCTTTGGAGAGAGTCAGGCTACTTAAATGAAAATAGCTGTGCCGTTTCAGGCGAGAGAACACTCTACCGAACCGAATGGCTCACAGATTGCCAGTAGGAGCGAGCGTAGCTTGGGAGAGCTTGCGCAGCTGCCGCTGATAGGCATACGCCAAAATCGCAGCGGAGGGAACCCAATACACCCACTCAGCACTCCATAGGACCGTCAGCGGTACCTGATAAGCGTCTAAGGTCAGAAAGTAAGTCACATACAGGCCAATGATCACCACCTCTACGATGAAGGCCAAGATCGCAAGGGACATGGCGACCACGGTCGAAAGCAAAATAGCCGAAGGAGACATCAGGACAAGGGAAATCGCTATCATCCAAAGGTCACGCTGAGCTTGCGCGCGGATAGCCACGTCCTGAGTAAAAAGCTGCACTAAAAGCGGGGCTAATAACAAAATACTCACCGCAATGCCTAGATTGATAAGCACGCTAAGGCGCACCCCCCGATACAAGGCTAGCCGCAGGGAGAGCGGCTCCTTAGCTCCCCAAAAATAACCCACCAGCGTCCCCACCGCCGCCGAAAACCCCAAGGTCGGGAGCATCGAAAAGCTATATACGGTACGAACGATATTAGCAGAGGCCAGCGCAAATTCGCCCCGCCACTCAATGACCAGAAAGAAAATAAACCATCCGGTCATGCCAACTAGATTTTGTAAGATAGCTGGCCCAGCATAGCGAAAAAGCGGTCGAAGGTAGGACTGAGCGTCCGATGTCCGCTGCAGAGGGTAAGGCTGATATCTAAGAGCAAAAAGTAAATAGGCCGTAGCCACATACTGAGACAGTACTGATCCTAAAACGACCCCCCGCACCCCCCATCCCAAAAGGATAACAAATACCGAATTTAGGGCGAGATTAAGGCCAGAAGTAAGGACATTCGCATAGAATATAGGCCTCGTATGTGCTATGCCACTAAAGTAACCGCGCAAAACGCCGAATATAACTAAAGGCAATAGTTCAAAGCTTCGCCATTGTAAAAAGTACGTGGCGATCTGGGTGACATCAGGATCGTGCAGGATGGCGGCTAAGATGACCGGGGAAAAGCCGTAAGTAAGCACAGCCAGCAAAAGGCCTATAACTACGCCTACCCCGAGGGTTTGACGGAGGATAGGGGATAGTCGTTCGGGCGATCCTTCCCCTAAGGCATGGGTGGACAAGACTTGAACGCCGGTGCCCAAGCCAAACCCAATGAACCCTATAGCCAAAAAGAAGACCACGCCGATCCCCCCGGCGGCCAGGGCCGTTTCGCTTACATAGCCTAAAAAGATTGCATCAAAGACAGACACACTATTCTGCACCAAGCTGGCGGCCATGATAGGCCAAGCAATCCGCCAGATGGCGGCGTAAGTGGCTCTCATGCGATGGCGGGGACGGCTCGGCGATCTTCCACTAGCAGGCCATCTCGAATCAGAAGAGTACGTTCACAGAAGGCAGCGACCTCCGGCTCATGTGTAACGATGACTATCGTATGGCCCTTCTGGTGAAGTTGGCGAAAAAGCTGGAGGATCTCCTGGCTAGTGGTGGAATCGAGATTACCCGTAGGTTCATCTGCCAGAAGGAGTGCAGGCTCATTGACGAGGGCGCGAGCGATGGCCACGCGCTGACGCTGCCCCCCGCTTAGTTCGTTGGGACGATGGTCTAACCGGTCACCCAGGCCGACCGCCTCCAGCATCGCGCGTGCGCGGGCCTGCCTTTCGCGTCGTGGCACGCCCGCATACACCAGCGGCAGAGCCACGTTTTCTAGTGCCGTATACCGTGGCAGCAGGTAAAAAGCTTGAAAGACAAACCCCACTTCCGCATTGCGCAATCGAGCCAGCTCTTGGTCTGAGAGGCGCCCTACCTCACGTCCTGCCAGTCGATAACGACCCTCGGTCGGCACATCTAGGCAACCCAAAATATGCATGAGGGTAGACTTGCCTGAACCGGAAGGGCCCATGATAGCCACCATCTCGCCCGCTTCGATGGTAAAAGACACGCCACGCAGCGCCCAAACGCCGGATTTACCTAGTGGATAGTACTTCTTGAGGCCCTCGATCTCGATAACGGGTTGCATGCTATGCACGTTCAAGATCCTCCACGAAAATCTCGATATTAGCGGGAATCGGCCCGTTATCGTGCAAAAAGTGTTTACGGGCGAGCAGAGTCTCTGAAGATTCTACATGATTTGGATCTGGCAGACAGCAGTCGACCGGACAAACCACCGCGCACTGCGGCTCCTCGTGAAAGCCCGTGCATTCCGTGCATTTACTCGGAACGATATAATAGTACTCATTAGAGAGCGGTGGATGAGGCGCCTCCGGGTCGAGGATGATACCATTGGGGAGTTCTATGGGCGAAGTAAAGTTGGTGCCTTCTTTATAACGCCATTGGACGCCCCCTTCGTAAATAGCGTTATTGGGACATTCCGGCTCGCATGCACCGCAGTTGATGCAATCCTCGGTGATGTGAATGGCCATAGCCAAGCAAAGAAACAAAAAGTTTGTTACTCTGGGTCTTCTCGGCGAATGGCATCAGGCTGCGTCCAAAGTTGCTGAGCAATCCGCTGAGCGGTGGGCGTAGCGGCGGTCCCGCCTAAGGCTGTTTCCTTAAAGCGGGGGTCCATATGGGCCCCCACTTCCCCCATAGCCACCACCATCTCGTCAACGGGTATGACGGCGGAATCGCCCGCTAAAGCCATCTGGGCAGCGGCCGCCGCAATCACAGCCGCAGACCCGTTTCGCTTTACACAGGGGAGTTCAACGAGTCCTGCCACCGGATCGCAAATCAGACCCAGCATATCCATAATCGTGATAGCGACAGCTTCCAAAATCGCCTGTGTGTCGCCACCCAAGCAGTACGTTATCGCAGCAGCGGCCATGGTAGCAGCAGTCCCAGTTTCTGCTTGGCACCCCCCCACCGCCCCAGCAATAGATGCCCTGCGCTCGATAATCAACGCCACACCCGCTGCTAAGAGCATGGCTTCATAAAGCGTTTGCCGAGGCACTTGGTGCTCCTCCTCTAAAAAAAGCAAAACGCCCGGCAAAATGCCCGAGGCGCCGGCCGTCGGGGCTGCCACGACCCGACCCATGCAAGCATTCGTCTCCTTAGCCGCCACCGCATAGGCTAATAACTTGCGAAAGCGCGGATGAATCACGTCTACGCTGCTTTGAATAATCTTTTTGCCACTATCTCGAACTAAACCACTTGGCGTTTGCCTAGCCTCCGTTAAGCCCGTTCGCACCGCATCCACCATCACCGCATACACCTGGGCAAGCCGTGCCCAGATTTCTTCTTCAGGGCGAGAGCGCTGTTGCATCTCACACTGCAGTACCACGCGCCAAAGGGGCACCTCCATTTGCTCGGCCATCGCCCGCCATGCCTCAAAACTTTCCAACGTCATATTCAACCAAGATACAAAAATACCTTTGCACCATGTGGCGATCAGCCTGGCGCAGCTTTGGGATCTCCTTGGGCATTTTTACCTTCCTTAGACTTTGCTTTACTTTCTGGAATAAAGGCTACATTGATGGAGAGACTCATTTTTTGCTTATCCTGCTAAGAGGATTAATTTTTGACGCAACTGTAAGTACGTGGTTTCTGGTAGCACCGTTACTTTTTCTCCTGCTGCAACGCCCCCAGCTTGCTCGGTGGGTCTGGGTCGTATCCCTCAGCACGGCCCTGGCTTTTGAGGTAATTGACATTGGCTTTTTTCCCTACTCGCATCGCCGATCAGGACCAGAGCTTATTGAAATTCTAAGTTTTTGGAGGGATACCTTGCCTGGCCTCAAGCATTACCTGCGCGACTTTGCCTTGGGATTTATTTTTTGGGGTGGCTTAACTTGGCTTCTCATCCGCCTTAGTGATTGGGCTTATGCGGTAAGGCATCGCAACTGGTTAGACGAAGCCCTAGGGTACTTAGGCACAACTGCCTTGGGCGTTATTGGATTTCGGGGTGGGCTTGCTCATAAGCCTATTGCGGTCATTGATGCTGTCATCGGGGGGTGTAGCCGCTGTACAGCCTTTGTGCTCAATACAAGCTTCTCTATCATTCGGGGTTTGGAAGAGCCCCGGCTTCCACCCTGGCCGCCTTTACCAAAGAGTCCCCCTCCTTATCCATACCCCATGCAGGCCGATACTATCTACGCTTTTGCAAAGCGATATAACGTAGTTATTCTTATTGTAGAAAGTCTATCTGCAGAGTACCTGGAAAAGGGCTATGCGCCCTTTATTCAGAGCCTAGCCCAAAAAGGCGCGGGTGTGCGCTGGGCTTTTGCTTGTAACGCCCGATCAGCCGAGGGGATACCCAGCATTCTCTCCAGCCTTCCCTCTTGGGGCGAGGAACCTCTCCTATTTTCGAGATACGCCGATCGGCTTAGCGTTAGTTTGGCGAGCTATCTAAACAAATGGGGTTATCACACAGCCTTCTTCCATGGTGGGAATAACGGCACCATGTTTTTAGATGCCTATGCTCGTAGCGCCGGCTTTGAGAGGTACTACGGACGGCAAGAATATCCTCATCCAAATCGGGATTATGATGGAAGTTGGGGGATTTGGGATGAGCCTTTTCTGCAATTTGTCGCTCACACGCTTTCCACACTGCCCGAGCCCTTTTGTGCAGCAATTTTCACGCTAAGTTCCCACCACCCCTATCACGTTCCTTCTCATTTACGAGACAGCTTTCCAGAAGGGCCTTTACCCATCCATAAAAGCATCCGATACGCAGATTGGGCTATAGCCCGATTTTTTGAAACGATAGAAAAGAGGCCTTGGGCTCGGCGCACACTTTTTGTTCTGACGGCGGATCACACGGGACCCTCCGAAGAGCCCTACCATACAAGTCGCTCCTTTTGGGTTCCCCTTGTGTTTTACATCCCTGACCAGAAGCCTCCGCAGCCCGACAGCTTAGCCAGCCACATAGATATTGGGCCTAGCATCCTCGAAGCAGTGGGCTACCCAGACACCTTTCAGGCATGGGGCCGAAGCCTATGGAAACCTTTCACACAGAGGTGGGTACCCATGCGGCCAATGCCGTTTTACTTCGAGATAATTGGACGCGCTACAATAGTGTACTACCCCATTGCAGATACGGTAAAGGCCTATGAATGGCGAGGCTCGCCTTGGCATCTCAAGGGATCTGCGCCGTTGCCAAGCTGGCTAAAGGATTGGGAGGCTTACCTAGCCAGCTACGGTGCCTATATATCCCCAAGTATAGGCCGCATGAGAACCTCCTCCACAACGCTGCCGGGGGGTAGATGCGCAATGGTCCATAGCAGTTCAGCGACAGATTCCGCCCGAATAAAACGCTCCTCTGGATAGGGCGTGCCCGTCCAGGAATCTGTCCACGTAGGCCCCAGTAAAAATGTCGTAACTGCCACGCCATGGGGCTTTAGTACTTCCCGGAGATTGCGCGAAAACGCTAAAAGCGCTGCCTTGGCAATGCCATACGATCCGCCCTGGGGATAGGCCTTAAGGCTTGCCACAGAAGCCATCTGCACGATGAGCCCCGCTCGCCGCTTTATCATGATCGGAGCAATCGCCTTAGTGAGATAATAAGCACTGTCGAGATTGAGCCTTAGCATCCGCTCATAGGTCTGATCTGGCTCATCAAGCAGATTTGACTGCTCAAAGGCCCCTACATTGTTAACTAAAATGTCTACATCCTCATACCGCTCAAGCACATACCGGCCAAAAGCTTTTACCTCCTCCGGTCGACTTAGGTCACGTACCTGTGTGTCCCAGCTTGGATGCTCCTCCCGAAGACGAGCAACCAACTGCGGATTAGAACCGCAGCCTATGATCTGATACGCCGATGAAAAGCGCCGCGCAATATGATAGCCAATGCCCCGAGTATTACCCGTGATTAGAAGAGTTCGCACCTAACGAAGGTAAAAAGAAAGGAGTTTCTGCTGTACAACGGGTATGGAAGCCCGCGCAAGTCGACCTCGCTCGACCAGGGATAAATAACCGGTCTCCTCGGAAATGACGAGGACCAGGGCATCCGTCTGCTCTGTGATACCTAAGGCAGCCCGGTGCCTCGTTCCGTAAGTGGTAGGTAGGTCTAGCTGCTCAGACAAAGGCAGGGTACAGCGCACCGCAATGATTTTATCTCCCCGAATCACGACAGCCCCATCATGCAATGGGCTATTCTTCTGAAAGATCGAAGTTAAGATATGGGCTCGCACCGGCATCTGAACTGCGTCACCTGTCTGCAAGTAAGGCGTTAAGTCATCCTCGCCTTCGATCACAATCAGAGCCCCTAATTGCTGGCGACGCAGGGCCTCCAAAGCCGCTGTAATTTCCTCGATGGCATGCTCCACTTCAGAGCGGGCTAGCGTGCTACCTCGTAAGCGTCGGAATAAGGGTAATGTTCGGAGGTGCATCACCTCACGCCGTAGCTCTGGCGCTAAGAGTAAAACCGTTAATATGCCAAGGCCTGATAGTACATAACGTACGAGCAACGTTAGCGTAGGAAGCCCCAACAAAACAAGCCCTCTTAGCACCACCACCAATCCTACCCCCACCAAGGCCACTTCTAAAAGACCTATCCGCCGAAACCACCACAAAATCCCGTACAAAACCCCTATGACCAGCAGAAGATCTAGCGCATCGGCCAGACTAATAAGAACCGGCCCTATCCTAAAGAGCTCCATATAGACAGAAGTTGCTTGATTTGGCGAATAGGGGCTGGATCATGAACCCTCAAAATCGAGACACCTTGGAGTAGGGCTTCCCAATGCAACGCCGTAGCGGCCCAGAGCGTCTCCTTAGGAGTCGTATCCAGTGGCCGCCAAAGCATGGACTTACGGGAAAGACCAATTAGTAAAGGATGTCTCAGCTTACGAAAGTGAGGTAAGGCGCGCAATAAGGTGTAATTATGTGCCAGGGTTTTTCCAAAGCCAAATCCAGGATCTAGGATCACATCATAAACCCCAACCTCCGCTAAGGCCCTTAGGGTATCGACAAAATATTGCCAGACCTCTTCCACAACGTTTTCATACGAGGGATTGCGCTGCATAGTTTGGGGTGTACCCTGAATATGCATGAGGACATACGGCACGCGATACCGAGCCACAACCTGCCACAGGTCGGGTTCCCAAGCCCCTCCCGAAATATCATTAATGAGATCGGCCCCTTCCTCCAAGGCCACATGGGCCACCTCGCTGCGGAAAGTGTCTATGCTGATTAGGACCTCCGGGAAGCGCCGCCGAATAGCCCGAAGCGCCGGCAAAAGGCGACGCAACTCCTCCGCTTGCGAGACCTCTGGCGCCCCAGGCCTCGTCGAAACGGCCCCAATGTCCAATATCTCTGCACCAGCTAGCAGTAGCTGCTCCGCCTTATAGAGGGCTTTTTCAGGGGTGTCTGCTTCGCCGCCATCCGAAAACGAGTCCGGCGTGACATTCAGGATCCCCATCACCTGCGGCTGATCCAGAACCCACAGCCGATCACGAATTCGCAGGGAGAACGTCCCGTAAGACCTTTTCAATAACATCTCGGATGGTGCCGTACGATTGGGTATATAAAAAGGGGACCTCACTAGGCGCTACCCACCGATACATCTCGATACCCTCTTCCGCCTGAACCCGGGCAGAGGGCTGGGTAGACGGATGTCTAAAAAGGTACCAGAACACAGTCTTTAGCAAGTACTGCCTCCGCTCCTGATAAATGTGATAAGTCTTCATCAGAAAATACTGCAAGGTGATCCCCTCTAAGCCTGTCTCCTCCATGATCTCCCGCAGAGCGGCTGTTTCTGGCTTTTCATCTGGCTCGCATTTGCCCTTGGGAAGGTCCCAATGACCTCGCTTGAAGATAAACAGTAAGTTATCCACTGCGTCCAGCACCACACCCCCCGCTGCAGAAATAGCGACAAACTCCTCCTGATAAGCCCGCCAGAAAGCCTCCAAAGCGGACTGGGTCGGAAAGTAGATCGTGTAATGCTGGGCAGCATGCGGATCTCGTAAATGAAGGGCTTTGACCTGCTTGAGCGTACCCGGCACGTAGAGCACCCGGGTGGGCCGCTCGTGGGGCAAGACCTTGGTTGAAGGAAGCCTCGCACCACTCTCAGCTAGTACGGCTAGCTCCAAACAAGCCCGATAGTAATACACCCGAAAAGACACCCGCTAATTTACGACGGACTGGGCGCTTGTGCGAGTAAAATGAGGCGAGGACTCTGCTGGACCACAAAGGGATTCCCTGCATAATCGCCCCACCAGGCCACCACCGCTAGCCCTACCCGCTCAGCTAGCGTTGCTAAATCACCCTGTGTCAATTTGTAAAGCGTTTCTGAGTAAACCGATTCTTTACCTTTATCTTCTACACGGATCTCCTTATGCAGCAAGTGCGTATCCTGCCAACGCCGAATAAAAAAACGAACCCCCTCTATCTCACGAACCTCCTCTGGGGTCGTATTGCGTTGTGCTACGTTGAGGTAGTCTAAGACAAGGTACCCGCCGGGCCGCATAAAACGACGCAGAGCCCGCATCGAACTGAGTACCCCATCCCAACTCTTGACATGACCGAAGCTACTAAAAAAACTGCCTACCAGATCATAAGGCTGGACTGGTTGCCAATTTCGGAAGTCTACCTTGTAAAACCGCGTCCCCTCTGGCAGTAAGCGCGGCTCCACTTCATAATCAAGCGCCTCTACAGGATATCCCCGCTTTGCGAAAGCAAGCGCATAGCGCCCCTCCCCACAACCCACATCCAAAACCTGACTGGTAGGAGCTATCGGAAGAAAGCGCACAATGGCACCTACAAATTGTTCTGCTTCTTGGAGATTACGGTGACGATATAAGAGACCGTAGTAAGGGCTACTAAACCAGCTTGCCATGCGCAAAGGTACAAAAGCTTTAGCTTTGCTGGGTGATTAGAGCACTCATAGGCGTTTTTAGCCTCATGGTTAGCTGGGCGCAGCTTGTGCGGGGCGTGGTCCGAGACACAAGTGGAGAAGCTATTCCTTTCGCAGCCGTTCAAAATCTTCAGACCGGCCAAGGTACCTATACTGACTTGAATGGGACCTTCTCTATAGCGGCTGCACTTACCGATACGCTCTTAATCCGATCGCTGGGTTATGCTGCTCAGAAGGTCTTAGCTCAAAGAGCTGCCCAGATCTACCTTCGGCCAAGCCCCATCGAGATCGCTCCTGTGCTTATCCGGCCTAAGGACAACCCCGCCTACCCTCTTATCGCGGCAGCGCAGCGCGCCCGCGCCCGCTGGAATCCACTCGACAAGCCCCATGCCTACCAGAGCTACAATAAGCTTCTCATCAGCTTACCCGATACGCTCAGCGCTAAAGCCCAAGATACGCTACCGGCTTACCTCTTTCTCTGGGAAACGGAGACGGAAAAAGTTTACATAGACCGTGGACGATCACAAGAAAAGCTTTTACGCCAAAAGACTATAGGTGATCTCCCCATACAGTCTATTTTTTCTCCCACGACCTTTCAACCGCTGGGTTTATACGACACCTGGATCACCCTAAGCGAAAAGCGATTGGCTGGACCGATAGGTGGCGTGGCTTTCGAGTATTATGACTACGAACTGCTGGATACGCTCTGGAAGGGCCAAGACACGCTGTACCATATCCGCTTTTTTCCTAGACCCGGCAAAGAGGCCTGGGCTTTAGAGGGCCATCTTTACTTAGCAGCGCCAGACTATGCCTTAGCAAGTCTCGAAGGTTCAGCAAAAATTCTCGCTGTCGAATCTAGTACCCTAAGCTTTCAGCAGGTTCGACTCCAACAGATTTATGAGAAGCTCGGGGATACGCTCTGGTTCCCGGTGCAACTGCACTCTGAGGTCATCATCGGCGTAAACACGCGAGGCCGTTTCGTACCCCTTGTCGTTCGAACTCGGTCTTATCTTAAGGGGATCCAAGTCCCTCCCCAAAGCCGGATTCCAGGAGGGGTTCAGCTTCTGATACCCCCGAAGGTCGCCCCACTTGAGGAGACGACTCGACTAGAGCCGCTTTCACCAGCAGAACGCTCAAGCTACCAAGTCTTAGATAGCTTAATCAAACAAACGAACCTCAAACGCTGGCGTTTTCTGTGGAATACTCCCGCTTTGTTAGAAGGCAGATTAGATCTAGGGGCTATTCACGTGCTTGTGTCGCCGTTACTACTGTACCATGCTGGCGAAGGCTGGCGACCTCAAGTAGGCTTGGAAACCGGGGAAAAGTTCTCTTCGTTTATTCGCCTACAGGGCTGGGGAGGATATGGCACGGGGCAGCAAGCTGGCTTAGCAGGCACGCCCTGGCGCTGGGGCAGCGCTTTGCTAATCGGCAGGCGAGCGCTTCTCCGCATAGAGGTTTACGACGATGTACGGGAGCAGACCAGCCTACGCTTGATAGACGAGCAGCCGCGCCGGTTGCCCTTGACACAGCCGGCGTATGAATTTTTTAGCCGTGGACAAGGATTGGGCTGGGACAAGCTCGTGCGGGAGCAAGGCCTTTGGTTAAAAGGTCGACTCCCTTTGGGGGGGTGGGGCTGGCTAGAGGGCCTTGTGGGCGAGGTACGCCGCCAAAGCCCAACCTTAGAGTCTACCCTCGTTCGGTGGCAAGCGCTCACCGGATTGGAAATTGCTCCTCGTCAGAAACTCATTCAACGAGGCAGCCTTTTCCTGCGTGAGGCAGCTCCATCGCTTCGGCTACGTCTGGTGGGCGGCTGGCTCCTTCCTCCCGGCCAATGGGAAGCCCATAGCTGGCTCTGGAACGCCGATATCTTTTATCATAAGCTCATGGGCTGCTGGCTTCGGCTTATCCTCCGCCTTAGCGCAGGTCAGCTGGGACCAGCCATACCAAGTCTATGGCTTCACCAGCTACGCACACTACCCCTGGGCTATTTAGGACAGCCTTATACCCTAGTTACGTATCCCTTGAGCGGCTGGGGACATGAGTATGCGTACATCTTCTGCACAGCGGAGATTCCCAATCGCCGCTTTCCCGTAGCAGGTCAGTATACACCCATCCTGAGCTTAGCCGGACAAGTGGGCTATTTGGATGGAAACTGGTATCCAGAGGGCGGTATTCTGCTCCGAAACTGGATGCCGCCTAGCCTCACCCGCTATCTCACTAGCCTAGCCCTGCTTCAGCTTGGGATCTATAAGCAAATAGGACCACCCTCAGAGACAGGGTGGTCCTTTCGGGTAGGATTTGCTTTGTATTAGGCTTCGTTTTCCTCCTGAGGCAAGACCTCGATCGAGATGGTAGCCTCTACGTTGCGATGCAAACGAATCTGAGCCTCATACACCCCCAAGGTGCGGATAGGCACGGGAAAGTGTACCTGGCGACGCTCAATCTGGAAGCCATGCGCAGCAAGCGCGTCGACCACCTGCTGGGGTGTGACAGCACCGAAGAGCTTCCCCTCCTTGCCAGCCAATACCCGAATAGCAAGCTGCACGCGACCAAGCTGCTCGGCAAGGCTCTGGGCGGTCGCTTTTTCTTGGGCTAACTTAGAGGCAATCTGACGTAGGTGAGCCTCCAAGTGCCGCTTGGCACCCGGCGTAGCAAGCTCAGCATACCCCTGGGGCAGAAGAAAATTCCAGGCGTAACCAGGGCGAACCCTAACTATGTCATATTTATGCCCTAGGTGTTCAATATCTTTTTTGAGAATGACCTCTATCGTACGTCCAGCCATAATTACTTGAGATTATCCGTTACAAAAGGTAGCAGGGCCAGATGACGAGCTCGTTTGATGGCCTTGACGAGTTTCTTTTGGTATTTCCAACTTGTCCCGGTGATGCGACGCGGCAGGATCTTCCCCTGTTCGTTTACGAAATTAAGCAGAAAATCAGGGTCCTTGTAATCGATATACTTGATGCCGCTTTTCTTGAAGAAGCAAAACTTTTTACGCTGACGGCTTCCGGATAAAATAGCTAGAGCGAGATTAGCAGGTGCCGGTCCGATTTCTTTCTCTATACTCATACTTGTTGGGCTTTGAGTTTTTCTTGACGACGACGATTATATTCGATGGCGTGCTTGTCTAGCTTTACAATCAAATGGCGCATGACGTAGGGGCGAAGGCCGATGTAATTCCTGAGTTTTTTGATAAAAGAAGCGGGCGCCTGAAACTCGGTATAGACGTAGTAGCCAGAGCGCTTTTTCTGGATGGGATAAGCGAGCTGACGAAGGCCCCAAACCTCATGGTTGACCACGGTCGCACCGTGGTCCTTCAGAAAGCCGAGGAATTCTTCTTCGTATGCAGTATACGCTTCAGGGGGCAAATCCGCAGGCCACATCTGCGTAATCTCGTACTGACCAACAGGGTCGAGTCTTGACATAGCGCCGCAAAGGTACAAAAAGAAATCTATACGGCGAAAGACGTACCGCAGCCGCATGTACTGCGAGCCTGCGGATTTTGAAACACAAATCCGCGATCAGCCAGACCTTCTGGGTGGTCAAGAGTAAGACCTTCCAAAAAAGGGATGTGAGCAGTGGGCACCCAAAAAGAGAGGTTTTCGATTTGCACATGGATATCATCAGGCGCCCCAGAAGCCACCGCTGAGAGGCGATAGGATAAGCCTGCGCAGCCACCAGCCTCGACCCATAGCCGAAAACCGCGCGCCGCCGGTTCTCGCTCTAAAACGCGACGAAGTACCGATAAGGCACTAGGTGTTACCTGCAATACCATGGTGCGAAGTTAACAAAATTCAGGGACGCATTAGCAAAAATGCTCCCCAGAAATAGGGCTGAGGACGGGCTCGACGCATGACCTTCTGGGTGTGCCAGAAGGCTTCATCGATCGGCTGCTTGACTTGAAGCCACTGGCGGTAAAAGGTCGTCATAAACTCACGCGTGGCCTCATCATCGACTTTCCATAAGCTAAGGAGGAGATTCCGAGCCCCTGCAATGAGGAAGGAGCGCTGCAGGCCATACACCCCTTCTCCATTCTGCACCTCGCCTAGACCTGTCTCACAAGCCGATAAAGCCACAAGCTCTGTATTGTCTAGCTGCAAATTTAGGAGTTCATAGGCATTGAAGATGCCATCTTCCTCAGGGTTGGGACTGCCATAGGTCATGGTTCGGCCCGCGCTAGCCAGGAGTAGCGCAGAGCGGAAAAGGGGATTCTCCAGCGCACTGGTGCTTTGAATGCCTAGCACTTCCCCCAGTCGCTCGTCATAAGGAAGAAAAAGACCATGAGTCGCCACATGCAGAATGTAAGGAGATAAAGTCTGACGAGCTTTTAGCTCAGAGGCCGCTGTGCGCGTGTAGACATAGCTCAGCACGCCAGAAGCCTGAAAAAGGGCTTGTATAGCTTGCGCTTCCTCGGCTGTACCCGGTAAATCAGGTACGACAGCACTATCCGCAGAAAGGCCTTCGTTAAATTCCGGATTGGCTACAATCCAAGCCTTTCGCCCTTCGAAATACTTGATAGGTTTGGGAGGCTTTGCAAGAGAAGCCAGTCGCGAATGATAGATGACCTTGTACTTATCCACTAAATAGCCCCCCTCCGGCAGAGCAATGGTAGAAAGATTGATTTGATGAAAGACGCCGTCATTAGAAACAATAAGGGTCTGGACCTGGGGCGGCAAGGCCGCTGCAACGGGAGCCCAGAAAGCCTGATAAGAGGTGGTATCCCGCTCAAAATTCAAAATACCCTGCGCATAGCGGAAAAGGTAATAACTTTCAAGTCGACGACCATTAGCAAAAGGAATAACTTGAAACCGCTTAGCTTTGGGCAGAATAACTACAGCATAGTAGATGATAGAATCCCCCTGCCACGTGCGAATCCAATCTATGGCGGCCGCATCCGCTGGTAGCCGGTCTCGAATGGATTTCCAGCTGGAACGCGCAAGCTTTAGATCACCCACATAGAGAGCAAGCTGACGCTCAACCTCATTCAGGCGGGACTCTTCTGCGCTTAGATTGACCTGCATCGAACGCAGATCCTCCTCGGTATAGGTGTAAAGCCGCACCAAGTACTCCTTCTGGTCCTTCCAGGCCTGATACAGATTCCGCACTGTGGTGTCCTGACTGTGCTCTAAGCGACGACGGAGCTGCGCTGTTTCACTAAGGATAAGGGCTTTGGTCGCTAAGTAAGTTTGATAAGCCTTTTCCTGGATAGCAGGCACCCCAGTCCCAAAAGCATAAGCATAATACCGCTCTAGAATTCGCCGGGCACGGCCCCAAAAACGAGCCTTATCCGACTCACTGAGCCCGTCGAAAATCTGATCAACCTGCCGTAGAATTAACTCAGCTGCCTTTTCATAGGTCTTTTTGGTGGAGGACAGATCACGAGCTAAGTAGTAATACTCAGCCATCTCGCCCAGATAAAAAGCATACTCAGGATGTTTTTCACTATAAAGGACACGCCAGAGGGAAATAAAGCGCTTATATTCTGCCAAGGCTTGTAAATATTCTCCTTTTGCCTTGAACATCCGCGCTCGCACTAAATAAGACCGAATGCGCTCAGGATGCCGGAGCGGCACCTGCGCTTCCAGCACGGCATTCGCCACAGCGATACGCTCTTCCGCTACGTTGGGCTCGCCTAAAGCCAAGTATAGACTAGCTAAGTCTAGTGACAAAGAAGCGTACTCGAGAGGCGCCTGGCTTTGGGCTTTGTCACAGACATCTACAGCCCGCTGTGCATAAAGGCGAGCTGAATCTGCTTTGCTAGTCAAAAAATAAACCTGCACCAAGCGTAAATACGTCTGGCCCAAAGCTAAGTTGGGCTTAGTCGCATAAAACCGCTCTTGTCGACTCAGAGCCTGCAAGAGATACTGCCGCTGCATGTCATAACGCCCCAAAACCTCCTCAACCCGAGCTTGTGCCAGCAAAGCTTCTACGTAGCCAGGGGCATCTTCGCCATAAGCTGCCTTGGCAATCGAGAGCGCCTTTTGAGCCGCCTCTTGAGCCTTGATATAATCCCCTACCGCGATATAAAAGTGGACTAGCTCGCCGTAATAAGTGGCTGTCTCTGGATCTTTACGGCTAGTAGCCTCATAAATAGCAGAGATTTTTTGGTAGACCTGCCGAGCTTGACTAAATCGGCCTGTTTTTTGGTAGAGTTTCGCTAAGCGAAGCAGCGAATAGCCCTCCTCAGAGCCGGAAAGCTGGTCTTTGGTATAGCGAGTGCGCAAACGCAAGGCTTGTAAGTACTGCCGCTCTGCCTCACGAAACTGCCCCTTGAGCTGGGCAAGGTCTCCTGAGAGCTCATGGAGCTGGATTTTCTCCTCGACATAGAGGCGGGGAAGGTCTTCAACAGGAGACTTCAGACGCGATAGCAAGGTATCCGCTTTTTGCGTCTCTAGCAGGCGTAGCCGTAGGTCTGCTAAAAGGAGTCCACTTCTCAAATAAGCCAGGCTTGCCAGCGGATTCTGGATCAGATGCTCGAGAGTCCCGATGTGGATACGCAAAAGGTTTTCGCCCTGGGCATAAAACCCCCGACTAGCTGCATAGCGAGCCAAGGTTTGGCGAATCGGCAGCGTAAGAGGACCTGTAGGCTCGCCTAAGATCTCTAAGGTACGTAGTGCCCGATAAAAAGCTGTATCTGTGCGAGCATACTGATACTGCGCTGTCAAGGCTTGGATGTAGCAGGAGCGCGCTTGCACCCCTAGGAGCGTCGTATCGAGCACGCCCAACCGCTCAACGAGATTCTGGGCTTGCGTCGCATAATTGACGGCAATGGTGGGACGACCTTGTTTCAGGGCTATTTGCGAAGCGAGACAGGCCAGGGCCATGTTGCTAAGCGTCTGAGCCGACCGCCCCATGTAAAAGCTAAGCGCATTTTCAGCTAGCTGCGGCCTTCGAAGCAAAAACAAAGCCTCTTCCATGTGCTTAAGGCCCTCTACGAGCTCCACAGAGAGAGCGGGACGCTTAGCATCATACAGTTCCTTGAGAAGGGGGGAAAGCAGTCGAATACGACGCTGATAATTACCCCGAGAGCTAGTAAAGACGGCTATAGATACTATAAAGGCATGGGCTCGGAAAGCCTGACCACGGCCAGCCTCGGCTAACTTCTTAGCTGCTTTGAGGCTCTTTTTGGCATAGCTTGTGGCTATCGCATGCTGGCCATTGAGGAAGGCAGCTTCAGCTAGCCGATAAAAGATTTCGGCTTGCGCTCGCAAGCCGTGGTCGCGAGCAACTAACTTGGGGTACTGCTTAGGGAGGCTATCCCATTGGCCACGCTGCCAGAAGGCTAAGTACCGCAGGAAACGACTCTCTTCTAGCAAGAAGGGTCGCAAAGGCGAGTTGAGGTCTGCCAGGGGAGGAATGTTATCCAGCGCCAAAAAGGCGCGAGAGGGATTACCTAAGCGGAGCGCATAGCGAGCTTCCTCCATCCGAGCTAAAGCCGCTTGCCAAGGTTGCAGCGCTCGCGACTGCACAAGGGTGAGCGCTTGCGACACCTGAGCCATTGCGCCGGCCGAGATAGCCCAGCGCAGGCGAATCCAAGAAAACCAGAACACAAGCTCAGGCTCAGCCCCTTGGGACACAAGCGGCTCTTGTACTCGCAAGATCGAGTCTGCAGCCGCATAATCTCCGTTTTCCGTCAGCGCCAAGGCCCAGCTTAGGGCTAGCGCCACCACCTGCGCAGGCTTGGCTCCCTTGCGGCGAACCTGCTGACGATAAGCCTTCTCTGCTTGCTTATGAAAAGCTTTGAGCTTCCCTTCGCCATAAAGCCTCGCATGCGGAAGCCCTTGACTAAAAGCCAAAGCCAAGGACAGTAGAAGCAAAAGAAAGCGCATGCCTCCCCTACTCGCTTAGCCGCTTGAGGCGCAAAGATTTGCCGACGCGCCCACGCATGTAAAAGAGGCGAGCGCGACGAACCTTGTTGCGTCGAGCCACCTCCAGACCCAAAAGGTACGGCGAATGAAGGGGTATGATCCGCTCTACACCGACGCCGTTAGAGATCTTGCGCACGGTCACCATTTCCCGCAGGCCACTCCCCCGCCGCTGAATAACCATCCCTTCGAAAACCTGAACACGCTCTTTACCACCCTCTACAATCTTAAGCTGCAATCGGATGATATCACCCGCGCGAAAAACCGGGAGATCTTTCTTGACATACGGAGCATTGATGAGGTACTCCACCTCTCGGATAAGATGGCTCATGCTTGCAAAGTTAGGGGCTTTCGAGCAACCGAACATAAATCCCAAAACCGCTTCGGATTTTGATTTGCCAAAAACCCTTATATTTGCCCCTGATATGAATCAGATACCTACTGCAAAGACTGTCAGCACGACGCCACAAGTGCGCTCGAGTGGAACTGCTTTACGGGAAGCTTTTGCGGCTATTGTTATCGTCACCGCTATTGTGATCGGTGTTATCTTGTACGTTTTCGTCTTGGGGAATCCTAATAACTTTGAAGGTGGAGACCCTAAGAATAATCCCCTTCCAGGAAATTACTTAGGGGTAGCCTACAAGGGTGGCCTTCTCGTGCCAGTGGGCATTGGACTCCTGCTAATTACTATAACAATGTCGATAGAGCGGGCTATTACCTTGGGTCGCGCTTCTGGTAAGCTTAGCATGGAGACATTTGTCCACCAAATCGAGACTTTATTAGAACAGGACCGCATTGATGAGGCCTTAGCTCTCTGTGATAAGCAACGGGGCACCGTTGGCAACGTCGTCCGTGAAACGCTCACCCGCCTAAAACTAGTCAAAGACGATAAGGCTCTTACAAAGGAGCAGAAAATCGCTGCCATCCAAAAGGCCATAGAGGAGTCGCTCGCGCTCGAGCTCCCCATGCTGGAGAAGCACATGACGGTGATCGCTACCATCGTTTCCATCGCGACCCTCATCGGCCTGATCGGTACCGTCTTGGGGATGATTCGGGCCTTTGCAGCACTGGCTACATCAGGCGCTCCAGATGCCGTCGCGCTCGCAACTGGTATCTCCGAAGCGCTCGTCAATACCGCTTTGGGGATTACCACGTCGACCATCTCTACTATCGTTTACAACTACTTTACTAGCCGCATTGACGATATTGTCTATCGCGTAGATGAGGCTGGGTTTATCATCGTACAGACCATTCAAGAAAAGCTATAGCCCATGGCAAAATTTAAAGCCAAAAAGCAAAATATCGCCATCGACATGACGCCGATGGTTGATTTGGCTTTCCTTCTGATCACATTTTTCATGCTAACGGTAAAGTTTCGAGCCCCAGAGGCTCTAGAGGTGCAGGTTCCCTCTTCTGTAGCGGATACGCCCCTGCCTGCACAGGATATTCTCATCATTTCAGCTTCAGCGGATGGGCGTGTTTTCTTTGGCGTGGATAGTAAGCATACCCGCCAAAGCATTCTAGAAAAAGTCCAGGAGAAGTATGGCTATACCTTCGATGATCGGGAAAAACAGCTCTTTGGCGTGCTTCCTGAGATCGGCGTTCCCTTTGAGCAGCTCAAGGCTTACCTCAATCTCTCCGAGCCAGAACGAAAAGCCCTGGACAAGCGAACCTCTATCCCCATTGATAGCGCGAATAATCAACTCAAGCAGTGGATTCTCTTTGCCCGCTATAGTAACCCCAAGCTACGCATCGCCGTGCGAGCCGATGAAAAAACGCCTTACCCTGTTATCGCTCGGATTATCGAAACGCTGAAGGAGCAGAAGATCCATCGCTTTAACCTGATCACAATCTTAGAAGCACAGCCTAAATCGTAGTCGTCCTATGGCAGCTGAAGTCGGCGGTGGCGATAGTGGTGCTAAAAAGGGGAAAAAACAAGGCAAAGCCCATAAGCCTAAAAAGCGCCCCAGAATCGATATGACCCCCATGGTAGACCTAGGGTTTTTGCTTCTGACTTTCTTTGTGCTCACTACGACAATGTCCACACCCAATACCATGCCGGTCGTCGTACCCCCCAAAATCACAGATAAAGAAGAAGTCGAGCAGCCCAAGATCGCAGAAACTAAGGTCATTACCCTTCTAGTTGGGCGCGGCAAGATTTACTATTACACGGGCACGGGTGAGGAGGCTAAACTTGAGCAGACAGACTTTTCCCCTAAAACAGGCTTGCGAAAGATTTTACTCAACCGAAGAGCTGAGGTTGAAGCCCGCTACGGTAAGAACGAGCTCATCGTCATCATAAAAATGCTGGAGGAAGCGCAATATCGAGACTTTGTCGATGTTTTGGATGAGATGGCGATCATCCAGCAAAAAAAGTACGCCCTAGTTGAGATCACCCCAGAAGAGAAAGAGCTTATCGAGGATTACAAGAAAAGCAGCAATCCTTCTTAGCGTATGGCCACGACTTATTTTGATTGGGATGAGCGGCTATTTACCAATAGGAATAAAGCCTACGGCGCTTATTTCCTAAGAAAAAATTACGTCAAGCACACCGCTCGAGCCCTCCTTATTGCGGTATCCGCTGTAGTCTTTGGAATAGCGGTTCCTTTCGTCAGAGCGTATATTGAAGCAAAATTAGAAGGGCTCAACCGTTCTAAGAAAAAGACTGTTATCACGGAACTCATGGAGCCGCCTCCGATTGACAAAAAGAATGAGCCGCCCCCGCCGCCGGTAGAACAGCCCCCGCCTCCGCCTCAGCGAGCCCAAATCAAGTTTGTACCCCCTCAAGTCGTCAAAGAGGAACAAGCGAAGCCCGAGGAGACGATCGCTAACATTGACACGCTCATGAAGGTCGATCCCGGCACTAAGGACGTAGAAGGGGACCCAAACGCCCTTCCCGATATAGGCGAGGTAGATGGAAAAGGTAATCAGCCCGTCGAGGTGGTGGAAGAGGACCCAGACCCGACAGCCTTTGTAGCGGTAGAAAAAGAACCCGCCCCCGTCAACATGGATGTTATCCGCCAGCGAATCGGCTATCCGCCCTTGGCGAAAGAGTCCGGGATCCAGGGTAAAGTCATCGTTCGCGTACTCGTCGGCAAAAATGGTAAGTACGAAAAGCATATTGTGCTCAGGTCTCCCCATAAGCTGCTGACCGAGGCGGTCGAGCGAGAGCTTCCTAACCTGGAATTTACGCCTGGTATTCAAGCAGGCAAACCGATCAAGGTGTGGGTGACTATTCCGTTTGATTTTCGTCTTCAGTGAGAAGCCACATCTTTCATAACGGCGCTATCCAGATGTCAGCTCTTATGATAACCCTCATAGGTCTTTGCAGCTGCTCTTCCCCTAATTCGACTCCAGAAGGTAGTTCTGAAGCGCCGTCCATTACGAGTCAAGTAGCGGACAGCTTGACAGCAGCAAGCCAGCACAAGCCAAGTACCCAGTCTTCAGCTCAGCTGGCCCCTTCTCGCACCGAAATCAAACAAAAGACAGCTCAGCTGCCTCCTCCCAAGAAAGAACCCTGGATGGACACACTTACAGACCTCACGGGCTTTCCGCCGCCCAGTGGGGCTACCCTGGTAACGGAAGACCCCCTCCCGCTCAATAAGTCTAGCATAGAACTCCTGATAGCTACGCTATTTGGCGCCAAAAAACCTGAAAAGCTGCTCCTTAGGGTATACGTAACTGAAGAGGGGACCACTCAGCGTTATCAACTGCTCAAGAGCTCCAACCCCAAGCTAGGGCCGGAATACTTCGTTCGTCCACTCTTAGAACTGCGTTTCAGTCCGCCCAAGCAGGGAACTAAACCTGTACCCTCTTGGACCGTTATAACCTTAGAAATTCCCAAAGCCGAATGAAGCTATCGCTAGAACTGCAAAAGTCTCTCAATGAACAGCTCAATCGCGAGCTTTATGCGCAGTACGCCTACCTGGCTATGGCTGCCTACTTCTTAGAGCAAGACTTAGAGGGGTTCGGTGCTTTTTTTCTCAGGCAGTCGTCGGAGGAATACGAGCATGCCCACCGTTTATTTCAGTATCTCATGGAGAAAGGAATTCCCTTTGAACCCCTCCCTATTGAGATACCGCCCAAGCGCTTTGAGAGTCCCCTTGCCTGCTTCCAAGCAGCCCTAACCTACGAGCAAAAGGTCACGCTCTCCTACTACAACTTGTATAAGCAAGCTCGCGACAAAGAAGCGTTTGAACTCGAGGTATTCCTCACCTGGTACCTCCAAGAGCAGCACGAAGAGGAGGCACTCATGCAGAAGTGGGTCAAAAAGCTCGAACTGGCGGGAGATAATAAAGCCGCCCTTTTACTACTAGACCGGGAAGCAGGCCAAGCAAATCCGGATAAAGACTAAATTCATGCGCTGGGCTCGCCTGCTCAATGCGCCCGAACGGGTCGAGGTGCTCGAGACGGATCGGCCTGCCGGGCAGGCTCGTATCCGACGATATGGCTTTATCCAGACGGTTCCACTCCGAGACCTAGTTTTTGAAGAGGAGGAGCCTTCGACTTTGTCCTCCCCTATCTCCTCCCCTATCTCCTCCCCTAGAGAATTCAGTATCCGCCTACAGCTCGAGGCCGGCCAGAAAGAGGCTACGTTTCTGATAAGTGCCGGTACGACTGGTGTATTCTGCGGACTTTATTTGCGCAGCAGAGATACAGGCCCTTGGCATCCCATTTACCAGGGGCTTCTGGAGGCTAGCACCGAAAAGGTAATTCCCCTCTCATTAGAAACCTATTCACCGCCTTGGCAGTTGTACGTCATAACCTCGTCCATCTATTCGGCCGCTATGCCCCATCGACCTACGCCAAGCATTCAAGAAGCCACCCTCCGCCCCTTATTTTTTGCGCAGAGTGGTATACTTTCTATCCCATTCGAGTCGGCCCGCAAACCGATGTCTATCCCGCCTCTACCTAAGGAGAGCGTAAGCGTTCCTAAGCCGCAGACTCTGACGGACTTGTCTAACCTGAGTCCAGAACTAGATCTGCACATCGAAAAGCTTGCCCCTGACCTACAGGGTGCCCGTCCTGAGATCATTTTTGATTTACAGCTACGCATATTAACCCAATACATAGATCGGGCACAGCGCTGCGGTTTAGCCCAGGTGGTAGTGATTCACGGGATTGGTAACCAAACTCTCAAAAAAGCCTTAGAGCAATTTTGTTGGAAGGAGGGCTTACGCTGTGAACCGCTCCTGCTCAAGCCTTACGATGGGGGCGCTACTTGTATCTACCTTTTGTAGCCCGTCAAAGGAGGCTCTGCTCGCCCCGGCTAAAAGAGCGTTTACGTAGTGTAATTTGTTTTGGAAGTATGGCTCGGTGGCGCAAAAGACGGCGCTCGTTTCAACTGCCGCCGGAATTACAGGGTCTACAATCTTGTATATCCGAGACGGGCGCGATCAACCTGGGTATCTGCCGCGAGAAGCTCTTAGCATACTTGGCTCGTATACCACGTCAGGAGTCCTCTGCTAATAACCAGGGCGACAGCGGTTCTAAGGAACCATCTCCCCGTCGCACCAAGCGAAGCTGACCTAGTCCCTGCGACAGATCGATAACGCTCGTTCTACGCTCTTCGAAAAGCCCCGCATCTAAAAAGCCTTCGACCTGCTTAGCATAACGGAGTAGGTGCTCTGAGGGAATACTAGCATTGACGAGGGGCTCCCCTATCCCTTCTAAAAGCGCGCCGACAATAGGATGGCTGGTCACGCGAAATCCTATGGTCTGGCGATGCCATAAATGCCGAGGGACGCCCAGCCCCGCCCGCAAAATCACCGTATAAAGCCCGGGCCAGAGCTGACGCAGCAATCGATACGTCGGTGTATCGACTCCCAGAGCATAATGCCCAATCTGGCTTACATCTGATAAAAACACAGAAAATAGGCTCTTCTCCGGCGAAACGCACCGAATCGTGCAAAGCCGCATAAAAGGGGCTTTTTTCGATAAAGGCACCCCCATGGCATAAGTGGTATCCGTGGGATAAACCAGAATCCCACCTTTGGTTAGTACCGTCACCGCTTGCGCTATCACTCGCTTGGCAGGAGCCTGCGGGTGAATCTCCCAATGCTGCACCAAGCAAAAATAGCCCCAAAAACCCTAACTTTGAAATATGATCAGAAGTGGACTGTTTTTAGGCATTGGGATAGGTATAGCTTGTGCCCAGCAGCACCTGCAAATGGGGGCACGGCTGATCCTGCAGCAGAGCAGTCTAATTTCGTCTACAGATAAGGCCGTCGAGAGCTGGATGGCGCTTCGCCCAACCTATCGAGCCGGGATGAGCGGCTTTTTTCTATGGGGGTGGAATCCCTACCTGAGTACAGGTGTTGAGATAGCCTATCAAGGTGCAGGACAAAGCTATTACGGGGCCGGCCTCAATGGCCAAACTTATCAAGCCCAGATTAGTCTAAACTATCTCTCCTTTGGGATCCCCATCGCTCTGAAAAAGACCTGGGAAAAATGGGGCTTAATTGCGCAAATAGCACCTAGCCTAAATTTCCTAACGCGATCGAACCTCACCTACCAAGGTGATAGTTTGCCGAGTGGTAACCTCTATAGCACCCAAATCATCCAAAACGTGCTAAACTACCTAACCACGAGCACCAATTCCGATGATCAGCTCCTAACCCTACGGCTTTTTCGACGCGGGCAGTGGGGGCTCTCCGCGGCAGGTGGCGTCCAAACTAGACTAGCCCCGGATGTCTGGATACTAGTCCTACTGCATTACACTAGGCTTTTCGGGGACTCAGAGAATAAAGGTTATCGCCTAACGCCAGAATCTCCTCCCATTTATAATCCGAGTCGGGCTGCCACTTATCAGCAGGCCTGGGGCTTTCAGATTGGTATCTTGTATGAAGTGAAATTACGCTAGCGAAGGAGGGACACCGTACCCGCCCGCGTGAGCCCAGCAAACCGCACTACGTATACATAAGCCCCTTCCGAGGCTATCTCGCCATTGCCAAGCCGACCATCCCAGCTAAAAGACGCCGTGTTAGTGGTATAGAGCAGCTTACCCCAGCGATCATAAATCGACAGTTCTAACACACAGTCTATCGAACCCGTTATTCGAAAAACATCATTGATACCATCACCATTAGGTGAAAAGGCATTAGGTATGAATAAAGCCCTTTTGACCAGCTCGTCCCCGCTAATTGTATATAGCAGCGTATCCATACAGCCCTCGCTATCGAGATAGCCTACTAGTAGCTGATAAATAAAGGGACTTCGCAATGGCAAAACAAAGCTAGACGTACCAGGTGGATACATAATACCATCTGCTAGCACAAAGCGTATCTTTTCTGGGGATAGAGGCACTCCAAACCGAACCCAGGCCGCACAGATATCCACCTCATACGTCAGCGAATCGAGTCCCACTCGAGCTGGGATGACGATAAGGCCCACTGCTGTGTCCCGACAAATCGAAGGTCCCAGGGGATTGGTGATGAGTTGATAGGTATAGGTCCCTGGGCCTGGGGCTTGCCACCAAAAAGAGTCCTGACCGCTCACTAGTTGCCCTTCTATGTACCAGGCCACGGCATTAGAGAAGTTGCTCTGAGAAGTAAGGCGCACGCGGGCCTGACAAGTGTCGACGTAGAGTTGGGCTATAGCCTCCGAATAGGGACTGATGGCTATCGCCTCGGACAAGGTATCGGCACATAAGCTATCGGGCGATAGGGCGATCAGCGTCAGTTGGTAGGTGCCTGGCGCTGCATAAGTGTGAGTCAGCGAAGACGCCGTGCTCTGAGTACCATCCCCCAAGAGCCATAAACGCCACCCTCCACCCAGCGAAACGTCTTGCAAAGAAAGGGTCAGGGCACAATAATCAATATTTAGCTCCCAGTCCGCTCTCACGACTCGCGACACTGGAATCACCTTGCGCACAGTATCGGAACATCCCAAGGAGTCGTAAGCTATCAGCGTAACTGCATAGTTACCGGAGGCGGAGAATTGAAAAGTCGGTGATGTAACGCGGCTAGAGTCGCCCGGCTGAAAGACCCACAGATAGCTCGAAGCACCTTGTGAAAGGTTATTGAAGGCGAAGATCCCCCGGCAGGAGTCTCCAGCCCAACCAAAGTCGGCCCTAAGGAGCAGCGGCTGGATGAAAACCGATTGGGTGACTGTGTCCGCACAAAAGGCATTCCGGACGATGAGTCGCACGGTGTAGGTGCCAGCTGCGGCGTAAACGTGGGTTACGACACGCCCTTGGGCCGTATTACCATCGCCAAAGTCCCAGGTGTAGGCTTGTGCGGTGGAGTCCTCGGCTAAAAAGGTGGCAGTCAGTCCACAACCGCTCTGCCATCTAAAAGCCGCAGAGGGTCTAGCATAAACAGTGATGACCCGACGGAGCGTATCTCGCTGATTACAAGTAGCTAAGTTGGTAGCGACAAGGGTAAGGGTGTAAGTGCCTGGCTGTGCATATGTCACAGGCGGCGGGGTGGCTGCTGTGCTGATTTGACCATTGCCAAAGTCCCAATAATACGAGGCGCCGTTTTGGCTAAGGTTCTGCACAGCTGCCGTGAAGGGGGCACAGCCGCCACTCGGGGTGATAGCCGCAGCCGCTACAACAGGATCACCTAACTGAAAGTCCATTTTGAATAAGGCATTATTGCAGTTAGGGCTATTATTAGTCGCCGAGATGGCACCTGGTGTAGTAGGAAAGTCCGAAAAGGCCCCACAGCCCCCACAGACAGATTGATAAATGATACCTCGGTTGTCAAAGCGGCTAGTTCCCCCATCTACATGCTCTTGCGCAAGGTTACCGCCCCAAAAGGAAGCATAGGCTAACCCCGTGAGGTTAGGCTCAAAAGCAATTACGTAAAAGTCAGCGCCGTCCGTAATAGTCTGATTCGCGTTGGCTGTCGTAGGGAGGCCTACGGTAGATCCTTGTGGACCATTGCCTACGTCGAGCCCCCCCCAACCCGATACATATACATAGCCGCAGCGGTCCGCTGCGAAGGCACTAATAGTAATATTAGGCGTAGACCTGCCAAAAGACCCCCACACACTGAGTCTGGTCACTTGGGAAAGGGAATCATCCATGGAGAAGACAAACTGTTTACCGCCAGGGGTGCTATAGGCACCTGGTGTGGACGATAAGGTACCCTCTGTATGACCTGCCCCCCATAAAAGGCCCTGGCGGTCTATATCAATCATAAAGACCTGATCGTAGGCGGAAGTCCCCCAGTAGGTTCCGCTTAGCAGATTTTGTAGATTTGGATCGAACATGACTAACCAGCCATCAGCGCGCCCGCCTTGGTAGGATGGCTGATAGCTACCGATCGTAGTAGGAAAGTCTGTGCTGTTTGTACCGCCGCAAGCATAAACGACGGCACGGGGACCGACCCGAATAGAGTAGCCCGCATCCGCCCCTCCCCCCCCTAAATAGGTGCTGCTATAAAGCTGTGTGAGATCAAGGGAAAATTTGGCAATAATCGCATCCATGCCGCCGCTTAGCTGAGTCTGCCAAGCCCCGCTCGTGACCGGAAAGTTGGCTGAGCGCGTGGATGAGATGATATAGCAAGCTGTGTCGGATAAGATGATCTCGCCGCGACCATCGTCAGCGTAAAAGTAATAAAGCGGATAAACGCGGCTATTGAGGCCATCCTCACCACTACCCCCCAAGTACGTACTCCCCAGGAGCTGATTGCCACTGGTGCTAAGGGCACAAACTACGATATCGATATTCCCACCGAAGTTGGGTTGATAGGCAGTAGCAGAGGTGGGAAAGTCCGGGGAGCGGGTCGCCCCTAAGAGGTAGAGGTTGCCTTGGGCATCGGTAACTAAGCTATGGGGCTGCTCATTATTGGAGCCGCCTAGATATGTAGCCCACAACCGGGCGGTTCCTGTGGGGTTGGCTTTCCAAAGCGCGATGTCCGTGCTCCAGAAAATAGGCTGGTTGCTACCGTAGGAGAAGCCCCCACCAAAGGTCGACTGAATAACCCCCGGTGTGACGGGAAAATAAACACCGCCGGGATTCCACTGCCAGAGCCCGTCATTGACATTACCGCCCGCATACGCATTTCCTTGCAGGTCATACGTCGCCGTAAAGCCCCAGTTGTCCGAAAATGATCCCGAGTACGTAGAGAAGATCAGCACCGGGTCTAGGACGAGAGCAGCTTGCGGCGTAGACGCTGCCACCTCATAACGAATATACCCCCCTTCTAGTACGTAGCGGGCGGCCAAAGGCTTATGACTACCCGCCTCGTAGACAGCTGGCATCTCCTCCCAGATGGTGCCTAGGATCGTGTGTAAACCCAGCCTCTGCTCCGCTAGGGACAACCCCACCCCCTCATACTGCAGCCGAATCTGACCCAGCGCCGCAGCAGACTGCACCTCCCAGTCCCACTTTAGCCCTTTCGTTGTGAGACGAATCTGCAGGTCCACTCCTGGATAAACCTGTCTATACAGCACCTGCCGAAAACCCCGCGCATCTACCGCACGCCACGGCCCTAGAAAAAAATTATACCGAGTCGTCTCGGGCTCCAGGCCCTCCGGCTCCACAGAGCGCCCCCCCACCCATCGGATCC
>CAZAXD010000017.1:0-4781 GCA_964489015.1 uncultured Sphingobacterium sp. | reverse complement strand
AAATGAGCCCTGATAGGAATGGGAGTCTCCGGCCACTGCCGCCCATGCGTCTTTAGCGCCAAACTGTCTTCCACTAAAAGAAATGCCAGACCATCTGGCATTAAGTAAATATGATTTGCACGCCACCGACTTTCAAACCGGGCCTCTGCATAAATCTGACCCTTATTTTCAATAAAAGTACCATAATGCCGAGCCCAGCCTCCAATTACTATAAGAACCCACACACACCACCGCATACTCCAAAAATACAGACTCTCCAGTGGATTCCGTATATTAGCGTTCGATGCGTCTATTACTAAGTAAGACGGTGTCTTCTCCTGTGGTTTTTTTTGACATTCCTAATGCCTTCTTGCGTCTAGAGGGCGAAAGTACCATGGCAGACGCACAGTCCTTTTACAACCAGCTTGGGCAGTGGCTAATTAATCACGGCGCCTACATCAAGCCCGGCACGGAATTGGTCCTTCGCCTGAGTTTCATCAATTCCGCCTCCATAAAAGCACTCTACGTTTTGCTAAAAACTATCTCCAATCACAAAATGCCTCTAAAGGTTATTCTAATCCAGTTAGACTCTGCTGCTAACGACGACGTCGTAGAAATCCTCTCCGAAGCATGTCACCTGGTAAATCTCCCCTGTGAGGTCCGAAAAGAAACAAGCTAAAAAAATTAATTCCCTAAGTTTGCCATGTGAGTGACTTACGTCCACTGCCTACTAATGGAGATAAGCTTAGGTCCTACCTTGACTTCTACCAGTATAGCCTTAGCAATGAAAGCGACTTTTGGCTCAGGCAGGCCAAACTGCTAGCCTGGGAACGCTTTCCAAGCATGGCCAATGAATCCCGTTTAGCCCCCTCAGAAGTGGTTATTCGCTGGTTTGCAGATGGGGCGCTTAACGCGGCCTACAATTGTGTGGGGCGCCATGCCCAAAAAACGCCGGACCGCATAGCCCTTTACTGGGAGCCCGATGACCCCCGGGCTCTGACACGCCAAATTACCTACGCGGAGCTGGAGAGGGAGGTTCACCAAATGGCCGGCATCCTGAGGCACTTGGGCATTCAAAAGGGCGACCGCGTGGCAATATACCTGCCCATGATACCCGAGGCCGTAATTGCCATGCTGGCTTGCGCTCAAATCGGTGCCGTCCACACGGTAGTTTTTGGTGGCTTTTCGGCTCAGGCTCTACGCCTACGACTAGAACATGCCCAGGCCAAGCTGCTCCTTACTACCCCACGAGGGCAGCGAGGCGGTAAGACCATTCCCCTCTACGAAGAGGCCCTAAAAGCCATTCCCACCCCCGGCCTCCAAAAGCTGCTCCTAATAGACACGCCGGAAATGCCCCACCAGCCTCAATCCGACTTAGAAGTATCTTACCAGGCCCTTCGGCAAACCGTAGCCCCCTACACCACCTACCCCCCCATGCAAGCCGAAGACCCGCTCTTTATCCTCTACACCTCAGGCTCCACCGGCAAACCCAAAGGCCTCCTCCACACCACGGGCGGCTACCTGGTCTATGCCACCTACACGTTTCAGTTGGTATTTGACTACCAGCCGCAGGATATTTACTTTTGCACAGCGGATTTGGGCTGGATCACGGGTCACTCGTACTTGGTGTATGGGCCGCTAAGCAGTGGGGCCACCCAGGTGTTCTTTGCGGGCACCCCCACCCATCCCACACCGGCGCGGCTTTGGGAAATCGTGGACAAATACGGCGTGTCACTCCTCTACACCTCGCCCACGGCCATAAGAACCCTCATGCGAGAAGGTGACCACTGGGTTCGCCAAACAAGCCGCCACACCCTCCGGCTTCTCGGCAGTGTAGGGGAGCCTATCAACCCCGAAGCGTGGCAGTGGTATTACCGCGTGGTGGGAGCGGGACGCTGCGCCATCCTAGATACCTGGTGGCAAACCGAAACCGGCGGCATCTGCATTAGTCCCCTTCCTCGGCTTCATTCGGTGCAAAAGCCCGGCAGCGCTACCTACCCTTTGCCGGGCATTCAAGCGGCTCTATTAGATGCCCAGGGCCGAGAGATTGAGGGCCCCGGTGAGGGCATCTTAGTGCTAAAAGGCTTCTGGCCTGGCCAAGCCCGTGTCCTCTGGGGCGATCCCAAGCGCTTCTACGAGACGTACTTCGCGCCTTATCCCGGCTACTTCTACACAGGAGACGGCGCGCGCCGGGACGAAGAAGGCTGCCTCTTCATCATTGGCCGCATTGATGATGTCCTAAACGTGTCGGGCCACCGATTGGGTACGGCCGAAATTGAAAGCGCCTTGGTAAGCCACCCAGCCGTAGCAGAAGCCGCCGTCGTCGGCTTCCCCCACCCCATCAAGGGCGAGGGCATCTACGCCTTTGCAGTGCTTCGGTCGGGCTACGACTCCGCCCCCGCCCTAACCGAGGAGCTCGTTTACACCGTTCGCCAAACCATCGGCCCCATTGCAAAGCCCGACCACATCCAATTCGTACCGGACCTTCCCAAAACCCGCTCCGGCAAAATCATGCGCCGTATCCTGCGAAAGATTGTCCGAAACGAAAACGACTTTGGCGATATCTCCACCCTGGCTAACCCCGAGATCGTCTCCGCCATCTGGGAAACTCGAAAAGTAATACCCTCTTAGCTTGCCCCCCTCAATCAGCAACCCCAGCCAAGTAAGTCCGTACCAAACACCGAAAAAGCTGGCCATGAGAGCCATGGCCCAGCTTTAGATGGACCAGCTCATGTACGATGACCTCGTGCCGAAAGGCCGCCGGCTGCGAAAGGAGCATCTGGTTTAGCGTAAGCCGTCCCCTCGTGGAAATGCTGGCCCACTTGCGGCGCATAGACCGCACCTGGATCTCACGTAACCGATCCGCCACCCCAATCCGACGCGCCCACGCCCACACCTCCCCCACCACCACATCCCGAGATGCTGCCTCCGCCAGTTGAGAAAGGCCACTCATCACCCCAACCTCTCTAAAGCTGAAAGCATACCGTTCACCCATTCCGCCGATTTCTCCAGCTCTATGCCCATTTCTTTTACTACAACCTTGTAGAGAGCTTTACGAAATTCTATTCTCTGGGTGTGATCAATCATCCAATTAGGAAATTTTTGCAAATTCTGGTCAATGGACTCCGCAAGCTTCTCGGATTTGTCAGCTGACAACTGCTTTTCCATCTGAGCCCAGTGAGCCACTACAAAGGCCTCGTTGGAGAAACGCTTACTTTTCCAATCCCTTTCTGTTTTCTCAAGATGCTGCGTCAACTCACGCAGCTGGGTCAGGGCCTCTTGGCTGCCAATCTGCCGATCTTCAAAGGCCTGGCGAATGGCCTCTACCCGCTCCCCAATCGAAATGAGGTAAGGCTCTTCGCGTTGCTTCTCCTCCACCAATTGGTGAAGGGCTTGCAGCAAATTAAAAACCTTGACCGTTTCTGGCTTATCTTCCTCGAATAACGTCAGTAATGAGGCCACACCGATTGGGTGGGCAATGCCCGGGGTCTGCACGCCGCTCGTGGTAGTATGCCGCTGCACAATGTAGGTCGTCTTGCGTAAAAGGGATTTGTCCACCGGCACGTGCGGCTCGTAGGCGCTGCGCAACAGGCGATATAGCTCCACCAACCGTTGATAGTCCTCCAGGTAGGGCCGCAGGAAGGGATCAGGGGAGAGGATTTCGTAAGTCTCCTCCAGCTCGCGGAAGAAGCGGTAAAAGACCTCGCGGCTTTCCTTATCCCGAAAGTGCTCGAGGACCGCTTCGGCCGCCTTGTCCGCTGTTTCTCCCCGATAGATGGGCAGATACTCCTCGCGGGCTTGGGTCATCTGGTGGGCAAAATGATCCTGCAGCACATCCAGCCCTTCGACCACACCTTCCACATCCTGGGAGTCAAAGGCCAGGGCACGGTTTAGGTTGTCTAAGATACCCAAAAAATCCACGATCAGGCCGTTGGTCTTGCGCCGGCCCTGTTCGTCCTCATAGGGGCGGTTCACCCGGGCGATGGCCTGCAGGAGCACGTGGTCCCGCATGGGCTTATCCAGGTACATGCCGTAGAGGATGGGTGCGTCGTAGCCGGTGAGCAGTTTCTCGGTGACGATGAGGAGGTAGGGCGGCTCGTCCGGCTTGCGGAAGGCCTTGCGCACGGCGGCCTCCTCGTCGTCGCTCAGGTGATAGCGCTTGAGCGCAGGCGGGTCGTTGTAGCCACGGCTGATGACCACGCGGCTAAATTCGGGTGGCAGGCAGCGGTCGAGCGCTTCTTTGTAGAGGCAGCAGGCTTCGCGGTCCACGGCCACCAGGAAGGCCTTGTAGCCCATGGGCTGGATCACGCGGCGGAAGTGGTCGGCCACGAAGGCGGCGATGCACGCCACGCGGTCGGGGTTCTTGAGCATGTTGCGCAGGGTGACGGCGCGATCCAGCACGCGGTTGAGTTCCTCCACGTCGGCCACGCCCTCCAACTCCGCCGCGGCCCAGAACTCGCGTTCCATCGTCTCGCGCTCTACGATCAGGTCGTTGGGAGCCATCTGGTAGTGCAGCGGCACGGTGGTGCCGTCTGCGATCGATTCGCGGATGGAGTATTTGTCGAGATAGCCGCCGGGAGCATCACCGCCGAAGACCTTGAAGGTACCCTTGCCGTGACTGGTTTGGTCAATGGGGGTGCCGGTGAAGCCGACAAAGGTGGCGTTGGGCAGCGCGCCCATCAGGTAGTTACCCAAATCACCGCCGGTGGTGCGATGGGCTTCGTCAATCAGCACAAAGATGTTGGCGCGGGTGTTCAGGTTGGCGTCGGCGTCGTCGAATTTGTGGATCATGGAGACGATCA
>CAZAXD010000016.1:10408-43649 GCA_964489015.1 uncultured Sphingobacterium sp. | reverse complement strand
GCCGAAAGCGCTCCCGGTCCTCCGCTATGTCGATAGCTTCCAGGTCCGCGCCGATGACCTGGACGTTGTACTTAGACCAGAGCCCCCTCTTTTCGCAGCTCATAGCTAAGTTGAGAGCCGTCTGACCGCCCATGGTAGGCAAAACGGCATCGATGGCGTAGTTAGCTAAGATAGACTCGATGCTCTCTGGCGTCAAGGGTAAAAGGTGTACAAAGTCGGCCGTCGTTGGGTCCGTCATGATGGTGGCGGGATTAGAGTTGAGCAGGTGCACGGTGTAGCCAGCTTGCCGAAGCACCCGCGCTGCCTGCGAGCCCGAGTAGTCAAACTCGGCCGCCTGGCCAATCACGATCGGCCCGCTGCCGATCAAAAGGATATTTTGCACAGCGCAAAAATAGCTTGCCCGTAGGCATCGTTTTTAGCATCGGAGCGGGTCAAGCCCTAGTTTCCTTCTGATTAAGTAATGGCTTCCTCTACTTTTGCAGCGATGGGGCGAAAGACCACCTTAGCTATTCTCGTGGCGACCTTGGGCTATTTCGTGGATATCTATGATCTAATTCTTTTTTCGGTAGTACGCCAGACGAGTCTAATCGATTTGGGGTATCAAGGCGAAGTGCTACGTTCCCATGGGGTGCTTCTCCTTAATCTGCAGATGATAGGCATGCTTTTGGGGGGCATTGCATGGGGGGTCTTAGGGGATAAGCGGGGGCGCCTGTCGGTGCTTTTTGGTTCCATTCTAACGTATTCCATAGCCAACCTTCTCAATGGTCTGGTCAATAGCGTCTACGGTTACGCTCTCTGGCGCTTTGTGGCCGGGATAGGGCTGGCTGGCGAGCTGGGGGTGGGTATTACCTTGGTAGCGGAGCTCATGCCGGCGCATTTGCGGGGCTGGGGAACTACCGTCATTGCCACGGTTGGCATCTTAGGGGCTGTGGTGGCTAGTCTCGTGGGCGAACTTTTTCCCTGGCGCATGGCCTATTTTATTGGCGGAGGCATGAGCATCGTCCTGCTTCTGCTACGAATTGGCGTAGGGGAGTCTCTCCTTTTCAAAGCCCTGCTAAGCCAACCCCACCTCAGAATGGGGGATTTTTGGATGCTCTTTCAAAACCGAGAGCGCTTCTGGCGCTATATGAAGCCGATTTTGGCAGGTGTACCCATCTGGTACGTAGTGGGCGTCCTTGTTACCTTTGCGCCAGAGCTCCTAAGTAGCCGCGGCCTCGAAACCGTACGCGCCAGTCAGACTGTCATGTATACCTACATTGGCTTGTCGGTTGGGGATTTTTTTGCTGGGTTTCTCAGCCAAGTGACCAAGAGTCGTAAAAAACCTGTGCTTTTATGGCTCATTGCGGGTGCCATCTTGGCCGGTGTGTACAATTTATGGCCCTTTCAGGCGCCAACGGGCGTTTATGCGATGTGTGTGGCTTTGGGTTTCTTTTCAGGGTACTGGGCTGTGCTCCTCACGGGTGCGGCTGAGCAGTTTGGCACCAATCTGCGAGCCACCGTTGCCACAAGTGTGCCGAACTGGATTCGGGGCTCTCTGGTGCTTTCTACCCTGCTCTGGGAGGGCATTAATTGGCTTCTACCCCTGAACCTTAGCGCTTTCGTGACGGGTTTTCTCCTATATGCCGTGGCTATTGTGGCTGCTTTGGGGCTCAGGGAGACGTTTGGAGTCTCTCTGGAGTTTGTTGAGGAGTAGTGTAATTTTTTCGTATCATTAATTTACGCGCCTCCTTTTTAGTTGGGTGGGAATTGGCTTGGCTGCTTTGGAGATTTGTTGCGGTTCGCACTACTTAGGCGGCAACCCAACTTATCAGTGCCTAGGCCAAAGCAGTTCGGCAGGTACGCGTTATCGTTTTCGCTTTACATTGTACTGGGATTGCAAGGGCATAGCCGCTCCTACTTCTGTGACGGTGTACTACAGTTCGGTCCAGTGCAGTGTATCTCATACCTTCACTCTAACGCCCATTCCCGGCACGGGCAGGGACATCACGCCTGCTGGAAGTAGCTATGTGTCGGCTTGTGCTGGTAACATGTCAGCCTATGGTATCCAGTTGCGGGTTTACGAAGGCGTGGTGGATCTTCCAGTGGGTTGCGGCTCGGATTGGATCTTTTATGTGACAGACTGCTGCCGTGCTGCCGACATTGATAATCTAATCAACCCGGGGGCTACGGGTTCGTCCTTGTATGCGCTCTTAGACAACACAGTCACACCCTGTAATAACTCCCCGCAGTTTGCCCTACATCCGCAGTTTTTATACTGCGTCAACCAGTGGGCGTTATACAATCCTGGTGCGGTGGATGCAGACGGGGACAGCCTGGTAATGGAGCTAACCAATTGTAGGGATGACGGGACAGGTGCTCCTCATGTATCGGTAGTTTATCAGTGGCCCTATAGTGGCATGGGGCCGTTTCCTACTTTGACGGGTTTTCTTACGCAACCGGAGGGCCTTTTGAGTTTTATACCCGCGCAGGACCATATGCGCTGTGTTGTGCTATCGAATTCGGGAATTTCGGGCTGGTGTGCAAATCGGTGAGGTGCTTCAAGACATTTATATCGTCATATCGGGTACCTGTCCGTATTTTGTTCCCCGAGCCGGCTTGGTAACAACATCTCAGCAGGCGCCCATTCTGTATGATCCCATGGATAGTCAAACGTCAGTGGTGCCCGTGCGGATTGGGCAGCCTACTGGCTTCTCTATCACGTTTCAAGACACGGCCACGTCGGCGCCTGTCAATGCTTTGCGAGCCACGGTGGTTTGGTTGCCCCCCGGTCTAAGCGCCACGATAACCGGCACTGGCACTAATATCCTCCAGGTCAGATTACAGGGAGTCTTATCCGACCTGTCCGCCGCTAATCGCTACATCCTAATTAACGTGGAGAATAACGCGCCAGTGCGCCGGCGTTGGGATTTCACCTGTACCCTGAGCCTGGCAATGACTACGGGTATGGAGGCCTCGGAAAAGGCCCATCAATGGGTGCTGGTACCCAATCCTACTTCCACCGCTTCTGTGCTTAGGGGAGCGCTTCCTGGTGACGTCATACGCGTCCTAAGCCCTCAGGGGCAAGTACTATGGCAAACCACAGTGGAAGTTGCCAGCGTAAATTTGCCTGTCCTTCCAGCTGGGGTGTACTTTGTGCAAAGGGGTAGCGAGGTGCGCCTTTGGGTTGTCCAGCCTTAGGCTATTTCACCTCTGCCTGAAGCCGGTTTAGGGGCGATAAACTCCTGATGATGGGGCGAACATGAAAGGAAATTTTTACTTTTGTAAGGTCTCATGAAACGGGGGATAATCGGATTTTTATTGACGGTTACTGGCTTGCTGCGGGCTAGCCACTACCTGGGCGGTGATCTGACATATACGTGCTTAGGTCCGGGACCCGGCAATACGACGCGGTACCGGCTGCGTTTTACCCTATATCGAGACTGCAAGGGCATAGCCGCTCCTACTTCTGTGACGGTGCACTACAGTTCGGCCCAGTGCAACATCAACTCCAGTATTACGCTCAATCCGACGCCCAATTCGGGCACGGACGTGACGCCGGGCTGTGTTGGCTACATCTCGGCATGTGCGGGTAATACTTCTAATTATGGTATTCAGCGCTGGATTTATGAGGCGACGGTGAGCTTGCCAGCTGGCTGTGGGAGTGACTGGGTTTTCTATAATACCGACTGCTGCCGATCGGCTGATATTGACAACCTTGTCGCGCCTGGCAGCACCGGGTCTGCCTTTTATGCTCAGTTGGATAACACCGTGAGTCCCTGTAATAGCTCGCCTCAGTTTACAAACCTGCCTCAGTTTTTCAACTGTGCTAATACCCCCACCTTGCTTAATCTCGGGGTGGTTGACCCAGATGGGGATAGTTTAGTTATAGAGCTGACAAACTGCCGGGATGATGGCTCAGGAGCTCCCGGCAGCTCAGTTACCTATCAGGCGCCTTATAGTGCTAATGCCCCTTTCCCGACCAATACCGGCATTCTAATTCAGTCGGGCGGTCTTTTTTCTTATATTCCCACGCAAGCGATACGGGTGGCTTTTTGTTATCGGGTACGGGAGTACCGAAATGGCGTCCAAATCGGTGAGACGTTCCAAGATGTTTACTTGATCATTCAAAACTGTCCAGTATCGACGCCGCCTAATGCGGTGGGTTCCACGACGGCACAGCCTAACCCCGTCACCTACAATGAAAATAACCCCAATAGCTTCATTTTCCAAGCGCCTGTTTGTCCAGGTCAGACGCCACAGCAGTTTTGCATGACGCTTCGGTATCAAGACAACGTCAATCCTGCTCCGCAAAATCAGCTTCGGGTCACTGTGGTTCAGATTCCGCCCGGGGCCACGGCTACTGTAACGGGGAATAACACCAACAATGCTCAGGTTCAAATCTGCTGGGCCCCTACCATAGCCGACGTAGGAAACTACACTGTGGTCATCACTGTTGAGAATAACGTGTGTCCGATTCGGGGGCGCTGGGATTATTCTTATATCGTGCGAGTGCGGCCGAGTACGCGCTATGATGGGCATTTGGCTATCATCCGCCCCCCTAATGATACCGTAGTCACGCGCGATACCTTGGTGTGTTATGGGTCTCGGCTTCGACTGTACTACACAGGTCGGGACAGTACGACGGTCAATAGCGACTTTGCGTCTCTCATTTGGTCGGCTACCAATGGGGTCACGCCGCCCTCTTCTTTTCCGCCTAGTCCGCTTTCTCAAGCGATAGCTCCTACTATCACCGCCACCCAGACCGCCCAGTACATCTTGACTACTAAGTATCGGGGGGGATGTGTAGACCGAGACACGATTCAGATACGGGTTCAGTCGCCTGATACAGTAGTCATTGCGCCAGATCCGATAGTAGGCTGCCTAGGAGATACGACCTACCTTGTGGCTACTTCGGCTTTGGGACTACCCATTCAATGGTACACCGGCAACCCAGTTACGGGCACCTTATTGGGAACTGGTAGCCCACTTGCCTACATCGCTACCATTACTGGCTCCTTCTCGATTTATGCGGTGACCCAAGATAGCTTGGGTTGTACGTATATAGACACGGCTGTGGTCGATATTCGGGAGGGGCCGCCTTTCACCGCTACGCCGACGGCAGCCACTTGTCGCGGGCTCAATAACGGTTCGATTACGGTCACACCGGCCAATCCCGGCAACTACAACTATGCGCTATACGATGCAGCGGGTAATCCCCTGGTCGGCCCGGTAGGAACGGGCACCTTTTCCAACTTAGCACCTGGTGTGTACGTCGTTTCTCTTCAGGGGCCGCTTCCCATCACTTGTCTGCGCTATGATACGGTGATAGTGGGTCAAGGTGACAGTGTGAGCGTGATTTTGCTAGGGGATAGTTTGCTGTATGGCTGTCCACCCTTTAGTATTAGCTTCCAAGCTCAGGCTAATACCACGCTCAATGCGCCAATAACATACTTCTGGAATTTCGGCAACGGTTCTACACAAACTACCACCACCTCCAGCGCTACGCAGATCTATGCCCAGCCGGGCATCTATACAGTCGTGCTCCAGGCCTCTACGCCGCAAGGGTGCTTTGCTACTGATACCGTAATCGTCAATACTCTAAATCCGTTGGGGCTCAATGCGCAGCCTTCTCGTGTGTGTAAAGGCGCGACGACGGGCAGTGTGGTAGTCAACGTATTAGGTACGCCGGCGCCGCCTGTATCGTACAGTGCCTTTCCTATCGTCCCGGGGAGTGGTCCTACTTTCGGGCTGCAAAGCAGCCCTGCGTTTGCAAACATTCCGGTTGGGATCGCTTATGAATTTATTGGGCAGGATAGTCTGGGTTGCCAAGGCCGCGACACTCTAGTCCTCGCTGTGACAGACAGCGTAGAGGCCCTTTCTCTGATTAATGGTCCGATAGCGACCTGTTATCCAGTCGCGATCGATTTTATGGCCCAGGCGCAAGGCACGGGCATGCTGACCTACTACTGGGATTTTGGAAATGGTGGGCGTGATACGACGAGCATCCCGACCACGACAGGCCTCTATAGTACGGGTGGTAATTATATCGTTACGCTTGTCGTCCAGAATGAAGTGGGCTGTGCCGATACCATCCTGTTACCTATTTTTGTTCCGGCGACGGGGGAGCGCATAGATGCGTTTATTACCAACGCTTCGCCAGTGGAGGGCTGTCTCCCTCTTACGGTGAGCTTTGAAGGAAATGGTACCAGCAGCTTGGGGAATCCCTTGACCTATGCCTGGAATTTTGGAGATGGTGGGACGGCGACAGGGACCGCCGTGACCCATACCTTCACGCAGCCGGGGCGCTATACCGTCGTGTTTTATGCCCAAAGCTCGCCGCAATGTTATGACACGGCACAGGTGGTGATCTGGGTAGATAGCTTTGCCCAAGCGCAAATCCTAGCGCCACCGCCACCCAGCAGCATTGGCTATTATATTGCCTCGCCGATTACGTTTACAGCCGCGTCAGGCCCCTACAACGTACGCTATTACTGGCGGGCGGATAGCCAACTGGCAGCTACAGGCCCCAGCTACACAGTCAGTTATCTGCAGAAGGGGCGCTATTGTGTGTACCTTACGGTGGAAAGTGAGCTGGGCTGTGCCGACTCGACGTCCCTGTGCTTCGATGTAAGTGGCTACGTACTGCTTATCCCCAACGTCTTTACGCCGAATGGAGACGGTATTAACGATGTCTTTCTGGTGGTGGGTTATGGCATGGAGTACCTTGAACTGGTGATTTACGACCGATGGGGCCTGGAAATGCATAGTGCTCGAGGCACAGAACAGGTAACCTGGGACGGGACTCGGAATGGCTCCCCTGTACCAGAAGGTACCTACGTCTACGTCGTGCGCTACAAGCTCATTGATAAGCCAGAGACCGAGTACCGCAGTGGAGCTGTGACCGTTCTTCGGTGAAAAGCCTTATGTTTGCCCTATGGAAAACTCAACCAAGGGACCGGCCCTGATCGAGGTAAGCGTCGAGGAGCGGGTAGGCTATATTACCATGAATCGGCCAGAGCGTCGTAATGCCTTGAGTTATGCGTTAGTCACCCAACTAAAAGAAGCCCTATCAGCTTGGCAGCAGGATCCCGTTGTGCGTGTCGTTGTGCTACGGGCCAAAGGGCCTGCCTTTTGTGCGGGGGCTGATATTGAGTACCTTCAGAAACTCCAGGACTATACGGTGCAAGAAAATCTAACGGATTCCTTGCATCTGATGGAGCTATACCTCCAGATGTATCGTTATCCGAAGCCCCTTATTGCCCAGGTCGAAGGCCCTGCCTTAGCCGGCGGCGCAGGCCTCGTGACAGTATGTGACCTTGTCGTAGCTACGCCTACGGCGACGATTGGCTACCCCGAGGCCAAGATCGGCTTTTTGCCAGCCATGGTGACTTACTTCCTGCTGCGGCGGGTCGGCGAAGGTTGGGCGCGTCCCCTTCTGGTGCAAGCGGAGCTTATCTCAGCAGAAGAAGCTCAGCGAATAGGGCTTTTCAATTATATCGTTGCTCCTGAGGCGATTGCTGAGTTTGTGACCGATCTAGCCCAAAAGATTGCTACTCAGACGTCCGCTACTTCGCAAGAATTTATTCGTAAGCTCATAGCTGACCTGCAGGATATGCCATTACAAGAGGGGCTACTGTTTGCAGCGAAGATGAATGCCCATGCCCGGGCGACCGAGGACTTTCGGCGGGGTATAGCCGCCTTTTTGCGCAAGGAGAAGATTAGCTGGTAACCCAAGGGGCTCATGCGTGATGCCCCTTCTGAAATTGTGCTACATGGTTGGTGGCAGCGTCGGCTATGGCGTGAGCCGCTGCGCACCACCGATGGCCAGGTGGTGGAGGTTCTTTTCCCTGGTCGGCCCAGCTCTCAGGGGGGGCCTGACTTTCGGGGTGCCCAAGTCAAGCTCGACGGCTTTTTGTGGATAGGGGATGTGGAGATAGACGCTACGCCTAAGGCGTGGTTTAGCCATCAACACCACCAAAATCCTGCTTTTCAGACGGTCATTCTTGAGGTTGTTTGGGAAGTGGAAGGAGATACCTCGGTGTATGATGTCATGGGGCGCTCCATTCCTGTTTTGGCTTTGGCGCCTTTTGTAGCGGAGACTGTGGATGTCCCGCGCAGGCTGGGGTCGGTGCCTTTCCCTTGTGCGCCTGTGGCGCGAGAAGTGGGCGAGTCTCATTGGCAGGCTGTTTACGATCGTTTGGGCGAAGAGCGCCTACGTACCCGTCATGCTAGCTACCGCTCGGAAGAGGACCTTTATCTAGCCTTTTGGGAAGCCCTGTTCTATGGTTTTGGGTTGCCTGCCCTCGGTGAGCCTTTCTGCAGGCTCGCCCAGGTGCTGCCTTATGCGCTCTTGAGCCGGTATCAGGATGATATTTTGGCTTTAGAAGCTGTCCTACTTGGAGTTGCGGGACTGATTCCAGAGGGTGTAGCGCCAGCTGAGTCTTATGAAGAACACCTCCTTGAGCGCTGGCTGTACTTGGCTAAAAAGCATCAACTCCGGTCTCTAGGACCCCTGGGCGGAAGCTATCGACCCATGAACGCGCCTGCGATCCGACTTGCTACCTTAGCTCATCTGATGGCTTCTTATCCGAATCTGGCAGCGCTCCTGGCCCAGCCGCCTCAGGCCCTGCCTTTGCCTTCGCCCTACTGGCAGCGTCATTACGCTTGGCAAAAAAAGCTCGCTCGCCCTCTCAGACGTTCGCCGCCGCTTCTGCTGCAAAACCTGCGTATCAATGTATTTTATCCGTTTGCGATTTACTACTATCGGCTACTTGGTCGGATGGAGCAGGCCCTTGATTTCGTCGAGCGCTTTCGGGCGTTGCCAGCGGAGGCACATCGCTATGCGCGTTTGTATGCTAAGTGGGCTTATCCTGCCCAAAATGCCTGGCAGACCCAGGGCCAGATTGCCCTCTGGCGCACCTATTGCACCCAGAAGCGCTGCTTTAGTTGTGCGATTGGCTTATCTTTACGGGGCGATGTTTAGATGGGTTGGGCTCTGGTTCTGGCCGCTCTGGGCTCAGTTTGCATCGGTCGATAGCGTCTATGGCCTTCTCGACCTCAGGTTAGAAATGCCACAAAGTGCCTTTTCACCGAGCACGCTGATTCCTAAGGGCACTTTTCAACGCAAGACCTGGTACCGTTGGGCCGTAGATACCAGTTGGATGGGCGTGCCGATTAGCCAGGTCCAGCTCGCCTTTTACCGTCAGAAGCTGCATACGATCGAGCTAAAAACGGCTACCGATCAAGATAGTGAAGCCTTGTTAGTGATTTTGCAGACGCTTTTTGGGACGGGGAAGCAGGAGGGGTATGCGCCGCGCTATCGATGGCAGGGTCAGAAAGCCACGCTCCTGTATGACCAAAACCTGCTTACGCGTAGTGCTACGATTCGATTAGAGAGCCTGGTGCTACAGCGCCAGCTAGAGGCGGATGTCTATCGAGATTATAATCGGCGATGAGGGTAGCTTTTTTAGGGCGCTGGACCCGTCGGATTCAATTACCGCTACTGCAGGCTTGGCGAAGCTTTCTCCTGGAGGAAGCCGTAGAGGTGTGGATACATGAGCCCTTAGCTCAAGCTTGGGAAGCGACCGAGGGGAAGCCTTTGCCCTGGCCACGCTTTACTAAGGGGGCGGAACTGCCTTCGCTATTAGCGGCGCTTGTGGTCGGGGGGGATGGGGCTTTTTTGGATGCAGCCCGGCTGATGGCTCCCTTGGGCGTGCCCCTGCTAGGGATTCATGCGGGTCGCTTAGGCTTTTTGACGCCTGTACCGCAGGAAAACCTCATTCCTGCGACGCGCCAGCTACTCAGTGGGAGTTTTTCTATCGAGAAGCGACCGCTCTTGACGCTGATCGCCGATCCGCCGCTCTTTGACCCGGCTGAAGCTTTCGCCGTCAATGAGGCAACCTTCTCCAAAGCCGTCTCCAGCGAAATGATCCTCATCGATGTGTACCTCAATGGCGAGCTCATCAATACGTACTGGGCTGATGGGTTATTAGTGGCCACGCCGACTGGCTCTACAGCCTATTCTTTAGCCTGTGGGGGGCCTATCGTCATGCCGGCCTGTAGCACCTTCATTTTGACGCCGATGGCACCCCATGCGCTGACCGTGCGCCCACTCGTTATCCCGGATGATGGGGTCTTGACGATCGCTTGTCAAGCGCGCTCAGACCAGGTACTTCTGGCTTTAGACGGGCGGTATACCCTGATGAGTGCGGGGGCTGCCGTGGCTCTGCGTAAAAGCCATTTTGCTTTGCAAATTATCCAACTGCCCGCCTATAGTTACTTTCACACGCTGCGCGACCGCTTAGCTTGGGGGCTTGATCGGCGCGAATCCTAGAGGCGGAGAGGGGGGGATTCGAACCCCCGATCCCGCTTTGGGCGGGATACACGATTTCCAGTCGTGCCCGTTCGACCACTCCGGCACCTCTCCCCTCGTGGAGGGTAGCGGAGTCGAACCGCTGACCTCCAGAGTGCGATTCTGGCGCTCTACCAACTGAGCTAACCCCCCGTGGAGGGTAGCGGAGTCGAACCGCTGGCCTCCAGCATGCCATGCTGGCGCTCTACCAACTGAGCTAACCCCCCGAGCGGCCACAAAGGTACAAACTTTTTCAAAGAGTCAAGTCATGCCCGCCGGCTGTGCCTAGCGCCACCCGCCAGAATGCGACATGGCTTAGGGTCTACCCCCTTACCAGTAGCGGCGAACAGGGTACAGGTAATGCTTGACGTAGTCGGCGATGCCTTCCGCTAAAGGCGTGAAGGGCACCTGGCACCCTGCTGCCCGTAACCGGGTTAGATCGGCTTCTGTGAAGTACTGGTAACGACCCGCCAGGCCAGGTGGCATGTCAATAAAAGTAGTCTGCGGTGGGCGTCCTAGTGCCTTGAAAAGCGATTCGCCCAGCGCTAAGAACGTCTCAGCCCGTCCCGTACCGAGGTTATACAGCCCAGAGGAGCGTTTATTCTCCCAAAAGTCGTGCAGTACGGTCACGACGTCTCGTACGTATACGAAGTCCCGCTTTTGCCCGCCATCGGGGTAGTCTGCCCGATAGGACCGGAAGAGCTTGAGGCGGCCTGTGGCCAAAATTTCGCCGAATCCCTTAAAAGCCACGCTTACCATGGCGCCTTTGTGGTATTCATTTGGGCCATAGACATTGAAAAATTTGAACCCTGCCCACTGCGGCGGAGTCGTCGGCTGGGCATGGATCCAGAGGTCGAATTGGTGCTTAGACTGGGCATACGGATTGAGCGGCCGTAAATGCGGTAGAAGGGCCGGGTCGTCCGAGAAGCCTAAGCTTCCATCTCCGTAAGTCGCTGCGCTAGACGCATAAAAGAAGGGGATTTGGGCCTCGGTGGCGAAACGCCACAACCGCTGGGAGTAGGCTATATTAAGTCGATAAAAAGTAGCCTCGTCCAATAGCAGCGTGTCGGTACGAGCCCCAATATGGAAGAGGACCGTGATTTCCTTATGATGAGCTTCTAGCCAGTCAAAGAGCTGATCCCGATGCACGGCATAGCGGTAGCGCTTCTGAGACCAGTTTCCCGCTTTGGACGGGCTGCTAAAATCATCGACTAAAACCAGATCGGTATAGCCTTTTTCATTGAGCAGGGCGACCAGCGCGCTTCCGATAAAGCCGGCTGCTCCTGTGATGACAATCATGCTGTTTTGAGGGTTTGCCAGGTGAGAGACAGAGCTGCGCCCACGGTGCGGTTTATCACGACCTCTCGGCCTCCACTAAACTGGAAGCGGCGCACCAGCGTCTCTCTAGGACTTTGGACCGCGAGGTAGACGAGCCCTGTGGGCTTGGTAGCGGTGCCGCCGCTAGGTCCAGCGATACCCGTAGTGGCGATGGCGACGTGACTGCCGATAGCTTGGCACGCACCAGCCGCCATGGCACGAGCTGTGGGCTCACTAACGGCGCCCTCTGTCTCGAGGATACTAGCGGGTACCCCGAGTAAATGCTGCTTGATTTCGTTGTGATAGGCGACAATGCTCCCACGAAAGACCCTCGAAGCTCCCGGTACATTGACAAAGGCAGCGGCTAGATGGCCGCCCGTGCAGCTTTCAGCGGTAGCTAAGCTAAGGCCTTGTGTCTCCATGAGGGCTAAGATGGCTGCGGCCAAGGTGACAGGTCCCTCGCCATACAAGTAAGGGCTAATCAGCTGTCGTAGGGCCTGTACCGCCTCCTCGAAGGCCTCCAGAGCAAAAGAAGCAGGTGCAGATAGATGCAGACCAACCCCTTCCCAGGAGGGGTTATAAGCTAGACGGAGGGGAGCGGGGCGATGACGCTCCCAGGGGGCTATTAGCGCAGAGAGCCGACTTTCTGTAATGCCCGTTGTGCGTAGGGTTATTTGGAGGGGGGCTGCTAAGCCGAAAGCTTCTCTTAGGGAGGAGGCCACGGCTTCATGCCAGAGGGCATGGAGTTCCGCTGGTACTCCCGGCAAAGCCCAGATGTGCTTCTCGCGCACGAGCCAGTACAGGGCTGGTGCTAAACCTACGGGATTCTGTATCACGCGGGCCTGCTGCGGGACTGTGGCATAAACCTCTAAGTAGGGGAGGCTTGAGACGCCGCGGGCTTGTAGGGCGGTCTCGAGATGAGCCAAGAGCCCCTCGTCTAAATGGAGTGCATCACCCAGCGTTTCACACCAGAGGACCTTTGTAAGGTCATCCGAGGTATGGCCTAAACCGCCTACGGAAATGATCACCTCCGCGGGGCTCTCCAGAAGGTAGCGCATAACTTGGCGGAGCTGTATCGGGTCATCGGGGACTATACTCACATCTGTGACATAAAAACCCAGCGCTGTAAGCTCTGCTGCCAGAAATGCGGCGTGGGCATCTTGGAGGCGTCCTTCGGTTAGCTCGCTTCCTATCAGAAGTAGTCGGGCCTCAGGCGCCTTCATGTAGCTTTCGATAGTCGGCTAGAAATTGGGCTAGACCCTTGTCTGTAAGCGGATGCTGAAAAAGCTGACGAAAGACGTTATGTGGCATCGTGGCTACGTCGGCCCCGAGCAGCGCACATTGTAAGACGTGCTGAGGATGTCGCAAGCTAGCAGCCAAGATCTTGGTATCTAAGTCGTAGTTGTCAAAAATGGTGCGGATCTGCTCGATCAGATCGAGGCCGTTGTGTCCTACATCATCGAGGCGTCCCAGGAAAGGGCTCACATAGGTCGCACCGGCCTTAGCGGCGATCAAGGCTTGCAGTGGCGAAAAGATGAGGGTGCAATTGGTAGGGATGCCCTCTTCGGTGAGAGTAGCAATGGCCCGTACGCCATCTGGCAGAAAGGGTATCTTGACGACGATATTAGGTGCTAGACTGGCTAGGTGTCTCGCTTCCCTTAGCATCTCGTCATAAGTCGTAGCGATGACCTCAGCACTTACAGGGCCTTCGACGATATGCGTGATAGCGCGATAGTGGCCATCGAAGTCTTTGATGCCTAATTTGGCCATGAGTGAAGGGTTTGTCGTCACGCCATCTAGGATGCTCATAGCGGCAGCCTCTCGAATCTCCTCGAGGTTAGCCGTGTCTAGGAAAAATAGCATAAGACAAAAGTACGGCGGTCGGGTTATTGGGAAATCTCTTGTAGGAAGGCCAAGGCTGCTGCCATATCGGCGGGCATCGGCGCGGTGAAGGTCAAGGTCTGGCCCGTTATCGGGTGTACAAATCCTAAGTGATACGCATGTAGAGCCTGCCGAGGCAGGTATGAGAGAAGCTGGTGGGCTAGCTGACCTTGGGTAGGGCTCCAGATGGGGATACGAGGGCGGTCACCGCCGTAGGTCGCATCCCCTACGAGCGGATGCCCAATATGGCTGAGATGCACGCGAATCTGATGCGTACGTCCTGTCTCTAAACGGCATTCAATCAAGCTGGCTAAGGTGTGAGCTTCCAGGACGCGCCAGTGGGTGATGGCATGCTTGCCGCTATCGCCTTTGGGGAAGGCTTGGTACTTTTTGCGCTGGTGGGGATGCCGTCCGATATGGGCCGTGATAGTACCACTCTCCGCCCGAGGGCACCCCCAGACTAGCGCATAATAGCGCCGGTCCACCGTATGGTGAAAAAACTGCCTGGCTAAGCCAAAGTAAGCGCTCTCGTCCTTGGCTACCACCAAAAGCCCGGTTGTGTCCTTATCGATACGATGGACGAGCCCGGGCCGGTGGAGGTTCGTTTCGGAGGCCGGCAACGGCTGGCCTGCTAAATGATACAGGAGCGCATTGAGTAGCGTACCATTGTAAACGCCGGCACCAGGGTGACAGCTCATGCCGGCCGGTTTATAAACCACCAGCAGGTAAGCGTCTTCGTAATAAATCTCCAAGGAGATCGGCTCCGGCGTGAGATCGACAGGGGGCGGGTAAGGTAAGCGCACCTGAATCGTCTGATGGGGGCGGACCTTGGTACTGGCGCGAACGGCCTGACCCTCGATCGTGATAAGGCCGGCCTCGATAGCAAGCTGAATGCGGGATCGGCTTAGGTGCGTAATCCGGCTGGCTAAGTACTGATCTAGCCGCTGAGGCGTCTGCCCTGCGTCCACCACGAATGTGTAATGCTCATACAACGGCCACTCGTCAGGGGGATGCATCGACTCGAGTGCCTTTACGACGAAGGGCGGCTAAAAGGCTTTCACGCCTCTCAACGGGTAGATCCTTCTTGCTTAGCATGACATGTGAAAGATGCGGCAGCTCGAGAAGAACCTCCCAGTCCTTAGCCGGTACATTGTAGCAGTAGAGATCGGTGAGTCGCACACAAGTTTTGAGCGGGGCTAGAGCGGTTATCGGGTTATTGGCAATGATGAGTTTGAGTAGGCTGGGATGGCCAGCTAAGGGGCTTAGGTCCCCGATCTGGCAGCCATGCACGTCTAGGTATAGTAGCCGGGATAAGCCCTTGATGAAAGACAGGTCTCGTAAAGCGGGGTTTTGTCCGATGGTCAGCTCCTCGAGTTGGCTAAGCTGGCCAAGCTGCATCGCTGCCTGTGCTTCGAGGAGGACACCTTGGACCTGAAGAACCCGTAGATTGGTAAATTGGGCCAGATTAGATAATACCTTTTGCGCCGCAGCAGGATTAGTGAAGGAGATGTTCAGCATTTCCAGGCTGCTGGCATGAGCTAGAATAGGGCTCAGATCCGTCAAGTTTGCACAGCGATAAATCGAGAGGGCTTGCAGACCCTTGTAAGTGGTGAGAAAATCCAGCTTTCGAATAGAGGTTTGTCTCAGATCGAGCACCTTAAGGTTAGGCAGCTTTTGCAGGAGCTCGGGCTGGTTAAAGGTCGTTTCCCCTAAACTGAGAAATTCTAGCTGGGTAAATGTCGTCAAAGCAGTGAAATCGTTGATGTCATTTTGATCTAAGAGAAGCCCTCTAAGCGGACGCCGTAGGTGAGTCAAAGGGGTTAGGTCCTCAATCTCGCAATCTTCTAGCGCAAGTATGCAGAGGGTTGGGCATTTGGCGTGAATGAGACTAACTAGGGCTTCGAGATCAAGCTCTTCCATTTCGGCTAGATACAGGGCTTCGAGGCGGGGCAGGGTAGGGAGGTTGGGGAGCACCCGGGTAAGCTTGAGAAAGCGGATAGTATCTGGCTTAGCGAGGGCAGCGGTGCCGCTCCAGGCCCGTATGCGAAAGTAGCGGTCCAAAAAGTCCTCATAGACGACTACCCGCAAGGGCTCCAGCTGTGCCCAAAGCAGCCCAATAAAAATCCCTACCTTTGTTGCGAGGCGCATCCCACAAAGGTACTCTGCTATGTTTGAAACCCGACAAAAAATCTTGACCTGGGCAGACCTGGGCCAGTGGCGTGCTTATTGGGCCTTTCTCGAGCAAAAAGTGGTCTTTACGAATGGCTGCTTTGATTTATTGCATTTAGGGCATGTAGATTACCTAGAACGAGCAGCCCAGTTAGGCGATATTCTGGTAGTGGGTCTAAACTCAGACGACTCGGTCAGACGGCTCAAAGGGCCTGACCGGCCGGTTTTGCCCCAGGAGGCTCGTGCGCGTCTGCTGGCAGCCATGGAATTTGTAGAAGCGGTTGTCTTCTTCGACGAGGACACACCGCAGCGCCTTATTGAGTACCTACGTCCAGCTGTGCTGGTGAAGGGGGGAGATTATACACCTGATACTGTTGTGGGGGCTTCCTTTGTACAGTCTTATGGCGGGGAAGTCGTGATTTTGCCATACATAGAAGGCTACTCGACCACTAAGCTTATTCAGAAGCTATGCAGTGGCTAAACTTTTCACCTGCTTTTGCTCAGTATCGGAAGATACTTATTTGGAGCTGGTTGGTGATGTTTTTTGGGGGGCCGCTTTTGCTCTTTTTGTATGTGTGGTGGGAGATGCCTTCGTTTAAGACCTTAGAGGATCCTACGCCGGAGCTGGCTTCGGTGGTGTACGCGGCGGATAATCAAATCTTAGGCACTTACTACTTAGCCACGGATCGGATTCGACTCCCCGCACGAGAAATACCGCCTTTGGTCAAGAAAGCCCTTCTCGCCGTGGAAGATCGTCGGTTTTATGAGCATTCGGGGATTGACTTTTGGGGGGTTATTGGGGCCATTTTTCATACAGCTGCGGGCAAAAAGCGCGGCGGCAGTACGATTACCCAGCAGCTAGCGCGAAACCTCTACGATGCGGTAGGCGTTCGGCGCTCAATCTGGCGCAAGCTCAAAGAAATGATCGTGGCCGTTTACCTTGAGCGCCGCTACAGTAAGGAAGAGATTTTGGCGATGTACCTCAATACGGTTCCTTTCGGTGGGGTTACGTATGGCATCCAGGCGGCTAGTCGTTACTACTTTGGCAAAGATGCCCGGGATCTGTCCGTATCGGAGGCGGCCTTACTTATAGGTCTTCTAAAGGGCCCCTCTTATTACAGTCCGTACCGTCACCCTAAGCGCGCACTGGCCCGTCGTAACCTGGTCCTCGATCTTATGGCAGAAGCCGAGTATATCTCTGCGCAGGAGGCCCGTGCAGCGAAGGAAGCGCCTTTAGGGGTCGGTACGGCGCCGTATACGGCCAGCCATAGCCAAGGTTTGGCGCCCTACTTTCGGGAGCATTTGCGGGAGTGGCTCCTGGAGTGGTGCCGCCGAAAAGGGTATGACCTCTATCGGGATGGCTTGCAAATCTATACCACCATCGATAGCCGCTTGCAAATGCATGCCGAGTCAGCGGTAGTAGCACACTTGAGCAGCTATCAAAAGGTCTTTGATCGGGAGCTAGCTTCCAAGCCTTATCCCTGGGAAAAGGACTCGACTATTCTGCTGCGGGCGATGTACCGTTCAGAGCGGTATCAAGCTGGCAAGCGAGCCGGTCTATCCGAAGCGGAGATTCGGGGCCAGTTTCATAAGCCGGTCCCGATGAGCTTATTTCAATGGGAGGCCCCTGGCTATCGAGATACGGTTCTCACACCCTGGGACTCACTCAAATATTATCTCCGCTTTCTAGAGGTGGGGCTTGTGACTTTGGATCCGCACACAGGCGAGATTCGGGCCTGGGTAGGCGGCATCAATCACACTTACTTCAAGTATGATCATGTCGCCAAGGGGAAGCGGCAGGTAGGGTCTACGTTCAAGCCCTTTGTTTATGCGGCCGCGCTTGATAATGGCTATTCCCCCTGCTACCAGGAGCTAAACGTGCCTATTGAGATTCCGGTGCAGGTGGATGGCCGCGATACGATCTGGATGCCACGCAATGCCGATCGGGAGCTCAGTGAGAAGGTCACCTTGCAGAAGGGTTTAGCGCTCTCGCTTAATGTGATCACAGCTCGCGTTATTCGGAATATTGGCCCCGAGGTGGTCGTGCAGTATGCCCGTCAGATGGGCATTGAATCGGCGCTCGAGCCCGTCTATGCTTTAGCGCTCGGCGCCTGCGATTTGAGCGTGCTTGAGCTAACGGCGGCTTATCAATGCTTCCCGACCTTAGGTATCTGGCGAGAGCCGCTTTTTATTCGGGAGATTCGAGATCGGCGCGGCAATCTCATTGAGCGTTTCACGGGCACGAGTCGAAGGGCCCTCAGCGAAAAGACCGCGTATCTGATGGTGGAAATGCTGCGAGGGGTTACGATCATGGGCACGGCTGGCAGCTTGCGCTGGCAGTACGGCCTAGCCAGTTTGGATATGGGGGGCAAGACTGGCACGACCCAGCAGCACGCAGATGGGTGGTTCGTGGGCTTTACACCGGAGTACGTTACGGGCGTTTGGGTAGGCACTGCGGATAGGTCGGTTCATTTTTATTCGCTATGGAATGGGCAAGGGGCTCGCATGGCGTTACCCATATGGGGGCTTTATATGCGGGCAGTCTACCAGGATCCGAAGTTAGCCCTGCCTAAGCGTCGTATTCTACCGCCGCCGGGTGTGCCTGCCGCAATTAGTTGTACAGACTCGGTACAAGTCCAAGCTGGCCCGGCTGAGGCAGAGATTCATGACTACCTTCGCTAGAGGCGTGTGGCTAATGCTCTGGCTGTGGCGACTGGAGCGTCGTCGCGGCCATAGCTGGCCGACGGCATGGCTTTTTATCACCATTTTAGCCCTGGTCGTTGGTTTATTGCAGATAAAAGGGCGTTTGCCGCAGCCTGCGCTCCCGGCTATTTTTTGGATGTCCTACCTTTTTGCACTCTTTCAAGCGCTCCCCCGCAGCTTCCTAGAGGTTCGGAGTGAGTCGTGGCTGTGGCTATCGGGCATGGTGACCCCAAACGCAGCGGGATGGGGGCTACTCTGGTATACGCTGAGTTGGGGCATGGCTCTTTATGGATTGCTAGTAGGCGTATCTTGGGGCTTCTGGGGCTACTGCCCCTCTGCTTCGGCTGCGCTGTATGCTTTGACGCTATCGTTGCCAGTGGGGTTTACGGGCTTTATGGCGGCTAGAGCACAGGCCTCGTATGCGCTCGGTATCGTTCTGGCTTTGCCCCTCACTATTCTGCCTTTGCTCCTTTTATTCCTGCGACCTCATACCCCTGCTCTCCAAGCAGTGCTTCTCCTTGCGGCGCAAGCCCTGCTTATCGTGGTATTTGTGCCCTACCTGTGGAATCTGCCTGTACACCAAACCTAACAGTTTCTGAAAGTCTTCATGTGCTAATAAGCTGATATACAGCAACTTCTGTTTATAGGTATGTTTTTTGCAGCCTCTTCAGCATGGAGTACGTGCTGAGCAGGCGAGATTTAGAGGATTTTTATCTTTCTCTGCTAAAGTTGCATTCCACTTTTCAGAGGGAGGTACATGAGCTGGCTACAGCTCATCATTTGTCTGCTAATCATCTGGATTTTCTACTTGTTGGAGCTAGACTGGGTGGAGTAGGAGATTGGATTCCCTTGAAAGCGGTATACCCCTACTTTCCTGTTACACAGCCGGCCGTGGGGCGCTTAGCGCGTTATCTGGCTTATTGGGGATACATCGAGCTAGCTCGGGATCGGGCTGATCGGCGTCAGGTGCATTTTCGGTTGCTCAGTCCAGCTTGGCGTTTGCTAAAGCTCTTTCGCGATCGCCAGCGTCAGCTTATTCAGCGCGAAGGCGTAGATCCTGGCTTCATCCGGGCGCTCAATCAAAGCCTGCGGAAGCGTATCTTTGCCCTTACGTGTGAGTCACCTAATCGCCTATCTAAAAAGTAAAGAGTTTTGGGTATTGCTTGCTATTTTAGGGAGTGGGACGCTACTGGGGTATTTTCTATTTTTCAATCTGGTTTTGGCTTTTCTGACGCGGCATGGAGACGAGCACGTTTTGGGCAATTTAGAGGGGAAGCCTTACTTAGCTGTGATCGAGGCGTTAGAGCGGCAGGGATTTAGCGGCCAGGTGATAGATTCTTTATACAAGCCAGAGGCTCGTCCCGGCCAGATCTTGGCCCAGGACCCGCTGCCTAAGACCCGCATCAAAAAAGGGCGTAAGGTGTATCTCACCATAGCCAGTAGTACAGCGCCACAGGTCCCCTTTCCTAAGGTTGAAGGGTTACCTTACGAACAGGCGCATCGTCTGCTCTCAGAGAGTTATGGTTTTACGATAGGGGAGGTGCTCACGGTGGCCGGTGAGATCCCGGACCTGGTCGTAGAGGCACGCTATCAGGGGGAGAAGCTTATGGCGGGCAGCTTGGTCCCGCGCTATAGCCGGATCGACCTCGTGATCACCCGAGGCCAAACCCAAGACAAGGTTCCCTTGATCAGCGTCGTGGGCTTATCCCTTCAGGAAGCGATGGCGCGTTTAGCCCAGGTTGGCTTGGGTATTGGGCAGATTCGGTATAAGCCGAATCCACGCTTCCCCGCGGGAACTGTCTTTCAGCAGTATCCCCAGAAGGCACCGGGCGACTCCCTGGCGCGAGGCTATCCCATAGACTTATTTGTCAGCGGCGAACCGCCCAAAAGTGTCGTTGAGTGATCTGGGCTGTGCTTTTGCAGTTGTGGAGCTATTCCTGGGGGGCTTCTGGGCCGAGCTGGCAGCAGTATGGCGCGGATTTGCGAAAGACCAGCGCCTCCTCGGCTCCACGGGCCTATGTCATGCGTCTGAATGGGGCCCAAGCAGCCGATTTGCCTTATATTTCTGACAATCCCCGCTCAGTAGGTTGGGCGGATAGCTTGGTGAGTCCCTGCCTAGATACGAGGTTTTACGATACGGTCTACATTCGCTTTGCCTACCAACGGGGCGGCTATTGCGAACCGCCAGAGCCCGATGATACCCTGCGCTTGTGGGGACTCGATCAAGATGGTGTGTGGCGCGTAGTTTGGCAGGCTACGGGCTCCGGTCAGGCGGATACGAGCTTTGCCACTGTAACGCTTGCTTTGTCAGATACCGTCTGGCGTCATGCCTGCTTTCGCTTACGGTGGAGCGCCTGGGGTTCCTTGTACGGCGCCTATGATAATTGGCTCTTGGCCTATACCGCTGTGGGGCCTGATAGCACCGCTTCCGAACCGCATTTTGTTCGGATTCCGCGCACGTACTGGCGTCCTTACAGCGTAGGACCTGCCTCCCAGGCCAACCAGGCGGATAGCCTGTTTACGCTCGTGTCGGGTCCTGCTGGCTTGACAGTTAAACTGCTAAGGGTGGTTAATGCCTCGGCTGTATCGCAGCTATTGGCCTGTACGGGTGGCATCGATACAGTATGGTGGCCCCCCCTCCCCAATCTCGGAGAGACCCGCTATGACGTGGTTTGGCAAATAGAGCGTCTCTCCGGTGAGGTCATAGAAAGTTGGCTTGATACCACGGCTTTGGGGCCTTACTACGGTTATGACGATGATGAGATGGAGCGGGGGTACGGCCTGGTCATAGCGGATCGGCCTTTCTTCCAGGTTTTTGATTTGGATACGATGGTGACCGCAGACAAAGTAGCCATTCGTTTTTTCCCCGTGCCGACCCAGGTGGGCAAGTCCTTTCAGCTGGGCATCTGGGACCTAGAAGCAGGGGGGGCGCCAGTGTATCTACGCTTTCATCGTATCCGGCTCGACTCGATAACGGGGGGATTTGTGGATTATGCACTCGATACGGTACTGAGGCTAACCGGGCGGGTAGGAGTAGGCTTTATCCAGGCTGATAATGCCCCGTTAGGCATAGGATGGGATGGAAGTTATGAAGGGGCGACGGTGGTATTTCGGGATTCTGCGGGCCAATGGGTACCCTCTCGCCAGCGGGGCTGTCTCTTAGTGCGACTAGGGCTGGGTGCTGGTAATGCGGCTTTGGCTTGGGGGCCTCAGCCCCGAAATTGGTATCTCCAGCCTATACCTGTAAGTAGGGGCGGTCGAGTGCGGGTCGTGGGTCGCGCCGCCGGCTCCCTGCGGGTTATAGATGGGATGGGGCGCCAGATAGCTAGCTGGGAAGCGTCTGAGGTCGTAGCGCCTGACCAACCTGGTTTGTACTGGGTCGTGGATCAAATAGGCGGCGGACAACTCCTCTGGGTCCTGCCATGAAGTGAGACAAATTCCTTACCTTTGCGCTGCTGACTCCGTAGCTCAGCCGGTAGAGCACTTGCCTTTTAAGCAAGGGGGCCTGGGTTCGAGTCCCAGCGGAGTCACCAATCTGCGTTATCTTTGTGCAGGCCCAGATGGCGGAATTGGTAGACGCGCTGCTTTGAGGGGGCAGTGGCCGAAAGGCCGTGGGAGTTCGAGTCTCCCTCTGGGCACACCCGCTCAGTAGTGCGAGCATTGCCACCGCTGATGCGGCGTGCTCTCTTTCCTAGACTTGCGGGAATGTGGCGGCCTTAGCGGCCCCTAGGGAATAGCCCATATAGACTACTCCCGCTTCCATTCATGCTTGCATACATGGCTCCAGCTTCATACAGTGCTTTTTTGTACACCAGCAGTGTGGGGTATATCCCAAAGCTAACGGATTCCAAGTCATTATGCAGTAGCCGCGCCCAAGAGGCAGGATCTTGGCGTAAAATCGGCTGAATCGACGTGCGACTCCAGGCCGCGGGGGTTAGCGCTCGGTATACATATCGCGTAGAGCACGGAACGGGCGGGGTCATGATAAAAAGGTCCCAGCCAGAGAGATCGATCTCAAAGGGCGTGAGAGTCGTGCCTAACCCAGTGGCCAAGGTCGGACGCGGATCGAGAAAAAACGGCACGTCTGTACCTAATTGGGCTGCTACCGCATATTGCTGGTCCTTCGGTATAAATTCCGGAAAAGCCTCTTTTAGTAGGCGAATAAAGGTCCCAGCATTGCTAGAGCCGCCACCAAGTCCCGCACTCACTGGAATCCGCTTATGCAAACGGACCTTGATCGCCGGTAAAGGACGCTTGATAACCTGCTGCAGCAGCCTGTAAGCGGTTTCAATGTAGTTTTCCCCGTCCTGGGGGGGATTTTCGCCCGTTATCACGAGTTCTAAGCGGTCTACGCCAGGTAAGATCTCAACCTCTAGGTCATCATACAGGGCTGGATAGGGGATCAGAAGCGTCTCCAGGACATGGTAGCCATTCGGCCAACGATCCAAGATATGTAAGCCCAAATTCACCTTAGCCGGTGATTGCTGGTAGTATCGTCTCATGGCAAGCGGGCTCGTTTGAGTAGATAAGCATACAAAGGTTTGAAAAAAGGCTCATCCAGGTCAATCGGCACATAATCGATTTGCAACCCCTGACAAAAGCGTCTAAGGAGCGTCTCATACCGGGTCATATGCGTTTGATAGAGAGCCATGAGTTCTATAGGATGAACCTTTAGCTCTTTGTCGGATTCTAAGCTAATAAGTCGTAGCGGTTCGGTTGGTAAAATAAAAGAACATTCCGTTTTTTCATGCCATATCCGAAAAACTATTACATCATGTCCTTGGTGACGTAGGTGGGCTAGTCCTTTTAGTAAGGGCTCGGGGCCACCCTCGTCCAGGAGAAGATCCGAGAATAGTAGAATCAGGCTACGCCGCCGCAATCGCTCCGCAATTGTGTGTAAGAGTAGCGGAAGCTGGGTCCCGAGCGGCGCCGGCGCTGCTCCCCTAAGGGGCTCCAAGGTGGTAAAGATTCGTCTGAGCCAACTCTGTCGAGCCCGTGCTGGTAGATAGGTTTGAATCTTGTCTGCTAGGAGGTACAACCCTACTGCATCTCGCTGAGTGATGAGCAGGTAAGCTAAGGCGGCCGCCAAGAAAAGCGCATAATCCAGCTTGTGTGGGCGCTGTTGGGTAGGATAACGCATCGAGCCGCTGATATCCAAAAGAAGGTAGGCTTGTAAATTGGTCTCCGCCTCGTAACGCCGAATATACAGGCGATCTGTGCGGGCAAGGACCCGCCAGTCTACCTGATCTAAGCTGTGACCAGGCTGATAAGGGTGATATTCTGAAAACTCCAGAGATAGCCCCTGATACGGGCTTCGATGCAATCCCGCTAAAAAGCCCTCCACGATTTGGCGGGCGATGAGCTCTAGGTTCCTAAGCTGATTAGCCTCTTGCGGGGATATCATAAGTCCTCTAAGTCCTCAAAATCCAGCTCTTCCTCCGGCTCAGCATCCAATGCGTCGGGCTCGCCCAAGCTGTCGAGATCCTCTATGTCCTCAATCGGGTCCTCAATCGCCTCGTCTACTTTGGGGACCTCGATGATTTCGAGGGCCTCTTCGGGTAGGCTCAGAGATTCAATAGGCACCTCTTCGATGGAGAGCGTGGGAGCGGCCTGCTGACCTGCGGCCGCCTTGCGAAGGCTGGCTACCGTGGGATACTTAGCGTCTGTCACGTAAAAACGGCTCTGCCGGAGGATCTGTCGATATTGTCGGGGGGGAATGACTAAGGCGAGAAAAATACTCGCCGTGCGGACCCGCACGCGGCCGCGGTAAGTAAGCGGGTCCTTGGTGCGCACCAGGACGAAGGTGCCTTCAATCTTAGAAGGGGTGCGCAAGATAACCCACAGGGAATCCCAGGGTAGACGAGAACGGCTCCGGTACTCCATCCACAGAAACTGCGAGGGTCCGCTGAGGCGAAAAACGGTATCCCGACCTGTCAGGCCCTGCTGCGGTGAAAAGCCTAAGCCTACCCATAACATCCCCTGACCGAAGACAAGCGAGATAGCGAGAAGCCCCCAAACGCGCACCTTCAAATTTAGGTAAATTCCCTTTTTCCTTTCAATAAGGCTCCTTTTTTAGCCAGAGGTAGAGCCCCCAGAGTATGAAAGGTATGCTTAGGATTTGTCCCATGTCTAAGGGCCACTGCGTCTCAAAAGCTACCTGCACCTCCTTCACAAACTCAATAAGAAACCGCAGCCCAAATACCCATACCATAAAAAGCCCCAAAGGTCGTCGAGTCTGAGCCCAGAAGGCCGGCCGCCGATGATAAAGCCACCACAAAACGATGAATAAACTCCCGTACGCCAGGGCTTCGTAAATCTGAGTCGGATGGCGGGGGACCGTTTCACCGGCCCGCACGAAAATAAAACCCCAGGGTAGGCTCGTCACTTTGCCATAAATCTCAGAATTGAATAGATTGCCTAATCGAATCAGCATGGCGGTAAGGGCAGTTGGGACCGTGAGCCGATCGGCTAACCACCAGAAAGGCTCGCTCGGATGGCGCCGGGCGTATAGCCATAGCGCCAGGAGCACCCCCAAAGTCCCGCCATGGCTCGCTAGGCCGCCCTCCCAGACCTTGATGATTTCGATAGGATTTTCGAGGTAATAGGCCGGCTCGTAAAAGAAACAATGCCCTAACCGAGCACCTACGATAGTTCCGATTAGTAAGTGCCACAGCAAGCTATCTAAGTGGGTGAGGGGCTTACCTTCTCGGCGGTACACGCGCTGCATAATAGCGTACCCCACGAAAAAACCCAGCGCAAATAAGAGCCCATACCACCGAATCGCAAACCGCCACCAAGCGATTATCTCCGGCGAGACATCCCAATAAATGTAGAGCTTCATAAGCTTTTGAGATAATCAGCTAGGTCCGCGTACACCTTTTCCCGAAAGGTCTCATGCATGGGCTCATGATAACCATCAGGGTAGCTGATCAGCTTTTTAGAGTCAGTAGGTATCTCCCCGAAAAAGCGTTTGGTTACACTGGCATCGCAGACGGGGTCCTGCTCCGGTAAAAGGAATAGAAAGCGGTAGGGGGCTAGCGCCGGAATAGCTCGCCATAGGGCGATTTGACCTTGCTGAATGGCGGCAAACCAGCCAGCGGTAGCCGTTTTGAAGACGTGAGGGTCCTCGGCATAGGCGCGAGCTTCAACGGGGTCATGGGTGAGGTCCTCGGGTCTAAGGCCAGAAGGTAGGCTTAGCGTGGGAAAAAAACGGGCAGCTACCCCGGCCATAGCCCGTTTCCAAGCAGGAACCTCCACCTTCAGGGCTATGAGCGGCGCACTAATCACCACGGCTGCCGGCCTGAGCAGATTTCCATACTGCTGCAGATAGCGTAGAGCAATAAGCCCGCCTAAGGAGTGCCCAGCGAGTACTACTGGGGGGGATACTTTACTTTTGTAATGAGTCCATACTGCGGTGAGATCCAAGAGATATTCTTCTAGAGCTGTCACATAGCCGCGGCGACCCGTGGAGCGTCCATGCCCCCGCAGGTCCCAGGCGATATGGCTCCATCCTTGCTGGGCTAGATACGTTATGATCGCTTGGTAACGCCCGCTATGCTCGGCATAACCGTGCACCCATAACACCGTTCCGCGTCCCCGCGCCGGATAATGCGCCGTGTAAAGCCGCTCCCCGCCATGCGTCACGAGCGTCTGCACCCCAAACTCCATGCTACAAAGGTAGGTTTACTCCTCACATCCTTCAGCTTTCTATAGGCGCCGGTCGACCTGCTAAATCCTTATCTTTATCCAAGTTGTGTCTGTAAGCAAATAGGACCTACGTCTATGTAGGCTGCTAGAGCGAGAGCAGGGTAGGAAGCCCTTAAGAGAGGGCTGGGCCTGCCTACCCCATAATTGAGGCCTTTTGGTGTCGTCCCTGTTCCTGTCCGGCATGATACTGGCGCAGAATTATGCCCTGCGCTTTCATGGCAATGGCACCGGCGTATTGACCGGGTCAAAATCCCCATCGATGCTGTCACTCCCCATTGGTGATAAGCTTGGGCTTGATGCCAACCTGAAATTCAATCTAATCTTTGGGGGGGCGACCTGCTTTTACGCTGGCCTAAATGTTGGCCTATATATACTACAACCTAAGCCAATAACTCACTGTGCCCAAACATGTAAAGCGGCTTCCCCAGCGAGGCTCGACCGTGACACGGGGCCTCCCTAGGTTTTCGTTGTCATTAGCTATGCGGTTTGGCTACTGGTCTTTTGGGAGGCTATAGGGCGGATTGAGCGGAGACGCTTACTCATACCGCAGGGCGTCGACTGGGCTGAGGCGGGCAGCCTCTTGCGCCGGTCGATAGCCGGCAATGAGGCCGACCAGCGTCGTAAGCGCTATGGACAAGAGCACCCAGCGCCACGGCATCACGAATGAGGACCCCAGAAGAAGCGCTACACCATTCCCAATCACGATACCTAGTCCGATGCCGCCTAGCCCCCCAATAAGGGCGATAACAATCGCTTCGCTGAGAAACTGCCACGCAATACGGCGATGCGTAGCCCCTAAGGCCATCCGAAGCCCGATCTCTTGCGTGCGCTCTTTGACAATGACCAGCAGGATATTCGTAAAGCTTAGCGTCGCGCCAAAGAGCGTAATAAGGCTAATCGCTAAGGTCGCTGTGGAGATGGTGCTAAGCAGCTTTAGCAAAAGGTCTGCCAGCTGCTCGCCCCGCAAAAAAGTAAAGTTGTCCTCCGCTATAGGTGGGAGTCGCCGCAAGCTACGCAGGACCTGCCGGGCCTTTTCGACAGCGGCGGGGATTTCGTCTGCCTTGGAGACGCCCACGTATAAGGTTCCCCCGCCAGCGCGGCTGAGCCGCCGCGCCGTCGTCCAGGGGATGTAGCATTCCTCGTCTAAATTGAACCCAAAGAGGCTTCCGCGCACCGCTAGCACGCCTACCACCCGAAAGTAACGGCCCTGCATGAGAACCTCCTGGCCGAGGGGATCTGTTTCTGGAAAGAGGGTTGCCGCCACAGCCGCCCCCAAGACGATCACGTCTTGCGCCTTCCGCACCTCGAGGGTGGTAAAGAAGCGCCCTTTGCTAAGACCAAGCTGCTGAATCCTAGGATAGCTGGCATCTACGCCAAGCAGTCGGAGTCGCTCAGGCGTCTTACGACCGCGGTAGTAGGCTCGGATAAAGGCACCAGCCTGTACAGCCGGGGATACGGCGGCACCAGGGTAGTCATACTGCGCAGCAAACCGCGCCATCTCCCACCACGCAAAGCTTTCACTGCTTCGCCAGCGAATGCGTACCCCACTTCCAGTCTTTTGCGCGCGCGGCTCGCTTCCGCTCGAAATCATAAAAGCTTGTGAGCCTAGTCCTGCTAGCCGGGTCGCCGTAAAGACTCGTAAAGCATCCAAGGCAGTCAAGATCCCTACGAGCGCCGTGATACCAAAGGCTAGTATGGAGAGAGTGAGTAAGGCCCGCGTCCGATACTCTAGTAGGGAGCGTAACGCCTCGCGTATCATGAGCGGGCAATGTCAGAGCGGACCTGAGCGCCCTCGAAGGGGAGCTTTTTCTGGCCTTCGTAGGCGCGCTGACGAGCTTCGGCCAGGGTATCGCCCAGCCCTACGACGGTGTAGACGCGGCCGCCGACTGCTTCGAGCTTAGCTGGAGACGGGGCTCTGACGCCAGCCCAGTACACGTAAGTATCCGGCCCGAGGCCAGCACCCCCTTCCGTCAGAGGCGGATGGGGGAGCACCGCTCCGCCCACCGGCGCCTCGGGATAGCCGGCCGTTGCCGCAACCACCCCGACTGCATAGCGCCGATGAAACCGTACCCTAAGCTCCGACAGTTTCTGAATGCTGTGGTAGTACAAGAGCTCCTCCATGGAGTTTTCTAACAGAGGTAGGATGACCTGGGCTTCTGGGTCTCCTAAGCGTACATTGTATTCCAGGACATAAGGGTCATTGCCCACTTTCATAAGGCCGAAATATAAGAAGCCCCGATACGGCTGGTAGTGCTTTTGCAGGGCAAAGAGCGTAGGCGCAATGACCTTTTCGCGCACGTAGTCTATCCAAGGCTCCTCCTCGGCCGGGGCATAAGCCCCCATCCCCCCCGTATTAGGGCCTTGGTCTTCGTCCAGTAAACGCTTGTAGTCCCGAGCCGTGGGAAGTAGGGTATACCCCTTGCCATCCGCCCAAATAAAAACGGACCGTTCCACACCGGGGAGGTACTCCTCGACCACAAGGGTTTGGCCAGCAGCCCCAAATCGGCGTCCGCTCAGGGCCTCCTCGGCAAAGTGTAGAGCCTCTTCTACATGCTGCGCCACTAGGACGCCTTTGCCACCAGCTAGGCCACTAGCCTTCAGGACAATCGGGTAGGTTGCTTTTCTAAGAAAGTCCGCTAGCTCGGCACTCTGGCTAGCCTGAAAGATCCACGCTTGCGCAGTAGGAATGCCATGTTGCTGCATAAACTGCTTGGCTCGGGCTTTACTGGCTTCTAAGAAGGTGAGGGCTTGCGGCGGCCCCACGACGATAGCAATATCATGCAGATCATCGTACAAGCCTCGGGCTAGCGGCTCCTCGGGCCCCACCAGGACGTATCGTATCTTCTCATGCTTGATGAAATCACGCATGGCGGCAATGTCGCGCTCGCCAAACGGCAGACTTTGAATGGGCTCTTGCATCCCAACGTTGCCTGGGGCGACCCATACGGCTAAGCGGCCGCTTTTCAGCGCTTTATGGGCCAAGGCGTGCTCCCGAGCTCCGCGCCCCACAATAAGCACCTGTTCCACATCGCAAAGGTACAATAAAAAAAACCCCCAGGGAACTCAACCCGAAGGGAGCTCAACCTGGGGGCCTCTCTGCTGGGCTAGTACAAAGGTAGGAGTATTTTGGCAATGGCAAACGGGTTTTTCCACCATTTGTCCTGAGTGGCAAAAAGAATAGCTTGAGTGGTTAGGATGATTTGTTGAGTGGTACTAGATCGGGGGCTTGAATAGCTGGAAGGCTTCGCCGCAGGCGTGGCAGCGAAAGATGGCCCGGCAGGCAGTGGGTCCAAACGGCGAAACTAAGCTCGTAGTCGTAGAGCCGCAGCGGGGGCAAGCTAAGTCCGTGAAAAGCGCTTCGGGGTCGTCTGTTAGATGAGTTGGGATTGCAAAGCCGGCCTTTTGCAGGGCCTGCCAGCCCTCGGGACGGATCCGGCTCGGGTGCCACGGCTTTTGGTAAGCCACTTGGACCTGCACCTTGTTATAACCAGCTGCCGTTAGCCGCTCCACAATCTGCTGACGAATCAAGGGCACCGCAGCACATCCCGCAAAGGTGGGAATAAGCTCGACTTGCACCTCATCATCGGAGACCTGTACGGTTCCTATCATGCCCATGTCTACTATTGACACGCCGGGAATTTCGGGATCCGGTATGGCCTCTAATAGCGCTTCAATTCCAGCCGGGCCATTCATGGGCTTAGTGCGTTAGCTGCTGGGCAAAAGCCTGGGCCCAACTCCCAATCTGAGCCCGCACTTGTCGAAAAGCTTCTAACGTCCCGGCCTGGCTCGGATCGGGAAAGCCCACGTGCACATGGTAGCGAGCTGGCACGTAAGGACACTTTTCTTTGGCACCATCACACACGGTGATCACGTAGTCCCAGGCGATGTGATCATACTCCTGAATGGCGTTTGAGGTGTGATGGGCAATGTCAATCCCGATTTCTTTCATGGCCTGAATGGCGAGGGGATGAACGGCGGTGGCCTCCACGCCGGCACTAGCTACCTCCGCCCGATTCCCTAAGAGGTGACGTAAAAAGCCCTCTGCCATTTGACTGCGGGCGCTATTATGGGTACAAACCACGAGAATACGCGGCTTTACCATTCGGCACCGGGCTCAGAAGCGCTAACCTCGGTAAACTCGTGATAGAGGGCTTCAAAGTGCGCGCTTCGAAGGCCATGTCGTGCCCCGAGGTGGGGAACTACCTGCTCGGGGTTGGGCGGCTCTTGCCATAGGTCAACTTTGCTCAAGATGGGGGCAATGAGGTCTACCCAGCGGGCTTTGAGCGTTTCCGTAGGCGGGATCCAGCCTGCCTCAACCATGGCTTCTTCGTCGGGTAGCTTTTCGAAAAGGGCCCAAGCATAGGGCCATAAAAGATCCCGAGCGGCGCATAAACGAAGATGCGCTTCCTCGGTGCTTCGGCCCAGGCGTTTTATCCACGTGCGGGCGTGTAGCCAGTGGTACTTTTCCTCGCTTCTAAGGCGGGTCGCTAAGCTTGCTAAGGGCTCGTAACTGCTGTGGGAAAGTGCTTCTAAGCGCACCTCTTCTGCCGCATCATAGAGGAAGTGCCGCATGAGCGCCAGCGCATAATCATAGTTGAAATTCGGCAGCTCCACCAGGTGGGCACAGCGATAGGCTTTAGGCTCCCGCTGGAAGGCCCACTCGTCTGGCGTACCGAGTCCCAGGTCTGTTAGGATCTGGTAATACGCTTGGGCGTGGCCGGTTTCATCCTGGGCAATCGAGGCAAAGGCAATGTCTTCCTCCAGAATGGGACCCAGGCCTATCCACTCGGAGAGGCGGTGCCCCATGAAAAGTTCGTCATCTGCTAAAGCCAGGATGAGATGCTGTAGGGTATCTATCATAGGGCTAGGAGATGGGTTTGAGACGGTCACGATAGGCTTCGAGGCGCTCTCGGGTTTTGAGGTAGCCTTGCGGCTCGCGATAGGTTTTGTCGGTGGCGGGCTGGAAAAGATCCTCGTCCTCGGTGCTGGTGTAGTAAATAGCTTCGGTGGGGGCGACCCAGATGGCGACACACTGACTACGGCGGGCGTATTGCTCTTTGGCCATCACGAGCGCGAGGTCTGGGTCTGGTGCGTGGAGCGAACCCACATGCTGGGCATGGGATCCCCGGGTGCGCAGCACAAAAACCTCATAAGTGGGCCACTGGTCCAGGGGTGGAAGGGGCCCCGGATCAGCCTCGTATACTTTCGGTTCGGCGCGGCGAATGCGCGGGTCCAGGGAGCTCATGCGAGGGGCGTAACGTATGTGGCCGTTTTTGGACGGAGTGCCTCCCGGACCCAGCGGCCATTTTCCTCGGCAAAGCGCCGCACCGCTAAGCGCTCTTTATTGCAAGGGCCATCCCCATTGATGACCTGCCAAAACTCATCCCAGTTCGGATCCGCGTAGACCCATTTGCCGGTGGATTCGTCTTTATGGAGGATGGGATCCGGAATCGTGAGCCCGAGTTCCCAAATCTTGGGCACGTACATGTCTAAAAATTGCTGACGCATTTCGTCGTTGGTGGCGAGCTTGACTTTCCAGCGGACGAGCTTTTCGGTATGGACGGACTGGGAATCAGGTGGCCCGAAAAAGTGCATGATGGGGCGCCACCACCGATTGAGGGCATCCTGGAGCATGGCGCGTTGTTGCGGGGTTCCCGTAGCTAAGTAGACAACGCTGTCATAGCCGTACTTGAGGTGAAACGACTCTTCCCAGCAAATGCGCTCAAGCGCCCGCACATACGGCCCGTAGGAGCCCTTGGCGTTGGTGGTTTGGTTGATGATGGCGCCGGCATCCACAAGCCACGCTATCACGGCTGTGTCGGCCCACGTTTTAGCCGGGTAATTGAAGATATTTGAGTACTTGCTTTTGCCGGAGAGAAGGTCATTAATCATAGCCTCTCGGGACTTACCCAGCGTTTCGGCGGCGCTGTAGAGGAGCTGGGCATGTCCAACCTCGTCTTGGACTTTGGCCATCAAAGCCAGCTTGCGGCGAAAATTGGGCGCACGCGTGATCCAAGTCCCCTCCGGCAAGGCCCCAATAATTTCCGAATGCGCGTGCTGCTCAATCATCCGAATGAGCTGCCGCCGATACTCAAACGGCATCCAGTCGTAGGGCTCAATCTTTTCCCCCCGCGCAATGCGCGCTTCAAATTCCGCTAACTTCTCAGGATCTTCTTCTTGAACCTTTTTGCCCCAATTTTCAATGTCCTCGGGCCGAAGCGTTAGATTCCCGTACATAAGGCAAATATACGACTTTTTCTAATCTTCCAAATGTTCGATCGATAGTCTGAGTTAGGAGGCGGGACTTTTTGCCTCACCAGGAGCGAATGAGGCCCCGCAGGAAGGTACATACCAGGAGGTCAGCTACATCCTGGGGTCGCAAAGGGCCTGTGGGCTGATACCATAGAGCTGTGGCATTGAGAGCAGCTAAAATCGTCAGGGTCATGTAGCGCGGTTCAAAGTCCCGAAACAGGTTGCGAGAGAGCCCCTCCTGCAAAATGGTCTCGAGCCGCTGCTCATACAGACGCTGTTTTTGTAAAAAGGTGGTACGGGCTGGCTCTTCTAAGTACTGGGGGCCTTCTCGCAAAAAGATGGCCATCTGACTGGGGTCGGCTAGGAGAACGCCTAAGTGGGCCTGACAAAAGCGCTCAAATTTGTAGGTAACTTCGTAGGCACTTTCGGCGAGGCCTTCGCTCGCCGATAAAAAGCGCTCTGCAATTGCAAAGCTCATGGCCTCCAGTAGGGCTTGCTTGGTTGGGTAGTAGTGATAAAGCGTGGCTGGGCTAAGCCCCAGTTCCCGAGCCAAAACGCGCATGCTAACAGCTGGATACCCGACCTGCGCAAAAAGCCGCTGGGCTGCTGTGAGGATTGCTGTTTCTTTTCCCATCTTTTGTCAAAGGTAGGAGAAAGGGCGGGTTAAGGTGGTTTTTACCTGAAGGGGGTATTTGGTTGGGTCAAAACTTTTTTGTAAATTGCCTGCGTTATGAGGCGTCAAGTACATTGCTAGTTAGAGGCTTGCTACATGGCGATACGAGGGCTTCTAATAGCCTTGATCAGGGGCTTGGGTTATGGTCAAAGCGCCTTGGGGCCGTCCTCCCCCTCGGTGCTAGTCCTACAGCAGGGGGGGCTGGGCGG
>CAZAXD010000016.1:8783-10323 GCA_964489015.1 uncultured Sphingobacterium sp. | reverse complement strand
GGGGTAGTGTCAGTCAGTGTGTATTTGTGGCAGGACGGCATCAGCTACCAGCTGAGCCGGGTGGTAGAATGGGAAAGCGAGCCGTTTCCCGTTTCGTTTAATTTAAAAAGAGACGGACTTACCCCAAGCAAATAGCCATCTGGCGGGTGGATGTGGATTTTGTGGGGGGGCCATCCAGCGGGTATAGAACCTGCACAACCTGAGCGGGGTTACGTTCATTACTACAACGCTTCCACTCCCATTTTGGGCGTAAAGCGCTATGGGGGGGCCGGTGGTGAAAAATATATGGGGGGGTGGACATGGTTCTTTATGGCGGGGAGGAGGGGTTGGAAGTGGATTGGCCGCTCGTCGGCGCAATAAAGACATCCAAATAGTCGGGGGTTGGAAGTGGATTGGCGCCTTCGTAAGCCGGAGGCCCACCAAAAGATACAATTGCGAGTATGGGGCGGGATTGTGGCGGTAGAAGGGAGCCAGCTCGTAATACGAGCAGAAGGAGGTTGGCGACTCAAAGAGGGCCTACTGGTGGCGCGTCAAGCTGATCGGCTTCTTCCCAGTTCTTGGCAGGTTTGTGGAGAGACTGTGGGCTTTGTAGTGAGCGGTTACCAAGGCGATCAGCCTCTTCTCATTGATCTGCCGGTGCGAGCTTGGGGTACTTATTACGGGGGCGGTGCGGCTGATTATGCGACGGATATGGCCACGGACCAGAGTGGAAACGTTTACGTGACTGGCTACACGGCAAGCCCGGTGGGCATTGCCACGAGCGGTGCTCATCAGGACACGCTGGGGGGAAATTTAGACGCTTTTCTAGCCAAGCTTAGCCCAGATGGGGTGCTGCAATGGGCGACTTATTACGGGGGGCTGGCGGGGATAGAGGGGTGAGCTGTGCGGTTGATGGCACCGGCCATGTGTATATGGTGGGAAGGACCACCAGTGACAATGGGATTGCTATGACAGGGGCTTATCAAAGTACTTATCGTGGAGATGAAGACGCTTTCATTGTGAAGTTTGATAGCACGGGCCAGCGGCAGTGGGGAATGTACTTTGGAACCAGTGCTTTTGAATATGCCGCTGCGTGTGCGTTAGATGGGAGCTGAGCCGTGTACGTGACCGGCCAAACGAAGAGCCAAAGAGGTCTAGCCACGCCGTGGGTTCACCAGGTTTCGCCAGGCAGCTGGTATGATGCCTTTCTCCTTAAACTCCATACCAATGGCTAGATTGCATGGAGCACCTACTACGGAGGAAGTGATTGGGAAGATGCCGCTGGTTGTGCCGTTGATGCTTTGGGGAATGTTTACATGGTGGGAACTACTACCAGTCCTTCTAATATTGCCACGCCCGGCTCGCATCAAGAGGCGTATGTTGGAGGTAGAGGGACTCCTTTTTTAGTTAAGTTTAGTGGGGGTGGGATTCGGCAATGAGGTACTTACTACGGGGGTCGGGGTACTTCGTGGCCGGAGGACTGTGCGGTGGATAGCAGGGGTTTTGTTTACATGGCTGGGACGGTAATAGGGGCCAGTGATATAGCCACGCTGGGGGCTCA
>CAZAXD010000016.1:3242-8662 GCA_964489015.1 uncultured Sphingobacterium sp. | reverse complement strand
CGGGCGTGGGGATGAAGGCCTGGTGGGCTGCGAGGTGGATGCTACTGGGGCCGCGTACGTGGTGGGCTCCACGAATAGCCCCAACCAGATTGCAATGGCCGGGGCTTATCAAGACACTCTATGGGATACGCGGGGGGATGTATTTGTGGCTAAGTTTAGCCCTAATGGGGTTCGGCAATGGGGCACGTATTACGGAGGGAGTCAGATGGATTGGGCGGATGCTTGCACGGCGGATCAAGTGGGGGTGCTCTACGTAGTGGGCTATACCTCCAGCGTGGGGGGCATAGCGAGCACGGGCGCCTTTCAAGACACGCTTGGCAGGGGCGAGGATGCGTTTATGGTTAAGTTTGAGCCGACGCCGGCCAGTTTATCGGGGCCTATGGGCAGCGGGTCCGTGGTGCGGGTCTGGGCGAATGGCAGCACGTTGTACGTAGCCGGGACGGGCATCGAGGACTTGGGACCTTACCAGGTGCGGCTTTTTAGCGTAGACGGGCGTGAGGTGGCACGATGGCCTCTCCTTCCCGCACAGGTTCAGCTCGGGGGCGCCTAAAGTCTTTCTGCCCTCGCTTCTGCCCCTATGTGGCCGAGGTGCGGGACGGCTTAGGCCGCTTAGTGGGCTGGGCAAGGGTGTATCGTGTCCCGTAAGAATGGCTTTTTTGGCGGATTGTCCCTAAATCCCCTCACCCCCCAGGGCTGCCTCCCTCTTGCTTTTTTAGATTTTTCTTAAGTTTGTCGCATGGCTACGTTTATATCCCGCTTCCTTCTCTCTAGCAAAAAGAGAGAGTAAAAAGCTGCAATGCGCGGCAGTTTTTTGTAAAGCATTTTTTATTTTTGTAGCTATGGGCCTCCATTTATGTGGCCAATGTCCCATAAGTGGTGCGAACCCCCATCCATATAAGTACAGCTGTTGGACGGCGAAGGTGTACGAGCCGCTAAATGGCAGTTGTGAGCTGGATACGGGTTATTACCGGTGTGCCAGCCTCTGTAATTGTGAGACATTCGCGTCCAATAACCAATCTTATGGGCCCAATTCATCTGGCGGGGTGTGTGAGGATCTGTGGCGTCAGGGATTTGGAGATTATAACACATGTAATACATCTGATACGCTGGTGGTGTACCGCTCCTCGTGGGTGGAGATTTTGATACGGCCGTACTTGTCTAAGCGTTGCATAGCTGGGGATTGCATTCAGTCTTGGTGTGGAAGTACCCCGCATTTACAGGTGGCTGCCATCGAGGGACCCGGATTTATAGATACTTGCTGTTGGTGGTGCGATTCATCTGGGAGGGCTCCCGGCATCGTGGGCTGTTCTTCTTTTTCATCTCCAGATAGCGTATATGCCTATGCGTCCAGCTGCTCCTTACAGGCGGGCACTTACGTGCAGCACACGGGGGGTAATTCTCTTTACCTTCGGCTCGTGGATCTTAGAGCGAGGTGGGCAATCCCTTCTCCTCTTACGGCTTGTATGGGGCAGCCCAAGACTTTTTGCGTTGAGGTGGATAGGTCAAGCTGGATGTATGTGCAGGCAGTGCACTTTTATGTAGGGAATACGTTGGTTGGAACAAATTAATGGTCCTTAGCCGCAGTACTGTTTTACGCATACCTTTCCCAGCATAGGGAGCTATTCGGTGTCAGTCCGGGTGGGGTGGAATCCGGAGGAGGTTGTATGTGCGTCGTGCTGTACTTCTGCGGGAGTGCGCAGTGGGGCACCTGCGTCCCCCTGTGGTGAGTGCATAGCCTACACGCTAACGGGGACGGTGCAGGTGTCTAGCTGCCAATGTGAATTGGTGGCCATGCCGAATCCCGTCTGTGCGGGTGAGCCAACTGCTTTTTCAATAGCCAGTAGCTCTTCTCTGAGCTCGGTGCTTCTTTTGCCCGGGGATGGGACGCTTCCGTTTGTGGTGAGTCCCACGGGGTGGACCTACGGGTATGCGTCCGCTGGCATCTACATGGCGGCGACAATTGAGATCACGGTCGGCGGGGATGCGGTGCATTGTGAGACCGATGTAACGGTGCGGCGGCGTCCGCGGGTGCGGGTCTTAGGTCCTACCCAGATGTGCTGGTCGGAGGTAGGGCCTGGATTTTGTGCGGCGACGTTGTCGGTAGGACCTTCCTTGCCGGGGCTCCTGTATTGTGTGGAGGAGGTTGTGTATGGAGACTCGGTGAGCTGGCAGGTAAGCTGCGGGGGGCCGAAGCGGCGTTCAGTACATGGCAAGTGGCGGTACGCTCATCATGACGGACTGGGGTAATGGCAGCGGCGGCTGTCAGATTTGTGCCACGGTGGTGCGAAATGGCTGTAGCAGCACCAGCTGCCTGTGGGTGGAGGATACCCGCACAGCACATGGCCTTACTTTACAAGGACCTATGGTTACCTGTGTAGATAAGGTCGGTGGGGCCATTTATAGGTTAAGTGGGCCGCTGCCGCCCGGCGCCAGTGTGAGCTGGCAGGTGCTTAGCCCAGCTACGTTTACGGTGCTTTCCCTACGAGTATTGAGGTGAATTGGGGGGCTTGCGGGGCACGGGCGGGACCGTCCCAGCTACTCTGCAGGGGCAAGCCGGCTGCACGGACACCCTTACTTTTACGGTTTATCCCTGCTGTGGGGCGGGTACGTCCTACGTGTGTCAGCGCGTCTCCACCATCCTCCGACAAAATCCCCATGCTTTTACCTGTCAAACCTTTTCGATTCATGACACGCTATGGGTGGATACGAGCGTAGTGTGGAATAATTGTCAGGTGTACCTCAGCCCCGGCGCGGTGATATGGGTGGATAAGCCCCGTGTAACGCTTGTACTGGTTACGAGGCCTAGCTGCTTAGGGCCGGGTGGTACGCGTTTAGAACCCTGTAGCTTGCGGTGGAAGGGGAGCTACCTTGTTCATGATGACGACCATGCCGTGCTAAAAGGGTATGAGGACGGGAATGGATGGCACCCCGTCTGGATCGTCGGCGCCGATACCGGCATCAAAGCCGGCATAGGCCTGTGTACTTGGCAAGTGGACTACGGCTTTTTCAACCAAAATGGGGTGGCGCTACTCAAGGAGGGGCGGGGCATAGGTGAGTGTCGAGTCAAGCATGCTTACTTTACGTGGGCACAAGATAGTGCGGCTTTAGGTACGCCTGCCAGTCCTGTTTATGTGGCGGATGTGGTCCATCGGCATAGGGAGTGGCGTTTGGCGTTAGATACGTTTGGAGGGGGTCCGACGCGTGGCGTGGTAGGCATCTGGCTGCGGAGCCCCGCCACTATAGAAGCGCTGCAGTGGCGTGACCAAAACAAGGAGCTTTACTTTCGCTACCTCCATTATGGTCTTGTAGCGAAAATGTAGCGCTAGACCTGGTGGGCGGGAGCTTTGAGCAAATTCGGACGCCGATTCCGCCGCTGTTTGCGTGCGCTGTGCCTATTGACGATCGTACCTCGCTCCCCAAGTGGCAGGATCGTTGTCAGCTGCCTTTTGAGTGCCCATGGGGGACGGGGGTGTGTGCGCAGGGCCTTCAGTACTATGAACGGGGATACCGCGATAGCATCCAGGTGCAGCAAACCCATATGGATACCGTAGATTATGGGATCTACGTCACTTCGCCGCTCAAGGGTTTAGATGATAGCCTTCGAGCAGTTTGGATTCGTAACAACAGCTTTAAGGAGGGGCTGGTAGGCATTATGCTGTGGGGAGTAGGGCTTTCGGCTACGCGGTTTGCGGTGGACGTAGCGATTGGAGAAAATACGATTTGGCGGTAGGCTGAGACCGGCATTTGCCTCCAAGTTGGAAAGACGAAGGGGGTAATTAGTCAAAATGAGATAGTGGGGAATCAGGGGCGTATTCGGCCGCGCTATGGCCAGGCCGGCATCTGGGTTGGCGGACGAGGGCTCCATGATCCAAAGCTGGATGGGCTTACCTTGGAGCAAAATCGGGTTTCTGGCTATCGGTGGGGGATTCGGTGGATAGAGGCCGTGGGCCCGGTCACCATCGTAGATAACCGCATTACGGTAGAGCCGCCTTGCGGTAGCGTTGGCATCTCGGCCGTGCCCTTTGGCACTCCGCCCCTTGTGATTGGGTGGAATAACCTCTCAACTGACCTCTTTCGCTTTTACCCGCGTTGCCCTGGTTGTAAGCTTATGTCTAACGCGAGGGTGGGCGTTGAAGTGAGCCTTGGCACCATTCCCACGCCCGTAGATGTCGTGGGAAATGATGTAGTCTCGCAGGTTGACTCCATCCACGTCTTCCGCTTTACCAGTAGCAATTCCGTAAGCTCGGTTCGGTGGTGGTGCAACTAGACCTCTTCCTCCACCCCTCTTCAATTGACCTTTTCTTGGAGTTTCGGGTTGGCACTTACGTGGTTGGCAATTCCACCCAGCCCCTTTGGCCGCAACCGATTGCTGCCCTTTTCAAGGGTTCCCATGTTTGAAGCAGCTGGAGGTGGCGCTTTGACTGTTTATCGGGATAATAATAGGGTGGCCAGCTCTCTCTGTGGGTTTAGTCCTGTTACTTTCCTTCCTGCTTCTTGTCGGGTGTGGCCGGCGACGTGTTTATGTCCGCCGCGAGCGGTGGCAAGTGGGGTGCTACGGCAGGGGCTAGACACGCTGGTGCTGGTGGAGGCGGCGGGGCGGTACGCCGGCTCGGTTATGGCCTGCTTACCGGGCGCTGAAGCTCGACACCAGCGGCCAGCTGGTAATGGCCGACTCGGCCCTCCAGCAGCTATAGCAGTGGGGTCGGACCCAGGCCCTTGACCCCATTGAAGCGGCCTACGAAGCCTGGCTTGCGGATCGCACACCGTAGGCAGCTTGCCCACGGGCACGTCCTTTGCGGAGTTTACGGGGGCCACGGCCCTGCCCCTCGTCGAGAAGGCCATGAGCCGCCGCGACCTCACCCCCGCTGAGGCCGAAAGCCTTCTAACCATAGCTAAGCGTTGTCCGGAAGTAGGCGGTCCGCTGGTGTATGCGGCGCGGTTAGCCATTGAAGCCTATGGACTCTCCCTTTTGTATGAGGAGGATTGTGAGGCGGCGCGGGCGGAGGAGGGCCCTTGGTGGCAGCCTACCACCAGTCAGCCTCTTGCGGCGCTTTCCGTGGACGAGGAGCCTTCCGCTGGGGCGCCGTTGTACCTGCGGGTTTTCCCCAATCCGGCTGATCTCACGGTGAGTATTGAGTGGGCGGCGGGAAAGGGGAGGGGGAAATCGTTATTTTGGAGGCGATGGGGCAGGTGCGGGAGCGGTGGGCGGTCGCGAAGACATGCGCTGCCTGGTGGTAGCTGACTGGCCGCGCGGCCTTTACAAGGCGCTGTACCAAACGGCTGGCGAGATTCGGGTGGAAACCCTCCTCCTGAGATAAGCGACATGAGAGCCCTTGTGCTCCTGGTAGGGGGGATCTCTCTGTGGGGGCAGCCGGTGGTGTATCCGTTGTATCGAAATCTGGGGTGGAACGGGGGGTTTG
>CAZAXD010000016.1:0-3202 GCA_964489015.1 uncultured Sphingobacterium sp. | reverse complement strand
GGGTAAAGACGCTGAGCGGCGTGGGGGCGCGGGTGCCCTACTTCACCCTCACCCCACCCGCAAATGGGCGCCAAGAGTGGGATTTTATTATGGTGATCTGAGCCGCATCCCCTTACTTCATGAAGGGGGAGAGTGGCCGCGGGATTCGATACTCTGGGTGGGCTGGTGCGACAATGCGCTTAATAGTTCTGCTGCCCTGGGTACCTGTGTCTTCAATGGTGGTCTACGGCGGCCGGGTACTTAGCGATTGGGGAGCGGTGGGTGCGGTCACTACGGGGACCTGGGGGAGAGCCGCTATATGCGCCTTTTTACTACCTACCGTGGGTCAAGGTGGCGGCCATGGGTGACTCCAGCGGCGTAGAAGTGTGGGGGTACGCCCTCGATACCGCCAAAATCCAGGCCGATACGAGGCCGCAGTTTGTAGAAGGAGGTTTTATGGATGGCCCTCTACGCAAGCGCTTGGTGCTAGCGGGCCGCCTGCTGACGGCACAGACTCTTCAATATGGGCTTTGTACTACCCTCTGCTGCGTAATCGGTTATTTCATCCTGGGGCGGGGTACGTCAGTGCTTGGTGGGGAGCTGGGGGCGATACGCTCTCAGCAAGTCGGGCGTATCGGCTTTCGACAATGCCGTGGCATTCTTTTGCGGAGTGGCGTGGAGTGTGGGCAGGTAATACCCGGCGGGCTTTTCAGGGGATTCTTCATTTTGCACCCGGCTGGGTAGCCATGGTGGGGCGGACGCTCTTTTACGTGGTGCCCGAGGGCATTGAAACCTCCCACGCCTCCGTAGGCACCAGCAGTGACTTCTGGTTAGAAAGGGGATAAGGGTGTTTATCGTTTTCGAGAGCCGAAGCTAATGTTGGGGTGGCTTAATTCTTTTTACCTTTGGACGCAGGCGCCGGATTCAGCGTGGCGGTGGCGCATCCCCCGTCCTTACATCACCATTCCTTTCCACATTTTTGGGGAAGGGTATAGTGCGTCTGAGAGTTTTTTACATGACGACGCAGACGCTCTTAACTGGTGGCCAGAGAAATCTCGGTGAGTTCATGGCGTTTTATACCATTATGGGTCTTTTGGGAGTACGGGTCATCAGCCAGCGACATGGAACGGGGCATATGGAGAGTGGATAATAGGGAGACGAGAGTATGGGGAGCAGGTGGCAGCTGGCCGGGTTACTTTCCTCTGTTTTCGCCAAATATGCCGCCGTATACCCTGTCGTATCGAGCCTTTGAATACAGCATAGAGGGGGTTTGGCAGGGGCCCGTCCACGGTTCGAGATATCATCTTGACATCCCAGGGCTTCCGGAGCCTGTCGTTTATCCCTATGCCTTTTGGGATGGGCGGTCGGGGGTGTGGTGCGTCGTGCATAGTCCCTTGCGGCGGCGGGTTGGGGGCCTCATTACGGCCTGGACTCCGTTAGACTCTCTCTCGCCGGAGCCGACCTTTCCGCGGGTGATTAGGCGCTCCAGCTGGGCGGGCCGCTTGCTGGGAATGGGCAGCAGCGGCTTTACGGCCCCTGTTCACAGCTCGGTAATTGCCCTTGCCCATGGGGGCCTGCCCTATCTGCATTGCCGAGACACCTTCTACTTCGGCCCTGATACGTTTATACCCCCGCCAGATACGATCCCCTATTCCTGGTACGTAGGTTGTGCCCCCAGGCCGATGTATTCTTGGATGCGGTTAGACTCGATCAAGATGCCGGGGACGTTGTGGGATAAGCTGGTGTGGTTTACCTATGGGATGGGGTATTCGAGCCTGGGGCCGTTTACGTATTTATTTTCGCCGGTGCGCTCGATAATGGGGCAGGGGTGGAATTATCCGATATGGCACCATCGGCGCTTGTCGGAGCCGCCGCGGCCGGCTTTTTCAGCACTCCATATGTGTAGCGATGCGAATGGGCGTCCCTATCCTTGCATGCATCCGTTAGATATAGAGAGGAGCTGCAGGTACTCAGGAGCTAATTGCGAGGTAAGTGACCGCAATACTTTACTGCCGGATACGGTGTGGGCGCTGATGCGGCCGGGGAGCGTGTGTACGCCGTTAGCGCCGTATCGGGGGAGGGCTATATTACGATTTCGTACCCGGTGCGGGAGTTTCATGGGTTTCACACGAGTGAGGAGTGGCGGGCGTTTTTGCGTCGGTTATCCGATCGGTTTGGGGTGCGGCAGGCGCTGACGGGGCACGTGGCGATGGGCTATATACCTGGCCAAGGGGGCGTGACCTATGTAAGTGAGTGGTGCTTTTCGAGCGCGGACTGCGATCGGTTAGGGGCTGCGCTGCAGGCAATGTGGGATACGGTGCTGGAGCGGGCCAGCATCCGATGCGGGTGGCCCATCTTTTACTCGGATTCTGTGCAGCACTTTTTGTGGGAGTTTTAGATGGCGGCGCAGGACACGTACATCCGGCGAGCGGGTGGGGATTTGGTGTGGGATATTGGGGAGATTCGGCGGCGGTATCTGGAGCGGTGCTGCGGCAAGTGGTGGAATGCCCATACGGAGCTTGGCGGGAGCGCGTTATACCCCTATGAGGTGTATAAATACCGCCCGGTGCTAAAGTGGGGACTGGGGGCTTGGACGTTTCCCACGGGTGGGGGATGCCCCGATAGACCCCGGCTGGTAGAGCGTTATTTAGATGATAGCTGTCGGAGCGAGAGCTTTTGTGCGGGAGGTTGCCAGCGGATGCGGGTAGGCTATACGCCCTTAGACACCTTTGTCGTGCAAGTGAAGCACTATTGGGATTCTGTAGCCTATTACCGTTTAGATGATGTAAGTCGGCGAATCAACTGGGCAAGTCTCTTTTCGCACTGGTGCTATGGTCGGTATGAGGGCGAGCCAACGGATTGGCGGTATTGGCTGGGGCTTGGGCGCTATAGCAGTTGGACGTACATGTATGACTCGACGGGGCCGGTAAGCGGGCCACTCAATCACTTGCGCCGCAATCCGTGGATATATAATCCCAGTGCTTGGAGCCGGAGTGGGGAGCTGGACATGAATGCGCGGTATTATTGGTCGTATCGGTACTCGGATGTGGGGTGCTTTATTTCTCTCAATCAAGGGCCGGTGGAGAAGTGCTGTCCTGGGGAGTCTTATAAGGTGAATCGAGCCTATGCGGTGATGGGGTACTTAGTGGATACGCTAAAGCCCGGAAAAAAGTACAAGGTGCGGATGGCGGTGGTGCGGGCACCGTGGAGCCGGTATGTGATT
>CAZAXD010000015.1:32774-45340 GCA_964489015.1 uncultured Sphingobacterium sp. | reverse complement strand
ATCGTACTCATTTTCGATAAAAGCCTCTACAATAGTAGCCATGTCCCATCCCGGGTAAGTGCGGGTGATGATGGATAAGTTCGGTGCTAGGCGCCATGTCATAACGTGTGACTTGGGATCGTAGTTAGAGACAGTATAACCAGCCTGATAAAGCCTCAGTAAGCCGACTAAGTTTGCAGGCGATAGCATGATCTCTTGGGGGGTAGAATCGGGGCTTAGCCTAAGGGCATAGCGGTTTCGTCCCCTAAGTAGATGCCATAGAACTTTTAGGGGGGACGGGGTTAGCTTGCGGAGGGTGGGGAAGAGTCTCACCTTATAGATATAGCGAATCTTAAGTAGACGGTCTAGAACTCCCCCTTGGGAAAAGGCTATCCAGCCCTTATTTATTGCGCTATACAGGAGTCGACCTAGAAGGGGTGGTCTCTGGGGCTTATTCATTCTCGTGTGCAAAGCTAATCAATTTAGCACTTAGCTCTGGGCTGACGAGGCTAGCTAGGGTAGGCCCTAATGGCTGCAACCTGGCCTGAGCAGAGCGAGTCCGCTGCAAGAAGCTCACCGCGCCCCCTTTGGCTAGCGTTCTATTGACAAGAGTTCTGCCTGGCGTGTTGGTGCAAGTAATGGGCGGGGTTATTAGAATATTCCCTCTCTTCGTTAGTTTGTGGCTTATAGGGTAAGGAGGACTGAATAGGTCTAAGCTTTTATTTAGTGGGCCCTTTTAGCTCGAAGGATACCCAACGAGACTCGGTCTCGAAGGTGTTCTACAGTATACCCGAGCTTTTCAAGGCGCTCTCTAAGCGGCTTAGGGTCGCCATGGTACTCCATGATCCACTCCTTCACCCGTAAGAGAATGTGATCGGGTGTCTCTAAGAGAATGGGATACTCAGCGCCTTCGCAGTCTAGCTTGACTATATCCACCTCAGGCCATTGCAGATGTTCTAGTAAACGTTCAAAGCTCCAGACTTCGATAATATGGAGCTGAGCAGGCTGGTTTAGTTTTGACTGGCTTTCACTAGTAGGGATGAGGGCGTCGTTCATGGTATTAGCGGCATCTGTGAACAAGGTAAAATGGCCATTTTGAGCAGCAATGCCTATGGGGAGCAGCTTGATTGTACCTTCAAAGGGTGATTGTTGGATGTTTTGGCGGGCTATTTCTAGATTGGAGGGGGAAGGTTCTAGCGCGACTACTTCCCGAGCCCCTTTAGAAGCAAAGTAAGTAGAGGTATCTCCGATATAAGCGCCGATATCAATGATACGCTTGTCGCGAAAGTTTGTGTCATAATGAGTTTCGCCGAAGGTTTCTACTAAAACGGAGAGGTCCCAGCCAGGGAAAGTCCTAGTTTGAAAACGTAAATCAGGGGCCAACTGCCAGGTAAGAATCCGAGCATGCTGGTCGTAAGCTATGGGCCTGAAGCCTTTCTTATAAAGGGCTAGAAAGCTGACAAGGTTAGGAGGTGAGAGCTTGATGAGCTGAGGGGACTGATTGGGATCTAGCCGGAGGGGGTAGGTGTGTTTGCCAATTAGGAGGTTGTATAAGCACTGGTATGGATGGGGAGACAGCGCGTTGAGGGTAGACCAGAGCTTTTGACTAAGGAGTTTCCATACTCTAAAGAGACGCCCTAGGAGACTATCCGGTGGGACACGGAGCAAACCTAGCCGGACTAGCTTTAGGGCTAGGCGCATAGCCAGGCCTGGGCGTACGATTGGCTTAGGTTCACTCATAAATGCGGCTCACTGTCGCAATACCGTCACTGTCTCGCAGGCGAATAAGGCGCACGCCTTGGGTAGTCCGGCCCTGGATGGCGACCTCCTTGGCGGCGAAGCGAATACTTTGGCCTTGGCGGGTTACAATCATGAGTTCCTCTGTGGGGGTCAGCTCGAGCGCGCTGATGACATAGCCGGTCTTTTCGGTGATGTGGAGGGTACGAATGCCTTTGCCGCCTCGGTGTGTCGTGCGATACTCACCAAAGGCGGTCATTTTGCCATAGCCATTCTCGGAAAGAGTGAGTAAGTAATGGTCCGGGTTTTGGATGGGTACTAGCCCTACTAAGGTATCCGTAGGTTCCAGTTCCATGCCGATAACGCCCGTAGCTGTACGCCCCATGGGGCGGACTTCAGTATGAGGGAAGCGGATTGCCTGGCCTTCGCGCGAAACTAGAACTACCTCCTGGGCGCGCGTTTCATCTACAAGGGCCACCCCCAGTAACCCATCCCCCTCCTTGAAGTTTAGGGCAATGATCCCTTTGCTACGCGGTCTAGCGTACTCTGATAGAGGCGTTTTTTTGACGATACCCTTTCTCGTCGCAAAAAATAAACTGTGCTGCGCAATAAATGTCTCGTCTTGCAGATTAGAGACGTTTAAGTACGCTACGATACGGTCCTCGGGCGGCAAAGCCAAGAGGTTCTGGATGAAGCGCCCGCGCTGCGCGCGACCGGCTTCGGGGATCTCATGGACCCGTAGCCAATAACACCAGCCTTTTTCCGTAAAGAGTAGTAAATAATCATGGAGCCGCGCAATAATAAAATGCTGGATGAAGTCTTCCTCCTTGAGATCCATAGTGCGCAGGCCGGTACCACCGCGTCCTTGTGTACGATAGGCCTTGAGATCGGTTCGCTTGATATAACCTTGGTAGCTAATCAAAACAGCCGCTTCAGTATTGGGGAGTGTATCCTCGAGGCTAATCTCATCCTCTGTCGGCAAGATCTGTGTACGACGGGCGTCGCCATACATCTCATTGAGCTGCTCTAATTCCGTGCGGATAATCTTTTTCTGCTCCTCAGGATCCTCGAGGACCTTCTTGTAATAAGCGATCTTTTCTTGTAGTTCCTGATACTCTTTTTGGATTTTTTCGCGCTCAAGTGCCGTGAGCCGCTGTAGGCGTAGGTCTAAGATGGCCTGAGCTTGCGCAGGCGAGAGATTAAACTGCGTTATGAGGCCCTGGCGAGCGATATCCGGGGTAGCAGAGTTGCGAATGAGTTGAATAATAGCATCCAGGTGGTCGAGTGCCACGAGTAGACCTTCAAGAATGTGAGCCCGTTTTTCTGCTTCTGCGAGCTCGTAGCGCGTCCGTCGTAAGATGACTTGATTGCGGTGCTCTAGATAAGCTTGCAGGGCGGTGCGGAGAGTCAGCGTGCGAGGACGCCCACGATGCAAAGCCACCCACTGGGCATTATAAGCGATTTCGAGGGAGGTGTGCAGGTAAAGGTTGTTTAGGACGATTCGGGGGGTTGCTTCTCGCTTGAGCTCTAGGACGATGCGGAGGCCTTCGCGGTCTGATTCGTCCCGGACCTCAGCAATGCCTTCAATCTTTTTAGATTCGGCTAGGTAGGCGATCTGCTCGACTAAGCTGGCTTTGCTCACGCGGTAAGGGATTTCAGTAATGATAATGGCTGCACGACCCCCGGGTAGAGTATCGATAAAGGCCTTTCCTCGCAGGCACAGCTTGCCTTTGCCAGTTAGGTACATGTGTCGGATGCCCTCTTGCCCGAGAATAATCCCGCCTGTTGGAAAGTCCGGTCCTTGAATAGCTTCGATAAGGGACTCATCGGTTATCTCGGGGTCTGCAAGGAGCCGTAGGAGGGCCTCGACGACATTGGGGAGGTTGTGAGGGGGTATATCCGTGGCCATGCCTACGGCGATCCCGCTGGCGCCATTGAGCAGGAGATTAGGCAGGAGACCAGGTAAGACAGTGGGTTCCGTCAGGGACTCATCAAAGTTTGGAACAAAGTCGACGGTGTCTTTATCGAGGTCAGCAAGCAGAGTTAGAGCGATAGGGGCGAGACGGGCTTCGGTATAACGCATAGCGGCTGGGGCATCGTTGTCGACCGAGCCGAAGTTACCCTGGCCTTCGACCAGCGGATACCGTAGCGTCCAAGGCTGGGCCATGCGTACCATGGTGTCATACACAGCGGCGTCCCCGTGTGGATGGTATTTGCCGAGGACCTCGCCGACGATACGGGCTGACTTCTTATAAGGTTTATCAGGCGTCAAGCCCAATTCTAACATGCCGTACAGTACGCGACGCTGCACTGGTTTGAGACCATCCCGTACATCCGGTAGCGCCCGTGCTACGATTACGCTCATGGCATAATCGATATAAGCGCTGCGCATCTCCTCGACGATCTCCCGCTCTACGATTTGAGTCACCCCCCAAAGTTACAAAGCCCCTTTTTACCTTTGGGCAAGGATGCGCCGCCAGGTCTGGAGCCTTTTGCTTTTTCTGCGTTTTGTGTGGGCACAGGGCGACGACCTGGAAGATTTAGACATAGGCAGCTTTTTTTTGTTTGATAAGGCTCCGCCGGCCGCCCAAGACACAACCCGATCTACTTCCCAAGCGTTCTCGCCTCAGCCTTTTGAAGAGGATACCTTCTTAGAAAAGCCTAAACCGCCGCCTCCCCTCCGCCTCATTGACTCGCCGCGCTATCGCCGTTTGACGCTGGATGAGCGGGTTAATCGCAAGATTCGAACCAGCGCGCCGTTTCGGGTGCAGATTATTCGAGCTAAGCTCCAGCATAATAAAGGCTACCCCCTACGATACGGTTTCGATACCTGGTATCTGTATATCGTACGTGCCGAGGAGGTCCGCATCGAAGGCAAAGTCATGCGAACCAGTGGTCTGCCGATTTATTTAGCAATCATTAGTCTTAGCAAGAATTTGCCGGACGATCTACCTACGGTATTAGAGAGTACGGCGTTCATGCTGAAGGGGATCGTAGATTATGGCGATACGATCGTTAATCACTTCAGACTTGAAAAGATTCGGCTAGAAAAGACATTAGATAGCCTACGCGCGCTGCCTGAGCCGCCTGAGGAACTAGCGGCAGAGATTTTTCGCGAGCTAGTCCAGCGCACAAGTGACTCGCTTCATTATGCAGCAGCCCATTACGAGCTGTATCGGAGTTTCAAGCGTGCCAAAGGCTCGGGACAAGCGCTGGTCCAGTTTTTTCTGAGCTTTCCATTCAACCGGGATTTGAATTATTCCCTGTATGCGGCGCCGTACGCTTTGCCGCGGTACGATCCCCACGCTGCTCAGCAGGAACAGCCTGCGAGTACCGCCCCAAAATAGAAATATCGTAGCTTTGGCCAGTGCGTCATTCGGTTATTCCTCACCTTATTATTATCAATGTCCTTATCTGGGTTTTAGGCTTTCGCTTTCCGGAATTACCCTATTACCTGGCTCTTTCTAAAGTCGGCTATGGCTTCACTTGGTGGCAGGTGGTGAGTTACTTTTTCACGCACCAGGCTTTCTGGCATATTCTGGTCAATATGATAGCCTTATGGAGCTTAGGCAGTGCGGTCGAATCGGTGATGGGGCAGCGGCGACTTTTGCGACTGTACTTGGTGAGTGGGCTAGCCTCTGGTCTCTTACTTGCCTATGTAGATCCTTCCCCAGCTCGGGTCTTAGGCGCTTCTACGGCGATATCGGCTCTTTTAGCGGCTTTTGCATATTATTTCCCACGGGGCCAGCTTCTCATCTTCCCTATTCCCATTCCTATTGCGGCGCGGTGGTTAGCGTTGGGATTTGGGGGGCTTTCGTTCGTGTTATTCTTGCTAGATCCGCAAGGCAGCGGAGGCATCTCGCATTTAGGGCATTTAATGGGGCTTGTGATAGGTTATTTATATGTGCAGCTAGAGCGGCAGCTTAGGCTTTAGTCAGGTCAGTGGGTTTAGGCAGATCCTCCAACGAGGAGAGCCCAGCGACTTCAAGAAATTTCGGCGTTGTTCGGTAAGATAAAGGCTTACCAGGCAGGTTTAGACGTCCAGCCGGTTCAATGAGCTCGAGTTCCAGGAGCTTTTCGATAGCATAGTCGCTATGGGCGTTCCGCATTTCGCTGACAAAGGCCTTGGTGGTAGGCTGATGGTAGGCAATAATCGCTAAGGTTTCCAGCAGCGGTTTGGAGAGCTGAATAGGGGTAATGAGCTCCATAGCTTGAGCCAATCCCTCGCCATATAGAGGGCGCACGCGCAGGGCATAGCTGTCGGCGACCCGAATCACCTCTAGGCTAGTCTCGGTATAACGGTGCTGGAGGGCGGCAAGGGCCTTCTCGACCGCCTGCGGCTCGACCGTCTCTGACCGCCACAAGGAGAGAATCCGGGCGAGGGTCTCCAGAGAAAGCGGCTGTGACGAGGCGAAGAGAATCGCCTCTAGCTGGTTTTCGAGCATCTACACGAAAGCAGAGAGGCCGGTGATATCTTGGCCCGTAATGAGAAGATGAACCTCGTGTGTTCCTTCGTAAGTGATGACAGATTCGAGGTTCATCATGTGCCGCATGATGGGGTAATCTCCGGTGATTCCCATGCCGCCGAGGATCTGGCGGGCTGTGCGGGCTACCTCCAAGGCCATCGCGACATTGTTGCGCTTGGCAAGGGAAATTTGGGCGGGTGTAGCCCGGCCTTCGTTCATAAGCTGCCCTAAGCGCCAGGCCAAAAGCTGGGCCTTTGTGATCTCGGTGAGCATCTCAGCGAGCTTCTTCTGAGTGAGTTGGAACCCAGCAATCGGTTTGCCAAACTGTTTGCGTTCTAGGCTATAGCGTAGAGCGGTCTGATAGCAGTCAATAGCAGCGCCGATAGCACCCCAGGCAATCCCATAACGGGCACTATTTAGACAAGAAAGGGGCCCCTTGAGACCGCGCACCCCAGGTAATAGGTTTTCCTTGGGTACTCGTACGTGATCTAGTACGAGCTCGCCTGTGGCACTCGCACGCAAAGACCATTTCTTGTGAATCTCCGGAGTAGAGAAGCCGGGCATTTCTCTCTCTACCAGAAGCCCCCTGATCACGCCCTCGGGGTCTTTGGCCCATACCACTGCTAGATCCGCAAAAGGGGCATTGGAAATCCACATCTTCGAGCCTGTCACCACATAGGAATCCCCCTCTTCATAAAAGCGGGTCTCCATGCTACCGGGGTCTGACCCATGGTTAGGCTCAGTAAGCCCAAAGCAGCCCACCATCTCCCCACGTGCCAAGCGGGGTAGATATTTTTGCCTTTGCGCTTCAGAGCCGAACTTCCAGATAGGATACATCACGAGCGAACTTTGCACCGAGGCGATGGATCGAATGCCTGAGTCACCCCCTTCCAACTCTTGCATGATGAGGCCGTAGCTGATATAATCCAACCCCGCGCCGCCATACATTTCCGGAATAAAGGGGCCAAAGATCCCCAAATCCGCCATTTCTGGGATAAGGTGAGTGGGGCATTCCGCGCGCTGCGCATAGTCGTCAATAATGGGAACAAGGCGGGTCTTGACCCATTGGCGGATTGCGTCGCGAATGGCTCGCTGCTCAGGCGTAAAAAACTCCTCTACGCCAAAATAATCTACCTTCTCCGTCTGCACGGACGCCGAAGTGGCCATGCCCAAAAATACATAAAACCCGCTATCGCTTGTCTGCTAATAGCGAGCTGGTCGTCCTAAGAGCATGAGTTGGGTGTATGGCTTTGCGAATAAGTAGGCATTCGGCGATATTTTCGGCATCAATGAGGCCCACATGGCCATTCGCCCGTACTAGGACAAAAGGCACATTTTCTTCTTGGATTTTTTGAAGAACTTCATGAAGGGGGGTATTGGGCGCTACATAAACCAGGCGTGGGCTCATCACGTGTGTGATCTGGGTTTGGGGCGAATGACCATCGTGTAAAGCCTGAATGAGCTGTTCCCGGGACAGCGTGCCTACGGGCTCACCCATAGGATCCAAGATTAGAAAAGAGCGAGCCTGCGAGCCCAGAAGCATCTGAATCGCGTCTGCTATCGAGGCGGTCGCCGCAAGCCGAGGATACTCTAGCATGATAGCATCCTGGGCGGATAGGCTTTCCATGGAGGTGCGCTCCTCTACAGCGTTTTTTTCTTGGCTAGCAGCAACCCATATGAAAAAGGCTATCAAGATGAGCACAGGGTTAAAAAGAATCCCTAGGAGGGCAAAAAGTACAGCAAAGGCCTGTCCGATGCTTGTGGCCACCTGCGTGGCTTTGGTATAGGGGAGACGCCAGGCGAGGAATGCCCGTAGAACACGCCCACCGTCCATGGGAAACGCTGGCAGCAAATTAAAAAGAGCCAAGACGACATTCATCTGAGCTAGTAAACCCAGATAGTCTTGGAAGGAAAAGGAAGTAAACTCCAGGTCCCACGGTTGATCCAGGGCTGAAGCTTGCGTGAGGATTAGGTAGAGGGAAATGGTGCCGGTGATGAGAAAGCTGACTAGCGGGCCGGCGATAGCGATAATGAGTTCGTGTAAGGGCTTTTCGGGTATCTTTTCGATGGAAGCGATCCCGCCGAAGGGATACATGGTAATATCGCGAGTGCGGATGCCAAATAATCGAGCAGCCCAAGCATGACCAAATTCGTGCAAAATCACGCTCAGGACAAGCCCTAGCACGGTTAGCAGGCGATAGCCCAGGGCTACCCAAGAAAATCCAGTAGTAAGGAGACTAGAGGCAATGATCCAGGCCACTAGTAGCCAGAAGGTCCAATGAATGTAAACGGGAATGCCAGCCACCTGGGCGATTTTCCAGCCGCTGCTACGAGCCATTCTTGGCAAAGATAAAACCTATTTCTGGCTGGAGCTAGCTTGGTTGGGGAGTCGGCGAATGCCCACTACTTCCATTTCGATCCTGCGATTGAGGGCGCGTCCCTCTTCGGTAGCGTTGGAGGCTACGGGGCGGCTTTTTCCATAACCTGCATATTCCATTTGAATAGGATGGATGCCATGCTCCAGTAGCCAGCTATAGACAGCGCGTGCCCGCCGCTCCGACAGGGCTTTATTGTAGCTCTCGGAGCCTATGTTATCGGTATGCCCCGAAAATCGGATTCGTACATTCGGGTTTTCTTTTAGCAACCGCAGCAGCCGCTCTAGCTCCGGTAAAGAGGCTGGCTGGAGCTTGTCGCTATTGAAATCAAAGTAAATATTACGCAGCTGAAAGGTCGATTCCATTTCTATAGGGAATAATGGGACATTAAGTTGGATAGGCGCTTCAGGTGGCATAGAAGGGACATAAAGGGTTTGGACATAAGTGATGTAACCCGGATGCTGAACGTACACATAATAAGTCCCGCCTTGAGGCGGATAAAGCCGGCACTGGCCCGTGGCATCAGCAAAGCTAGCCAAAATCTCTTTTTGGGAGATCGAATCTATGAGAATGAACTGGGCTGGCAGGCGCTGCCCGGTTCGGCTGTCCCGCACTTGACCCAGTAATACCCACAAGCGCGTCGGGGTAGCTGTGCTTTCTGTGTGGCTAATAGGTGGCGCCTGAGGGGCTGGCTGAGCAGGACGCCGTATCACGCGGTAAATGCGCATGATTCCCGTTCTATCTGAGGAGAAGTAGGTATGATCCGCATTGAAAGCGTAAAAATAAATATCATTCCCAGGGCTGTTGATGGGCTTACTCATAGGCAGGGGGGCGCTCCAGTCGCCAGTAGCCTGTCGGGTCGCATAAAAAATGTCGTACCCTCCTAAGCTGGTCGGGCCATCGGAGGCAAAGTAAAGCGTATCACCCACAATGAAAGGGGATTCTTCATTATAAGGGGTGTTGATGGGTGCTGGTAGCTTCTGGGGGGGGCTGTATCGCCCTTCGCCCAGGTAAGCCATGCGATAGATGTCTTTTCCAGTTAGGCTTCGCCCACCGTGGTCGCTGACGAAATAGATATCTTTCGTTTGGGGGTCCTCACAGTAAGAATATATCCCGCGGAACCGCTTAGGGAGAACTGACCAGCGTTGCGGCTTGGTCCAGCCAGTCAAGTTATGAGCTGGACATATCCAGTAAAGGGTACCGTGGCCTTTTGACAAATAGAGGATTAGCGTATCAGGGGGCCGGAAGCCTGCCACACCTTGATGGTAGCGATGCCGGGTCGGTAACGGAGTAGGTCCTATCTGCTCATAAGGTAGGCCATCTACGAGGTAGGTAGCTACGCCTTCTGTAGCCGTGCGGTGTAAGTAATACACCTGGCCTTGGGCATAGTAAGCACCATAAGTAGGGCCATTGGGCTGCTGAGGCAGGTCAGAAACGACAAACGTGGTATCTAAGGTGCGACTTTGATAAGCCTCAAGCTGCGCAAGATACCGAGAAACGACTTCGGCTTTAGCTCCTTTTTCAATGGATAGCTGATAGTACTTACGGGCTAAGCTTACTTCCCCGCGATGGTGCAAGAGCCGAGCGTATTCTAGGTAGTGCTCCGGCCAAGCACAAATGGTACCAGCGAATGCTTGCTTGTACAGCTCGTAAGCTTGCCCCGTCTCCCCTTGTCTATAGTAAGCACTCGCTACATACAGCAGACCCTGTAGCGGGATAGCCTGCGGCTGCTTCTCATATAAAGTACTAACTCGCGCATCATAGCCCTGTAGCCACCAGCGCTCCAGGCGCCTCATGGATATAGCAGACTGAGCCCAGACGAGACTTATTAAGAGAAGAGCATGGTGCACGGCGGCAAATTTAAGTCATTATTCGGAAATGTCCGGCAAGTCCTCGGTACTTTCAATGATTCTAAACTCGACCCGCCGATTAAGAAATCGGTAGTATGGCGTGGAGTTTGGGCTTGCAGGGGCTTCTTCGCCATAACTACGGGCTTTGAGCCGCGTCCCTGGAATGCCTTTTTCGATGAGGTACTGGCGTACCGTTTCGGCCCGTCTTTGTCCCAAGCGCTGGTTATAAGCCATGCTGCCGATGCTGTCGGTGTGCCCCTGGACCTCCACGATGAGGGTCGGGTAAGTCTGTAAAATCGTCAGGACAGTATCCAGACTCTTCGGCGCCTCCATTCGTAGGCTGTGCTTGTCAAAGTCAAAGTGTACACGGGGGAATCGAATCCGGCGTAGCTCGGCTATCGACACCAGCGGAATGTCGTGCGTCCAGTCCGCTGTGTCTGGAATTTCTACCTTCTCCATAAAGAGGGCGTAACCCGGTGCCGTGGCTATGAGAAGGTAAAGGCCGGCGCCTGGCTTCTCTTGGCTAAAGGTGCCATCGGGCTGGGTCTCCGTGCGCACGACCTCATTTTGGTTCTGAATAAGACGAACTTGTGCGAGGACAGGCTGCCCGGTCTTTAGGTCATAAGCACGACCCTCCAACCTGTACGTTCGGGTGATGGGCGGCTCAGCTGGCGGAGGGAGGCGCTTCTTGACCACGAGGTAGATATCCATTTTACCAAGGCCCCCCAGGCGGTCAGAAGAGAGAATCGCTGAGTCTGGATGAAGCCACGTGAGGTAAATGTCATGAGCAGGGCTATTGAAGGGCTTGGGGAGCCTTTCGGGAGGGCTCCATCGAGTGCCTTGGCGTACGCTGCGGTAAAGGTCATAACCGCCCAAGCTTTGCGGGCGATTACTAGCAAAATAAAGCGTGTCTTCCACGAGGAAAGGACTGTCTTCGTCAAAGGGTGTATTGAGCTCGGTGATGTTTTCAGGCTCGCTTAGCTTCCCGTCGGGCAGACGGCGCACGACCCAGAGATCTTTGCCACCGATGGTCCCTTTTCGGTCAGAAGAAAAGATAAAGCTGCCCGTTTTGCGGTCTTCAGCAATGGCATCTTCACTACCTTTTCGGCTATTGGGAAAGGCTTTCCAGAGGATAGGCTCTTTCCAAGCCCCCCCCTCTTTAGGATAGGCTATGTAGAAATCGCCGCGACGCCTACTGGAGCGGTATACAATGAGGGTATCCCCGACAAAGCCGGCTATGCCTTCGTGGTACTTAGAAAAGAAGCCTACAGGACGTATCGTCGTGTCTATCAGGCTAGCCACATACAGGGCCTCGTACGGGAGTTGATCCTCTGGTGCTAAGCCCCGCTGCGGTTCTCGTCGACTGATATAATACAACCTTCCCTTGTGCCGAAAGACACAGTAGTCCATTTCACTGGAATTAAGCATAGATAGGTTGTGCGCCTCCCACACATAGTCTAGAAGTGGTAGGTCCTTGTAACTAGCATTCTGCTTGGCCCAGCTCAAGGCCGTGGAGAGATAGACGATCGAGTCCGGGTCCGACAATTGAGTCAGGACGCGGGTTATTAGCTTTTCCCCCTGGCCAAAGTCGCCTGCATACAAGCACAAGAGGCCATATTCGGCTATAAACCGGACTTCGACCCGGCTTTCGTCAAGCTCCGAGAAAGCCTCCCTATACCTCTCATAGGCTTGCTGCTTATCCGCTAGAGCGTATAAGCTGCTGGCATAGTACAATTTGGCCTCTGCGCTCAGGGGCGTGCTAGCTTGCTGGCTCAACTGCTCATAATCTGCCTTTACACGGAGATAATTTCCCTTCCAGTAGTGGCGTATAACGCTTCGGGGTAACGCTCGAGCCTGAGGGGGAACTGGGGCCTGAGCTTGTGCGGTGCTTACTTGGCTGCAGGCTAGCAGGGTTATTAGGCAAAGTAGAACTAGACTAAGTAGGTTTTGCATATACTGCATAGGCATACCGTGGGCAAATTTAATGCCTTCGTAGAAAAGGCTTTCGGCCCACTTAAGCCAAAAAATATTTTCCTTTGTATCCATGTGGTGGTTGCCGTTTGTCATGGGGCTTGGGGTGTGGGGGCAGATCGTGGGGGTGGTGAGACGAGGGGAGGAGCCCTTAGTGGGGGTTCGAGTCTGGTGGGCTGGGAATCGAG